>CAZZFF010000251.1:0-2026 GCA_964653485.1 uncultured Verrucomicrobiota bacterium | reverse complement strand
GAACCGACGCATAAGGCTTTTGCAGAGCCCTGCCTTACCACTTGGCTACCCCGCCGTGGAGTTCGCTGCGAAAAGCTAAAGCACTTTCTTTGGCGCGCAAGTCTATAATTCACTCGGACAACCGAGTTGCCGCCGGTTGGCCCAGAAGTCGCCAGGCTGAAAGATGCCCAGCGGCGTGATGATGCCGGTGATCAAGTCCGGCGGCGTGACGTCAAAGCCGGGGTTCAAAGCGCCGCTGCCCGGGTTGCCTACGCGCACATACACGCGGCGCCGGGCCGGGGGCCGGCTTCCGTTCCCGGATTTCCGAACTCCGGCCTCCGAGCAGGGTCTTTCCACCACGCCCCATGCGCCCAGGACTTCACTTTCATCCCGCTCCTCGATGGGGATGTCGAAGCCGGACTTGAGGTTCCAGTCGATTGTGGAGAGGGGGATGGCGACGTAGAAGGGGATGCCGTGCCGCCGGGCCAGGACCGCCTTTGCGTAGGTGCCGATCTTATTGGCGACTTCGCCGGTGCGGCCCAGGGTGCGGTCGCTGCCGACGATGACCAGGTCGATCTTGCCTCGCTGCATCAGGTGGCCGGCTGCGTTGTCGGCGATGATCTGATGGGATATTTGCTGCTGCGCCAGCTCCCAGGCGGTGAGGGTCGAGCCTTGGGAGCGGGGCCGGGTTTCGTCACAATAGACATGAAAGGCCCTGCCCTGGGCCTGGGCGGCGTACAGCGGGGCGGTGGCGCTGCCGACATCCACGAAGGCCAGCCACCCGGCGTTGCAGTGGGTGAGCACGTTCATGCCCTGGCGGATGAGCTTGGCGCCGTGGCGTCCGATGGCCTGGCAATGGCGCACGTCTTCGTTGGCGAACTCTTCGGCCGCGGCGACTGCGAGCGTCTGGCGTTCCTCGACGGTCTTGCCGGGGCGCATGGCGGCGCGGACCTGGTCCATGGCGCTGACGGGGTCCACCGCCGTGGGGCGCGCCGCTTTCAAGGTCTGGTAAACGGTCCGGAGGTGGCGGGAGAACGGGTCCAGGCCGCGCCCGCGGAAGGCACGCGCGCCCTGGGCCAGGCCATAGGCGGCCGTCGCCCCGATGGCGCCCGCGCCGCGCACGGCCATGTCGCGAATGGCCTGGGCAGTCTGGGCGAAGTCGGCCAGGGTGACGATGTGGAATTCGTGCGGGAGCAGGCGCTGATCGATGAGCGTGACGGCGTTGCGCGCGGCGTCAAAGGTGACGGTGCGAAAGGGCCTTGAGCGGCCGTGAACGAGGACGTTCATCAGGTAACCCTGACCTTCATTCTCTGTATCTTGTCCTTGATTCCGCGGAAGAGCGGGTGCTTGCGGAGCCGGCGAAGGTCCGGGTCCTTGGCCAGCCACTTGAAGTCGCGGTAGCCCAGGGAGAGGGCCTTTTCCAGCGCGGCGGCGGCGGCATCGAACTCGCTGTTCAAGGAGTAGCTGCAGGCCAGGTTGTAAAAGACCAGCGGGTTGGCGGGCTCAAGCTGGGAAAGCCGCTGGTCAACTTTCAAGCTGTGCTCGAATCTGCCGCGCTGGGTGTAGGAGTCTCCCAGGATTTGCAATGCCTCGATATAATGCGAGTCGCGGCGCACCAACCCTTCCAGGAAGGAGATTCTAACGTCCAAGTCGCGCTGGCCCTTGCGGGTCAGCCGCTTGCTATTGACACTGCTCTTATCCGGCATACAACGCCGTATATTCTTTCGAAATGCGGCCAACAAGTCAAGCCGGACTGAGTTGGCGGACGCCCAGGAAATACCTAAAAGGGACCCTGGGGCGACACCGGGAAAACCCTGGGCGGGAGGGGAGGGGAGCGTCGGAGCGTGAGGGCGGAGGAGCGTAGTAGAATGGTTTCGCGTGCCGCACGGTTCAGCCGAGTTTTCGCCTGAGTGTCTCTCCCACGAGGGCGGGATTGGCTTTGCCTTTGGTGAGCTTCATGACGTGGCCCTTGAGGAAATTCAAGGCGGCGGTCTTGCCGGCCTTGAAGTCGGCGGCGGGGCCGGGGTTGGCGGCGATGGCCTGGTCG
>CAZZFF010000250.1:0-2203 GCA_964653485.1 uncultured Verrucomicrobiota bacterium | reverse complement strand
CCTCCGCCCTCCGCCCTCCGCCCTCCGCCCTCCGTCCTCCGCCCTCCGCCCTCCTCCCCCCGCCTTCGCCTCATGCCAGCGGACCAGCGCGGTCCAGAATGCGCCTTTGACGCCAAGGCGGATGCTTGCCAGCTCGTCGAGCGTGAGCCCGACCAGAGGGGAATGGAGCACGGCCAGGACGGGCACGTCCTGCAGCGGGTTGTCCAGCAATTGGAGCAGGCTCAGGAGATCGGAGATTTCGGTGCTCTCATAGAATCCGCCTCGGGTAACCTGGAGTGGGACATCGAGCCGGGAGAATTCTTTGGCGTAACTTTCGGACTTGTTGGCCGGGGACCGCAGCAGCACGGCCATGTCGCCCCAACGAACGGGCCGAAAGCCGCGCGCGGCCTCATCCCAGACGGGATGCCGGGCGGCCCGGAGCCGGCGCAAGCGCAGAGCCACCAGGCGGGCCTCTTTTCTGGCCTCTTCGAGGTCGCTCACCTGGGCGAGGGCCTGGGCGGTTTCGTCGTCCTCCTGGACATCTCCTCCGTGTTTGAGGCGGAGGTGCAGTTCGACGGCGGGGGCGGGGTCGGCGGTGGCGCTCAGGGGGCGCCGTTCCCCGGCCGCGCCGAAGCGCAACCGCGCCCGGTCATCATAGTCCACACCGCCCAACTCGCGGCGCATGAGCAGGGCAAAAACCGAATTGATGAAGCCGAGGAGACTCTCGCGGCTGCGGAAGTTGTCCACCAGCGGGATGACCTGGCCGCGAGAGTCCTGCCAGGTATCCACATAGCCCTGGAAGATGCGGGGGTTGGCGAGCCGGAATCGGTAAATGCTCTGTTTGACGTCCCCCACCAGGAACCGGTTGCCCATGGCACCCTCGCGGCTCAGCGCCTCGATGATCTTGTCCTGGGCGGCGTTGATATCCTGGTATTCATCGACGAACACATAGCGAAGCTGCTTGCGCCACTGGCGGGCGACAGGCGTAGGTTTGTCCGTCGCGGCGTCCCAGAGCAGCCGGAGGGCGAACTGTTCGAGGTCGTGAAAATCCACCATGCCCAGTTCGCGTTTGGCCTCGGTGAAGGCCGCTGTGAAATCGCGGGCCAGTTCCAGGAGGGTGATCATCTGGCCGCGCACCCAGTTCCAATCCTCGGCGAGCGGATCGCCGCGCTCGTCCAGGCGGGCCAGCGAGAGCAGGAACTCCGCCTCGCCCAGGAATTCCTTGAGCGGCTTGAGAAAGTCCGTCTTCCGGCCTCGAGGACATTCCCGCGCCGCGGCGCAGACCTGGTCCAGGACGGCGGCGGCCTCGGCTCGCGACGGAGCGGGCCTTAGAGAGCGAAGTGCGGCCGCGCAGCCGGCGGCGATTTCATTCTGCGCGGCCTGGGCTTCCAGCGGCGGCAGCCAGCGAGCGCGGCAATCCGCCAGGGCGGCGAGCAGCCATTGCTGCCAGGTGTCCGGCTCGGGCGCGGCGAACCGGGCTCTCTCGCCGGCCATCCAGCCCTCCGGGTCGGGGAGCGTCTGCGCGTAATGGTGCAGGCGAAGGACCAGCGCGCGAATCGGTTTGTCCCAGCCCCCGCCTTGGACCTGGATGAGTTGCTGGACGGCCTCGGCGGCGCTTGAGCGCCCCGCGTAATGCTCTTGCAGAAGGCGCTCCAGCGTTTCGTCCGCCAGCAGGCGGGCCTCCTCTTCGGCCAGCACGGCGAACTGGGGATCGAGTTCCAGCTCATAAAAGTGTTGCCGGATCAGTTCGAGGCAGAAGCTGTGGAGAGTGCCGAGGTGGGCCGTGTCAAAGAGGGCCATCTGTTCCTGCCAATGCGGATTGCCCGGGTCGCGCTTGAGTTCCTCCTCCAGCCGGGCGCGAATCCGCTGCCGCATCTCCGCCGCCGCCGCCTCGGTGAATGTGACCATGAGGATCTCGTCGAGCGACGCCGGCGGTCGGTCGGCCACCAGGCAGGCCAGGCACCGCTCGACCAACGTGCGCGTCTTGCCCGTGCCTGCCCCGGCGACGACCAGCACGTTGCCGCGCGCCGCTATCGCGGCCTCTTGGGCGGAAGTGAAACTCATCTCAACACGTATTTCTCAGCGCCGGAGGAAAATGTGTCACAGCCTTCGAGAACGCAATGAATAATTGCCCTCGCCCCGGAAATGGGCCACGACGACCCGCAAATTCTCCCGTAATAGCCGGAGGGAATTTCCAGCGTCAGCCCTTGTCTATTGTCTATTC
>CAZZFF010000249.1:0-2317 GCA_964653485.1 uncultured Verrucomicrobiota bacterium | reverse complement strand
CCGTCCTCCGTCCTCCGCCCTCCGTCCTCCGCCCTCCGCCCTCCGTCCCCCGTCCCGCCGAACAATGCCTCTTCCACCTCGTGGACGAACAGCGCGGCCAGCGCATAGCCGCCGCTGAAATTCAGGTGAACATGGTCGTAAAACGACTCCTCACCGGGCACTCCGCCGCTCGCGCGCCGGGCCAGCTCCTGCTCGGCATCGATCAGTTTAATGCCTTGGGCAGCCGCGGTCTGACGAATGATCTCGTTGAGGCGCGAGTCGGCCCGAAACCGGAGCGTGTCCAGGTCGCAGGCAAGTTGAGCGTCCGTCCTCGCCGCGGACGCCAGCCCTTGCGTCATCTCGCAACAAGCCCGCCGAAAGGCCAATTCAGCATAATCCGGATCGATGCGCGCCGCCTGGGCGTAAGCCGCCAGCGCGTCCGCCTGCCGCCCGTCGCTCTCGGCCTGCCGGCCTCGCACAAGGCATTGGTCAAACTGGGCCTGGTCCGCCGCGCTCAATCCATGGCGGTGCTCAGAGGCAAAAGGCGGACTGTCCTTCAGGTCCACGGCCATGGTCGAGACCAGCACCTTTGCGCCGGACCTTTTTCCGGCCTGGATGATGGCCGAGAGATTGTCTGCAAAATGGTGGTAAACGGTGTTCAGCCGCGGGTCATCGCGCCGCACCTGCTGGTCCAGGAACATCTCCATGCCCTCCCACTTGGCCGGCCCGGACCGGTGGAAACCCAAGTCCAGAAGCTGGCCAATGCGCGTCCTCTTCAGGGCCAGGTTGGCCCGCACCCAGGCCAGGCCCGGCGCCTGCCGTCCAAAGACCGTGCCCGCGCCGAACGGGCCGACCACTTCATTGTTGCCCGCATAGATAATCCAGCAGTCGCCAGCGCGCCCGGCACAGTCGCGCGCAATCTCGCGGATGACATGCGAATTGATCGCCGTCATCGCCACGTTGACCACTTCGATGCGCCTGTCCGGATGCCGGGCCTGCAAGAGCCGTTCGAGCTGGCGGCCAAAGCCGTACGCCGGCTCGGGGTCCCCCATCGCGGCGGATTCGCCCAGGAGAAAGATGCGCAGCGCGCCCGCCGGCTTCTCCGCCGCAATGCACAGCGGCAATGGCGAACGCGCAACTGCCGGCGGGAAAAAACGCCAGCCGAACTTCGGGTTTTCAATCAGCACCGCTTTGCCATCCTGCCAGGCCCTCAGAAAGAACGAGGTTGGATAGCCCCACCCCGCCAGACGCAAGCCCAGCTCCAGCAGGCCCAGCAACAAGAACGGCGCCGCCACCGCCGCCATCCGCAACCCTGGGGAAGCCCGAAATCCGAAAGTCGAAGGTCGAAGCCGCGCCCACCGGCGCCGCGAAGGGCCCGCTGGCGCGGCGGCTGGCGCAGGCTCCTGGCGGGCCGAGACGGCTCGGGAGCGGCGCTGCCGGGATTTCATCTGGTTTCGGAAAAACCTAATCGAGAAGTGGTTATCGGCAGATTTTCGAATCTCAATCCTCGCTGCTCTGGGACTCGTGCCCATCAGGAACAAACCGAGACGCACCCTATCCCTATTCGAGGCCGGCCCTCATTTTGCGCCAGGCGGCCATGGAACGGGCCAAGTGCTCGCGGGCGTCCCCGCCGATGCCGTAGCACTGCAGGCCGACCGAGCCCTCGTAGCCAAGCTCTTTGAGAGTCTTGAGCAAGCCCGCCACGTCGAACGAGCCCTTGTCCAGGGGCTGGATATAGTGGTCCCAGCCGGGAGCGGCGTCGAACTCGTCGGCGCCATTGATCGAGACCGCCCAGAGCCGGGGCATAGCCTGGCGCAGCAGCGGCTTGTAGTCACGCTGCTTGTCCACGCGCAGCCAGTGGCACAGGTTGAACATGATGCCCACATTCGGGCGATCGACTTTTTCCGCGACGCGCACCGAGTCCTGAATGCGCTCGACCCAGTTCCCAACGTGCGGGTAGAGCAGGAGTTGAGCGCCCGAATCCATGGCCAGGTCCGACATCTCGCGCAGGATGGCGACCGCGCGCGGGTCCGCCGATGAATCCGACGGTGTCATGCCGCCAATCAGCAGATCGAACTGGACGTGGCGCCCCTTGACCAGGGCCAGGACGTCTTTGAAGCGCGCGTCGTACGGCGTCTTGCCGGGCGTGAGGTCGACCGTCATCGTAATCTGGAACAGCCGCAGCCCCGCCTCGTCCAGCGTCTTGAGCCGGTCGGCAACCCCGTCCAGCCAGATATGGCCCACACCGTCATAGCCCAATTCCTTAAGCATGACGGCCTGTTCCTGGAAGTTGCGCTTCTTGGCGTCGTGCCAATCGATGCAAAAGGGGAAGAAGGCG
>CAZZFF010000248.1:0-2359 GCA_964653485.1 uncultured Verrucomicrobiota bacterium | reverse complement strand
CGCACCCCAGCAGGCCATGCTGCATTTGTGACAATCTCATTAACCGACCCCTTTTTTAACCGACCCCTTTTGCGACTTGGTGTTCCTGGCCTTCGTGACAGGAATTCCGTTGTTTCTTGGGGCTATGGTGATTGCGATTATCCGCAAGGGCTACTGATTAATCCTGGACCAGGCGGCTAAACGACGCCTGTCCTCACGGTGGTTGGAGGAATGGGAACAGGAACCAGGCTGAGCCGTTGATATCCCTATTTGAGCGTGATGAACCCTTGGCGATGCTGTCAAAGAACCAAGTTGTGATCGCGTCGTTGGTCAAATTCGTAGACTGGTCGACCATCCAGGTCTCGGCCATGCTCAGGCCGCCCCTCAATGGGCGGAGTCCACAACTGGAGGAAGCCCTTCAGTTTCTGAAACGGCCGGATTTCGTTCCTGTCGAGAACCAACCGGCACGGATCACGTTCGAAGATCGACTGCACTTCTCCTTTCCCACGCCACACCCATGCGTGTTTGAAGAGAACAACGTAGTTCATGGCCGGTTCTATCGCTGTGGGGAACGGTGGCAAGACCGGCCCGTAATTGTTCTGCTGCACGGTCGAGATGACTTCATCGGCTACAGGTGTCGATATCCCTTGATTGCCCGGCGATGCAATTTTGTCGGATTCAATGCGGCAACGTTGGTCGCGCCTTACCACTTTCAACGTCGTCCGCGCCAATTCCGGAAGTTGAGTCGCCCAGATTACCTCCTGTTTGCTGAGGCAACTTCGCAAGCGATTGCCGAAATTCGTTCCCTAACCGGGTGGTTATTGGAGCAAGGGTGTCCTGGCGTGGTGCTCTGGGGTAGTTCGATGGGCGGATGGTTGGCAGGTTTGACCGTGTGCCGCGATTCACGCTTTGCGGCTGCTGTTCTGGCCAAACCTGCCGTGCGCAGCAATCCCTCCATGGCGAAACTGATCCTGCGGCCTGGCATTCGTGAGTCGTTGCAGCGGCTGCGACCTTCGGATGAGATGTTGGACCTGACGGCAGTGAACCTGACTTCGGCTCAACCCCTTATTCCGAAGGAAAGGATATTGTTGATCGAAGGAATCCATGACCTGTTTGCGCCAAGGAAGCCCATTGAGGAACTCTGGGAAGCATGGGACCGGCCTGAGATCTGGCGATTGCCGCACGGTCACATCAGCCTCAGCTTAATGCCTGGGTTAACGTGCCGCGTCCTTGGCTGGCTGGCGGCGCAATTGGATAAGGGGTTGCCTTCCAGTGATGGTTAAAGGGCCGATGCCCTTTCGGTTATTATGGGAACGGGGACGGGAACCCGGCCGAGCCTTTTACAGCCCAGCCCAGTCCCAATCCCAAGTGCTGGATTACGTGCCACCAACACGGCAGATCCCTTTTAGGAGGACGATCAGGCGGCTAAAGGAGCGCAAGTGTCAGTCCTGACTATTGACACAAACTCAGTGGCGTGATTTCCCGTTCAGCAGCCCAACCGATTCATCTCCTCCAACACGATTCGTTGCGCCTTTTGCTCGCCGCTCTCGCGCCGCTCCGAGCCGTAGTGATTGGGCCCCACCCGCTCCACCGCCGCCGCCAGCAACTCCCGCCGAAACTCCTCATTGCCCAGGCACCATCCCCGCTGAATCGAACGATAATCCGCCGATTCCCCCTCCTGCACGGAAAACACAAGACAAAGCGGGCAATGGCGGCGCGCACCGTTCACCCGCGGTAAACATCGTGAGTTCCGATGTCCACCGAGACGACCCAATCATCCTGGACATAGAAGACGCAGCGCAAGTCCCCTTCAATATCAACGGCATGGATGCCCGGCCCTGGAGCGCCGACAGACGGCGAATCTTGTACGGGCGCAAAAGTGGATCGAACGGATCAACCTTGAAAATCTGCCATGCCCTGCGTGCCGCTTCCTTTTGTGAGCGATCGAGGTGGTAGAAGTGCGTCCAGAATGGTTCGGTCGCCCGGTAGCGCTAGCTCATCGCAGGCGCGGCGGCGGCGTTTCGAACAAGGCCGTCTCCATGTCCACCAATCGGCCTTCCGCTGCCGCCTTCATGCCTTCCTTGAAGGACTCCGGCACCCAGGAATCGTCATGCTCGGCGATGAACCTGGCTACGTCGGCCCGGTCTTGCGGCGGCAACGCCCTGAACCGTTCAACAACTTCTTGCGCGCTCGTGCTCATGCTTCCGCATCGGTCGATGCACCATCAAACGAAAGCCCAGGCAAGGCACGGTCAAGATACTCCCGGCACCTTTGGCCAAGGTCCCAAGGTTAAACGGCCTTGCACTCTTTCACTTTGTGCGGCCCCCGAAGGGGCTGTGGGCGGCGAGGTCGGGCAACTCGCCGCCGCAGAAGGTCTGCC
>CAZZFF010000247.1:0-2444 GCA_964653485.1 uncultured Verrucomicrobiota bacterium | reverse complement strand
CACACGGCGATGCTGATGGCGACAGCGGAAGTGCTCGCGGGATTGAAAGACCAATTGCCGGGCGTGGTCATGTTCATCTTCCAACCGGCGGAAGAAGGCCCCAGCCTGTATGAACCGACCGATACCAAAAGCTGGGGAGCCCGGCTCATGCTCGAAGAGGGTCTTTTCAAGTGGGTGAAACCGGACGCTGTCTTTGCCGTGCATGTGATGCCCGGACGATCCGGCGAGATAACCTACCGCACCGGCCCCGCGCTTGCGGCCAGCGACACCCTCGATATCACCGTGATCGGTAAACAGGGGCATGGCGGCATGCCCTGGAACACAACCGATCCGATTACGACTTCGGCGCTCATCATCTCCGGGCTGCAAACCGTGGTGAGCCGCAAGGCCGACCTCACGGCCTCACCCGTGGTCGTCACAATCGGAACCATCAACGGCGGATCCAGGGCCAACATTGTGCCCGACACGGTGCGCATGACCGGCACGATCCGAACCTTTGACCAAGGTGTCAGGGAGCAGGTTCGCAGGGACATCCGCCTCACCGCGGAGAAAATCGCCGAGAGCGCGGGCGCGAAGGCCGAGGTCTCCATCGTCAAAAACTACGATCCGACGATAAACGACGAGAAACTCACGGCGCGCATGCTGCCGGTGCTGGAGCGAGCCGCCGACGGCCATGTGGAAAAGGGGCGGCTGGGCGGCGCTTCCGAGGACTTCTCCGAATTCGCGAAGGTCGTTCCCGGTCTTTATGTCTATCTGGGCATCACCCCGCGCGGGCAAGACCCAGCAAAGGCGGCGCCGAACCACAGCCCCCTTTTCTTTGTGGATGAAACCGCCCTCGTTGTCGGCACACGAACCGAGGCTTTCCTGGCGGCAGACTTCCTCACTTCCGCGCCGTGAGAGGAACACCTGCCCATAAACCTAGTCTAAAATGGTAGCCGACAATAAATGGGTCCGAATTGCAACTGCGCTTGCTCTCGCGTCTATGTCCGCGATGGTGGGTTGTGTTGGCCACAATAGTTCATCCATGATCACTTTGGCCCCGGCGACGATGCCGCGGCCTACGGGCGGGATTTCAAGGTGTTCCTTCCGTTTGTCAAACAGGCCGCACCGGACATGTTGCTCCTTGGTCCCGGCTCAGTCGGTGAGACTGGCGGTGACTGGGGAATGGCCACCAAGACGATGCCACTCTTGAACACGCGAGACCTTCTCGCCGCCTCCGGCCCGGGTGTGGATGCCTTCTCGTATCACCACTACGGCGCTGCCTCCGAACGAGCCGTCGGCACGGGCATGCCGATGACCAGCGTCGAGGACGCGCTGTCCGAAGAATGGCTGGCGCGCACGGATCAAACGCTTGAGTTTTACAGGCATCTCTGTGACGAGTTTGATTCCGGAAAACCCATTTGGGTGACTGAAACTGCCGACGCCGCGTGCGGCGGCAATCCGTGGGCTTCCACGTTTCTGGATACGTTCCGCTATTTGGATCAACTGGGGCGGTTGGCCAAGGGCGGTGTCAAAGTCGTCATTCACAACACACTCGACGCGAGCGACTATGGACTGCTGGACGGAAAAACCCTGACGCCAACGCCGAACTACTGGGCGGCGCTCCTGTGGCGCAAACTCATGGGAACGACGGTGCTTGAGTCGGGTGTCCCGATTCAGGAAGGTCTGCACCTTTACGCCCACAGTCTGCGCGGCCATCGCGGCGGTGTTGCGCTCCTGGCGATCAATAACAGCCGGACGCAATCAACGACGGTTGATCTTCCCGTGCCGGCGGATCGTTATACTTTGACCGCTAAGAATCTGGACGACGGGCAGGTTCAACTGAATGGACAGGAACTCAGGCTGGGGCCAAACGACGGGCTTCCGAACCTGCCAGGCAAACGCACGCAGGCCGGGCGCGTAGAACTCCCGCCGGCAAGCATTACGTTCCTGGCGATTCCCAATGCGGAAGCTGGGCTGTCCGCCCACTAGAGAGCCAAAGCTGCCCGTTATACGAAAGTGGAGAAAGAGGCCGGGAAATGGTTCGCCGTGGCGCCGGGGGAATCTCCGCCAGAAGAACGGGTTCCAACCTCGTGACAGCCCGGGAGGGGAGGGCGTTCGGCGTTGACACGGTGCGCCATTGCGGCCTTAATGGCGCCACGTAAGTTCCATGACACCGAAGCAAAAGTCGTTCTGCACATTGGCTGGTCTGTTGTTGGCGGGGGGCGCAACGGCCATTTTCGCGCAGTCTGGCGGTCGTTCGCTGGGGGAGGTGATGGACGACCTCGGCCATTACCCGTTAGTGGAGATACGACACCCGATTGCGGGGGCGGTCTTTCCGCTCAACTTCCCGGCGCCGGCGGTGAGCTGGAAGACAAACGATGCGGACGGGAAGACTTGGGTGACCGGTTTCAAGGCCGGGGGGCGGGCTTGGTGGTTCGAGCGGACGGCGCCGTTGTGGCGGC
>CAZZFF010000246.1:0-2448 GCA_964653485.1 uncultured Verrucomicrobiota bacterium | reverse complement strand
TGAGGGTCTACGACCCGGAGGCGTTCACCTTGCTGGACGATTTCTACAGCGGCCGCATGGAACCGCCCACCCAAAAGTCCGGGGCGAGCAGTTGAGCTTGGAGAATCCGAGACGATCGCGGCAAGGGCACGCATCCGGTTCTGGTGGGCACTCGCAAGCCGACCGCCCGAGAATTCAAAGACGCGTTGGCGGACTTCCCATGAATCAGACCATATACGGGGCGCGCATTGCGCGGGACCGCAGGCGGTTGGCTTCGGGATCGCCGACGAACTCGGTCTTGCCCAGATCGAACTTCAGGTTTCGCTTTAACTGCTCGCAGATGTCGGCGGCCAGGCAGATGCTCATGGACCGGAGCATGACTTCAGGACTGGCCACCGTGATCCGGCGCGACCGGATGCAGTCGAAGAAATCGCGCACGTGGTTCAGTGACCGCTGTGTCCGGGCCGTGTAATCCGACAGCACGTTCTTGTATTCGCGCAACAACGCCGGCGAAGAGACGTCGGGGCCTGAATAGTCGTCGGCAGCCGCGACCCATCCTTCGGGGCCATCGAACCGCTCACCACAGGCGCCGTGCCAGAACTTGCACGGTTCCCAAACGGAGCCGGGAGCCCGGTACAGAACCAGTTTTACCCCGTTGGACAAGCGCGTCACCATCGTCGCATCCGGCCCTTCGTACTCGAACTCGATGAAGGAGACGTTGGTCATATCAAGCCCGGCGAGGGCCTGGGCAACGGAGTGGGCGCCCCACATCGCGACGTCGGTAGCGAAATCATAATAGTGGTACCAGCCGCCTCCGTTGACATAGCCGCTGTTGTAAGGCCGCCAGGGGCATGGACCGAGCCAGACATCCCAGTCCACTTCGTCCTTGGGCGGCTCGGGCTGCAGCGGCAGCCAGTCGTGACGCATCCCGTCGCGCCAACGGATGTCGGCGTATGCAGTGTGAACCTGGCCTAACCGGCCCGATCGGGCCATTTCGATGGCGAACACGTGATTCGGCTCACTGAGCCGCTGGGCGCCGGTTTGATAAACCCGGGCGTACCGCCGGGCCGTCTCCACGACCATCTGCCCTTGAGCCATGGTGAGACACGCCGGTTTCTCGCAATAGACATCCTTGCCCGCCCTCATCGCCAGGATGGAAGCCAGCGCGTGCCAGCGGTCCCCGGTGGCAATCAAGACGGCATCCACATCGGTCCGCTCGGCCAAGAGTTGGCGCAGATCGGCATACATGGCACAGTCCTTATTGCCCTGTTTGTTGTCCACCGTGTTCTTGGCCGCTTCGCGCCGGCCTTTCAGGACATCACAGACGGCAACCCACTGCACATCCCGCTCGGCCAACATGGAGTTCAAATCATAGGAACCGCGGCCTCCGAGTCCGATTCCGCCCATCACGATGCGTTCGCTGGGGGCAACGGCCCCGTCATGCCCCAGCGCGGAGGCCGGAATGCAGTACGGCAGCGCCAACGCGCCCGCCGCCATCGCCCCCCGTGCCAGGAACCGGCGCCGCGTGAGTGTGGTATTATTGTCATCGCTCATAGGCTTGTTCTCTTTCGTTCAGTCTTTCGGCTTTCATTGGGGCGCCGGAACCCGCAAAAGCATTTGCGCCGATCGGTTCCAGAGTACTGCGGCATCCAGGGGCGGTCAATACCGGTGAAGCAGCCCCAATCCGCGGCCAAGGATTCACTCTCATTGAGCAATCTTGACGCACTTCAGGTGGGTCTGATCTCGCAGGAGGAGCTTCCCATCGGCAAGCGCCATCGGTCCCCAGTTTTGGTTCCTGCCCCCCACCCTTGACGCTAAGGGATCATTCTCTGAACCGCTTCCTCCCTCTGCGAGCAACTCGGCTGATCCGAGCTGCTTGAATCCAGAAGGATCAGGCTCGATAAGATACAACGTCTTCGCGCCGTCGGTCGCCAGAAGCAGGCCATCGGCCAGGATTATACTCCCCTTGTTGAAATCAGGTGAACGCTTGGTCTGCCACATGATCCGGCCATCCATGCTCATGCACACCATGCCATCACGCCGCTCATTCGTGCTGTATTCTGCATAAAAGAAGCCCTTGTACAGTACCGGTGGCTTTGTTTGATCCCCGAATTGCTTGGTTGTAAACACCTCGGTTGTGCCGTAGGTGCCATCGGCCTGTCTTTCGACTTTCAGCATCGTCGCTCCGAGCTCGTAGCCCCCAACGACAAGGACTCTATTCTCACCGGCATCAACGGCGCTCGGCACTGAGACGTGACAATGCCACTTTGTGTACTTCCACAGGATTTTTCCCGTGAGTGGCTCTATGCCGACGATTGTGCCCATTTCGGGTTCGCCGCCGCCGCCCATGAAAGGGTTGGTCGATGGCGTGACCATAACCACATGGTCTTTTCCGTCCACCTTTACAATGGCCGGGCGTGTTGCTTCGGCAAGAGTGCGTGATGGGAAGGCGGATGCGGGGTAGCGTTC
>CAZZFF010000245.1:0-2453 GCA_964653485.1 uncultured Verrucomicrobiota bacterium | reverse complement strand
TTAGCCCCTCTTTCACCCCCGCCCCGGGTAACAAAACTTTTGGCGCAATTCGCGGCGGGCCTCGTTCGGGCGAAAGGATTGACATTCGCGGTAAAATCTACATCGTGTCCGATAATATGAATGCCCTGCGGAAACGACGCGAGAAAGACTTCCCAGGACAGACAAACCAGGCGCAGCCTTAACTGAACAGAACTATGAAATTCAAATGGCCGGACCCATTCCCGGGCGCTTACTGGCTCGACGAGCGCGAAGAACGAGCCGTGGTGGATGTGCTGCATCGGAGGTCCCTGTTCCGTTACTACGGGCTGAAGAAGCCGAAGTATGCCGAGGCGCTGGAAAAAACTGCCCGCGAGTTTTACGGCGTGAAATACGTCCTCGGGGTCAACAGCGGCACCGGCGCTCTTTTCACCGCTATGACCGCGCTCGAAATCGGTCCCGGTTGCGAGGTCATCGTGCCCGCCTTCTTCTGGGTCGCCACGGCCGGCGCGGTGGTCAATGCCAACGCCATCCCGGTCTTATGCGAGGTGGACGACAGCCTGACCATGGACCCGCAGGACCTCGAGCGCAAGATCACCCCGCGAACCAAGCTCATTGTCCCGGTTCACATGGCCGGCGTGCCCTGCGATATGAAGGCCATTATGGCGATAGCTCACCGCCACAATATCCCGGTCCTCGAAGACTGCGCTCAGGCCAATGGAGGCACCTTCCGCGGGCGCAAGCTCGGGACTTTCGGCGCCATCGGCATGTTCAGCCTCCAATGGAACAAAAACGCCACGGCGGGCGAGGGGGGATTGTTGGCCACCAACGATGCCAAGCTTTACGAACGTTGCGTCGCCGCCCACGACCTCGGCATCCCCTGGGTCAATGGCGCCCCTCTCGAAACCGGCGCCGTCACCTGGGGCGGCGGCCGTCGCATAACGGAACTCACCGGCGCCATCGGCTCCGTTCAGCTCAAGAAGCTGCCCGCCATCATCAAGCACATGCGCGCCTCCAAGAGCCGCATCAAGGCCATGCTCGAAGGAACCCCCGGACTCGCCTTCCGCCGCCTGAACGACGAGGCGGGAGACACCGGCCCGTTCCTCGTCCTCCTCCTTGAGAACGAGGCAAAAGCCAAGGCTGCGGTCCAACGGATGCGGGCGGCGGGCCTGGCCACCGCGGTCCGTGTGGCCGAGTACGGCATGCACATCTATTTCAACATCCCGCAGTTGGTGAACAAGGTGCCGCTGTCCCCGGCCGGCAACCCCTGGGACCTCCCTGAAAACCGCCACAGCGTCCGGGAGTACGGCAAGGGCGCGTGTCCGCGCAGCGACGAGCTGTTCAGCCGCTCCGTTGTCGTGCCGATCCCTTCACGGCTGGATGCCGCGCAAGAGAAGACCGCCGCCCGAATCATCAAAGCCGCCATCTAATCGAATGAACACTCAATTCAAAATTGCGGCGGCAATGCTGGCCGCCACGACCCTGACAATCGGCGCGCGCGCCGGCGAAGGCGCGCTCCCCGTTGCCGCCGGCCCTTTCAAGCCCACCATGGACTCGCTTACCAACTACGCCTGCCCGGATTGGTTTCGCGACGCCAAGTTCGGCATCTGGGCGCATTGGGGACCGCAGGCCGTGCCGATGGACGGCGACTGGTACGCCCGCGGCATGTACGAGCCGGGCAACAAGCACTACACCTATCACACCAACCATTACGGCCACCCTTCCGAGTTTGGTTACAAGGACATCATCCCCCTCTGGAAGGCCGAAAAGTGGGACCCTGACCGCTTGATGCAGCTCTACAAAAAGGCCGGCGCGAAATACTTCGTTAGCATGGGAACGCACCACGACGACTTCTTCCTCTGGAAATCGGAGCTCCACCGCTGGAACGCCTTCAATATGGGGCCGCATCGCGACGTGGTCGGGGAATGGCAGAAGGCCGCCCTCAAATACGGCCTGCGCTTCGGTGTCTCCGAACATCTTGGGGCCAGCTTTACCTGGTTCCAAAGCAGCCACCGCGCCGACAAAAGCGGCCCGAAGGCGGGCGTGCCTTACGACGGTGCCAACTCCAACTACTGGGACCTCTATCACTTCCCCGCAGAACCCGGCGATACCGCCTGGTACAGCAATAATCCCAAGTGGCAACATCAGTGGTACGACGAAATCAAAGAGCTCGTGGACAACTACCATCCCGATTTGTTGTACAGCGACGGCGGCGTCCCCTTCGGCAATGAGGTCGGCTTGAGCATGATCGCCCACTTCTACAACCAGGACGCCGCCCGCCACGCCGGCCAGGTCGAAGCCATCTACAACTGCAAACAAAAATCCGAAGGCCGCTGGGTCGAGGACCTCGAACGCGGCATCATGCCTAGAATTGACCCCTATCCCTGGCAGACCGATACCTCGATCGGCGACTGGTTCTACGACCGCAACTGGAAGTTCCGCCCCGTGAGCTGGGTCATCCACATGCTCGTGGATAA
>CAZZFF010000244.1:0-2463 GCA_964653485.1 uncultured Verrucomicrobiota bacterium | reverse complement strand
AAGGATGCGGGGGCGTTCGGCAAGGCTGCCTGGGATTCCGCTTTTTCAGGGGGTTGGCGCCCTGGTCTGGAAGAACCTCGTAGCTGCACGACGCTCCGGGCGCGAACTGATGGTGGCTTTCGCGTTCGTGGGCATTTACTCGACGTTTCTGACGGCCGTGCTTTGGAAGTTTCACCTACTCAGCTCCCGCACCGGGCCTGTCTCGGGACAGGACGCGTCGGAGGTGAAATTGTCGTTCCATTTCGGGGTGGCTATCTTCATTGCGATGCTGGCGTTCTTTCTGCAGCGCATGTTTCCTTTTGATTTTCGCCGCGATGGCAGCCACCTGGTGGGGTTCCGCACGCTGCCGGTGTCGCCGTTGGGGCTGGCCCTGGCAGAAGTAGCTGTGCCCAGCCTCCTGGTGCTGGCCAGCCAGGGGGTTGGGCTGGTGCCGCTGTTGATTTTCGGCCGGTTCCCCTGGTCCCTGCTGGCGCCCATGTTACTGGGCTACCCCGCCATCGCGCTGGGCTTGAACTCGGTCTGGAATCTCCATTACCTGCTCGCAGCCACGCGGCAGGTTGCCGGCTCCGGGCAATCGACCAGCCCCGTCGGGGCGGTGATTGTGGTGGCGCTTTCCTTTCTGGTGTTTTTTCCCGCCATCTGGACGGCGGAGCATCTGTACCAGCGCCTCGCGTGGCCCAACGGCCTGCCGATCGCCGTGGGCGCCGGTGTGGCGATACAATTCGCGGTGGACATCCTCTTGATCCTGGCCCTGGCCGGGCTTTTCCAGCGCGCCGAAATCTCGCGCGAGGCCTCCGGGGGCGGCGGCTGATAACAAACCCATTGGAACCAGACTATGCCCACCGTCAATCAGGCCTCCCCTGCCCCGCCGCCCGCGGCGACGCCGCTGGCGGCCAAGTTGGCCAACGTGCTGGCCTGCCCGGGGGAGGTGTTCGAGGAGGTGGTCGCCGCGCCGATGCGGATATGCAACTGGGTTGTCCCGACGCTCTTGGTCGCCCTGACAAGCGTGATCCTGGCCGCCGCGCTTACCCCCAAAGGCCAGGCCGCCGGCATTGGACAAATCGTCGAGGCAGGGAAAGCCGAGACACTCGCGGCCCGGTGGCAAATGGTCTCGGCGCTCACGATCACAGTGGCGGCGTTTGCGGGCACCGCCTGGTCCGCCTTGCTGGTCTGGTTCATCGGGCGGGTGTTTCTCGACGCGCGTTTTTCCTACTGGAAAGCGGTTGAGGTCGCAGGGTTGACGGGCAGCATCGTGGCCCTGGGAGCGGTGGTGACGGCGCTGCTGGTCGCCGCTTCGGGCGACGCGGCGGCCCGGCCGGCGCTTTCGTTGTTGGCGGGCGGGTTGCCGGCGGACCATCCCGTGCGCGGGGTGCTTGGGGGCTTGAACGTCTTCCATTTGTGGAGCACGACGGTCCTGGCGATCGGACTCTCGAAGTTGAGCGGCGTCTCTTTCAAAGAATCCGCCTTCTGGATATTCGGTTACTGGCTGGTGTTCAGGCTGGCGCTCATTGTCCTGGGCTGAGGCGGCAGCGATGAGCAAAAGCTGCCCGGTGTGCCTCTAAACGCACACTTCCCAAGACCGGGCAGTTCATGTAGGCTGATTCCCGCAGACCATTTTTCAGAGGAAGAACACGTGTGAACCCGCCATCCGACCTTTCATCCGAGAAACAGATTGCCAAGCAAACGCGGCCCGGCGGCGCCGGGTTCACCTTGATCGAACTGTTGGTGGTCATCGCCATCATCGCAATCCTGGCGGCGCTGCTCTTGCCCGTGCTCGGCCGGGCCAAGGCCGCAGCCCTATGCGTCGCCTGCAAAAGCAATCTTCATCAGATCGGGGTGGGGCTTGGCCTTTACCTGGTCCAGTATCAAAAATACCCGCTTTGGCAGGGAAGCGCCTCGCCCCTGGGGGCGAAAGGGTCAACGAATTGGGACGGCACTCTCCTGGTGTTTGCCGGAGGTAACCGCAACATCTTCACTTGCGGCGCCAGGAAGCCCGTCCTCGAATGGACCAACCTGTTGAATTGGAATCCCAGCTACGGCTACAACGCATTGGGCACTCGTGACAACATCGCGGTTACGCCGACCAGTCCCATTCTCGGATTGGGCGGCGGCCGGGGAAATCCACCCTTGCCCGAGGGCCGAGTCCTGGCGCCCGCGGACATGATCGCCGTCGGCGATCTGCCGGAGATTGCCCTGGGACTGGTGGCCAATGACGGGGACATCACAGGCGCCTTCGACGATCCTTATGATTTCATCGCTGCCCGCCACAGCAGGGGCGGCAACGTTATGTTCTGCGACGCGCATGTGGAATTCGGGAAGCAGACCAACTGGATGAGGGCGGCTTTGGCCCCCCGCGCGCGCTGGAACAACGATCACCAGCCTCACCCCGAGAGCTGGCATTAAGGAGCCTCCCCGCCGTGCGCCAAAAGTAACTGTTACCCGGGAACGGGTATCGTTGTGCCA
>CAZZFF010000243.1:0-2577 GCA_964653485.1 uncultured Verrucomicrobiota bacterium | reverse complement strand
CCAACGGAAAGCCGCGACACGCTCAAGCGAACCGGCACGTCCTTGTAGCAACGGTCCGCCATCTCCACCCTGCGCGCCTGGAGCATGATCGCGTCCGATGGGCGGTAGAACAACTCCTCGTAGGGCACTTGGTGGCCCTCCCACTGCACCCCGGTCTCGGTGAAAGTAATCAACGTGTCGGCGGGCAACTCGATCTTATGGCGCCCGAAGACCAATTTGCCGGCGCGCACGATGCAATAGATAACGGCGGCGCCGGCGAGCATCCCGACCAGGCTCTGTTTCATCGCTCCGCTCATCGAGCGGGCTTCCTGGAGGCGCGGCGCCAACCCGGAGCAGAGGAAGCCGGCGGCCATCCCGCCCAGGGTAATTTCATCGGGAACGATCATGTGCTCGAAATCGATGAAGCTGGCGGCCACCAGGCCCGCCAGGAAACCCGCGTAGATGAGGGCGAGCGCCGGCGATTGCCGGCCCGGCCCAACCCAACAGGCCAGAAAGAGAATGCCCGTGAGCAACTCGACTATGAAATAGCGGGCGGAAATCGGCGCGCCGCAGTTCCGGCACTTCGCGCGGAGGTAAATCCAGGTAACCAGCGGGATATTCAGGTACCAGGGAATCGAGTAATTACAGTGAGGACAATGCGAGGGAGGGTGAACGATGCTCTGTCCCAGGGGCAGACGGTGGATGCAGACGTTGAGGAAGCTGCCGACCACCGTGCCCAGGATGAATAAGACGACGCACCAGAACCCGAACGGAACGGCGGACCACACATCAGGATCGAACAGGCGCGAGAACATTATTGGATAGTATCCAGACCGGGGGGGCGAGCGCCATAGACGTTTTCTTCCAGCGCCCGGCGCATGATGACCGTCGGGGCGGCCTTGCCGGTCCATAGTTCGAGGGCCTTGGCGCCCTGGTAGAGCAACATGCCCAGGCCATTGGCGGCGCGGCACCCGGCCTCGCGCGCCGACTTTAGCAACCTCGTTTCCGCCGGGCGATAGACCATATCGTACACCGCCCGCGCCTGGCGCAGGCAAAACCGCCGCTCATCCAACGGCGACGGTTCGTCCGGCGACAACCCGACCGAAGTGGCGTTGAGGACTAAATCGACCGGCTCGGACGGGTAGTCGACGGACACCCGCGCTTCGGGATAGCGGGCTTGGATTTCCCGGGCAATCGCCTCCGCTTTGGCGCGCGTGCGATTGACAAGAAAGAGCCGGGCCGCCTTTTCGGAAGCAAGCTTGAGGGCGGCGCTCCGCCCCGCTCCCCCGGCCCCGAGCAGCAGGATGCTCGCCCCGGCCAGGCTCAGGCCCAGGTCTTCCCGCAAGGATCGGGCGAGCGCCTCGGCATCGGTGTTGAAACCCTGGGCGCGCACCTCGCGGGGCGCATCGGCCCATTCGCCCAGGGGGCGCCAGGGGCCGCCGGTCTCTCGTCCCTCGAACCGGACGGTGTTCACCGCGCCCCACTGGCGGGCGGATTCATCCAGCACGTCCATCATCCCCAGAGCCAGCAGCTTGTGCGGGACGGTGAGGTTCAGCCCGATCAGGCCCATGGCCTTGGCCCCTCGCAGGGCCGCCGGCAAATCCTCCGGATGCACCTCGAAAGCCAGGTAACGCCAATCCACGCCCAGTGCGGCAAAGCCCGCATTATGCATGGCCGGCGACGCGGAATGGCGGACCGGGCGGCCGAACACCGCGCAATAGCGCGTGGCGGCGTCAATTCTCAGCGCCAAAGGCTCCATCATCCGCTGTTACGGGCATAATAAACAACCGCCGGCGGGAAATTCAGAAAAACAGGGACCGTTCGCAGGTTGTGGAAGCACTCCCGAATTCTCTTCTGGTCGATGAGGGAATGCTGGAACTGGATATACATGCCGCCCTCGGCCAGGGCCTGGCGAACGGCGGTGACGAGCGCCACCACATGCTTGGCGCGGAGGTTCCCCAGGGGGATGCCGGAGATAACGAAATCCGGTTTGCCCTCGCCTCCTTGAGTCGCCGCTTCCAGAACATGCTCGGCTGAATCGGACATGACGGTGACCCGGCGGTGCAGGCCCGCCGTGGCAACGCGGTTGCGGCTGTGCTCTGCCAGGGCTGGATTGAGGTCACAGGCCAGGATGCGCGCGGCCGGACACCGGGCAGCCAGCCGCAGGGTGAGGGCGCCGGTGCCGCAGCCCAATTCGATGATCCGGCCCCCGTATCCGGGGGGGACCGGGGCAATCATCTTCGAGATCAGGAACCGCTGCGAGGGCACAACCCCGCCGGTCTGCACTCTTTTTGCCACCACGCCAGCCCAGAAAAATCGCCAGTACCCCTGCAAATCCCCAAACGGCCCTCGCACTGCCCGCTTTTCCATATCGCCCTCCTCCGTTTGCTCATCCTGGCTGCCCGAAGAGGAGGCGTCAGATGGGCGGCCATTCCGGCTTTGCCGGCAGGATGGCGCGGCCGGTTCTCTTGAAGCGCATCTGGACATAACACTAACATGATGCACGACGCTCCAGGAGTGTCAAGACGGCAGCCAAGGCCCCAAGGGCATGATTAAAGGTGGGTGAGGCCGGAGAAGATTTTTGCAGAATAAAATGTA
>CAZZFF010000242.1:0-2904 GCA_964653485.1 uncultured Verrucomicrobiota bacterium | reverse complement strand
TGACCCCGGAGCAACTCCACTCTGCCAAAACCTACATCAAAGGACAGTTCGGGCCGACCCTCCAGACCAACGACCAGTTGGCCCAAACCCTCTGCGAACTCGAGTTTTACGGCCTCGGCTCCCAATACATCAACACGTTCTTCGACCGCATTGACGCCGTCACCCTCGACGACGCCCGCAGGGTCATCGCAACCCGCTTCCCGCTCAAGGACCTGGCATTTGTCTTCTTGGGCCGCGCCGACGTCATTGAGCCTGTGGCCCGCAAACTCGCCGCCGACATACAGAAAAAGCCGATCACCGCCCCGGGTTTCTGAGAAGCGGCATCCGCTTCGGCAACCCAAGTCCTCGCCTGGTGAGCTTCTGAACACGGCGTGGAGCATTTCACACCCTGGAGTGCGGTGGCAAGCGAAGCGCGACACCGCTTTGGCTCAGGCAGCCCCTGGCGTGTTGGATGTCCCCCGCGGTCGAAATCCCGACTCGTCGGGACGCTTCGCTCTGCCGGCGCACTCCATAAGGGCGCCCGCCGTGCGATACGTCCGCCGCCGCATGACAATTCCCGTCGGCGTGTTACCTTACTGTGGATGAACGCTAAAATCGAAATCACAAAGGATGGCCCCTACCTCGTGAGCGGTGGCCTGTCGCTCAGTGAACAGTCGATCGTAACCAATGCGGAGGGCGAATCCCTGGACTACAAGGAAGGAAAGAAATACCCCGCGCAGCCCCAATACGCGTTGTGCCGCTGCGGCGAGTCCGGCAATAAGCCCTTCTGCGATGGCTCGCATAAAAAAGTCCAATTCGACGGCGCTGAAACAGCCAGTCGCGAGCCTTACCTCAATCAGGCCGAGACGATTGACGGACCGACGATGTCGCTCACGGATGCCGAGGGCCTCTGCGCCTTCGCCCGGTTCTGCGACCCGAAGGGGCGGATTTGGAACCTGGTTCGGCAGACAGATAATCCCGAAGCCAGGCGGCTCGTGGAGTATGAGGCTGGGCACTGTCCCGCCGGCCGGTTAGTGGCGTGGGACCGGCAGACAGGCAAGCCCATAGAACCGAACTTCAAGCCGTCGCTCGCGCTCATCCATGACACCGCCAGGCAGGTCAGCGGGCCAATCTGGGTGCGAGGGGGCGTTCCTGTCGTCTCCTCCGACGGCACACCGTACGAGCTTCGGAATCGGATGACCCTCTGCCGATGCGGCCGCTCCGCCAATAAGCCGTTCTGCGACGGGTCCCACGCCGCATGAGGCCCTGTTCCGCCCGGATGGAAACCCACAACACAGCTATTGTAACCTGCCCATGACCACTCATTCGAGCAGCCCTTCGCATCTTTTTCAGCCGCTGACCATTAAATCCATCACGTTGCGCAATCGTATCGGCGTCTCGCCCATGTGCGAGTATTCCTCGGAAGACGGCGTGGCGACAGATTGGCATCTGGTCCATCTGGGTTCGCGCGCCGTGGGCGGCGCCGGTCTCGTCGTCGCCGAAGCCACCGCGGTGTCCCCGGAAGGCCGCATCTCGCCGGCCGACGCCGGCATCTGGGCGGATAAGCACGTCGAACCGATTGCCCGCATCAATCGGTTCATCAAACGGCAAGGCGCCGTGCCGGGGATTCAGCTCGCCCACGCCGGCCGCAAGGCATCCACCTCGCCCCCTTGGGAAGGCGACGCTTCCCTGGCGGACGATGCCGGCGGTTGGCCCACCATCGCGCCGAGCGCCATCCCCTTCGGCGGGAGCCTGACAAAAGCCCCGCGCGCGATGAGCGAGGCCGACATCGCCCGCGTGCAAACCGCATTCGTCGCCGCGGCCAAACGCTCCCTGGCGGCGGGCGTGGAATGGCTGGAACTGCACTTCGCACACGGCTATCTCGCCCACCAGTTTCTCTCCCCGCTCAGCAACCGTCGCGCCGACCGCTACGGTGGCGAATTGGAAAACCGCCTCCGTTTCCCTCTCGAAACCGCCCGCGCCGTTCGCGCGGTGTGGCCGGGCAAGTTCCCCCTCGCGGTGCGCTTGTCCTGCACGGACTGGGTGCCCGGGGGCTGGGACATCGAACAGAGCATCGAACTGGCAACACGCTTGAAGGCCGAACAAGTCGACTTGATCGATTGCAGTTCGGGCGGAACGGCCCCGGACGCGAGGATCCCCGTCGGCCCCGGTTACCAAGTGCCCTTCTCCGAGCGCATCCGCCGCGAAGCCGGCATCGCCACGGCGACGGTCGGCGGCATCACCGAGCCAACCCACGCGGACGAACTCATCCGCAACGGCCGCGCGGACCTTGTGCTCCTGGGCCGGGAGTTCCTGCGCCAACCCTATTGGCCGCGCATTGCCGCGGGCGTCCTCCATCAAAAGGACGCCGTGCCCGCCCCCATGCAGTATGGTCGCGCGTGGTAACGCCACGTCATCGACCGGACGGATTTGAGAGATGAGGAACACTGAACGCTGGAATCGGAGAAATACTCGTCATGGACAATATTCATAACCTGCGCCTGATTCAGTTGCACGAGCGCCTCGGTGAGATCGCGTATCACTTGGCCAATTTGCAATTCTCGCAGCCGCACTTTCGCCAGAAATGGAGGCCCGCGGTCAACGCTTACCGGTGCGACGAGTCTATCATGATCTGCATCGACCTCGCGGGAGTGGACAAAACCAGGATTGAGGTCTGCCTCCAAGGACGCTCCCTAATCATCCGGGGGACGCGCCAGCTACCCGAGCCGGGTCGCGAAAGCGGCGGCTGCGTGCGAATCCTGGCGATGGAAATTGATTGCGGCCCCTTCGAGCGCGAAGTGCCCCTCCCCCTCGATGTGGACCCCGAAGGCGTGCGCGCGGAACAGGACAACGGCCTGCTCTGGGTTTATCTCCCGTTACACCCCGAGGCTTAAGCCCCAACCCGGCTCCTGATGCCATCCTGAA
>CAZZFF010000241.1:0-2914 GCA_964653485.1 uncultured Verrucomicrobiota bacterium | reverse complement strand
CGCTGTGCATCCATCGCGCGCCGCTGGGCACGCACGAGCGGTTCATCGGCTTCCTTATCGAGCATTACGCCGGCAACTTCCCGCTCTGGCTGGCCCCCGAACAGGTCCGCGTCCTGCCCATCGGCGAGGAGGAACCGCTCGTTGCTTATGCCAAAGGCATCGTTCAGGAACTCCGCGCCGGAATGGTCCGCGCCGAAGGCGATTATAGCAGCGACAAGATCGGCGGCAAAATCCAACGCGCCGAGCAGGCCAAGGTCCATACCATGCTCGTGGTCGGCCCACGCGATATGCAAGCCAACGCCGTCAGCGTCCGTGTCCATGGAAAAGGCAGCCTCGGCGCCAAGCCCAAGGCGGAAACGGTGGCCGGGATTTTGAAAGCGGCGCGCGAGCGGATCAACGAGTGAAGAAACGGCCTGATAATGGCGACTTGCTCGCATCCCCGGAGTTCATGCGCGGCGGTCTTTCACGCCGCCGGCCGGCCTTTGACGCTTGAGCAGTTTCCGATTCCCGCCTTGAAGGGGAGCGAAGTGCTGGTGCGAATCCGCTGCGCGACAATCTGCGGTTCGGACCTGCATTCATACTATGGGCGCAGGCCCTCCCCCACCCCAGGCGTCCTGGGCCACGAAATGGTGGGAGAGGTCGCGGGCCTCGGCCCGGCGGGCGGGCGGGATTTCGCGGGCAATCCGTTGGAACTTGGCGACCGTGTCACCTGGTCCATGGTGTGGAGTTGCGGAGAGTGCTTCTATTGCCGGAACGGACTGCCCTCGAAATGCGAACGGCTGATGAAATTCGGCCATGAGGCGATCATCCCGGGCCGGGCGTTGATCGGCGGCATGGCCCAACACTGCCACCTGCCCGAAAAGACGGCCATCTTCAAAGTCCCTGCCAACGTCCCGGACCTGGTGGCGAGTCCGGCCAATTGCGCGACAGCGACGGTCGCCGCCGTTCTCCGTAATGCGGGGCCGGTCCGAGGGCGGACGGTAGTCGTGCTTGGAGCGGGGATGCTCGGCCAAACGGCGTGCGCCATGGCCGCGGCCGCCGGGGCGGCGCAAGTGGTTGTTCTCGAGCCGGACGCCGGACGCCGCGCGAACGCCCTTGGTTTTGGGGCCACGGCGGCTATGGACGCCGCCGCTCCCGAAGAAGAAACCCGGGCGCGCGTGTGGCAACTTTCCGCGGGCCGCGGCGCGGACCTCGCCCTGGAATTCTCCGGCCATGCGCAGGCCATTGAGCGGGGTGTCGAACTGCTGCGCACGGGCGGCAGCTTCGTCATGGCCGGCGCCACGTTCCCCGAGCGCCCGGCCCGGCTTTCGGGCGAACAGATCGTCCGGCGGATGCTCCGCATCATTGGCGTTTACAATTATGCTCCCGACGACCTCGGCAGGGCCTTGGAGTTTCTGTCTCATAACCTCGACAAATACCCTTTTGAAAAGCTGGTTGGCAGGACATTTCCATTGGCCGAAGTCAATGCCGCGTTTGAACACGCGGAACGTCAACGCCCGCCAAGAGTCGCGATAATCCCTCAATGAACACCACACAACAGCCAACTCCGCGCGGCGTCCGCGCCGTGATTTTCGATATCTCAGGCACCGTCCTCGACTACGGGAGCCGGGGGCCGGTCGCGGCCTTTGTTGAATTGTTCGCCCGTCATGGGGTGCGGGTCACCGGCGAGGAGGCGCGCGGCCCTATGGGCATGCACAAGCTGGATCACATCTGGATGATGCTCACCGATCCTTCCGTCAGCTCGCGCTGGGAAGCATGCCACAAGACCAAGCCGACCCGTGCATTGCTGGAGCAGCTTTATGCCGAGTTCACCCCCCTCCAGAGGGAAGTCCTGAAGGGGTACAGCGACGTCATTCCAGGCGCGCCGCAGGTCGTGGCGGAACTGCGGAACCGCGGCATCAAGATCGCCAATACGACGGGATTTGACCGGGCCATGATGGTGGAGCTGATCCGCTTGGCGGCCCAGGGCGGCTATTCCCCTGATTTGTGGGTATGCCCCGACGACGTGGGCAAGGGCCGCCCCGCCCCCTGGATGGCCTTCCACGCCGCCCGCCAGCTCGATGTCTATCCGATGAGCACGTTCGTCAAGGTCGGCGACACCGCCGCCGACGTGGCCGAAGGTCATGCCGCCGGCGCGTGGGTCGTTTCGGTCATCCGCTCTGGAAACGAGGTCGGCCTCTCCGAGGCGGAACTGGCCGCCATGCCGGCGCCGGAGCGCGAGGCGCGGCTCTCCGCCGCGCGCGCCAAACTCGCCGCCTGCGGGCCGCACTATATCATCGACACCGTCGCCGCCCTGATACCGGTCATCGACGAAATCTCCGCCCGCATCGTCCGCGGGGAACGCCCGTGACAAGCCGAAGGCTGGAAGCAACCTGGAATAGCGCCCAAAGCTCCAATGTTGTCTTTGCGAGGGAGGCTCCAACCGCTTTTAACGGACCTTTCTTAAAAAAGAAGGTCCGGGCAACGGTTCGCCAAGGAGGTGGGGATGGGGAATCCCGCTGAAGGAAAACGATCCGCTACCCGAACCGATTCACTTGTATAAAAAGCCGGCAATCTTGTCAATACCTGATTGCATAAAATCTCAAAAAAAATTCCGCCGTGACTTTTTGGCCGTCTTGAGCTATTGTTCCGGCTAATTCAATGCGTGAAGAACAGACCGAAGTACTGGTCGTAGGCGCCGGCCCGGTTGGATTGTTTGCTGCGGTGTTGCTGGCGGAGGCCGGCATCCAGGTGCGCATTATCGACCGCGAAGAGAGGACTGCCGCGCGGAGCTACGCCTGCGCCCTGCACCCCCGGGTGCTCACGCTTCTGGATCGCCTCGGCCTCGCGGCGGATCTCCTCCAGCGCGGGCGGCGAGTCGAGAAAGTCGCATTCTACGACGGCCCCGAGCGCCGCGCTGAAATCAGCCTCGCCC
>CAZZFF010000240.1:0-3064 GCA_964653485.1 uncultured Verrucomicrobiota bacterium | reverse complement strand
CGTGATACCCCCAACGGGACCCGCCACAAGGCCGATGGCAGACAGTCTGGTGACCGACCCCTCGACCGGAGGCCCTGGCGGCCCGGCCCGAGGCAAACCTTCTACGGTGACCCCATCGGCCCGCGGGCGACGTCCGCCTCCCTACGCTTTCGGAACGAGAATCCTCAGAGCGGGGAACACCCGCCTGAAGTCGCCCTCATTGCGAGTAAGAAGGCCGTCAAAGCGCGAAGCGAACGCACCGATCAGCAAGCAAGTGTCCACCACCCAGGTCATCACTCGCGCTCCCCTTCACGCAGTTCAGACATCCATTGCGCGGTGGGGCGGGCCTGGGAACGGAAACGGCGGGCGAAGCCCAGCATCGCTTGGGCGCCCAAGGGCGCGACCGGGGATCGGGCAGAGCCCCCCTGCTCCTCCAACCACGCCAGCAATTGCCGCGCATGCGGTTCGTCCAATCGTTTCACTTTTTCGGTCGCCAGTTCGACTGCGCTCATGGCAGCAGCCTAACACGACCGCTCATGCACTGGCGAACATCGCGTTGCACCGCGGCAATGCACCCGCAATGGCCGGAACGGTCTCGTGGTTCGTCCGGGCCCGCCAGAAGGACCTGCGGCAGGCGCGGTTCGCCCGGGTGGAGCTATGCGCCCTGCCGATGACTGCCCTCTCGATGCCGCTGCCGCGCCCGTTCAGACCGGCGCAGAAGCCTTCGCCGACCCGCACTGCCGACCATCCCGGCCACCTGCGGGCCCGGCCCAACGCCGACGCCCCACCGTCTGCTGACCGGGGCCCTCGACACCGAGGCCCTGGCGCCCACGCCACCTGCTGGCTACCGCCGCCTCAACGGTGAGGCCCTGGAGATCGGAAGCCTTGTTGGTGCCTCTCTGTCTGGCTTGCTTGTGTCAATAGTGACTGACACTTGCGATGGTCCCCTATCGCCCCAACCGCGAGGAACCCCGCGCCGTCAAACGTCGGCCCAAGCCCTATCCGCTGCTCAATCGGCCTCGCCGCCGCTTCCGCGAGATCCCCCACCGCAACCGCTACTGGAAAAACAACCCCCGCAAATATCGACGCCTTAACTAAGTGCCATTCAGGACTGACACTTGCTCAGGACCGGGTTGCGAAGCCCCCGAAGCTCGCCCAACTCGGCGCCGGCGGCCCCCGCGAGTCGTTCGGGCGCCGCGCCGAGCGGCACTTCGACGGCGGGGCGATGACGCGGAGGAAGAGCACTCCGGATGATCAGCCCACGCTGTTCTGACCCGCGAGGTTATACCCAGCCAGCTAGTGCATTCACCGGGGAGATCTTGCACCGGATCGGTTCCATGTCCTCGGCATAGAGAGCGCAGGCGATTTCATCCCCCGTGGGTTCTGGCACGCGCTCCGTGGCGTGGTTGGAGAGGATGGAGAACTCTTCTTCGAGGATAACATCTGACTGGGGAAACAAAGGGGCTTTCCCGACGAGGTCGAATCGCCAGAATTTCAATTTACCCTGCTCATGGATTACCAGTTCGGTGGCGTGCTTGAGCTTGCTGTTATCGACGATGGTTGGCAAATGCACTCGTACGCCGTATTGCTTTGGCAGCACAGTTCCGACATTCAGAATTTGCACGAAGACCCTTATCGAGCAATGGGTCGTGCGAATCAGCCTTACTTTGATATCGAGCTTCGGGTGCCTGCGCCGGTTCATCACGTCGCGGATCTGGTAGTCTTCCATCGGGGCGGCTTTGAAGTTGTGGCGCCGATAGTACAGGAGGTCCTTTGCCTGGTAAGCGGTGGCGCCCTGGTGGATTGCAACAACATAGCAGGAGGGGCATTTGATCGAGGGGTTTATGTTCGGCAGCCCGTCGAGGCGCACTGGAGTGACCAGAAAGTCTTCGAGCTTCGGGCTGATGTTGTCGAGGATGACGTTCTCCAGCCACTCCTTCGAGAACTCTGCCCCATCGATCGGGCTGAAGTCCTCGGGCAGGTGCTTCTTCTCTTCCTCGGAGAACTCCTTGACCCCGTAGATGATGATGCCCCCGGCAGCATTGGCAAACGACGAGACGTCTTTCGTTATATCGATCTTCTTTCTGTCGCTTCGCTCCAGGGCGCCGGCTGCCTTGTAGTCGAGGTGCGTGCTCTCCTCGATCTTATCGAAGATCATCTTCTGAATTCTATCCTTGTCCCATTTGGGTTCTGAGGTGGTGTCCATGCCAGGAGTGTGCGCCCCGCCGCGCCCCGGTCAAGTCGACTTTCGCCCGGAGGCAGAAACGCGGCCCACAGGGATGACAACATACGACTTATGAAATCGAAGCCTACAGGCATCATCGACAGGATCCAAACCGCAAAGTCCGCGCAGATACCCGGCCTTTTGAAGGAACTCTCCGAGTATCCGTACGCCTCTGAAAAAACCAAGCGCCGAGGAACGAAGAAGGCTGCCGAGCGGATGCAGGATTTGGCCGAGGAGAGGGCCGCGTCCGCGGCGCGTTAAGCCACACTTTCGACCGGAGGCAGGAATGCGGCCTTCAAGGGTAGCAACATGAAATCGAAAACATCTTCATCTTCGGCGCAGTCAACGCAGGTCCGGTGCAGGCGGCATTCGAGCGCAAGTGTCAGTCCTCCCTATTGACACAAAGTCAGTGGAGTGATTTCCCGTTCAGCAGGTTAGAAACATACGTCCAACTGCCCATGTGCAATCGCTCCGCTATCCGCCCCAGCGTCATCGTCGTTTCCCGCCGAAGCCGGTGCGCGACCACCACCTTTGCCTTATCCCCTTTGCGGCGCCGCTCCAGGTCGCTCTCCTCCCAGCCCAACCGATTCATCTCCTCCAACACGATTCGTTGCGCCTTTTGCTCGCCGCTCTCGCGCCGCTCCGAGCCGTAGTGATTGGGCCCCACCCGCTCCACCGCCGCCGCCAGCAACTCCCGCCGAAACTCCTCATTGCCCAGGCACCATCCCCGCTGAATCGAACGATAATCCGCCGATTCCTCCTCCTCCACGGAGAACACAAGACAATATTGTCACTTTGTGCGGCCTCCGAAGGGGCTGTGGGCGGCGAGGTCGGGCAACTCGCCGCCGCAGAAGGTCTGCC
>CAZZFF010000239.1:0-3298 GCA_964653485.1 uncultured Verrucomicrobiota bacterium | reverse complement strand
CCCTCGGATCAGCCTCGCCGTAGGTCGGATTGGACAGCACAATGGAGTGTCCCGTTCCGTCGGCGGCGACAGGCCAGGGATAAACATTGGAATACGGCACGGTTAGCAAGACCGCTCCTACCTCGCTCAGGAGTTGGATGGTCCCGGACTTTTTCAGGCTGCCGGTGTACGGGCCGAGGACGTTGGTGATGCCATAGACGGTTTGGACGCCGGCGGGCGAGGCGGCAATCACGAGGTAGGCGCCGCCTGGGAGGATGGTCCCGGCCGGCAGCGTGTAATTCATGTTGTCGGCCACAATCTGGAAGCCGCTCAAGTCGTAAAACCAGGGGTTGGAATTGTAGAGTTCGAGAAACTCGAGATTGTAGCCGTCGGCGCGCGGGGCCGGCTTGTACATAATCTCGGAGATGGCGATGCAGGTTGAGCGGCTGGAGGGCCCAATAGGCTCATGCGGCAGAGGCGCGGCGGCCTCCACGGTGGCGCTTGCCGTTGGGCCGTAGCCGACAAACTGGGCAGTCGTCGTTTGGTTGGTGCTGTGGCTGTCCACGGCGCAGCCAAGATAAATTTGCGCGGGCATGGCAATCGTATCGCTGCCCAACAGGCTCCAGGTCTGCCCGTCATAACTGGCATAGCCGCTGAAGATGTTGCCGACTCGCTGCAAGCGCAGCCAGGTGTTGGGATAATTGGCGGGAAAAGCACCGCTGGAGCCGCTGGCGCTGTTCGCGGGGTCGCGCCATTCGAAGAACGAGCCGTTCATGGCCGGCGTGGCCAGGGCTGCGGCAAAGCGGCCGCCGGCGTCCATAGTTTCCCGCGCCATCAAACCGGCTTTAGCCCAGGGGTCGACGACGGCCAGAGCCGCCACGCAAACAATGACGTCGAAGTTACCGGACTGCGGTTGGTATTCAAAATTGAACTGGTCGGCCCCGCCCCCGATGTCGCTGCCGCAAGCAGTGATGGCCAGGCCATTGCTCATTAGCCCGACTTTCGATACTGGGAAGGGATTTTGACTATTTTCCGGGGGCCGGCTCGCAGATTTGCCCGTAAAAGCGAGGTTTTTGCGGTCGATTTTGTTGGATTTGGCTGTAGTGAAGACTCGCTTCCTTGTCTTCTCCCCCTGTGTGTCTGGCATACTGGCGCCAGATTATGTTTTTGCGCTCCACCAAGCGAAAGAAAGACGGCAAAGAGCACCGCTACTTCAGCGTTGTGGAAAATGTTCGGGTTGCCGGGCGCCAGTCTCCGTTTCAGAAGACACTGCTTTACCTGGGGGAAATCAATGACGCCCAGCAGAGCGCCTGGATCAAGGCCATTCGAGTCTTTGATGAGGATTCGGGCCAATCCCAAAACCTCAACCTCTTTCCCGATGACCGTCCCTTGCCCGAGTCCCTGGCTGGATCCTCTATTTTGGTTCGTCTGGCTGATTACCGATTGAAGCGCCCGCGCCAATATGGAGCTTGTTGGCTGGCCTGCGAACTGTGGCGCGAACTCCAACTGGACTCCTTTTGGAGTCAGCGGATTAAACCGAGCCGCGAGGGAACCGACTGGGCCAAATCGCTGGCGGTCTCGGTCGCTTACCGGCTCATCGAACCGGGCAGCGAATGGCGCTGCCATCGGCTCTGGTATGAGCGCAGCGCGATGGGGGATCTGCTGGGCGAGGGGTTTGTTTGGGGTGGCAAGGACCAACTGTATGGCGTTCTGGATCGGCTCCTCCAACACCGCGACGAACTCTTCCAACATCTCCAAGGCCGATGGAAAGATCTCTTTGGCACCAAACTGGACGTGCTGCTTTACGATCTGACCAGCACGTATTTCGAGGGCCAAGCCGAGGACATCAAGAAGGCCCGCTATGGCTACAGCCGCGACCATCGGCCCGATTGCAAGCAAGTGGTTCTGGCTTTGGTGGTGACCCCGGAGGGCTTTCCCGTGGGCTATGAGGTTATGAATGGCAATACTCTGGATAAGGAGACCTTGCCCCAGTTCATGGAACGAATTGAAACGCTCTACGGTAAAGCTCAGCGGGTGTGGCTGATGGATCGGGGCATTCCCACCGACGATCAATTGACCGCGCTACGAGCGGGTCCCTCGCCCGTCAAATATTTGGTGGGCACACCCCGAGCGCAGGTCAAGAAAACGCGCAGCCAGTGGGAGGCCGCCCCCTGGACCAAAGTGCGAGACGCCGTTGAGGTCAAGCTTTTCAAAGAGAACCAAGAACTCTATGTGGTGGTCCGGAGCGAGGGGCGGCAACAGAAGGAGATTGCCATCCGGCGCAAGAAGTTGGCTCGCTTGCTCTGGACCCTCCGAGGCATGCGCAAGGAAACTCAACGGGATCGTTTGTTGATGCGTTGGGGAGCGGCCAAGGCCAAAGCCGGTCGCGCGGCCTCCATGGTGGAAGTGCGCTGGCCCAACCCAAAAGAGGAACCTTCGGCCAAGACGTTCGGCTTTGCCTTGAAGAAAGAAAAGTTGAAGGAGGCCGAACTCTACGACGGCCATTACCTCCTGCGCAGTAATCTCAGCGACAAGGAACCGGAGTGGCTATGGCAGCTTTACATGCTCTTGGTGCGGATCGAAGGGGTGTTTCGCTGTTTCAAGAATGACCTGGGAATCCGTCCCGTTTACCACCAAAACGACGCGCGCGTCGAGGCGCACATCTTTGTATGTTTCCAGGCCTATTGCCTCTGGGTGAGCTTGCAGGAACGGTTGCGGCCTTTGGCTCCGGGGTTGACCCCGCGCCAAGCGTTGGACCAACTGGCCGGGATACAAATGTTGGATGTGGAATTGCCAACCAGCGACGGGAGAATATTGAAGCTGAGTCGTTATACCCAGCCTGACCAGGCTGCAAAACTGTTGCTCCAACGCCTGGGCAAGAGTCTGCCGGAGCAACCTCCGCCAAAGCTCTCAAGCGCCGTGAAAATGGAGCTGAATCCGGAGGCTGTGTAGTGAAGACCTAACACGACAAATCTCTCGGAAACCTAGGAATCCCGCGGTTCTGACCCGATTTATCGGCCGAGTATCGAAAGTCGGGTTAGTACCACCCCACGAAACGAAGGGGACCGCGGCGCCGGCTTTAGTCGGCTTTGCGGGCATGGCGGCAAGCGGTCCCGACAACCGGGAGGGTAACCCTAAGCCGGCTCAGGGCCCGCGCTCCGGCGAGCGAGAGGCGGCCTAACGCCGCACCTTGAGTTGGCCCATCATTTGCTTTCTACCCATTATATGGAAAGCGGAGGCGCACAGGTGATCAAGGTCATCCGCAACGGCACCGTCCATGCGCCGGAACGCCTGGGAGAGCAGGACATCCTGATCGTGG
>CAZZFF010000238.1:0-3311 GCA_964653485.1 uncultured Verrucomicrobiota bacterium | reverse complement strand
CGGTCCCCACCCCGTCGTCCCGGAGACATAAAAAATGGCGGCTAAGGGATCATCGTTGAACATGTTGATGACCCCGGCGCTCCCCGGCGCATTGCCGTGAAAACAGACGCTGGTCAGGCTCAGGCAGACATCGAAAATGTCGGATCCGATGTCGGTGACGCCGCTGCCGATCACGACACTGACCAGGGCATTGCAGCCCGCGAACGCAAAATCGTCGATGGTGCGGACGCTGTTGGGGATCGTGACGCTCACCAGGTTATAGCAGCAGGAGAACGCGGCGGTCCCTATGCTTAAGACGGTGTTGGGGATCGTGACGTTGGTCAGCACATTGCAGCCATAGAACGCATTTAATCCTATGGCTGTTACCGGCAGCCCGTCAATCGTGTCTGGAATAATCACTGCGCCGCCGGGACCGGTGTAGCCCGTGATGGTGAGAGTGCTGCCGTTGCCGTTGGTTGTGTAATCGAATTGCGCCCACACCGTGGCGGAGAGCGCAAAGGCCAACACCAACAGGCCGAGGGCGCGGGCGGTCCTTAGACATGCGGCATTCAGGGGGCGCCATGCAAACGATCCATGTGCAGTCATATCAGGGCCTTTGCTGAGGGTTAGAATCAAGAAACTGCAAGCATCCACTGTGCCACGTGTCTTCCGCGCGAGAAAGGCTTGGTTTTCCGCAATGCGGGCCGGGCGTGGCTTCCCCGGAATGCGTGATTCTCACGCATTGTGCGTGGAAATCACGCATTCCGGCGAAGCAGTGCGCGCACAAGGCGGGCCGAAGCGGGTGCGACTCGGGGGACGTCTGCAGCACCTTCGCCAACGCGGCCGGGAACACCTGCGGAATTGACACATGCTCATGGAGCGACTCCTGCCAGCCTATCAGCACTAGCAGCAATCTGTGTACTTCAGATTACTGCGTCAGTGACGCCTGTTCGCATTCTAACACCTGCAGCAATACCGACACCTGCGTAACCAACCAGTGCTTGACGGCCAACATTTGCTCGGCAATTAACAAATGCACGGCAAGCAACTGGTGCGAAAACGATTCCTGCCCCGTAGCCGATACTTGCAACCCTGGCGTTGATTCATGCCAGACCCACGACGGGCCGGCGTCGTGAGCGAGAACGAGGAGCAGCGTGGCTCATCCGATGAACAACGAAATCTCCAGTCGGGGCCGTTTTGACAACGTTGCGATTCGCACGCGGGAGAATCGCTGCGTCGTGTCCACGGCCTGTCCGCCATTTCGCGCGGTGTATTGGCCGGATTTGCGCGCCGTGGCGGCCGAGCTCGGGTTCGCGAAACTGACCCCCGGGTCGCTGGAGTCCTGGGAGTCCCGCGAGGCGTTCCTGACGCATTTGGCCGAGCGGTTGGGCGTGGCCTTCCGGCCCGCCCGCGTCGGGTTCCGATCGTCCCCAGACGAGATTCAACGGCGCGAGCTTTTCAGGCGGCAATACCAGGCGGTGGCTTTTGCCGGCCCTTGCTCGCGTGGCGTGGTCATGGGCGCGTTGGAGGTCGTTACCGGCGGAGTCCGTCGCGGCGGCGCCGTTGACGTGCGCCTGAGTGGTTGGGACAGCATCGCCGACTGGGGAAGGGGGCGCGAAATGGTCAACGATATCTGCGGATACCTCCATCATTCCCGCCACCGCGCCGGAAATGTCACATTGTTCTCGACGCTCGCGAGCTTCGAGCCTGACTTGTGGACTTTCATTTACGATCGCTGCGAGGCATTGAAGAGGCGGAGAGACTGAGCGGCTTCCCTCGCTCGCGGAGAGGCGGGCGAAGAAAGAACCAATAGAGCCAATGCAGCCAATGGCGCGCTCGCCCTCCCGCTCCGCGTACGCTAAACCTTATGTGTATGAATTAATGTGTAGCCGTGCATTATAGTCGCCCCATGAAGCAACGCCGTGCCCCCCGCCTCACCCGGCCCCCCGCCGGCCCTCGGCCCCCCGCCGGCCCTCGGCCCCCCGCCGGCCCTCGGCCCCCGCATCCATGGGCGCCTGGACCCCGCAATCAAACTGAATCCGACCTAATCAAACCAAATCAAAGCGATTTTTTAAGCTCCTTGCCGTTTGCCTCCTCCGGAGCCGGGGGGCAAGCTTCCTTGGCCTATTGCTGGCGCCGGCGATAGAACGTATTGGTGGCGCGCAGAGGCATTGTGACCACGTGGGCATTTTGGTGGGGGATAAATCCGTTCCGCAAAAACTCTACGGCAAGGTCATCATTCCCCCCGGCGTTTTGGCGGAGCCAGGCCGCGCGTGCAACCGGGCCAGGTTTCGGGCGGCGTACTCGATCCAGTCTTCGGCGGGCAAGGCGTAGGGGCGGAAGGTTTCGAGGCGGCCTTCCTGGGCATCGAAAAACAGGGCGCGATGGAGGCCGAGGAGGCTTGCCTTGGGGCTATCGATGAGGCTGGCGGAATCGTTGGCGCTCATCTGGAACAGGACGCGCAACTCGAATTCGGTGAAGGCCTTTCGGCTCAGGAACCGGTTCACGTTGTTGTAGGTGTCGCAAGAGGCGATGACGTGGAAGCCGAGGCGCGTGCCTTCGCAGACGAGGTTGTTGAGAACGGCGGCCGGGTTTGGCGGGGCGGCGGCATCGGAGGAGAAGCTGAAGTCCTCTTCATAGCGCAGGCGGGGGTATTTCTGAAGGGCGTGGATGAAGAGGAACGTGGGAGGGGCGGCCTCGGCGTCCGCCGCCTCGACTCGTTTCTTCATCTCATCGGCGAGGCTGTTCATGATGGCGGCCAGGCTGGCCTGTTTGGCGAGTTCAACCGGGTGAGGGATGGCGCGGAGCACGCGCTCGATGAAGGCGCGTTGGGGCGAACCGGCAGGGGTGCCATCACACAGAATGAAACTGGCCCCGCCCAGCGGGTACTGGGCGGCCAGTGAGATGAGTCCGACGGACAGGATGGCGAGCACCGCCTCTTCGCGCTGGCCGACGAGGAGAAGGTTGTTGCCGCTTTGCCGGGTGAAGACCGCTTCGGTCGGCCCTTTGATCGAGTTTGGCGCGCCGAGCCAGACGCGGGGCGGCCCAAGGGGCTTGAGAGAAGGGGCTTCGAGGAGGCTTCGCAGCAAGGGGTTCTCGCGGACATCGGACGGGGCGTTGCCCTCGAATACGATTGGGCCGGGAAGGGGTGGGTGTTCGCGGTCGGCGCGGGCGCGCACTTTGGCCAGGAAAGTCTCGCGCACGTCGTCGGGCAGCCAGACGACCTGGAAGGGGCTGTTGCCTTCGAGCGAGCCGGCGGAATCGTTGTAGATGCCCTAGCCCGGGCGGGAGAGCAGGCGCGGGGCGGGGTTGTTGTCATCCATGATGAGGTA
>CAZZFF010000237.1:0-3386 GCA_964653485.1 uncultured Verrucomicrobiota bacterium | reverse complement strand
TTGGCCGCCTTGACTCCGAGGGGATAGAAGTATTGGCACAGGCCGTCTTCCAAGGCCCCCACCAGCCCAAGAGGCGCGGCGCAAAAGAGCGTGGCACAGACCTTGAAACCCTCGCTCAACCTGCGCTTGGGAGTGGTGCCGCCGGCGGAAGCGGGCGTTCCGGCTGAACAGGCGCCCGGACCGCAGGTCAAGCCGGACGGGTCCTCCGGTCGGGCCGCGTCGATTCTCTGGCGCGCCGCCCGGCCAAGATGATTGGACATCGACTGCAGGCGCAGGGACCGCCCCGCCAGCTTGCCGAGGATGAGAGCGAGCACGGCAATGAAGACCTGCTTGAAGATGTGTCCCAGCGACCCTCCAAGGCTCAGCCATGTCAGCCGCAGACCGTAATAGACCGTGAACGCCCCGAGAATCACCCTTAAATTCGACTCGGCGCCCGGCGAGAGCGTCCGGCGCCGGTACAACCCCGCGATGCCGCCAATCAGAATTCCCGCCACATTCAGAAGGGTCCCGATCATCCTCGGCAGAATAGATTGGAAGAGATGAGCGATCAACGAAGTCCGCGCAGAATATATTGCATTGCATCAGGCAAGCCTGCGCGATAGAGATCCAAGAACGATGGAAGGCAACATCCAACTGGCGCTGATCGGGGCGGGCATGTTCGGTGGGGACGTGCATGCGCGGGCTTATGCCGATTTGCAGCGCGGCGGCATCAGCGCCCAACTGGGGCGCGTCGGCCTTGATGCCTGGGCGCGCGACCTGGCGCCCATCCGCTTCGAGCTCGCCGCCGTCGCAACGCGCTCGGAGAAATCCGCCCGCCGCGCCCAGGCCAATTTCCAGGCGCAGACCGGCCTGGCGCCTCGGGCCTATTGGGGCGAAAGGCCGTGGCTGGACGTGCTCCGCGATTTCCCCGGCCTGGACGTCCTGGCGGTGGCGACGCCTGACCCTCTGCACACCGAGGTCATCTTGGCGGGCCTCAACGCCGGCGCCCACGTGATCACCGAAAAGCCGATGTGCCTGGACCTCAACGAGGCCGACCGGATTATCGAGCTGGCGCAACGGAAGGACCGAATCGTGGCCGTGGACATGCACAAACGCTACGACCCGGACCATCTGCGGATTCGCGAAGACCTCCGCCATCGCATCGGGGAACCCCTCTACGGCGTGGCCTGCCTCGAAGAACCGCTCGAAGTCTCGGCGAGCACCTTCAAATGGGCCGCCCAGAGCGACCCCTTCAGCTACGTCGGACCGCACTGGGTGGATTTGATCTGCCACTACTACCGCTGCAAACCCCTCTCACTCACCGCCGTGGGCCAGAAGAAGCGCCTCGTCCGCGACGGCATCGACGCCTATGACGCCGTGCAAGTCCGCGTGGATTTCGACAACGGCATGAGCATCCATTTCCTGAACAACTGGATCACCCCGCCCGATTTCGAGGGACCGGTCAATCAAGGCCACGAAATCGTCGGCGCCCTCGGCAAGATCGAGAGCGACCAGCAATACCGGGGCCTGCGCTGGTGGTCCCAGGGCGGGGGCAGCCGCACCGCCAACACCCATTTCACGCGCGATGTCATGCGGCCCGACGGCACCCGGGCCTACGTGGGCTACGGCGTCGACAGCCTGACGGCGGGCCTGGCGGCCGTCTGCCGGATGAAATTCCTGGGCGCCGGCCGCCAGGGCCTGGCGGAGACTTACCCCACGGCCGAAGAGGCGCGGATCACCGTGGCCATCATCCACGCCGCCCGCCTCGTTCGCGACCTCAATTTCAAATACCTCCAGGCCGGCCTGGGGGCCGCGGTTTCCGCCCGGTTCGGCCCGGACGGCATCACCATTGTGGACCCGAACCGCGTCGGGGATGGGAAGGTGTTCGAGCGGGTGTACCAGAAACCAATTTAACATGGGCAAAGAATTCAGCATCACTCCACGCGTCGTCCCCCTGGTCAAGACCAAGTACCGCCGCATCCTCACCCCGTTGCCGCACCCCGACTCGGTGCCCACGCTCGAACGGCTGCACCGGTTCGAGCCGCAATCCATGCGCGGACAGCCGCCCCTGGTCTGGGACCGCGCGGAGGACATCTTCGTCTATGACAAGTATGGCAACCGTTGGCTGGACTGGACCAGCGGGGTCGTCGTGGCCAATTCCGGCCACGGCTCGCCTGAAGTGCGCCGCGCCATCATCGACCAGGTCAACAGCGGCCTCCTGCACAACTACGTCTTTCCGAGCCGGCAGCGCGCCGACCTCGTCGAGGAACTGGCCCGGCTGGCGCCGCCCGGGCTGGACAAAGTCTTTCTGCTCACCACAGGCTCGGAAGCGACCGAATGCGCCCTCAAGCTGGCCCGCGCCCATGGCATCCGCAAGGGCGGCACAAAGAAGATCACGCTAGTCGGCGCTGAGCGCGGCTTTCATGGCCGCACCCTCGGCGCTCAACAGGCCGGCGGCATTCCGGGCCAAAAAGGCTGGATCGTCAACGAAGACCCGGCCATCGTCCAGGTCCCGTTCCCGGACGGGTTCTGGACTGAAGACACCCGCTTCGACCTTTTCGTCGAGACGCTCCGAAAAAAAGGCGTGCAGCCGGAGAACGTCGCGGGCGTCATGTTTGAAACCTATCAAGGCGTCGGGCCGGACTTCGCGCCGGCCGAATACATCTGCCGGCTTGCCGCCTGGTGCAAGGCCAATGACGCGCTGTTGATCTTCGACGAAGTCCAATCCGGCTTCGGGCGCACCGGGAAGTTCTGGGCCTTCGAGCATTACGGGGTCGCGCCCGATTTGATCTGCTGCGGCAAAGGCATCTCCAGTTCCCTCCCGCTCTCGGCGGTCATCGGACGCGCTGAAATCATGGACCAATTCCCGCCCGGCTCGATGACCAGCACCCATACCGGCAACCCGGTCTGCTGCGCCGCCGCCCTGGCCAACCTCCGCAAACTCGTCGCCGAAGACCTCACCGCCAATGCCGCCCGGATGGAGAAAGTCCTGGCGCCCGGCCTGGCCGCCATCCAGCGCCGGCACCCGGACGTCGTTGGATGCTGGACCTGCCGCGGCCTCGTCGGCGGCCTCCAAATAACCAAGCCCGGCAAAAAAGAGCCAAACCACGACCTCGCCCACGACATCGTCGAACGCTGCTTCCACAAAGGGCTCCTGTTCTTCTCCCCCGTCGGCGCCTGGGGGCAAACCGTAAAAATCGCGCCCCCGCTGACCATCCCCGAGGACGCCGTGAGGGAGGGCCTCTCGGTGCTCGCAGAGGCGGTCGACGAGGCGGTCGGCGCTCTAAAGCATTGATTTTCTCATTTCGAGGTTGCAAATGGCGCGAAAGACCGCCATCGTCTCCTCTGCTCAGGTTCGGGGCGTAGCGTAGCCTGGTAGCGCGCTTGTTTCGGGTACAAGAGGTCGT
>CAZZFF010000236.1:0-3427 GCA_964653485.1 uncultured Verrucomicrobiota bacterium | reverse complement strand
GAAGAACGGAATTTCAAACCGGCGCTTTTCCGGGAATATCATCTCGCCGCTGACAAGTGCAAGCGGAGAAATAATAAAGCTGCCTCAGGTGTCAATGATTCGACCTTGCAGTGACCGGAAACTGGTGCAGACATTTCTTGCGGCGCGATTCACAGGCGCCGAGCGTCATTGCCGCCGCTTTGCCAAAGTAGCCAAACTGGAACGGAACGAGACGCCCTGAACGAGGCTCCGGAACCGCCGGGTTGCACACGCAGAGACGGGTTGGACTCCGGAGGCCGCGCCGAAGCGGCTTGTTCGTGCGACCGTGCGAACTGCGTTCTTGACTGGTCTTGCCCGTGGTGATAGAAGAGCGCGCATGAACACCCAGCACGGAGGAGCGACCGCCGAGGCTTGCGGGGTTAGCGGAAGTGCCCGTCGTCTGCCGGTTGCGCGAGCCTACTTGGCGGCACTTTTGACGGCCGGCGTGGTTCTTGGGCCAACCACATCATCCGCCCAAGGAAACCTCGTCTTCAACGGCAGCTTCGAGTCCGCCAACCTTCTCGCCGGCTGGACGGGCTCCGGCTATCTGACGAATGGGGGTTGGGCAGGGTCGCAGCTTCAATGTCCCGACGGGCATAGCGCCGCCGGCCTGGCCCCTCAAGCCAGCATTTACCAGGACGTTCCAACAGTGGTGGGGCAGCAGTACGACTTCAGCTTTTACATGGCTGCATGGGGGCCCAATACCATGCCCCCTACGGTGGTTCTTTTGAGTCCCTCCTTTGGGGCCGCGTCGCTTGGAACTGTCAGTTTCAACAGCTCGGGTCAATTCGATCAAAACATGGGCTGGGAATGGCATGATTACACCGTTACGGCCACCACCCCGTCCACTCGCATCCTGTTTCTCAACACCTCGCCGACGTCCACCTGGGCCTGGGATGACATTGATGAAGTATCGGTGACGGTGATTCCGGAGCCATCGTGTAGCGCCTTGCTGCTCTTGGCGGGCGCCGTGGGTCTGTGGGGTGGAAGCCTCGGGCGGCTGAGAAGCGGTCGAAGATTTGAAGCCTCCCGCGCCCTCTCCAGTCGTTTCGCGCGCGCAGCATCAATAGCCGGTCGCTACAAGGGGGCACCCATTAGAAATTAAAGCGCCGCGGTATCGTCGAAAGTGCTTGACGTGTAGAAGGCATTGTGATATGGGATGGGGGAGTGGGGTGCTTGTTAATGGAGCTCTATGAAGGGTCCTTCTGGGGCGGCGACATCGGGGCAAGACACGCGAGCCGCGGCCGCACGCGCCGACGGTTTGGCATTCACCCTCATTGAGTTGCTCGTGGTCATAGCGGTGATTGCGGTCCTGGCCGCCATGCTCCTGCCGGCCCTGAGCCGGGCCAGGATTGCGGCGGATTCGATAGCCTGCCGCAACAACTTGCGCCAAATCACCCTCGGCCTCAGCATGTATGCGCAGGACTCTCGAGGCTATCCGGGTCCGACCGTCGGCGAAGTGATCTCTAATGTGCCTGTGCCAGTCGCTTCTTCGCAAACGAAGTGGTACGTTGGGCTCCAGCCCTATGTGGGAGCTTCGTGGCCTGCATTCAACTATAACTTCGACTTAACTACTTGGCTTGGGCCGGGGCAAGGGGTTTATGCATGTCCGGGGTACAATCGCGCGCACGGTTTATTTGATCCACTGAATCTCTCGATCTCCGACGGATTTGGGAGCTACGGTTACAACGAGGACGGGTGTGGCGGGCTTGGTCTGGCCGGGTGTTTTGAGGGATGGGACGGAGAGGGCGCCTGGAGACCGACCCGCGAAAACCAAGTGGTCAACCCGAGCGACATGTTCGCCGTTGGCGACTCGCTCCTGATTCCGGGTTTCGCTCCGCCGGAGGGATACAGCGTTCTGGATATGGGTCACGACGACTCGTGTGATCCCTTTAAAAACGTGAACGCTCAGGCGGCCTTCAGTGGCCAGCCGGCGGGCGATAAAGTGATTTTGCTGGAACGGCGGTGGCGTCATGGCGGGCGGTGGAACATGGGCTTTTGCGACGCCCACACTGAGAGCTTGCGAGTCAAGCAGGTTTTGGACTTAAAGAATCCCAGCGTCAACAAGCGCTGGAACGCCGACAACCGGGCGTGCGTGCCGTATTAGCGCCCGCGAGCCTGGGCACACAGAGCCCGGATGTCTGCCGCTGCAAGAGGATGCGGGTTCGAAGTATAGTCGGGTCATTCATGCGCAACTATGTGACTCGCCGTTAGTCATCACAAGCCTGTAACGTCACCTCTTCACGGTCCCAATTCCTCTCACGGCGGCCTTTGGATGCAACAGAGAGCAAGAGAATCAAAGCTCCACAGAACTCATGCGGATCGAGCGGAGACAGGGAACCGCGGAAAACGCCGAATACGCGGAAAGCGCTGTGTTTCCGTGTATTTCGGGTATTCCGCGGTTTTTGATTTCTTCGGGGTTTTGGCGCTCCGCGTTCTTCGTTGGCCGTTCCTTCCAGTTTGGAGAGTGCTTGAGCGTATAGACTGGTGTGACCCCGCGCGCGCAAAAAAGGAACCATACTATGGTTTGAATCCGCGCACGGAGAAATCGGCAAATCGGCCGGCCTCGCGCCGGGCTTGCCAGTCGCAGATGTCCGCGAGGTCGGCGACGGGGGCCTGGGTGAAGGGGAGGGTGTGCAAGTATGGCGCGGGGCCGTACTCGGGCGTGAGCGTGCTGACAGCCAGCGCCCGCCGCTGTTGGGAGGCCCAAATGGTCTGCCACCAGCCTTCGTGGGCCGCCAGATGCCGCGCCCATTCCGGCGCGCGCGGGTCCGGCACTTGCGGGCCTTCCTCGAAACCGACGCGGGCATGGACGTGCCAGCAGTGCTGCGCGGCGAGTTGAATAATGGGGCCGCAGTCTTCGAGCAACCGCTCGGCCACGCAGACCCAGTGGCTGAAATCACAGGTGAGCTTCAGGCCGGGGTAGCGCTCGAGGATGGACCGGGTGGTCCACGGATTGCCGAAGCAACGCATGCGGTGGGTTTCGTGGGTGAGGATGACGCCCAACCGCTGTTCCAACTCCAGCGCGGCGCCGTAGAAGTCCTCCGCTTCGGCCAGGCTCCAGGTGTCGGACCCGCTGTGGGCGTTGAAGAATAGCGGCCGGTGTTCGAGGCAATCCTCGATTTGTTGCCGCAGCGAGTCGAGGTGCTCCCGCACCGTGCCGCCGGGGGTGAAGCCGCGGCTGAACACCTGCGCAATCCACCCCCAGCCGCTCGCCTTGAGAAAGCGCTGGAGGCCCGCCCGGTCCGGCGAGGCATGGAAGGCGGACTCCGCCAGCTCGTAGCCGGCTTCATGCCAGCGCGGCAGGTGGGCTTCCAGACCTGGGGTGTGATCCACGCCCCAGAGGTGGCGGACGAGTGTGAGTTTCATTTGACCACGGTGTGGGGGCTTGAGGCGCGCAGGGCGCCGG
>CAZZFF010000235.1:0-3769 GCA_964653485.1 uncultured Verrucomicrobiota bacterium | reverse complement strand
AGGTTTCGGCACTTGCGGAAAGAGATGCTCTCATAGACGGGACGTTGCCCTGGCCGGGAGAGTGCGACGATATTCGTCCTGCTGGAGGCCGATTTTTTCGAAAGGAATCGTCTCAAAAGACGGCGTCTCCTTCTGGAGCCAGGCGCGCCAGCGTGAAAAGGAGCCAGGCTCCAGTAGGTCTTCGCGCGGCAGGTTGATATGCTTCTCTTTGCTGCCCGCGAAGTTGGTGAAGCCGTGGTAGAGGACGGCTTTAGCCATGCCCTCCGTCGCACCGGTGGTGTTCACGGCGACATTTCCGGCGATATCGAGTTTATCGAGCAGCTTCTCTACATCGCTGTCGAAATCACAGACCTGTTTGGTGCAGTCCACGAAGACGTTCCGCCGAACGACATTGCCCAGCGGCTGGCGCGGCTCTTCCTGCATGATCGCCGCCAGGCGGGGATATTTAATACTCCATGGCGGTTGGGTGTAGTTGAACTGCTTGGCCTTATCCTCCAGGCACCAGCTCGGGTCGGAAGGATCGTTCCATTGCTTCCACGTCATACCGCGCGCATCAATGTGCAGGCCGATGGGGCAGGCCACGATCAGGTTGTTCAACACCGGGTTATCGCGGCCGCCGCCGATCATGATGGCTCGTCCGGCACGCAGGAAAACATTCCCCACAACGGTGTCGCCGCAATCGCAATCGTCGAAGTACATGCCCATGGTGTTGACGTGCTCGGCGTCTCCGCCGCCGAGGTCGTGAATGTAATTGTGCCGAAGAATATTGCCCCGGCTCGTCCAATCGCGGCCAGTATAGAATGCCCCGGCATCGCCCGTCTCCATCACCACCCGATAGACTTCGTTCAATTCGAGTAGATGCTCGTTGCCGCCGTAGAGGAACGCATTGTGCGGGGCGTCGTGAATGCAATTCTGGCGGGCGATGTGTCCGCACCCGTCGATGCCAATCCCCGGCGCGTAAGTGCGCTGGAAAAGACCGAAGTGGTGGATGTGGTTGTTCTCTGCCAGATTTCGGCCTGGGGTCAGCGTTTTGCGGTCACCGCCGCTGAGCGAGATGCCGCTCTTGCCCAAGTTGAACAGATCGCAAGACCGCACCACGTTTGCCAAGCCATTCAGCGAAATCCCTCGGCCGCCCAGGTTGGCCAACACGCAACCGGCGATCGCCAGTTGCTCGGCATTCTGGGCGATGATGCCATCGGCATGTCCATACTCAAAGGCGAATCCTAGAATCCGCACGTGCTTCGCCCCGTTGACCTTGACCAGCGGTTCGGTCAAAGTGGCGAGAACGATTTCCGCCGAGCGAAGATCGGTTTTGGGATAGAAGTAAAGCAATTTGCGGGCGCGATCCAAGTACCACTCGCCCGGTTCGTCCAACTCCTCCAGTGCGTTCATCGCGAAGAACCGACGTTGCGCCGCGCCCCAGGTACCCGCGTTGATGCCGTAATTGTGCGGCGCGGCCAGCGTGATGACTTTCTTTTCCTTGTCGTAGGCCGCGACGCGAATCACTTCGTCGCTCCAATCATGCGTCCAATAGCCCAGCAACCAGACGCCCTCCGCCAAATCCCAGCGGGCCGGCCGCGGGTCGTCGAAGACAAACGAGCCGGGATGCAGCTTACGCAGTGCAGGGTCGGTCGCGTCGGCCTTGGGCAGTCCGGTATCGACAGCCTTGGTGAAGCTCGCCCAACCGGCATTCGCGGCCGTAAGATTCGGCCAGCGCGCCAGTGTCATGGGTTGGTGATTCACAAAGAGCCAAGGCGCCGCCGGCACGCCTTGGAAGGAGGTTTTGAAGTTCGGAACGTCGCCCGCTATCTTCGCTGAAAGATCACACACCAGAACTTTGTTCCGCACCGACGCGTCCAGACGCGACCGCACCGATGCCTCGGTAACCGGTTTGAACGAAACCGCCTCTAACGCCACGCCGCCCCAAACGCGCGCTTGGCCGCTCGCACGGGCGCGATAGACCACCGGCGCCTCCGTCGTGCCGCTGTCCTGAGCGGTCAATTCAAAGGAACCGGTCAACCCATACACGCCGGACTCCACGATGACCGTCACCGCTTCCCCGCTCCGCAACGTGCCTGCCCGGCGCGCCGCACGAATTCCGTCCCGCGCCTGGGCGAGCGTGTGAAAAGGCCGGCCGGAACTGCCATCGCCACCTCCCGCTGCGTCAGCGGACACAAAGAAGTCCTGTTCGGCGTAACCCTGCGTCACCACTCCCAGTGCCAACCCCAGCCATAAGTATTTCATCGCATTTGAGCTCATGAACTTCAACGCGCGCGCAACCTCGCCGTCGGCGACATCGGTAGTCATTTCTGCGCCATCGATGCGAACAATCGAGCGGAACGGAAAACGTGCATCGGGTTCTCAATGGCAGTTGCTTCTCCAAAAGTCAAATGACATCCCACCAGGTGGAGCTTCGTGGATACCCTGGCCGTTCCAATTCTGCCACCTCCGCTCTAAGAAATTCTTCCTTTTGTCACTTCTGACGATCCGTGTCGGGCACTTGGCCAGTCTCCCCCAGCATCTCAAGCGCCCGGTCCACGAGTCTCTCCAACTCCTCCAGCTTCCCGCCGTTGGCCAGTGGCTGGACGCCTTCCATCATCTTGCCCACCGCCGAAGGGTCCTTGCCGCTGCGCTGCCAGCGCTCAATTCCTGCGCGCACCCGCTGGATCTTCTTCTGAATGCGAATTTGAGGGCTTTCCCTGGAGAGGGGCTTCTCCACCAGCGGTTGCCCCGTCAGGAACTTGCGATAGGCCGCCATCGCTTCCTTGCCGAAGGCGCTGTCCCAGAGGCGTCTGGGAAGGTCCTCGCCCGTGGCACCCATGTTCACGCCCACAAGCACGCAACCGTGGTTGTAGTGCCAGGCCAGGTAGGTTTCCCAATCCACGGTCGATCCGGGCATGCCCGCGTTTGCCTCCACGCCCCCCCAGGCGGGATTCCCATGTTTCTCCAGCTCCTCATAGAGGGGTTTAAAACCCTGACCGAGAACCCCAACCGCATAAGTGGTCCAGCCGGGCCGGGAATACGGGTTGAACGCTGTCCAGATGGGGGCATTCATCACCTCGATGGGCGCAGGTGCGGCGACGTGGGGATAGAGTTCCTCCGCGGGAATGCCCGCCTCGACGAACTGCTGGCACCAGAAAGCGATGGTCTCCTGGACGATGTTCGCAAGCGCCCGTCGGAAATCGTCCGGCGGATGGTCTGCACTGAAGCCCCGGTCCAGGAGCGCCCGGTATCCGAGCGGTCCCGCGGGCACGCCGTCTTGCTTCATCATCCTTGTGCGCTCGGGCTCGGGTTGTGAGTAGTCGTCGATGCCTGGCTCTAACCCCACCAGCACTCCCGCGAAGAGGACTCCCTTGCCTACGGCCTGGAGTTTTGCCCTCTCCTCGCGGAGGACCGGCCCGATGACTCGGGAAACAATTCGCGTGACCTCGGCTCGCATTCTTTTGCTCGTAAAGCACATGTTCGGGGGCTGGCGTTCGAGCACACCGTGGTTGAGGTAGCGCACTTTGTTCGGCGGTCCATCCCAGCCATGCCACTCGACGTTGTATTGGTTGTCCGGGTCGTAACCCGGCTTTTGCGGATCGAACCAGTTCCAGAGGTCCGGGCGGCTCTTCCAGGCAAGGTGAAAATCGAAATGCAGCATCACCGCCATATTGTGCTCGCGCGCCGCGGTGAATGCGCTCCGGATGCGGTCGGGCAATTGCGCTTCGAGCTCAAAGGTCGGATTGGGCAGGCCGAAGCCCAGAAGCCGAGTCTTGCCGTCGCCCTT
>CAZZFF010000234.1:0-3839 GCA_964653485.1 uncultured Verrucomicrobiota bacterium | reverse complement strand
CAACTCGTTTTAGCTCGCTTCGGAGCCGACAGACAATCGACCACCAAAGTACCAACCTATTTCAGGACTTGACCGGGGTGGACAGGCCAAGGCGATTTGCTAGGATGCCGAATATGATTCGGCGTCAGCCAACGCTTCCCCCGGCCCTGATACAAGCCCTTCTGGTCACGCTGTTCCTATTGCTGAGCCGGCCTGCCGGCGCCCAGGACGCGGCGCCGGCGGACCGGAACTCGATCAACACTCGCGCCCGCCCGGGCGACATGATGGCCGATTCGCCCGTGACTTTCCCCAAGGAAGGCGCTTTGCTGGCGAAGTACCCGCCAGATGTCCGCACCCGGGACGAACCGGCCGAAAAGGACTATTACATCTTCAGCTCTCCGTGCCGTTCCCTGTCCCAGATTGCCGAGATTCAAGCGGCCATGCCCAAAGGCCAATTCACGCCGCCCGCACCCGACTGGCCGCCTCTGCGGCGCACCCGCCAGATTCTCACGGCCGGGGGCGAGTTGCGCCTCTTGGCGCTCGGCGACAGCATCGTCAACGACACCATGCGCTCCGGTTGGGTGGCCAAACTGGCGGAGGCCTATCCCAAAGCGAGAATTCAGGCCACGGTCTATGTTCGTGGTGGAGGCGGCTGCCAGCATTACAAGGAGCTGAACCGCATCGCCGCCAATGTGATCCCCCGCCGGCCGAACCTGGTGTTCATCGGCGGCATCAGCCAAAGGGACATCGAGAGCATCCGGGAGGTCATCCACCAGTTGCGCGCCGGCTTGCCGGAGGTCGAGATACTGCTGGCGACCGGTGCCTTCGGCACCGCCGACCCGCGGGACCCGGAGTCTCTGGCCAAGGCACCCCATTCAGGCACGGGCGCCTACGGCCAGGCCCTCATGAGCCTCGCGGCGGAGGAAGGATGCGCTTATTTGGATATGACCACGCCCTGGGCGGAGTATATCCGCTCGGCGCAGGTCCATCCGCACCTCTTCTATCGCGATGTCGTACATGCCAATGAATTCGGCGAACAGATTCTGGCGAAGACCCTGATGGCCTTCTGGACCGCCACGGAGCCCGCCCCCTCGAATGTGCGCGGGGGTGAATATCCCAGGATTCATCCCGACCTCCGGGTCACCTTCCGGGTGAAGGCGCCCAACGCCAGGAGCGTCGCTGTGGCCGGCCGGGCGGAGGATAGCGGCATGAACGGCAACAGGCCCTACGAAATGACCCGAACCGACAATGGCATCTGGACTGTTACCACGGACCCCGTGCGCCCGGGCTTTCATTATTACGATCTGACCATCGATGGCTGGCACTGCAATGACCCCGCCAGCGAGACTTTTTTCGGTTGGGGCCAGCCGACCAGCGGCCTCGAAATCCCGGACCCCGCGCTGGACTTCTATGAGGTCGGGAATGTCCCGCATGGCGAAGTGCGCATCTGTTGGTATCCATCGAAAGTCACGGGCGCCCTTCGGCGGGTCCTTGTCTATGCTCCTCCCGGCTACGACCGTGAGCCGGAGCGCCGCTATCCGGTGCTCTACCTCCAGCACGGCGCCGGGGAGAGTGAGCGCGCCTGGACCGCCCAGGGCCGGGCTAATTTCATCCTGGACAACCTGATCGCCGCCGGAAAAGCCGCGCCGATGCTCGTCGTGATGGACAACGGTTACGCAACCAAAGCCAACAGCAGGCCCGCTCCGGGACCTCGAGGCAACGACGCGTTCGCCGAATTGGTGGTGCGGGACCTGGTGCCTTACATTGACTCGAGTTTCCGCACGATTGCGGACCGGGACCGCCGCGCCATTGCGGGTCTTTCCATGGGCGCCGGCCAGGCCCTGCAGGTCGGCCTCGGCAATCTCGACCTGTTTGCCTACATCGCTTCTTTCAGCGGCGGAGCGCGCAACTTCGACCCCCGGACCTCCTTCGGTGGCGCCCTCTCTGACGCGAATACGGCCAACCAACGCATTCACCTGCTCTGGCTCGGCTGCGGCACCGAAGACCGTCTCTATGGCCCTGGCAAGAGCTTGGAGCAAGCTCTGACTGCTGCCGGAATCCGGCATGTCTGGTTCGAAGGCCCCGGCTCACACGAGTGGCAGGTCTGGCGAAAGCACCTCCACGAGCTGGCCCCGCGCCTGTTCCAGGCTCGGTGAGAGAATGTCCCTCCGCTGGCGGTCCTCCCGTGATTATTCAGTGCTGTGCCTCGGCAGTCACCGTCTTTTCCTCCCCGTTGACGCGCACTTTGACCGACCGCGGGCTGGCGGACGTAATGCGGAAGTTCGTCACTCGGCTGCCCTTCCACTCAAGGTCCACGGTGAACCCGCCGCGCGCCCGCAACCCGATTGCCTTCCCCGCGGCCCAGGCCCTGGGCAGCGCGGGCAACAGTTCGATTTCCCCGGCGTGCGATTGCATCAGCATCTCGCCGATGGCGGCGGTCTGTCCAAGGTTGCCGTCAATCTCGAACTCCGCCCCCGCGTTCTTGAAGTGCGCCGTCATATTGGGATTCACGCTCCGTTGCAGGTGCGTGTCCAGGACCGCCAACGCCGCGTCCCCGTCTCCCAGCCGGGCATAGGTGTTGGCCTGGAACGCGCCCTGCCAGCTTCCCACCAGGCCCCGCTTCCACCACTGCGCCCGGTCGAAAATCCGGCGCAGCGCCGCCGCCAACTCCGGCGTGCCTCGGGGTGTGATCTGCGTGCCGCAGACCGCGCCCCAGCTCGAAAGCACCTGGCACTCGGCGGTGCGCTGCCAATCCCCGATCCACTCCTGCAATTCGCCCGTCGTGGGACTCACCCGCAGCGGCGGCAGGCGCGGCAGCGTCTTTTCGATTTCCGCGCGCAGGTCCGCGTCCGTGCTGAGAATCCGCGTCGCTTGGATACAATTCTGGAACAGCTCGCGCACCATTTCCATGCTCCCGGTCGGCCCCATGCAGACGCAACCGGTCTCGCCATCAGGCTTGCGAAAGCCATTCTCGAAGTTCGTGTCTGGCCCGGTGACGAGCCAGCCGTGCGAGGGTTCTTCCATCAGGTCATCGAGGTAAAACCGGGCCGCGCCGCGCATTGTCGGCCAAACCCGGGCCAGATAAGCGGCGTCGCCGGAAAAGGCGTAATGCTCCCATAGGTGCTGGCAGAGCCACGCGCTGCCCACCTGGAAAATGCTCCAAAGCGCGCTGCCGCTGACCGGGCCCGCCTGGCGCCAGATGTCCGTGTTGTGATGGGCCACCCAGCCCCGCGCCCCGTAAAGGCCCCGCGCGATGTGGGCGCCGTCCGCGCTCAGTTGTTCCGTCAGCTCCACCAGCGGCAGGTGGCACTCGGCGAGATTGGCCGTCTCGACCGGCCAATAGTTGATCTGCGCGTTGCAGTTCAAGGTCCAATTGGCCGACCAGGGCGGGTGGATTTCATGGTTCCAAATGCCTTGTAAGTTCGCCGGTTGCGTCCCGGGCCGCGACGAGGCGATCAGCAAGTAGCGGCCAAATTGGTAATAGAGCGCCGCCAGCGACGGGTCCCGGCCGGGCTGGTAGCGTTGCACACGCAGGTCCGTCGCCTCTTTCTCGGCGTCCGAGTGGCCGAGGTCAAGCGTCACCCGGTTGAAGAGGCTTTGATAATCGGCCACGTGTGCCGCGCGGAGAGCGGCGTAGGTCGTGCCAGCCAAGGATGCCAGGCAGGCATCGCACAATCTGCCGGGGTCCTTGCCTTCGCGGCTCGGGCTTTTCCACGGCCCATTGTAACTGGTCGCGGCTACGAGCAGGAACATCACGCTGTCGCACCCCTGCCCCGTAATGGCCTCGTCGGTGAGGGTGACGCGCCCCCCTTCGCTGACCGCCGCCAGCCGGGTCTCGAATCGCATCCCCTTGCCGTCCG
>CAZZFF010000233.1:0-3956 GCA_964653485.1 uncultured Verrucomicrobiota bacterium | reverse complement strand
ATTTGCGGAGGAAGTCGTCGGCGGAGAGGTAGTAGTGCTCGTCGATCATGTCCGGCTTGCGGCTTTTGACGTGGGGGATGTCAGGCTGGTCGTTGCCGATGGTGGAGATGGTCTTGAGGTGGGGATATTTGGCCTTGATGGCGTCGTGAAACTGTGTGAAGCGCGCATCGTAACTGTTCGATTTGTCGAACCAGTCTTCGTTGCCGATCTCGACGTAGCTGAGCTTGAACGGCTTGGGGTGGCCGTCCCGCGCGCGGCGCGCGCCCCAAGGGGTGCTCGTATCGCCGGTGACATACTCGATCTCCTCCAGCGATTCCCGCACGTACGGTTCGAGTTCGGGGCCAGGATTCACGTGCATGCCTCGCAGCGAGTAGCCGGCATAAACGGCCAGCACGGGTTCGGCCTTCATGTCCTCGCACCACTCAAGAAACTCCAAGAGGCCCATGCCATCGGTGGAGCGGTAACCCCAAGGACAGGGATGGCCCGGGCGCTCTTCGACCGGGCCGAGGGTCTTTTTCCATTCAAACCGGGTCTCGACCGTGTCGCCTTCGAGATAGTTGCCGCCGGGAAAACGCAGGAACTTGGGGTTCAGGTCCACCATCATCTGCATCAGATCTTTCCGGAGGCCGTTCGGGCGGTCATTCCAGGTCGGTGGAAAAAGCGAAACGAGGCCGAACCACACGGTTCCGGGTCGGTCGAGGGTGATGCAAAAACGCGCCTTGGCAGTGGGGGCCACGCGGTGGGTTTTGAGAGTGACTTCGAAGCGGTTCCACTTCGGACTGAGCCCGGAAACTGTCCCCTTGGCATAGATGAGCTTCCCATCTTCACTGGCAATCGAGAGCCTCAGCATGCCGGAGAAACCTTGGCCAGCCCGGGCGAGCAGTGATGCGCGGTAGCGGGTGTTGGGGAGCACAGGAATGCCCCAGTAGCCGCCGTTGGCGACACCGCCGGGATGGTCGCGAGTGGCCTTGTCGACCGTTAACCGCAGGCTGGCTGCGAGCTTGTCGTTGCAGGGATTGCCCGGGTCGAGCGCGATCGCCGCGCCCGAGGCCTCGTCGTTCAGCACGGACCAATGAATCGGCATCTTGGCGTCATCGAGAAAGGCTCGATTACGAATCAGCTCGGCATAGAGCCCGCCGTCGTAAGCATGGTTGATCTCCTCAGTCATCAAGCCGTAAAGCCGCGGACTGACTTTTCCAGATGGATGTCCGGCATCCACAGTAAAGGACGGAGCGGCGGCCAGGAGAGCGGTCGAAGCCGCATAGGCCAGGCACAAAATCAGTGGTTTCATAGGTTAAAGCTGGTCATTCGCATTGTCATAAGGCTCGGCCTAGTTCTCAGCCGTGATTCTATTGCTCACGCGGAAATAGTCAAAATCCACAAAACCGCCTGCGGCCTTGGTTGCGTAGTTGAACAAGGCAAAGCGGTAGCCCATAAAATGGGGCAGTGTGTAAGCCATTTGCAAAGGCTTTCCGACGGCGGTCCATTTCTTGCAGTCCAGGCTAAAGAAGAAGCGCGCTTTGTCCGTCCGGTCCTTGAAGTCGCAGTCCAGCTTCAGGAAAACCTTGTTTCCGTCCAGTGGCACGCTTTCCATCTCGACCGGAGAGTTGGACTCCGCGCTGACCATCACAATCGACCTGGCCTCGCCAGACTTCTTCACCCCCGCAAAGCCATATTTCTTTTGCAACGCGGCGAGACCGGCGAAATCCCCGTCCTTCATGTTGCTCACATCCATGGAGATCGTCCCCGAGCACTCCGGGCCGAAGGTGCGCTGCGTGAGAGAGTTTCGGGCGTGAACGAGATCGGAGTCCACCCGGCCAGTGATCAACCTCAGAAAGCCGGGACGTTGGCTGAGAGACCAATACCGGTTGTCCGGGTTATGGTTCCATTGCCACGCCAGCGGAAGCGCAGGCTGACCCGGCATTCGGTCGAATTCGTCAGAAGCCACGATGTTGCCGAGACCGGCGGGTCCGGCCGGAATCTTCAAAGTCGTCGGCACCTTGCCGTCGACGCCCATGACGGGCCAACCGTCCTCCCACTTGACGGGAACCAAGAAAGGAGTGCGCCCAACCGCTCCGTGATCTTGAAACAGGAGCGCATACCAATCCCCCTGGGGCGTGTCGATCAGACCTCCCTGAGCCACTCCCGCATCCTTCAAGGCGATTCGGCCTTCATAGGGGCCGATCAATTGGTCGGACCGGTGCATCAATTCCGTGCGCATACCTCCCCTGGGCCAAGCGATGTTGAACAGGTAATACTTGCCGTTGATCTTGCGCATCTGGGACCCTTCGGCGGGCAGTCCGCCGTTGGACCCGGCCACCCTGCTGGCGTTGGTGATAATCACCTGGTCCACCCCTCCGGGCTTGATGCCCGAAAGGTCGGCGGCCAATTCAGTCAACCGGATGTTGCCGGCGCCGTGGACCATATACACGCGCCCATCGTCGTCGAAAAACAGCGAATGGTCGTGCAGCGCAGGGCGGAACGAAGACTCCTTCCACGGACCTTTCTCGATGTCTTTGGTCGTGTACACGTGCGTTTTTCCGGTGGTGCTGGAAAAGGTTGAAACGTAAAAAGTGCCGTCATGGAACTGCAGACTGCTGGCCCAGGAGCCGGCCCCATAGGCATTCCTCCCGTTCTGAAGCGTCAGCGCGTCGTTGTCTCCCAGCGTACCGTAGGCATAGCCGATGAGTTGCCAGTTCACCAAATCCTTGGATTTCATGATCGGCAGTCCCGGGCTCAGGTGCATCGTGGTGCTGCTCATGTAATAGGTGTCGCCCACGCGAATGACCGCGGCATCCGGAACATCCGCCCAGATAATGGGGTTCTGAGCAAACTCGCCAGCCTTTTCCACCTGCGCGGAGAGCCGGGTCAAGAACATGAACGCCAACGCGAACGCTGCAAAAAGGCGGATCGTCTGTCGGGTATTCATCTCGCCGGAAGCTCGTAGATGCTCACGCTGAAGCGCGGGAGGGTGAGTGAATCGGGGACGGAATCAACGGGGTAATCGCTGATGCTGGGATTCTGGCCGTTGCTCTCACCGGAGGCAAGCCGCCACAGGGTGCCTTTGCGGGAGAAAACGGCGCCGGTGACGTTGAGCTTGAGGGCTTGATCAATCTCGGTGGGATTCAGGACGGCTACCGTGAGCGTATGCCGATCTTCCGTCCAGGCGGCGGCGACATCGAGGGGGAAAGTGTCGCTGCCGGCGTTGACCACGGGTTGCTCGCCCCCGGGCGGGTCGGCGGGTTTAGGTTGGGGCGAGTTACCGGAGACCTCGGCCGGGATGGAGCCAAAATGGTCGCGATAGATCTTAAAGACCAGGCCGTTGGCATTCAGCGAGACGTGTGTGCTGTTGCGGGTCAGCAGCGAGGTGGCAAAAGTGTAACCCGCCATTTGAAAGAGATCCGAGTGCCGGAACATCTCGTGGAAGACCCAGGCGTAGGACGGGTAAACCGGATAGCGGCCGCCCATGTAAGCCCACTCGTCAATGTTCAGCGGTTTCGGATGAACGACGAGTTCCGGGATCAGCTTCTCGTATTCCTTGTATTCCTCGTATTTGATGCGGATATGGTTGGCAGGGCGGCGCATCCAGTCCGTGACCGGCTCATTGGGATCATTCGGCACTTGCTTGCCTGCAGCGAGGCTGAAGTGAGTATTGCCGTAGTTGTAGAAGTGGTCGCTGAGGAGGTCGATGTTGTTGAAGCAGTTCTTGAGCAGGCCGCCGGTCCAATCGGCGGGTGAAAGGTAAGGCGGGACCAGGTTGGTGCCCAGGCTCAGCGATTCCTTGGAACCGGTCATCGTGTCGGGCATGGCGCCGCAGGCGATCAGCTTGATGGTCGGGTCCACCTGCTTCATGGCCTTGGCAAACTGGTTATGCTTATACGCATACTGGTTCAGCTTCATGGCGCCGTACTGGTAGCTGATCCCCCCCATTTCATTGCCGATGCCCCAGAACTTCA
>CAZZFF010000232.1:0-3974 GCA_964653485.1 uncultured Verrucomicrobiota bacterium | reverse complement strand
AACATCCTCCTGGGCACGGTGGGGGAACTGGAGTCCGGGCTTCCGCCCTACCAACCGGCCAGCCACGCGCTCAGCATCACCAACCAATGTGCCGGTTGCCACATGCAGACCAGCCCCTACCGGGGGCCGGCCCAGCCGGCGGTTACGGGGCACACATTCACGGTGGACACCTATAATCTCTGCCTGGGCTGCCATTCGGAACCTGGGCCGCTGGTCCAGTTCGTGCAGGGGGCCGTTTCCAACCAGATACAGCAAGTGGTCCAGAACCTGAACCTTTGGGCGTCCACGAAGGCGCCTGCCTCCCTGTGGACCAAGTATAACAACCGCGCGTGGGAATACACGACGCCGGGCGACTTGTCTTCAGGAGGACCGGGGCCCGATGCGAGCGAACAATCGCTAATCCCGATCAACATCCGGAAGGCCCGTTTCAACGTGTACTTGATTTTGTATGATGGCAGTTATGGCGTTCATAACGGTCCTTTTTCTGTGGGTCTGCTGAACCAGGCGGGCCAGTGGATTCAGGCCGAGTTGGACAATTAGGGCGCGCTTAACCAGAAGATAAACCAGGATGTTGTGATGATTTCCACAGCGAACAGACGAAGAGGGGTCTCCCCGCGATGGAGACGAGCAGCGGCCCTGGCGGCCGTAACAATCGGTCTGCTGGCCGCCGGCATATCGTGCCGCAGCGTGAGCCGTTCGGTCGTGACGCTGCCCAACGTGCCGGGGGCGAAGTACATTGGCTCCAAGGAGTGCGAGCAATGCCATGAAGACATCACGCGCGGCTTTAGAACCGCGGACCACGCGCGGTTGATTGCCGAGGGGCCCAATGCGCTGGAGGCCGGCTGCGAGTCCTGTCACGGGCCGGGGAGCCTGCACTCCGAATCCGGCGGAGAGGTCAAGCCGCCCTATAGCTTCACTTCCGGCCGTCCGCAGCGGGGGAGCGCCGGCCCCCGTATGGCAGAAACTCCCCCGCGCGCGGTGGAAACGGTCTGCTTTCAATGTCACGGAGACGTGCGCGGCCAGTTCAGCCTGATGTTCCATCATCCGGTGCCGGAAGGCAGAATGAGCTGCATCCAATGTCATCCGCCGCATAAGGGCAATGCCTACGCCGGGGGTGGTTCCGCGCTTCTTTCCCAGGCGGAGATGTGTCTCCAGTGCCATCCCGCCCAGCGCGGCCCTTTCCCGTTCGAGCATGAGGCCATGCGCGAAGGGTGCTCGACGTGCCATGCCGTGCATGGCTCGATCAACGCCAAGCAACTCACCGTCCGCGACTCGAATTTGTGCCTCAAGTGCCATTTTCAGCAGGTCAAAGGCGGTGTCATCCTGATCGGGGGTTCCGACCACACGGTGCGCTTGCGGCAGGGCGCCTGCTGGAGCGCCGGCTGTCACGAAGCCGTCCATGGCTCCCGTGTCAACCCGTCCCTTCGCTTCTAACCCTTAACCTGAGACTCAATGACAACTGTATCTGGACCCAAGAGGCGCGGCGGCAGGTGCGCGTACGCTTTGTGGTTTGGCCAGGGCGTGCTTGTGGCGTCGTTATCGATCTCGGCGCGTCCCGTTCGCGGCGCTGAGGCCGTCACCAACGCCCCGCCGGCCAAGACCGGCGGGGCCGCCACCAACGCGGCGCCCGCTAAAGCGGCTGAACCCGCCACCAACGCGGCGCCGGCCAAGGCCGAGGCGCCTGCCTCAAAGCCGGAGGCCAAGGCGGGTGAGACCCCGGCCGCTCCAACCCCGGAGCAGATGTTCGAGGGCGGGGCCAATTCCTACAAGAACTGGATTGAAGTTGGGGCGGGAGGCTTGATGGTTAAAGGCGATGCCGGCCAGGCCGAACAGCAGCAGCAGATGAAGCGAGGGGCCTATGGAGGAATCGAGGACCTGCACGTCGAGGGGAATATCGATAAGAAGACGACCCTGACGCTCGACGGCCACGGGATTTTCGACGACCACGATTACGATTTACGCCTCAATATCAAGCGCGAGGACACCGGCTATGTGCGGCTGAATTTTGATAACTTCCGCACCTGGTCTGACAGTTCAGGCGGCTTTTTCGGTCCCGACCGGTTGCATTTTTCGACCTCGGGCGAGGGCCTGCCTCTGGACCGGGGCAACCTCTTGTTCGAGGCTGGGTTGACTCCGAAGGACGGTCCCAAGGTCACTTTCAAATACACGCACCAGTACCGGCAGGGGGACGAGAGTTCCACGGCGTGGGGGCCGGTGAACACTTCCTTGGGAACGCGCGATATATTCCCCGGCTCTTACACTATTGACGAGAAATCGGACGCATTTGAGGTGGACGTCGCGCACCGGTTGGCGTCGGTTGATTTCGGCGGGGGCATCCGTTATGAGACCGGGACGCTGGGCAACGGCCTGCTGACCACCTCCCAGCCGGGTGGGGCGGACCAGCAGGACATTACGGCCCGCCAGGGAACGGACTATGACATGTTCAGCGTCCATGCCTTTGGCGAGACCTGGCTCAAGAAGGACCTGTTTCTGTCCGCGGGCTTTGTTTTCGATAATCTGGACAGCAAGTATTCCGGCAGCCAGGTTTACGGCGATGATTTCGACGTGGCTTTCAACCCGAACAACACCCTGGCTGGGCTGGGTTATTATGACCTCAGCGGCACCTCCCACCTGCACGACTATGTTTTCAACCTGACCTTATTGGCGATGCCGGCCAAGGCCTTGACCATCATCCCTTCGCTGCGGGTCGACAAGGAAGATTGGAGCGCGGACTCGGGCGGGACCGGCACCCTGGGGGCCTTCCCGACCCAGCAATTCTCCAGCCGGAGCGACCTGGATGAGCTGGACGTGCAGGAACGCGTGGACATCCGCTACACCGGCATCACCAACTGGGTGTTCTACGCCGCGCCCCAGTGGACCGAAGGCACCGGCAATTTGAAGGAGAACGGCGGGTTGAGCCAGGTGTTCAACATCGGTTTCCCGCCGATTCAGTACGCGACGGACACCTCGCGTCTCTTTCAGAAATACATGGCCGGCGCAAGGTGGTATCCGACCCGGCGCCTCACGCTGGATGCGGGAGGCTATTACAAGTACAACAGGTACGACTATGATGCCACGCTCGACAGCACTCCCAACGGTCCCACGAGCGCGAATCGGTATCCGGGTTTCCTGGTGATGCAGGGTTTCGAGACCTACGATGGCAATCTGCGCCTCACCCTCCGGCCGGTCCAGAACTTGACGCTGGTTGGCCGTTATGAATACCAGTTGTCCACCGTGCGCACCGGCCCCGACCCTGCCTCAGGGCTGAGCGAAACTGATTCGGCCAGGATGACGAGCCACATCCTTGGCTTGAGCGCCGGCTGGGTGCCCTGGAACCGGCTGAGCCTGCAGCTTGGGTTTAACTATGTGTTGAGCGATGTTCGCACCCCAGCCTCCGATTATACGGCGGCGGTCCTCCAGGCCAATAACGACTATTGGACCTTGAATTTTAACACCTGCTTCGTCGTGGATAACAAGACGGACCTGAACTTGGGCTACTTTTACTATCAGCCGGACAATCCTCAGAATAACTCCGCCGCGGGCTTGCCCTTGGGCGCGGCGGCCCAGGAGCACGGGGTCACCGCCACGCTCACCCGGAGGCTCACGGAGCATCTGCGCCTGAACCTCAGGTACGCATTCACTCACTTCGAGGATTTTGCGTCGGGCGGATTCAACAACTACCAGGCGCAGCTTCTCTATTCCAGCTTGCAGTACCGCTTCTGAGGACTCCCAAATCCTCGCCTAATGACCTTCGGATGCAAGGAAGATTAGGAGAATCAAAGCCCCTCAAATCTCATGCCAATCGAGAGAAGATAGAGAACCGCGGAATAAACGGAATACGCGGAAAACCATTCCTTTTCCGCGTATTCCGCTTATTCCGCGGTTCCTAAAAAACATCTTAGGCGAGGATTTGGGGGACTCCCTGATCCTCGCCTAGTTTCCCAGCTCTCCAAGAAAAGTGAAGCAGGGGGCGC
>CAZZFF010000231.1:0-4079 GCA_964653485.1 uncultured Verrucomicrobiota bacterium | reverse complement strand
GTTGGACGCCGAAACCAGAAACTGGGGGCTCACCAGCCGCGAATCGCAGTAGCTGGAACACGTGCCGCTAAGCATGGTGGCGGCACAGTTACTCCCGCTGTGGGCGCTGCCGGGGCCCCCTAGCGGCACGCCAATCTGCCAGGTCGGGCAGTTGACACCGGCATAGTTGTAGCTCCAGCCATCCGGCCCCTGCTCGAACCCTTCGGGAGATGTCAGCGCCACGGGCGAGCCGCTCACCACAGCCACGTCATCGACGTACCAACCCACGTCCGTGTTGTGGGCGGAGTGGAAATGGAAGCCGACCTGTATCGATTGGCCAGCGTAGGGCACCAGATCGAAGGAAGCCGGCCACCATAAGCCGCCGGAGGACCCACTGTACGTGGGGGAAACTTGGATCCAGTCGCCTGTGCCTGCCTTGATTTCCACATAGCCGTACGAACCCTCGTCCCACGCCCCCCAGCCGTTGTTGGCCCCTTGGTTCCACCACTGGCCAGCAAAGCTGTACCAGTGCGAAAAGCACAAGCGGGGAAACTGGCTCGCGGGCGGCACGACAAGAGGAAAAGTCTGAGCGATGTTCTCGAAACGGGAATCCTGGCCGGGGAGATAATTCCCGTTCAGGCCGGTCGTCGCGCAGTTGGGGCAGGAGAACGCCCTGCAGCCCGCGGCGTTGGTTGGCGGCCCAACGGTGGGGGAGCCAATTTTCCAAACACCCTGGTCGGCTCCCCAGCGATCGTCGCCGTTGCCGTCATCGAAGTTCTCCGACCACACCGTGGCCTGCGGAAAAGAAACGACGCCAATGGCGGCGGAGGTGCTGATCACGCTGCCAGCCTGGTTGCTGGCAACCAACGAGTAGGTCCCGCTTTGGTTCGTCGTCGGATAAGGAAATGCCAGGGCAACATTGGTGGCGCCGCTCAAAGGCGCGCCGTCGAATAGCCACTGGTATTGCGGCCTGGACGACCCCATCGCCGCGCCCGTCAACGTGAAGGCTTGCGCGACGCCGACGCTCTGGCTGACTGGCTCCTGGACAAAAACCGGCGCGGGGTTGTTGGTAAAACATTTGCCCGCGCTCCCAGCCTGGTAGATGGAGAAGACCTCCTGCGGGGTAAGCGCGCGCGAATAGAGAGACGGCTCGTCAATCAGGCCATTGAATTGATACCACCCTGCCGGCATGCCGGGCATACCTGAACCGGTGCCGGTTCCAAACTGGTAGTAGTAGGTGGATGCGTAGGCGGTCTGTGTGAAATTGCTGGTTGACGCGACGGCGGCGCCATCCAGGTATAGAACCTCGCTTGAGCCGTCATAGGTCACCGCTGCGTGATGAAACACCCCACTAGTAACGGTGGACGTGCTCGTCAGGGGAGAGATGGCCCCGCTCCAGAACATTTCCGCGCGCAGCTTGCCATCGGTCCCAACATAGAGGCCGGGTACGCAGCCTGTCGCGGAGCTGTGAGCCGGGCAGTTCTGTTGGCCCAAGATCACCCCGCCGGAGCTCGTGTTGAACCAGACCTCGAAGGTGAAGGACTGCGTGGACGTCCCCGTTGTCGGGTAAGGGAAGAAATTAGTAGGCAACGAAACGTAGGCGCCGGCGGCGGTGAAACTGAACGCCTGGCCCACCTCCCCAGGACCGTACGACGCGCCATTTTGCAGGACCCCGTGATTCGTCCCCACGACATCGAGGGCGAAGCCGTCTCCCGGCCACCAGTCGATCAAGCCGCCCGGAGCCGGGGCGCAGCTCGTTTGGGCGGAGGCACGAGGGACAAGGAGGAGGCAGAAGCCAGCCGCCAACCCGAGAGTTCTTGGAGCGAAGGGGAACACGTTCAACACTGTTTTCATGATTTCCTTATGATCTGCGGCCTTCTGGGTATTGCGTCATTTGTAGCAAGAATGCCCCCCGGTTGTCTGTCGAGCGCGAACATGATTCTCTTGTCGCAGAGCAGCGCCTCCCGGTGTAGTGCGCAAGCACTACAGCAGTAGCGCCGCACGCGCGCACCGTCTGCGCGCCACGCTCCGCAGCGCTGAGCGCGCATCTGCTTTAGCGGCGCACCCGAATGCCAAGGTCTGCGGCAAAGCCTTGAGGTCTGGCCCAGCGCCAAAGCAGCACGACACCTATGCCTGCACCGGCAAACTTCCACCACCCCCAAGCCCATCCGAGAGTGTAAGGAACTAGAAATGTAAATAGCACAGCCAAACCCATCGAAGCTTGGCGTGATGTGAAGGTGCTCATGGGTGCCGCGCTGCCCAACTTATGCGGCAGCGGCCCGGGAACCCCCGAAATCTGCCGGCTGACATATTTGTCAGCGTGAAGGCGCCCCTGTCCAGGACACGCAAGCTGCGCTGAGCGATTTGCGCCGATGACGATCTTTCCGTATCTCTTCGTATCGGGTGACAACGATCAGTTAGCTCTTGCGACGGCTCGAGGATTTCGGTCCGCGCGCTTCTATTAAGGCTGCTCAACCTGGCGAAACGCGTCTGTGGGCGGGGTCTCGCCCTTATTTGCTGGACAGCGCGGGGGCGTCCGCCGGCCGGGCTGTATGCATCTGGGCGACGGAGGTGGAGATGGTGTCCAGGATACGCGCAGGGGCGATGCCAAGGGCCAGGATGCCGGCGATGAGGAGGACGCAGAGCGCCCGGGTGGGCCAGTCCAGGCGGATGGGCGGGAGGTCGCCCGGGTCCTTGAACCAGGCCTCGCGCACGACGCCCAGGTAGTAGTAGATGGCGATCGCGGCGTTGACGACGGTGATGATGACGAGGGCCAGGTGGCCTCTGTGGAGGGCAGCCGTGAGCAGGCTCAGTTTTGCCATGAACCCGACAAAGGGAGGCACGCCGGCCAGGGCAAACACGCCCACGGCCAGCGTCACGGCCAGCAGCGGGGCGCGCCGATGAAGACCGGCCAACTCCTCGATGGCCACGTTGGAGCCGTCGCGCGAGACCTTGCAGATGACGACGAAGCAGGCCAGGACCATGAGCAGGTAGCCCACAATGTAATAGAGGGCGGCCGAGTAGCCCATCTCGTCCAGGGCGACGAACCCGATCAAGGCATAGCCGGCATGGGCAATGCCCGAGAAGCCCAGGAGCCGTTTGAAGTCTTTCTGGATGAGCGCGATGAGGTTGCCGTAAAACATGGAGCCGGCCGCGAGGATGGTGAGCAGGAGGGACACGGCCGTGTTGTCGGGCGAGGCCAGCGAGACGAGGCGCACGAGGACGGCTATGCCGCCGAGCTTCGGCAGGGAGGCGATAAGCCCGGCGGTTTCATTGGAGGCGCCTTGATACACGTCCGGGGTCCAGAAATGGAACGGGAACACGGCCAGCTTGTAATAGAGGCCGCAGAAGGTCATGGCCAGCCCCGCAATGGCCGCCGGCGAATGGATGAACGGCTGGAGCCTGGGCAGCAGGCTCGGCAGGGAGGTGGTGCCGGTCAGGCCAAAGAGGTAGCTCAAGCCAAAGAACATGATACCGTTGGCGGCAATGCCGAACATCATGTATTTGATGGCGGATTCCATCTGGCTGCGCCGGCCCGCGCGCTCGCAGCGCATGGGCACCAGAAGGTAAAGGGGAAACGCGGACACCTCCATCGCAACCACTAGCGTGATGATGTCCACACAGCTTACCAGCATCGTCAGGCCGCACACGCTGACGGTCAGGAAGAGGTAATACTCCGGCTTCACATCCACCCGAATGTCGGGAAGATCGCCGCTGAGCAGCAGGATAAAGGTGAAGCCGCAGGCGAAGATGAGCTTGAGGACCTGGGAGAACAAATCAACCGAATAGGCCTGGTTGAAGAGGGTCGCCTTCTGCCCCAGGCAAAAGACCGCGGCCAGGATGGCGGCAAAAGAGGTCAGCAACGCGACGGTCCTGGCCCGCCCGGCGCCAGACTGGCCCAGCGTCGTCATGAACAACGCCAGCGCCCCCGCCAGCAACACCAGTTCGGGCAAAAAGGCTGTGAGAGAGGAGAGGGTCATGGGTTGGTGAGCGGAGGGACGGCTGGGGAGAAAGCCGAAGGCTCAAATCTGAAAGCCCGAGGCTCAAATCCGAAATCCGAAATCCGAAATCCGAAGGAAATCCGAAATCCGAAATCCGAA
>CAZZFF010000230.1:0-4105 GCA_964653485.1 uncultured Verrucomicrobiota bacterium | reverse complement strand
TCTTCCGCCATCGTCCGCCCTCGTCCCCCTGCCTCAAACCGCGCGCCGAGACTCACTGAAGTGCTTCTTGACTGGGCGTCAAAAAGAGGGGTTGGTGGGCGCTGAGGGATTCGAACCCCCGACCTACTCGGTGTAAACGAGACGCGCTAACCGCTGCGCCAAGCGCCCAACCAATTATGCACCAGCCACTTACAGGTCGAATCAAGGCTCTGCATCCCTTGCTTTAACGCGGTGCTTGTCCGCCGCCCGGGAGGATGCACCGGAGGCTTAGCCTTGGCAAACGCAAAGTCTGGGCCGCGAAGCTCGAAGTTCGGAGAGGCAGGCGATTCAAGGCACAGGTCGTCGGCGACATGTTCGCTTCAAGATGCCAAGAGCACCGGTAAACGGTACGCCAAGCTTAGCGGCTCTGGACCGCGCCGCCGATTCATCCAGCAATACCAGTCCGGCCTTGTTCTCCAGTGCCAAGGTCAAAGCCTCCGCCTCGCCGAGATCAAGGGCCGGCGCCACATCTTGGCGCACAGGGCTGGCGAGCGGAACAACGCGAATCCAGCCCTGCCGCATCGCCATTTCGAGGGCGGCACGGGCACCTGGTTTGGGATTCCGGCCGAGTTCGGCTTCAACAGCAGGAGGAATCACCACCTCGCCGACTTGCTCGTGAACCAATTCCAAACGCCCGATAATCGCCAGATTGGAGAGCGGCGACGTGTTACTGACCACCAGCATAGCGGAGATCGGCGTCGAGATCCTCGGTGGAATACTGGCGAGGGATGCCGCGCTCGGCCAGGGCGACGCCGAGAGCGTAGCGGCCGAGCTTGGCCATTCGGGCGGCCTGTCCCAACGAAAGCCAGATGTTGGCGTAGAAGCGGCGTTCCAAGTCGGTCTGCATCCAGCGCTCCCTTTTACTCGGGGCAAGGTGGTGGAGACCGCTATCATGGTTTTACTTTGAGGCCGGCCACCTTCGCCAAAGCCGCTTGCCGAGTGTCGTACGTCAGAAACTCGGTAGCCTCCAAGGCCAACGCCAGCCCGACATGCAGCAGGTCAATGCCGCGCACGCCGAGTTTTTCTGTGTGCGCCGCTGCCAGGGCCTCGCACTCGCGGAAGGTGTCTGTCCACGGAATGGGCGTGTGCGTCAGGATGCTGTCGGCGAGGTCGGACTCGATCTCCTGGAACGCCAGCTTGCGCTGCTCCGGGGTGATCTCGCCGCGAAAGACGCGGAGACGAATGGCGTTGCGCAACTCGTGGCGGTGCAGCGGGCTGAACGGGAGCGGTTCGCGGGCGCGCTGGAGCCACAATAGGCCCTTCTGCGAATGGGCGTGCGGGGTGTAGACGCGGGCCAGAAAACTGGTGTCGGCGTAGGCGGGCATGGCGGAGAGGGTTCGGGTTTGGCCGCTGACGCGTCAATAGGGCCGGGATTCGCGTTCTTCCACCACCATGTCGCCCGGCAAGACCAAGTCGCCGTAGATGCGCTTGAGCCGGGCGGCGAAGTTGGGGCGCTTATTGGGCTTGGCCGGCTTGGGGGCCGGCGGCGGTGAGAGGAGCGCGATGATCTTGCCGCGCTTGCTAATGCCTACCGGCTCGCCCTGTTCCACCCAGGCGAACACGCTGCTGAAGTCGTGCCGCAGTTTTCTCAACGTGGCTGTCTTCATGTAAAACAAGCATGTTTAACTTCCGCCAAAAGTCAACATTGCGATTTGGGAATCTGGCGGGGAGTCTCAGTCGGCGCCGAGACCGGTCGTCGGTGGATCCCGCCGATGGGCAGTCGGTGAGCGCGGAGTTCCTTGGCCAGTTCTTCCGCTCCGTAGTGAATAGGGGCGCGATGCCGGACCAACTCTCGCGGGAGCGAAGTCCGCCCGATGTCGAAAGGCCAATGCCGCTATTGTTCAACTGGGGACTGAAACAGTTCTGCTAAGTCCACCGTGAAACTCGGAAGTGTCGGGCTGGTCAACGAGCCGCCCGGCCCGTGGACGGCGTGCTCAGCGAACTGCCCCCCCTGCGGTCTGCGGTGGACTTCGATCTGTCTCTCCGGCCCGAGCACCAGCCAGCATTCCTTCACGCCGGCTTCGGCATAGGCGCGGAGTTTGGAACGGTCGTAGTCGTGGCTGCTCACACAAATCTCGATCACGAGTTCGGCGGTGCGGGGATGTTCGGCCGCATAGTCGTTGATGGAGCCGCGAATGACCGAGAGGTCCGGCTCCGGCTCCGAATCGCCACACTGGATCGGCTGTTCCGGCTGAACGTGCAGGCCAGGCGGCACGATGCGCTGAAGCAGCTCCAAAAGCCGCATGAGGAGGAGGCGGTGGTAGGGAGACTTGGGCATTTTGCGGTAGATTTGGCCGTAGAGCAGTTCGGTCTTCTCGGGGATAAGGCCCAACTCGCCCAGCGCGTGGTAGGCCTTCACGCCGAGTGGCCAGACCTCCGGACCATGGAGAGCTGATTTCGGTGCTTCGAGTACCGTCACGACCCAAATATTACCTCGCCCGGCGCGAATTGCGAACATATTCGGGTTCGGGCCGAGGTCTGCCAGGCCCGGGTCCATGGGTTTGGGCTGGCTTTTTCCCCCGGATTCGAGCATAATGATGCCCTGAAACCATGGGCGAGGCCCTTGCCATTTGCATTTGGCAGATCATCTTCAGCGTCATTTTTGTCGCGGCGGCCTGGGGCCTGATCTGGCGGCTGTCGTTCGGACACGCCCTGACTGCGGAGGACCGGCGCTGGCTGGTTGGCTGGTCGCTCAAGGGCGTGCTCCTGCCCTTCGTCGTCTGGGCCGTAATGAACTTGGGGCTGTCATGGGATTTGCAGCCCTTCATGCCCGAGATACAGGCCGCTCAGAACAAGGGCGGCAAGTGGTTCCCCGTCTATTGTCAGTTCCTGGCGGCAGGGTTGTTTGTCATCAGTTCGGATTGGGCTGCCGTGACCCTGGCTTGGGGGGTTTGGCGGGCCGGCCAAGGGCTCGATGAGGGGCGGCTCAGGAAGCTGAAGGCCCTGTGCTGGACCTGTTTCGCCGGCTTGCTCCTGCCTGCGGCGGTCGTCATGCTGATTGGCGGCTGGCCAACGCTCGGTCTGGCGGCCGGCCTCATCCTCGTTCCCATCGTCGCCTATTCCAGGGACATCCTGACGGCGCCCCAACGGCTCCCCGTGTACAGCCGCGCCGTTGCCAGGATGAAATTCGGCAAATACGCCGAGGCCGAGTGGGAAATCCTCCGCGAGCTCGAAACCTGCGAGGATGATTTTGAGGGTTGGATGATGATAGCCGACCTTTATGCCAATCACTTTCACGACATGGCTGAGGCGCAGAAGACCATCCTCGAAATCTGCGATCAGCCCACGGTCACACCACCCCAGATATCGATCGCCCTGAACCGGTTGGCCGACTGGCATCTCAAGCTGGCGCTGGACCCGAAGGCGGCCCGGCGCGCCTTGCAGATGCTGTGTGAGCGGTGCCGCGGCACGCACCTCGCCCACATGGCCCAGCTTCGCATGAACCAGTTGCCGGCCACGCGGGAAGAGCTGCGCGAAGACCAGACACTCCAGCCCATCCCGATGCCCGCCCTCGGCGATCAGTTCGATCAAAGCCCGCCGCCCGAATCCCCGCTCGACCGCCGCAAAGCCGCCACACTCGCCAACCTCTGCGTCGAAAAGCTGACCCGCAACCCCAACGACGCGCCCGCTCGACAGAAGCTGGCGCGGCTCTTTGCCGAGCACCTGGACCATGCCGACCTGGGCCTCGAACAGTTGCGGCTTCTGCTCGAAATGCCCGCCCAACCCGAATCCCTGCGCGTCGAGTGGCTCAGCCTCACGGCCGCCTGGCAGCTCAAGTACCGCCACGACCAACCCGCCGCCCGCGCCACCCTGGAACGTCTGCTCCGGGATTTCCCCGCCACTCCCCAGGCCCTGGCCGCCAGGCGCCGCCTGCAACTCATGGATGCCCAACAAAAGGAACAAGCCCTTCAAACCGCCCCCAGCCCCCAGCCCCGAGCCCCATAGGCGCTAACTTAGTGGTTCGAAACGGAAGCGGAGTGCGCCCGTCCTCGGGCGCAGCAAGCAGCGAAGTTCGAACAGGCGGAGCAGTTTAACACGTACTCCCATCCGCAAACGTTTCCGCGCC
>CAZZFF010000229.1:0-4152 GCA_964653485.1 uncultured Verrucomicrobiota bacterium | reverse complement strand
GAACCTGGGGGGACTTTCACCCCCGGATGCACACGTCTTCTCCGAGCGCACCAATTGTTAATTCCCAATCAGCCTCTTCCGGAACGTCTGAGATGCGCGCAATGCGAGCGGCGTACACCAAGGAAACGAAGGAAACGAAGAGTTGCGTCCTAAGCCCTTCTTCGTTCCGGCCCTGCTTAAAGCCTCGCATAGTCCGGCGCGATGGGCGAGAATCGTTGCCCGGTCAAGATTAGACATGAACCGCGTTATGCAAATCGAGTTTCCCGGATTCTTCGATCTCCAGGTCAACGGCTTTGCCGGTGTGGACCTCAACAGCGATTTGGCCACCCCGGAAGCCGCGCATCGCGCGATTGAGAGAATGCGCGGGACGGGGGTGACGCGCTTTCTGGCCACACTCGTCACGTCGTCTTTTGAACGCTTCGCCAAGTGCGCGAAGACACTCACCCGCACAGGGCATCCGGCGATTGCCGGCTTCCACATGGAGGGGCCGTATATCTCTCCGGAGGACGGCCCGCGTGGGGCGCATCCGCGCGAACACGTCATCCCCGCCTCAACCGACGACTTTTCCCGCAGGCAGGACGCGGCCGGGGGGCGGATAAGATTGGTGACGCTGGCGCCCGAGGCGGGTGGAGCGATCGAGCTAATCGAGCACCTGGTGGGTCTGGGCATTCGCGTCGCCATCGGACACACGGCCGCTTCGCCCGAACAGATTCGCGACGCGGTAAAGGCGGGGGCAACACTCTCAACCCACCTGGGCAACGGCTGCGCGAATCAGTTGCCGAGACACCCGAATTTCATCTGGGAACAACTCGCGGCCGATGACTTGTTTGCCAGTCTTATTGTGGATGGGCATCACCTGCCACCGGCGACGGTCAAAGCAATGGTCCGCGCGAAAACGCCCCAACGCACCTTGCTGGTGACCGATGCCGTGGCGGCAGCCGGAGGTCCTCCCGGCGTTTATCAACTGAACGGGCAGGAGGTGGTGGCGACTGCAGAGGGACGCGTCTTCCGGCCGGGCGCTCCGTGGCTGGCAGGCTCCGCCCTCACCCTGGACCGGGCTGTGGGGAACGCCGCAAGATTCACCGGATTGCCGCTGGAGCAAATCCTGCCGATGGCCTCCAGCCGGCCTGCAAAGTTCCTCGGACTTCAAACGTCAGGCAGGGTCACGGCGGATTGGGATGCCGCCGACTGCAGGCTGAGCAACGTGAAGGTATTTGACGTTTGACTGTGAGGGCCAAAAGGCGGCATTCCGCAACCAACCGGAACGCCGCCTTCAGGCGGCAGAGTGGGCGACCAAAGGAATCGGTTGTGCGCCCCGCGAGGGCGTTTTCTCCCGATATTCCGCTTCCCCCATCGATCAAACGTTCAGGGTCTTCAGATACGCGACGCTCTGCCGGGTGAGTTCCCAGGTTTGCTCCACGAAGTAGTTCTTGACCCCGCCGGCCTTCGCCGCGGTGAAAGTCTTTACCCAATCGATGCTGCCCCGGCCGAGCGCAACCTGCGGGTACCCACCACTGCGCCGCTGCGCGGGCGCGCCCTCGCGCGACGGGGCCGGGGTGCCCATATCCACGTCCTGCAGGTGCATCGAGAAGAAACGCCCAGGGTGCTTCAGGAAGTATTCGGCGGCTACGAACCCGTCCGTGATGGTCGACATCTGGAACTGGAACTTGACCAGGTTCGGGTCGAGCAGGTCGAACAACAGGTCGTAGGTCCGCTTGCCATCGACCGTTGAGAGTTCGAAACCTTCGTTGTGCAGGCCCTGCTGCATGCCGGCCTTGGCGGCGACGGAGGCGATCTGGTTGTACTCCTCGGCCGCCTTCTTCACCTGGTCCAGCGTTGGGTTGCTTCCCCCGTTCCCATCGCCGAGGCTTGCCGTGATCATCTGCGTGATGCCGATCTCTTTCGCCCACGCGATGCTCTTCTCCTGGCTCTTGCGCAGTTCGCCCATGGTGAAATGCGAACTCTCCGCCTTCAGGCCGTGGTCGGCCAAAATCCCGCTCACTTCCTTTCCGTCAGCGAGCGACGAGAACTCGGCGCCGTACCCGATGGGAGAGCACAGTTCGAGCCGGGTCACGTCTATCGCGGCGATCTTCTTGGCGAACGCGGGGAAGTCCTTGAGCATCGAACGCAGCGGCCAAACCTGGCTGCCAATGGGCAGGCCCAGCGGATTGGCAACGAGCCTCGGCGCGCTGGCAACCAGCAACCCGGCCGCGCCGGAACCGATCGCCACTCTCTCCATGAATTGTCGTCTGGACATAGCAGTCATAAGCATCTTTCCTTTCTTAGATTTCCCACCCGGGCCGGCATTCGCGCCTGAGGAACTTGTTCGCCTCGGGCAAATTCGTGATTCTCTCGCCGGCGGAATCCCAGAGCAACCTCCGGCCGCCGAGCCTCAGCGAGATGGACGCCAGGTTTACCGCATCGCAGATGGGTCGTGCGAGCAGGAAATCGCCGTAGCTGGCGGGCCCTCCCTTGAAGGCGGTAATCCAGGCCGCTTCATGGCCAAATGACCCGCCGCCCTGCCGGCGGCCGGAGCCGGGCTGGCGCGAGGGCGGCTCGGACGACGGGTGCTCCGCGCGATAGGAACGCATTCTCGCTTCGGGAATCAACTGCGGGTTGTCGCAGAGGAACCCGCCCAGGATTCTTCCCTTCTCACCGACGAGCATCATCCCCTCTTCAGCCAGTTCCTTGTTTTCCGCCATGAGTTCATCGGGCACGGCGGGCTTGATGCCACCGTCGTACCAGAAGATGTCCAGGGCCGGCCGCTCCCCCTTGGCGGCGAATTTCATGCGAATCGTGCAGGCGGCAGGAAAGGAATAGTCGTTGTGGATGCGCTCGCACACCTGGTCCGAGACCCTGCAAACATGGCTGGGGGTCGATTCGACGCTGACCGGGGATTCCAGGTCGAGGAGTTGAAACATCGGCCACAGGCTGTAATGGCCCATGTCCGCGATGGACCCGCCGCCGAACTCATACCAGCCGCGGAAATTCGTGTGGGTGTAGTTAGGGTGATACGGGCGGTCCAGCGAGGGGCCGAGCCAGAGGGTCCAGTCGAAGCCCGCGGGAATCGGCGGCGTGTCGGTCGGGAGGGTCGGGAACTGGGGCCACATGGGCCGCATCGACCAGTTGTGAATCTCGCGAAGCCCTCCGATGGCGCCGTTCTTGACCATCTCCAGGGCCTGCTTCTGGCCGGCGCCTTCACTGGCCGGCATGAAATGGGTGGCGACCTTTTTCGCGCGGGCAGTCTCGATGACGGCCCTCGCCTCGAGCAGCCGATTCGCCAGAGGCTTATGGACGATCACGTTCATCCCCTTTTTCAGGGCCGCGATCGATATGGCCGCGTGAGTGTGGTCCGGCGTCATCACCTTCACCGCAGTCACGTCCTTCTCCTTCTCCAGCAACTCCCGGAAGTCCGCGTAAGTGGCGCACCCCTTGAACTGCTCCTTCCCGCGCTGCTTCGCGTAATAGGTTTCCACGAGCTCCTTGCCGACATCGCGGCCCCCGGGTGCGTGGTTGAAGCCCTCTCTCCAGGTGGGGTTCTGGAGAAGCTGCCTGAGCGTGTTTCGGATTTCGCCTTTGCCCCACTCCAGATAATTGACCCCGTCTTTCTCGACGTCGCATACGGCGACGATCTGCACGTCCGGGCTGGCGAGGATGCCGCCGATTTCCCGGATGGCCTGGGTCCCGAAGCCGATGCACGCCAGCGTGATCTTCTCGCTGGGGGCGACAAATCCCGGCCCGCCCAGCACGTGCCGCGGCACGATGGCAACGGCGCCGGCCGCCGCGCCGCCGGTCAGCATAAACTGGCGCCGCGAAAGGCCCCGCGGATGAGAGGCGTTGGTGGTTGCGCTTGGGGTCTTGGGCAGTGAATCTTCGCTCGTCATAAGAATGCTCAGGTCGCGATTGTTAGCGTGCTGGCGGAGTATGACGCGTTAAGATGGCAGCGTCAACATAGACATACGAATTAGACTGGGCAAGGTGTCCATTCTACGAAAGCGGCGATTCTAAAGAAACGGCAATATGACAAATGGCAAGAATTTCGGGCGGGCTGATGCTCCCAAGGGGCGGCCGGCAGCGGGGGCGCAAAAAACGCCAGGGCCGGCGTCCAAGGGACCCCAGGGAGGGGCGCCCTCCCCGGCCCCGGCCCAAGTG
>CAZZFF010000228.1:0-4178 GCA_964653485.1 uncultured Verrucomicrobiota bacterium | reverse complement strand
CACGCCTCCAAGTGGGGCATTGAAGGGTTCGTGGAGTCCGTCGCGCAGGAAGTCGTGTCCTTCGGCATCGGCATGACCATCGTCGAACCCGGTGGCGCGCGTACTGAGTTCCGCTACGGCAGCGCACAGGTCGCAAAGCTCACACCCATCTACGACCAAACCCCCGCGCATAGCTTCTTGCGGATGCTCGATCCCAAGAACGGGCTGGCCCCCGGCGACCCGGCTCGCATGGCCGCGCGCATCATCGAGAGCGTTGACGTGGAACCGGCGCCGCTGCGCATGGTGCTCGGCTCACAAGCGTTGGAAGGCACCCTTGCAACTCTGCGTAAACGGATCGCCAGCTTCGAAGCGCAGACTGACCTTGCGGCTTCGACGGACTTTCCGGCGGGGTCCTGATACTGGTCGAAACGCCTCCACTCAATACCGAGCTCTTGCAAAAGTTCGGCCGGTGTTCGCGCCCGTGCGCATTGTGGCATCGTGTTTTCGGTGAGGCGGAATCCATCGTAGATCCTTGAGCCGCTCATCCAGGCTCCGCAGTGGCCGCGTGAAACAACGCGGCCACTTTCCCGGTACGCGCACCCCCGTGCAGCGGCGCTCTTTCGAGACGCCGCTACGCCGAGGTCCAGGGTCCCGGTGGAGCCGGTTTGAAGGGCGCGGCTTGTCAATTCAGCCGCGCGCGCGCAGTGGCAAACTTCGCGGCGGCGCGAGCCGCCCGCCGCCGACGCGGATGGCCGCCGGATCAACGATGCCCCCGGAGCCGCTGGTGAGCGCCCAATGCGCCAGTTTCCCGCTGTCGAAGGTGTCCCCGTGCATCCCGTCGGGTCCGGGTTGGCAGAGATAGGCCCCCTGGTCCTTGATGACGAGCCGGTGGTCGGTCTTGTAGTAGTCGTCGGCGGGAACGGTGTAGTGATTGTCATTGAAACAGGCTGAGTAGAGGTCGCCGAGAAAGGTTTTCATGTTGGTCGGGAGATCGCACAACGGCGGGTGGACCGCGCTGCCGTTGACGACCAATTCCGTCGGCAGGAGCGGCGCAAAGAGGTCGGCGGTTTCTTGGGCGAAGTAGCGCTCGTTGCTGGCGTCAATGCAGAACCGCCGAGCGCCCCCGCCCGACAGCCGCGCCCGGATGGCCTCCAGAATCCGGCGCAGACGCTGCCGGGCGATTTGGGGCTGCCGCTCTTTCCAGAGGGCCACGAGGACCTGGACGTGCTCGTGCCCCCGCTTTTCAGTAACGGTCAGGCTGCTGGGGTGGCTCGAACTCCGGGTGGTCGTCGCCACATCGAGGCCGACGCCCACGGGGCCGTTGCGGAGGTGCCCGCCCAGGAACTCAACGGCGCGATCCAGGCCGGCCTGAGAATCGATGATAATCAGCAGCGACTCGGCGAGGCCGCGTCTCTGGGCGGCGGCCAGGGCAAGCAGGTCGATGGCCGCGGCGCCCCCGAACTCGTGAATGAGCTGGTAATTGCGGCGCAAGGCCCCCTTGCTGACCGCCTGGGCGTAGAATTCATCGAGTGTCAGGGGCGCCGCCGTGCGATGGTCGTGGAGCACGTGCCCCGCCAGGTAGGCGTCGGCCATGGCAACCCGGTGGATGAGCACGCCGTTTTGTCCGCGGTAGAACGATCCCCTCGGGCTGGGGATGAAGTCCAGGTCGGGCGGAGGAAGGGTGAGCTGGAAGAACGGATGCCCATCATCCGCCGGCAGGTTGCTGGCCAGGACCAGCCGGAACGACGGGTCGGCGTCGATGATCGGCTCAACGGCCTCCTGGAGCTGGGCCTCCAGCGCCGCCGGCGTGAAGCCCGCCTCATCCCGCAGGACCGTCCCCGTCCAACCGCGCGCCGTCGCCGGATTTGGCGCGATCACCCGCAGGCGGGAGTAGGCGGAACGGTCGTGGTAGAGACGGAGTTCAAGCCGGCCGGCGCGGTACAAATCGGTGAAGTCCTCGGCCGTTAGGCCCCGGTACTCCGCGGAGGTCTGCCGGTTGGCGGCCACCAGCCCAAGCTGCGTCCGGGACCCGCCGAGCGAGGCCGCCAGAGCCGCCTGGAAGGCCGCCGCCTCGCGGACGACAAGCGCGGTGTGCTCGACGGTGGCCACGGATTTGCCGACAAGCTCCGACCCGACCAGGAGCGACGCGCTGGCCGCGATCACATTCCGATGCGGGCCGCGCGACATCTCGTCGAAGGCGATGACAGCGAGCGCCGTGGATTTCCTGCATTGCCGCGCCCAAAGCAGGACGAGGGTGCGCGCCCGGCGCACCGCAACAAGCGCCACTTTCTCATAAAGCCGCTGGGGGGACCAACCTGCGCCGTTCATGCTTCACACTTCGTCCTTCGCGGGGCGGGATTAGGATTAAGATTGGTCTTCATGCTTTTAAGGTCGTTTTCCGTCCTCGGTTTCTCAGTGCGGGAGGACGAGTTCGCCGGAGCTTTCCAGTTCGTCCACGTCCGCAAACATGGCTTTGCGCATGAGGGCGATTAGCTCGGAGTTGCCCCGGCGCTGTTCAGTGTGGGTGGGCTCGGGCTGCGCGGGGTGGGCGGCTCTGTCTTGCAGCTTTTGCCAGGCGACGGCGAGCTGGGCGTGTTTCAAGAGGAGTTTTGCGTAGTCCAGGAAGGGCTTGAGAACGCCGAGAGTGGGGAAAGCCGTTGGGAAAGCCGTTGGGAAAGCCGAAATCCGAAACCCGAAATCCGAAGGCCGGGGGTCGGAGGGTTGGGGCCGGGGACCGGACGGCGTGGAGAAAGCGGTGGGGGCTTGCTGGCGCAACAGGTCTTGCACCTGGTGATAGAGCAGGGTTTGGGTTTCGAATGAGTTGTTGAGTTGGCGGGCATAGGGGGAGAGGGCGGGATGGGGGGAGCAGAGAGCGGAGTCCTGAGGGCAACTGCCGGGGGGCGGGTGGCTAAAACTGGTCATCATTGGTTGTTGGGGGCGGAGTCGGAGGCCGGAGGTCGGAGGTCGGAGGTCGGAGGTCGGAGGTCGGAGGTCCGAGGCCAGAGGCCGGAGGATTCGGGGCGGCGGAGGCGAGGGTGTCGCGGAGGGACTGGAGGTCGAGGGAGCGGATTTCGGCATCGTGGATGTCCTTCTTGCGCTGCCACTCGGCGTTGGAGAGCTGGATTTGAAGGCGCTCGCGTTCGAGGCTGATGCGCTGGGCGTTATGGGCCTCGCGCTGGAGGGCGGTAACATCGGCGCAGAGCCGGCGGAGGCGGCGCTGGCGGGTGTCGGGGTCGTCGTCGGGGTCTTCGGAAGCGAGTGTCTGGACGGCGACGGAGGCGTAGTGAAGGGAGAGCCAGCGGGCGAGTTTGTCCGCGAAAGCTCCGGCCAAGGAATCGTCGCCGAGGGCTTCTTTGTCGTCGAGGTCACGGGCCAGGGCAAGGGCGTCGCGGCGAGTGAGCCAGTCTGAGTAGCCACCGTTTTTCCACTGGGAGAGGTTGGCGGGGGAGATGGGCTGGGAGGCGAAGTCCGCGGTCAGGATGGCTTGGACGTCCGGGAGGGAGTTGAGCCATTCGAGGAGGGAGGGGCCGGGCTCGTTGTCGAGGAGGCGGCGGTTGAGCTGGTCGCGGATGGCGAGGGGGAGACGGGCGATTTTACCGGTGCGGGTCATGGCGGTCAGAAGGGTTGAAGAAAGGCTAAAGGCTAAAGGCTAAGGCATGAAGTTGATGGGGTTACGGGGATAGGCGGAGGGCGGAGGACGGAGGACAGAGGACAGAGGACGGCGGGCGGAATTCAGATTGTGTATCATTATCATGCAGTGGTTTTTGCATAATGGGGGAGGAAACGCAAACGCTCCGTTGGCTCTATTGGCTCTATTGGTTATTTCTTTGGTTCGATGAGCTTGAACCGCCAGCCCGTGCTAATCCGCGTTAAGTCAGCTACCTCCGGCAAAGCCGGAGGCTTGCCGGAGGTGGAGTGGCTGAAAGCCGCTTGGTCCGTTCCGGTGTTGATCGAAGATTCGCTCATCTCTGGTGCCTCGAGCCTTCGGTGTCCCCTGCCCTGCAACGCCATCGCACCTCACTGGCGCAACACACAGAGACCAGGATCCTGCGCAGCCGCACGAGCCCATCTCCAAGCTCCATAAGCTCCTAGCGGAGGTTGCACCGATCCGTGCGGAGAGCCGCGTAAGGTGCAGGCTTTGGGCACGCACCCCAATCCAGGCTCGCCGGGATGTCCAAAACCGTGCCGTGACGTTCCGG
>CAZZFF010000227.1:0-4223 GCA_964653485.1 uncultured Verrucomicrobiota bacterium | reverse complement strand
ACGCTACCCCGCATCCGCCTTCCCATCACGCACTCTTGCCGAAGCAACACCCTGCTCCCAGCACAAAAAAACCTCTTTGCCGGCGAGGATGGCCGGGAAATCAATCAACCCCCGGTCCAGGTCCTTGACCTGTATCTGACGCCGGTAGAACTCCAGGAGGCCGTCCTGGATGGCGGCGAGAACGCGGACCCATCGGTTGACGAGGTCTCCGCCGAGGTCGCGGCCCGGGCCTGCGAGGGTGCTCAAGTTGTCTTCGGATTTGTCGAGCTCCGCGCGGAGTTCGACCAGCTTTTTGAGCCATTGGCGAATTTGGGGCAACAGCTCCCGCGCTTGTTCCGGCGTGTAATGCTTCTCAAATCGCATGGATGCGGCTCAGGGTTTCGTATGGCCGCTCTCAAGGCTGAGCCTTGGGCGTTGCGGAGGCCGGGGCGCCGTCCAGCTTTTTGCGGATGCCTTCGTTGGGCTCGAGGGCCAGGGCCTTGCGCCAGGCCTCACGCGCCTTGTCCGGCTGCTGGAGGGCGGCGTAGATGTCGCCCAGGTGGTCAAAAATCGTGGGGTCGGGTTCGGCGAGCAAGTCGCAGGCCTTGAGGGTGTAATCCAGGGCCTCCTTGGGCTGGTGGAGTTTGAAGAGGACCCAGCCCAGGCTGTCGAGGTAGGCGCCGTTCTTGGGTTCGATCTTGAGGGCCTTCTCGATGAGTTGGCGCGCCTGGTCCAGTTTCATATCGTGCTCGGCCCACATATAGCCGAGGTAGTTGAGGGCCTCGGCAAACTCCGGTTCAAACTCGAGGGATTTTTGGAAGTACTCTTCGGCTTTGCCCAGGTCGCCGTTGCGCTCACAGGTGGCGCCAAGCTGGAAAAAAAAGAACTGGTTGAGGCGTTTGGGTTCTTTGGCCTTGGCGATGACCTCGGCGCGATTGAAATACTCCATGGCTCGCGAGTAGTCCTTCTGCTGGCTGTAGGCCAGGCCGGTGATGAACTCGAGAACGAAGTTTTGGGCGTCGCGGGAGAACTTCTGGCGCGCGTCCTGCAGCGTCGCCAGGGCCTGGGCGGGCTGCTTGAGGTTCAACTGGCAGGTGGCCAGGTCGTAGTAGGCCTGCTCGGAATCCGGGCTAAGGAGGATGGTCTTGCTGAAATGTTCGGCCGCCTCCGCCCATTTCTTGTCCTCGAAGGCGAGTGTCCCCAGGTAGTAATAGGCGGCGGGGTTGGCGGGGTTGTCCCGGACGATGGCCTCGAGTTGCTCGGAGGCATGTTTGTGGTCCGAGGCGCGCAGATAGATGTCCGTGAGCTTGGCGTGGACGTGCTCGCGGAGCTCGCCGAAGGCCGGGACATCGGGCAGCCGGTTCAGCAGGTCCAGGTAAAGGCCCGCCGCTTTGGAATTGTCCCCCAGGACGTTGAAGCTGTCGGCCAGCATCAGGCGCAGGGCCGCAGCCTTGGGGTCGAGAAGGACGACCCGGTTGAGGGCCTCCAGCGCTTTGGCCTTCGCCTTGTCCTTCTGCGCCGGCGCTTGCATTCCCAGGTTGATGTACAGCTCGGAGAGGCCGATCAGGAATTCCGCGTCGGCGGAGGGCTGCCGGGCGGCCTCGTCGAGCACAGCCATCGCCTCGGCGAACTGCTTGGTCTGGAGGTAACCGAGGCAGAGATTGCGGTAGCCGGCCAGCAACCCCGGCGCCCTTTTGACGGCGGTGCGGTTTGCGGCCAAGGCCTGCTCCGTCTTGCCCAACTGGGCATAGATTAAGCCCAGCCGGGCAAAGATCGCGCCCGAGGCCCCGGGCCGGCCGGCGGCGCGGCTGGCCACTTCGAGGGCTTTGTCGAACTGTTTGCCCTGCACGAGCCGGCCCGAAACATCCAGCACCATCGCTTCATCGGACGGATCCGTCCGCGCGGCCTGGTAATACTCGTCCAGGGCGGCGGCGTTTTCGCCGTTCATTTCATGAACGACTCCCGCTCCGAAATGGGCGTGGGCCTGGGCGGCCTTTTCGAGAGGCAACTCCGCTGCGTCAGCCTGGGACTGAGGATGGGCCTGCCCGGACTGGCGCCGCGCCGAGGCCGAACTGCAGCCGGTCATCAGCCCACTGATCAATGCCAGCATCATGCCCCAGTACCAATGACGCCTGAACATAAAGTGTCAAAACCTCCCTCCAACCCTTGGGCGGGTCGCACCGATTCAGCCAGTGCTCAATCCCGGCGTGCGCCGGGGTTATTTCTGCCAAGTGCGCTTCTTATGGCGATGCGCGCGCAGCTTCTTGCGCCGCTTGTGCTTGTTAATCTTTGCTTTCCGACGTTTTTTTAATGAACCCATAATTCTGTTTCTATTCCAGATGCCAAATAAACTCTGTCGCAGAGAAGTGTGCTGCAACTCTGGATTATTGCAACCGTCCTGCTCAGTAAAAGCCGTTAGCGCTCGACAGCCTGCGGAATGAACGGGCTTTCGTCAAGCGTGTTCGCCGCGTTCAGCGCCTTTTCTTCCACACTTCAATGTTTCGGCGCGTCATCGGCATCGGCGCGCAGGGCCGGTTTCAACGTCCATGCCTGGAGCCGGGCCATTTCGAGAACCTTTGGAGCGCGGAAGCCTTCCTTATGGATGATCCAGCCGCCGAATAGCCCGGGGGTGTCGCCAGCCACATGGCGGGCGGGGAGCATTTCGGGGTCCTTCCCGAGCGACACCTCTCCATCCAGCGGGAGGCGGCCGTGTTTGAGGTACCCCTCGTACGCCCCAGCCATGGCGAGCAGGAAATCCGCCGGAGGAACGGCGTCGGGGCCGATGAAGACGCGCGAGGGGACCCGGCGCTGGGTCTGGACGAAGTCGAGGACGTCACGGGAAGTGTCGCGGAAGGCCGTCCCGGCCAGACGCCGTTCCTGACATGGCGGCGGAGGCGCACTCTCCGGCCCTAGAAGTCCCGCGAGGGGCACCGGGAAGCGCGGCTTCTGCCCGGCGCTGAGCTGGCCGAGGGCCGACGCCAGCGCCTCGAACTGGTCCGCGACCGAATAGGCGCGGCGGCCCAGCACCAGGAAGTCAGGACCCTTCGAGGAAGCTGAGCAGAGGCGGGAGGCGATTTCGGCCAGGTCCTTTTCGGGAACGCCCTCCGTGTGGGCGGCGTCCGGGTAGAGCAGCGGGAGATCGGCGGCCGTTACGAAGGCCAGATTGGGCAGGGAGCGGATGTGATCGATATACTGGCCAAAGCGCAGAAACGCGGAGGCCGTTTCCTCGGCGGTGCGCTGCGGCGGGCGTTGCCATTGCTCGCGGGGCGGGTTGGCGCCCCGCCGAAAGTTGACGCCGTCCCAGAATTCACGATGCACCCATTCGCAAGGGTGGAAATAAATACTAATCAGGCCGCCGCCCTGTTCCTCGCGCAGACGGGCGGCGACGGCCGACACCCGCGCCTTGGCCGGCTCGAGATCGGCGGGGTCATGCAAGTTCATCCGCGTGCAATTCCGGCCCATTCCATAAACGTTGAGCGTGCCTGCGTACCAGAACGGCTGCTCGTCCAGGCCCACGTGGTCGCCGTCGTCCACGTAGCAAGGCACGCCGTGCGGGGCGACGCCGATGTCCTTGAGGGCGGCGATTGCCTGAGGAGCCCACGATGAACCGGGTTGGCCGTAGCAGGCCAGGACCGGGACCGAGAAGATTCGCCGCACGTCCCGGGCCCCGCCGCCTTCACGCCGGATGAACTCCGCCATCCCGTCCAGCAGACCGCAATCGGCCAGATACTCGGTGGGCGTGGGATGAACGGAATGGAGATTCGCGTGGTAGGCGATGACATGCTTCTTGAGCGCGGCAATCGCATCAGTCCGCCCACGCTGTTCGAGGACCCGCGCCTTTTCCCCCACCACTTTGAACGTTGCCCGGATGCCCCGCTGTGTGAGCATCTCGGCCAGTTGCTTGCAGGCGTCGTCGCTGGCCGGCAGAATATAATCCTCCGTATCAAACCAGAGAATGACGTTGACGCGCGGTTGCTCCGCCGCCGGTGTGGCAAAGGGGGCAAGCAGGGCAAGACAGAGGAGGGTCAAGAAGCGTTTCATATTCGGTGTCGGGCTGTAGAAACTGCAACCGTCTTCACAATGCCGGCCTCACGGGCTTTGATCCAGAAAAAATCTCTCACCGACCGTTTGAACACCGTGGGTCCGGCCCGGCGCAAAAAGGCGCCTGAGCCGCCGCGATTGTTCCCGCGGGGCATGATTAAAGGTGGGTGAGGCCGGAGAAGATTTTTGCAGAATAAAATGTA
>CAZZFF010000226.1:0-4323 GCA_964653485.1 uncultured Verrucomicrobiota bacterium | reverse complement strand
GCGGCTCGGCCGGCTTCAACGCGGCGCGAACCTGGCCTTCAGCGTCTGGAAGCCGTTCGAGCGTTCATAGCCGGCTTCGTGTTCGACGTGTTCTTTGGCCTCCAACACGGTGATCTTCGCCACCCGCTCGGTGAGGGCCAGCAGCAGGCTGCGCACGATGAGCCGCGCGTGAGCCGCGCCAAGGCAGAGGTGTGCGCCGAATCCGAAGGAGAGGTGCGGATTGGGCCGGCGGTCCAGGCGGACTTCCCGCGGCGCGTCGAAGACCGTCTCGTCGAAATTCGCCGCCGCCCAGCCCAGAGAAACGCGACCCCCCGCCTTGACGGGCACCCCATGGACCTCGGTGTCCGCCGGGCAAACCCGGCCGATGTGCGTCAGGGGCATAAAAACGCGCAGAAATTCTTCGCCCGCGTGAACGATGCGCCTGGGGTCCGACCGCAGGAATTCGAGCGCCTCGGGGTCCCGGGCGAGGTAGGCGAGGATCGAGGAGATCGTGTGGATGATTGTGTCGCGCCCGCCGGCGAAAGTGAGATTGCCGAAGCCCATCATCTCCTCGCGTGTCAGCCGTCGCCCGCGATACGTGGCCAGCGTCAGCGCGCTGAAGAAGTCCGCTCCCGGATTCGCGCTCGCCCGGTCAAACTGCGCGCGCAGGTAATCTTCCAGCACGGTGCCTTTCTTGAAGGCCCCGCCCGTGACCTTAAAGACGTGAATGCCCCAGCCGATCCATGTTTCGGCTTCCGACTCGGGCACGTTGAGGAGATAGGTGAGGGAACGCGACTGGACGGGCAGGGCGAACTCATTCACCACCTCCACGCTCTCGCGTCCCAGCGCCTGGGTCAGCTTTTCGGCGATCAACGCCTCCACCCTTGCGATCACCTCCGGCTGTTTGGCCCGCTGAAAGAACGGTTCGACGATGGCGCGATACTCCGTGTGCTCCGGCGGATTGGTCTCGATGGGCAACTGGCGCATCGTGCGGACCTCTTCTTCCGATGGAATCGGCACCCGGAACGGCGCGTCGGAGCTGAAGGTCTTCCAATCTTTGGCCGCCTCGCGCACGTCTCCGTGGCGCAGGAGCATGGGGATCGTTTCGCCCTGGAACGTGCATCGAAGGACGCCGTTTTTGTTCCGCGCTTCCTGGAACGGATCAGGGATTTGACTCATACGAACTAACTCCTAACCCTCAAGTTCGAGGCGCGCAAGTTCGACGGCGTCATGAGCGACTTGAAACAGTTCCACTCACGCATTACATTAGCGCAATCGCCGCCTCGGCTCAGGGAGGTTCGGCCAATAAACAAATGATGAACCGTCTATGGCCAAGCCTGTGATTTGGGCGGTGGATGATGACCCGGACGTGTTGCGAGCGGTCGAACGCGATCTGCGCCGGCAGTATGGAGACCGTTACAAGGTCATCTCGGCGGATTCCGGGGCGTCTGCGCTCGAAGCCATAAAGCAATTGAAGCTCCGGAACGAGCCGACGGCCCTGTTTCTCGTGGACCAACGGATGCCCCTCATGTCCGGCGTGGAGTTCCTGGAAAAGGCGATCGAGTTCTACCCGGACGCCAAACGCGCCTTGCTGACGGCGTACGCCGACACAGACGCGGCGATTCGCGCCATCAACCTCGTGCATATCGATCATTACCTCATGAAACCGTGGGACCCGCCCGAGGAGCGTCTCTATGGCGTGGTCGATGATTTGCTCGATGATTGGCAGGCCTCCTACCATCCCGCGTTCGAGGGCGTGCGCGTCATCGGGCATCGCTGGTCGCCTCAGTCAAGCGAGATACGCGATTTTCTCGGACGCAACTTTGTGCCGCACCAGTGGCTCAACGTCGAGACGGACGAGGCGGCCAAACAGCTTCTCGCCACCACCGGGGCCCCGGTTTCGTCGTTGCCGATCGTCGTGTTTGCCGACGGCTCTTTCCTGGGAAACCCGCCCATTGCCGACGTGGCCCGCAAACTGGGACTGAGGACCAAAGCGGAGTTCCCCTTCTACGACCTGGTGGTCGTCGGCGCCGGTCCCGCCGGCCTGGCGGCGGCGGTTTACGGGGCTGCGGATGGCTTGCATACCTTGCTTGTCGAACGGGACGCGCCCGGCGGGCAGGCGGGCCGGAGTTCGCGCATCGAGAATTACCTCGGCTTTCCGGTGGGGCTGAGCGGCTCGGACCTCGCGCGGCGGGCGGTGGCGCAGGCCCGGCGCTTTGGCGTGGAGATTCTCGCGCCGCAGGAGGCCAGGGGCGTCCGAATCGAAGGCCCCTCGCGCGTGCTCAAGCTGGCGGACGGAGCGGAAGTAGGCTGCCGCGCGATGCTCATTGCCACGGGCATTGCCTTCAGAAAGCTGGAGGTGCCCGGACTGGAAAGACTCAACGGGGCGGGGGTTTATTACTATGCGCCGATGACCGAGGCGTTCTCCTATCGAGACGGTGAGATTTACATTGTCGGAGGGGCGAACTCGGCGGGCCAGGCCGCCATGTATTTTTCCAAATTTGCCCGGCAAGTCACCATGGTGGTGCGGGCCAACTGCCTATCCGAGAGCATGTCGCAATACTTGGAGAACCAGATCGCCGCGACGAAGAACATCGCGGTGAGGTTCAGCTCGAGCGTCGTCGCAGTGGAGGGCGAGAACCGATGCGAAACGGTGACGATCCTTGACGGGGAGAGCGGCGCGACGGAAACGGTGCCCGCCAGCGCGCTGCTCATCTACGCCGGAGCCATTCCGCGCACCGATTGGCTCGATGGCGTGGTGGAGCGGGATGCCCTGGGATACCTGATTTCCGGCCAACACCTCCTGCGAGAGGGGCGGCGCCCGGCCGGATGGGCCACCGACCGCGATCCGTTCTACCTTGAGACCAGCGTTCCGGGCATCTTTGTGGCCGGGGATGTCCGGCATCGTTCTGGCAAGGGTGTCACTTCAGGGGTGGGTGAGGGCGCCCTGGCGGTGAAACTCGTTCACGAATACCTTGGCCTCCTCGCATAGTTATGGACCCAACAACTCTGCGGCAATTACGTTCCACTCCTCTGTTTTCCGGACTGACCGACGCGCAGCTGGGGTGCATCCCTCCCGGTGAAGTCATCGAAGCGCCCGCCGGGACCGTGCTGGCTTCCGAAGGGAAGCGGACCGGGTTTTTCTACATGATCCTGGCCGGCGAAGTGCGCGTGACGCGGATTTATGATCGTCAGGAGATTCTGTTGGGCGTCAGCACGCCCGGCAACCACATGGGCGAGATTCCGCTGCTGCTCGAAATCCCCTGGGGCGCGGCGGCCCGTGTGTCCAAGCCGGCCAAGCTCTTCCGGCTCACCGAGGAGAGCTTTTGGCTGATGCTGGGCGGCTGTCAGGCGGTGGCCCGGGAAATCTTCCGCACGGCGGCCAACCGCATCCACAATTTCGAAGGCTACACCCAACAGCGGGAAAAGCTGGCTTCCCTCGGCACCATGGCGGCGGGCTTGGCCCACGAGCTCAATAACCCGGCGGCGGCGGCACGCCGGGCGGCGGCGCACCTGCAGGAGACCACCGACAGGGTGCAGGCCTTCCTTTGCAAATTGACCAAGGCGCTCAGTCATGAACACTGGCAGCATCTCCTGGCCGCCTCGGAGGATGCCCTGGAGCGTCTGGCGACGGCGCCCGCGCTCGGCGACCTCGAGCGCAGTGATCGCGCGGAAGCCATCGCCCAATGGCTCGAAGCCCGCGGCGTCGCCACCGCCTGGGAACTCGCCCCCACGTTCGTCCGCGCCGGTTTGGATTTGGCCTGGCTGGAGGGAATCGCGGCCGAGCTCCCCGCCGCAAGCCAGGCGCAGGCCCTGGGCTGGCTGGAGGCGCGCTTGAATCTGAAATCACTGGTCAGCCAGATCGAGCAGAGCACCACCCGGATCGCCGACATGGTCAAAGCCGTTAAGTCCTACTCTTACATGGACCAGTCTCCCATGCAGGAGATAGATGTCCATGAAGGCATCGAGAGCACCCTGACCATGCTGGGCCACAAGTTGAAGAACGTCACACTGGTCCGTGCCTTCGACCTCTCGGCGCCGCGCATCATGGCCTACGGCGGCGAACTCAACCAGGTGTGGACCAACCTCATCGACAACGCCATCGACGCGGTCAAGGGCGCCGGCCGAATTTGTGTCGGAACGTGCCGCGAGGACAACCAGTTGGTGGTGGAGATCGTGGACAACGGTCCCGGGATTCCCCTGGATGTCCAGTCACACTTATTCGAGCCGTTCTTCACCACTAAATCCGTCGGCTCGGGCACGGGCCTTGGGCTGATCATCAGCAACCGTATCGTGGCCGACCGCCATGGCGGGGAGATTGAATTCGAGTCCCGCCCGGGTGAA
>CAZZFF010000225.1:0-4485 GCA_964653485.1 uncultured Verrucomicrobiota bacterium | reverse complement strand
CACTTGGGCCGGGGCCGGGGAGGGCGCCCCTCCCTGGGGTCCCTTGGACGCCGGCGGCGCCGCCGCCGGCGCTGCCGCTTTGGGCGCGCCCGGAGCGGCCGGCCCCGGCGTTTTTTGCGCCCCCGCCGCTACCGGCCGTCCCTTCGGAGCATCAGCCCGCCCGGAATTCTTGCCATTTGTCATATCGCCGTTTCTCTAGGATTGCACTTATCTTAAAATGGACACTGTACTCAATGGAATTTGTGTGTGTATAGCGAAAACGACCGTGACTTATCGCTTTCTTGCCGGGCGGACGCCGCCGGTCCTGGTGTAGTGCCGCCGCACATCCAGGGCCATCTCGCGCAACCTCACGGCCAGGGTTTTGGGCTTGATTACCGTCACATGCGCCCCCCAGCTCAGGACCCATCGCTCGGCCTCCTTGAGGCTGGTTAACCGCATTTGGAGCCGGAGTCGGCGCTCGGGCAATTCTGTCAAATGCTGGCTGGCGTGCCAGTGCCGGCCCCGGATCGACTCAGCCGCCCAGGAGTCAAAGTCCAGCACCACGTCGTAATCGCCGCGGCCGGTATAGACGTTGAAGCTGCCGCGCAGGTACTTGCCGAGATCGAAGTCTCGCGGTTTGACGAACTCTTGGCCTGTGATTTCGGGCTGTCTTAAGCGAGTCAGCACAAAAGTGCGCAAAGCCTGGCGATGGACGTCGAACGCGAACAAGTACCATTGGTTGTTAATGCAGGCCAGGTGATAAGGATACGCCCACCGCCGCCGCGCTCTGCGAGCATCGAAGTTCCGATAGAGAAACGTCAGCCCCACGGACTCCCGCAACGCCCTGGTGATGACCTCGAAGACCTCCAGGTGTGTGTCCTCCGGGGCGAAAGGCCGGAATGAGAGGACCTCGTCCAGGTTGCCCACCGTGAACCCCGGGCCCCCGTCCAGTTGGCCCGTCAGCTTGCGAAATACCGCCTGGAGCGGCTCATGGAAAGGTGTGCCTTGATACTGCGTGATGGCCCTATGCGCTACCAGCAACGCAAACATCTCCCCCTCGGTAATCGAGACCGCCGGCAGGTGTTCAACCGGCCTGCTGTAGTAGTATCCGTTGCGCCGGGGATCATATTCAATCGGCAAATTCAGCCGGCATTTCATGAAGTCCACGTCCCGTTTGGCGGTGCGGGTCGATATCTCGAACTCCTCGGCAAAGGACCTGCAATTGGGATACCGGCCCTTGCCCAAAAGCTCGTGCATGCGCATCATGCGCTGCCATGGGGGCCGGCAATAAACATCGGACTGGACCTTCGGCATAAGCCTTTTCTTTCGCGAGCCGAGTGTCGGGTGTCGGGCGGCGAGTGTCGAGGGGAGAGTGTCGAGGGGCGAGGCGCTGCCGGTGATTAACGGCGGCATCAGACCGCAGCCAAGCGCAGGCCAGACACGCGGCTGAAATGAAGATTCACGGCTCGATCGGGCGTTCCAGGCTGCGCATTAGCCCGATGCCGCGTTCGATGTCTTCGGCAAATTCCCGGTGCTCCTTTTCAGTCATGAGCTTCCGGGCTTCGCGCATCCGCTTGGCAATCTCGGCGCCCTTGAGCGCGGGCGGCTCTTCGGCCTCACGCTGCAACACGGTCAATACCTCCTGGCTGAGGGAGCGGCGCTTTGCACGCGCTTTGGCCTTAAGCGCCTGATGCACCCCGTCAGGGCATCCACGGATCGTGAGCGGCGTCGCTTTCATTTCAACCAACGTAAGCGCTGGCAAGAGCGAAGGCAATCCGAGAGCACTTGGCCTTCGGTGTTCGGTCAGGGCCAGTGACAAAGTCCGTCGGAAGGTCCCGCGCAGGCCGTTTAGGAGTGCGGTGGCAAGCGAAGCGCGACACCGCTTTGGTTTGGGCAGCGTCTGGCGTGTCGGATGTCCCGCGCCTCTCTCACCCGGCCTTCACCTCGCGCGATTTATCGCGGCCTTCACGTTGGCTTAAGGTGGCAGGTGCTAGGCTGCCATCATGAGAACGAGCCGAAAATGGATGCTGCGGTTGGTTCTGGGCGCTGTCGTTTTCTCCTTCGGGAGTCTGGCGCCACAGAACGCGGAGTCCGCCACGCTGAGCAATCGAGCCGACGGCCTCCGCCTGGATTTCCACAACGCCCCAGTGAGCCTTGTTTTGGAGTATCTCAGCGATGCCGCTGGGTTTGTCATCAACGCGCAGGCCGAAGTCCAGGGCAACCTGGATGTGCGCAGCAAGGCGCCCGTTACCGCCGAGGAAGCCGTCGAGTTAGTCAACTCCGGTCTTAGGAAGAACGGTTATACCCTCGTGCGGAGGGGGCGCATCCTCACCCTCGTGAGCCTGGCGGACGCCAGACACCAGGACCTCGATGTGGCCGCCGGCTATAACCCCCAGGCTGTCGAAAAATCCGATGAAATCATCACGCAGATCATCCCCGTCCGCTTTGTTGGCGCCGCCCAGTTGATGAGCAATCTCCAGCCCCTGCTCCCTGCCAGCGCGTTGCTCTCGGTCAACGAAAGCGCCAACGCCCTCATCCTGGTCGCCTCCAAAGCCGACATCAAGCGGTGCCTCAAAATCGTCGCCGCTCTTGACTCTTCCCTGGCAACGGCCTCCTTGGTGAAGGTCTTTCCGCTCCGCTATGCGGATGCCAAGGAGTTGGCCGCGGTGGTGCAGCAGCTCTTTTCCACCCAGACATCCGGCCAAAGCGGCGGCATGAACTCCGGCGCCCAGGGCTTCTCACCGGGCGGGGGCTTCGGCCCTCCGGGCTCTCCTCCGGGACGGGGCGGGCCGGGCTTCACTGAAGTCCAGGGCGACGGCGAGGACGGCGCGGCCCGGGGCAAAGTCGTCACGACTGCCGACGAGGCGTCCAATTCCATGATCGTCAGCGCGCCCGCGGGCTCGATGACCGCTGTTTCCAACCTGGTGGCGCAGATCGATCAGCCCGTCAATGACATCACCGAATTCCGCATCTTCCGGCTGGCTCACGCCGATTCCAGCCAACTGGCCGATCAGCTTTCGCAACTCTTTCCCGACGCCACCGCGAACAGCGCCGACCAGAATCAAATGGGCTTTCGCTTCGATGGCCCGCCCGATGCCGGGATGGAGGGCGGTTCGAGCGGCTCGAGTGATCGTGCGAACAGGAAAAGCCGTGTCCTCGCCGTGCCCGATCCGCGCACCTCTTCGCTCCTGGTCAGCGCTCCAAGCGCCTACATGCCCGAGATCGCCAGGCTCATCGAGAACCTCGACGCCAGCCCGGCGCGGAAGGAAAAGGTGAACTTCTATGAATTGCAGAACGCCGATCCCCAGGACGTGAGCCAGATTCTGCAGGACCTCTTCAACCGCGGCAGCTCCATGCGCAATAACAGCAGCGAACGCAATTCGATGTTGGGCCAGAGCAATCCTCTGACCGTCCGTCAGACCCAGCAGCAAAACTCGACTTCGCGCACCAGCCAGGGCTTCGGCGGGTCCAGCTCCTCGGGGATGGGTGGCGCCGCCGGCGGCGGGGCCGCTGGCGGCGGATTCTGAATGGCTTAATGCTCCCTTAAGGTGTCCTCTGTTACGCTGAAAACCATGAATCGACAGTTCTAGCTCTATATGAAAACCAGAATAATGATCCCATCGGCGATGTTCGGCGCGATCGGCACGGCCGCTTGCCTGTTCGTCGGCGCCGCAAACGTCCAAGCGCAGGACCGGCCTCAGGGCAATTTCGACCCGGCCCAGATGCGTCAGCGCATGTTGGAACGGGTCCGCGGGCAGCTCGAGGTAACCGAGGATGCCGAATGGAAACTCATCTCCGAGCGCGTGAACAAGGTCATGGAACTGCGCAGGAGCATTGGCGGCGGCGGTCCTGGCGGGTTCGGCCCTCCGGGCGGGTTCCGCGGCGGTCCGGGGGGTCCGGGAGGTGGAGGCGACCAGGGCGGTCCGCCACCGCAGATGGGCGGCCAGGGACCTGATGGCGCTCAATTCCAGGGCGGTCCCGGCGGCCCTGGGGGTCCGGGCGGTCCCGGCGGTTTTGGTGGTCCCGGGGGCGGTCCTGGAGGATTCTCCGCCCAATCCAACCCTGAGCTTGCGGCCTTGCGCAACGCCATTGAGGCCAAGGCCACGAGTGCGGAATTGAAGGCCAAAATGGCCCAGGTCAGAGAAGCCCGCAAAAAGAAAGAGGCCGACCTCGAAAAGGCGCAGGAAGACCTGCGCCAGATCCTGTCCGTGAGGCAGGAGGCGATTGCTGTGACCCTCGGCCTGTTAAAGTAATTCGACCTTCGCCTGAAGGCGCGTCCGAAAGGCTCGGGTGGAGCGTGGAGCGCGAGAGCGTCTAGCGTGGCAAATGCTACGGTGCCTACCCTTTACGCTCTGTGCGCACACCCTTCCACGCTCCACTCCCCGGGCGCCGGGCAAAGACGGTCTGTTGGATCAAGGACGGTTTGTTGGATTTCACGCGCAAGACACTGATGTAAACCGGCGCGCGGTTTGAGACACTCAGGCAAAGGTTTGACACGCTTTCGCG
>CAZZFF010000224.1:0-4625 GCA_964653485.1 uncultured Verrucomicrobiota bacterium | reverse complement strand
AAGGCAAGAAAGAGAGACCGGAAACCATCGGCACCCCCGGAGTGTCTCGGCAAGAGTACGCATCACCAAGGAATAGACCGGTGGGACGGGAGGGGTCAAACTTAACATTGTCGAATTGGGGAGCCGTCGATTACATTATGTCCTCGTCTATGAAAACACAGCGCACTCACATCAGCCGCCGGAGGTTTCTCGAACAAAGCACACTAGGCGCCGCCACTCTGTGGCTGGGAGGTGTTTCACTGGCGCGCGCCGGGAGAGGCTCGCCAAACGACAAACTGAATATCGGGATGATCGGCACCGCACACCAGGCGGCGTACGACCTGGAGAACGTCTCGAGCGAGAACATAGCGGCCCTGTGCGATGTGGATGACGGCTTCCTGGCGGCGGCATTGCAAAAGCACCCCGGAGCGAAGACCTACAATGATTTCCGCCGCCTGCTGGACCAGAAAGACATCGACGCCGTGGTCGTGGCCACGGCCGACCACACCCACGCGGTGGCAACGGTGGCGGCGTTGAGGAGCGGACGGCACGTGTATTGTGAGAAACCTCTGACGCGAACGATCTCGGAATGCGGCGCGGTGATGGAGGCGGCGCGGAAGGCCAAACGCGCCACCCAGATCGGAACCCAGATTCACGCGGGCGCCAACTACAGGCGGGTAGTCGAGTTGATCCGGAGCGGGGCCATTGGGGCCGTGGAGGAGGCGCACGTGTGGGTTGATGTGACCTACGGCGGCAAAGAGCGGCCCAAAGAGACGCCGCCCGTGCCCGCCGGGTTGCACTACGACCTGTGGCTGGGCCCGGTCCAGGAGCGGCCCTACAGCCCCGAATACGTCCCCTTTAATTGGCGGAATTGGTGGGCCTTCGGCGGCGGCGCGCTCGGAGACTTTGGCTGTCACTACCTGGATTTGCCCCATTGGGCGCTTGACTTGCGAACGCCCTTGACCGCCGAGGTCCTCGAAGGTCCCCCAGTCCATCCGGAGTCCGTGCCGCCGTGGCTCATCCTGAAATATGAATACCCGGCCCGCGAGTCCGCGCCGCCGGTCAAGCTGACCTGGTATCACGGCGGCAAAAGGCCGCCCGCCACGGTGCTGCCGGCGGAACTGCTTGGCCGATGGAAAAGCGGCGTGCTCTTCGTCGGGCGCAAAGGAATGCTGCTCTCCGATTATAGCCGGCACCTCTTGCTGCCGGAAAAGGAATTTGCCGGCTTCGTTGCGCCCCCGCACTCGATCGCCGACTCGATCGGGCATCATGCCGAGTGGATACGCGCCTGCAAGACCGGCGAGCCGACGACCTGCAACTTCGATTACTCGGGTGCGCTGACCGAGACCGTGCTGCTTGGCAACGTCGCCTTCCGCGCGGGCAGCAAGCTCGATTGGGATTCAAAGAGGTTGCGCGCGACAAACTGCTCCCAGGCGGAAACGTTCGTCCGGCACGTGTATAGGGCAGGATGGAAGATATAACCAGGTCCTCCTATGAGAACTCGAGAGTTACTCGCAATCGGGGCGCGGAGGTTGAGAAAGTGGCCCTTTGGAGTGCGTCGGCAGAGCACAGCGTCCCGACGAGTCGGGATTTCAGCCGCCCGAGACATCCGGCCACGCCAGACCCTGCCTGAGCCAAAGCGGTGTCGCGCTCCGCTTGCCACCGCACTCCAAGACGGCCTGCTTGGTGCTCGACAGACTTTATGCACAGCCGTGGCAATCGGGGCGGCCGTCTTCATTGGCGCCGCCGCATCAAGCCCCGCCCCGGCCCAGAGCGCGGATGCTCCCGCTTCTCGCCCGCCTGCCTGGGCCCTCATTTTTGAGCGCATTCGGGAAAGGCTCGATCTGACCGACGACCAGGTGGCGCAAATCAAGGCCCAAATCCAGCCCGAGCGGGAGGCCCTCAAGGACATGATCGCCAGACTGCGCGAAGCCAAGGCCCAGTTGCGCCAGTCCATCCACTCCTCGGATGCAAACGACGCGGCAATCCGAACCACCGCGGCCAAGGTGGCGGAGGTTGAGGCGGACCTCGCAGTCGAACGGCACAAGCTCTACGGGAAAATCAACCCGATACTCACAGCGGAGCAACGTGCGAAGATCGTCGAGTTCCAGGACAAGCTCGATGATTTTCTGGACGCGACGATCTATCGGCTCACCCGGAGGTTGGAAGACCAGGCGGGCCAGTGAGTTCCATGCTCGCGCTTGAATACCTTGCCGAACTGTTCGAGAAGAACCGCGCGGCGGCGCAAGCGCGGGTGAAGGAATTCGCCATCGGAGGCAGGCATCTTGCCTTCAATTCCCGGCCCGCGATCATGGGGGTGATCAATCTCTCGTCCGACTCATGGTACCGCGAGAGCGTCTGTCTCACCGCTGAGAGCGCGGTGCGGCGGGGGAAGGTCTTGCAGGCCCAGGGGGCCGACGTCGTGGACGTGGGCGCGGAATCGACCCTGGCGCACGCAGCCCGTTTGGATGCGGCCGCCCAACAGACCCAACTGCTGCCGGTGGTCCGGGCCCTCCACGCCGCGGGCATTGCGACTTCGGTCGAGACCTATCAACCGGGGGTCGCGCGCGCCTGCCTGGAGGCCGGCGCGCAGGTGCTCAATCTCACCGGCGCGGAGCACGACGACGACTTGTTCCGCGCAACCGCCGAGCACGGCGCCGCGCTTATTCTCTGTTATGTGCAAGGAAAGAACGTCCGGGAGGTGGGCGATTTTGATCTCGGCCCGGACCCGGTGGGGAGGATGCACGATTACTTCGCCGGCCGAATCGAGGCGGCCCTTCGCCTTGGCGTGGAGAAGATATTCCTGGACCCGGGGCTGGGCTTTTATTATCGAAACCTCCAGGACGGCGCCGCGCGGGTGCGCCACCAGATGACCGTTTTCCTCAATTCGTTCCGCCTGCGCGCCCTGGGGTTCCCGCTGTGCCACGCCCTGCCTCACGCCTTCGAGTACTTCGGCGAGGAAGTCCGCTGCGCCGAGCCGTTCTTCGCCGTCCTCGCGGCGCTTGGACAAACGGACTTGTTCCGCACCCATGAGGTGCCGCGCACCCGGGCCGTGATCGAGACAATGGGGACGTTCTGATCTCGGATTCCCGTTGAGCAATTCTCAATCACTCCTCAACGGACACATTCGGGAGAATCCAAGACGCGCGCCATTGCCGGGCGGCTGCGGCTATTTTCTGCGAACCAGAAAGACGCCTTCCTCGCCGGAGGGCGCGATCCATTGGTCGAGGACATCGAGACCGTGGGGAGCAAGCAGGGCGCGAACGAGCGCCGGCGTATGCCGGTAGGAGAAGAACAGGCGAATGGAGTCGCCCGCCGGGAACTCGAACTGGTCGGAATCCACCCGGACCGCCCGCGGGCGGTGGAAGTGAAACGAAGCGGCAATGCGTTTTAGCCCGCTGCCAGCCGGGTCTTCTTCCACGTCAAAGCGCAAGAGGCCGTCTTCGGGTTCCACGCCCAGGTCGAAGAGAAAGGTGAGCAGCCAATCGCGGGTGAGCGCGTTGTCATAAAGCGGCAAGATGGCTTGAACGCCCGCGCCGTAGTCGGGACCCGGGGCAAGATTCGCGCTCAGGAGCAGCCAATCCCCGGGCCTCACCACGTCCGCCAGCCGGGGCAGAATGAGCGAGGGCTCGAAGTTGGGGAGCATGCCGAAAAAAGTGAACAGCCGCGCGGCGCCGGAAATGGGCTGTTCATCGAGGGCCGCGGGCAGGTCCGAGGCCGAGGCCAGGTCGCAGACCAGTGGGAAACAGTTGGCCCCGGCGATCACGCCCAAGGCCGTCTGCCGGGCCACAAGGACCATCGCGGCGCTCACATCGGACGGCGTGTAAAACACTTCCTTGCCCGAACCCCGCATCAGAGCCAGCAGGCGTGAGTCTTTGCGGCCTCCGCCGCAGCCCAAGCCCACCAGGTGAACGCGGCTCGCGGGCAGGCGCGCGGCGGCCGCCTCGAAGCTGGAATCATAAGCGCGGGCGCAATCCGCATCGGTCCGGGAGGGAGAGTAGGCCTGGTGAAGCGCAAGCCATTTCCGGGTCTGCTTCAGGCCGTCGTAAAGGAACTTGTGGTTGACCTGCCGCGCGCGCAGAGACTCCCGCAAATCCCGCGCGACATTCTCCGGAAACTGGCTCGAATGGAAGGCAACCTGAACGAGTGTCTTTTTCATCGCGAAAACGGAGCCCTCTATCCGCTCGGCCGGATGTGGCGGGACGTGCTTCCGCTCCAGCATTGACAGTAAATCCGTGTCGATGGGGAAGCTCACTTGAACGCCAGGGGATGCCGAGCCGGCGGCGGGATTGGAGAGGGACAGATCGAAAACAACTTGAGTAACCCAACGGCTCCCCGGCGCTTGGCCGGTTTAGGCGTCAGAACGATGCTGTTCTTGCCGTCCCGCAATGCACGGACCTCCACCATGCCGCCCTCCGACAAACCGGAGGCATTTCGCCACCACTTCGGAAGCGTGCTTTGACCGACCCTTGAAACCGTCAAGGTGCCAAAATCCTTCATGTTTTGAGCGTTCTTTAAAATGGGAGGCTTGTCAATCCGTCACAGGCTCCCCAAATCCTCGGCTAAGATGTTTTTGGGGAACCGCGGAATACGGAAAAGGAATGGTTTTCCGCGTATTCCGTTTATTCCGCGGTTCTCTATCTTCT
>CAZZFF010000223.1:0-4703 GCA_964653485.1 uncultured Verrucomicrobiota bacterium | reverse complement strand
CTGCCCAACTACGGCAAGGCCATCGACAAGATCAACGACCAGATGGTCCGTATGCAATGCGATTACGCCCGCGCGCTGCTGACCCACGTGAATCCCTACCTCCACACCAGCTATGCCAAGGAACCTTGCGTGGCCATCGTCGAAATCAACAACGAGAATTCGCTGTTGCAGCTCAAGGTCGCATCCCTGCCGGCTTACTATCGGGATGACGTGCTCAAGAAATGGAACCGCTGGCTAACGGCCCGCTATGGTTCCACGGAAAAGCTCGACGCCGCCTGGGGAGGGCGGGAGGAATTGGGAGCTAATCTCCTGCCGGCCCGCCTGACCACGCAAGGCGGTCAGTATCTCGCCGTCACCAACGGCCCTGCCGGTGAAACCCGCATTTCCCTGCGCGAGATTCCTTCGGTGGATTGGCACGCCCAGCTTCAGTGGGGCGGGCTGACGCTGGAAGAGGGCCGGCTGTACACGCTGGAGTTCAGCGCGCGGTCCGACCTCCCACGGGTTCTGCCGCTGAGCACCCGTCTCGACAAGCCGGACTGGCACAACTGCGGCCTTGTGGAAGAGGCCGAGTTGGGACCGGCGTGGAAGACCTTCAGCCGGACGTTCCGCGCCGCGCGTGTGGAGGCGGGGGCCGTGCGCTTCGACATTGTCGTGGGCGGCGGTCCGGCGGGGGATTTTCAGATCAAGGGTCTCACGCTTCGCCGCGGCGGCTCGCTCGGATTGAAGCCGGGCGAGGCTCTGGAGGCCGGGACCGTGGAGGCGCCCGCGCGCACTCCGGACTCGCCCAGGGGCTTGGACTGGACGCGGTTCCTGGCCGAAACCGAGCGGGCTTACACCGACGGGATGCGCGGTTTTCTGAAAAACGAGTTGGGCGTCGAGGCTGCGATCATCGATACTCAGGCCAGCTACGGCGGCATTGCGGGAGCTTACCGGGAGTCCTTCAATGATTTCGTCGATATGCATGCCTACTGGCAGCACCCGCAATTCCCGGGCCGGCCGTGGGACAGCGCGAACTGGAGCATCCCCAACACGGCCATGGCGGCCGACAAGGACGGCGGCAACCTGGCCCGCCTGGCGGTTTACCGGGTCGCGGGCAGGCCCTTCACGGTCACTGAATATGACCATCCGGCGCCCAACCAGTACGCGGCCGAGATGTTCCCGATGATCGCCAGCTTCGCCGCCATGCAGGATTGGGACGGGCTCTTTCAATTTGACTGGGGCGGCGCCGATGCCGGCTCGGGCCGGATAGCGGGCTATTTCTCGCTCCAACAGCATCCGGCCAAGCTGGCTTTCCTGCCGGCCGCGGCGCTGATGTTTCGCCGGGGTGATGTGGAGGCCGCCGGCGCCACGGCCCGGCTGTCAATACCGGCTGCCCAGGTGGAATCGCTCACTGCCGAGAACGTCTCCATGTCGGAGACCTGGAAGCAAGCCGGCGTGAGCGCCGGCGAGATGCTCAACCACCGCTTGGAACTGCGCTTCACCCCGAGCGGCAAGCTGGAGGCACAAGTCGAGAACGCCGCCACCTCACCGATAACCTGGGATTCTGAATCCACGCTCTACACGGTGGATGCACCCGCCGCGAAAGCGGTTGTAGGCCGCTGCACCGGCAGGGCCACAAAGCTCGACGGCGCGGAGTTCGACCTGGAGGGCAATTCTCATAAGTTCGCCGTCCTGACGCTCAGCGCGGCGGACGGCCAACCGCTGAGCCGGTCGCGCCGACTGCTTCTCGTGGCAGCGGGGAATGTCGAGAACACTGGGATGGGCTGGAATGCCGATCACACCAGCGTGGGCACCGATTGGGGCAGCGCGCCCACTGTTTGCGAAGGGATAGCCGGGCGGGTCGCGTTGGCCACTGTGGGCAGGAGCGTCAAGGTCTATGCCCTGGACGGCGGTGGAGCGCGCGCCGGTGAGGTGCCGGCATCCCTGAGCGAAGGCAAGCTCTCGTTCGAGATCGCTCCCCGTTTCAAGACGCTCTGGTACGAGATCGTCGTGGAATGAGGCCAAGGGGTTCGCACCCCTTCGAGCATCATCGCGGTGTCGTGTTTGGCAAGCGGATTGGCGCGCTCTGCTAGTGACAGACTTTTGATCGAGGTTATCTTGGGACCATGACTGAAACCAAAGTCCGAGCTCATGCCTGGTATCTCGCGTTGGCCCTGTTCAGCGCGACAGCCTTCGCGGGGCCCTCAGGTCCTTTCGATTGGCCGCAATGGCAGGGCCCCGACCGGAACGCCATGTCCAAGGAGCGCGGTCTGCTCAAGGAATGGACGAAAGAGGGCCCGCCGCTCGCCTGGGAGATCAAGGGACTCGGAGGCGGCGACAGCGCTCCCTCCATTGCCGCCGGGCGGATGTTCGGCATGAGCAATCGCGGCGACGACGAAGTGATATGGGCGCTGTCCGAGAAGGATGGCAAGACGCTCTGGGTGACGCGCCTTGGGCCGGCGTTCAAGCAGCAAATGCCGCAGGGAAAGGAGGGGCCGGGATGCACGCCGACGGTGGATGGTGAACTGCTCTACGTCGAGGGCTTGAGCGGCGACCTGGCCTGCCTTCAGGCCGGGGACGGCAAGATCATTTGGCAACGGAGCCTGCAAGGAGACTTTGGCGGACGCCTGCCCACGTGGAGCTATCGCGAATCGCCGCTGGTTGATGGGGATAAGGTCGTCTGCACGCCCGGCGGCAGCGACGCGACTCTGGCCGCGCTCGATAAGCTGACCGGCAAGACGATCTGGAAGAGCCAGGTACCCGGCAGTCCCAAAGCGGCGTACGCCTCGGCCATCGCGATCGACTTTGATGGACGGCGCCAGTATGTGCAGTTCACGGAAAAGGCATTGGTCGGGGTCGCCGCATCCGACGGTAAGTTCCTTTGGCGGTATGACCGCCCGGCCAACGGTCACGGGATTAACTGTTCCACGCCGATCCACAACGAAGGCATGGTGTTCGCCTCCTCGGCCTACGGCGCGGGCGGTGGGTTGGTCACGCTGAGCAAGGACGCGACCGGGGGTGTGAAGGCGGACGAAACCTATTTCTGCAAGAAGATGCAGAACCACCACGGCGGCATGATCCTCCTCGACGGCTGCCTGTATGGCGCCAACGGCGGCAATGAGGGCGGCTCCCTCGTCTGTCTCGACTTCAAGACCGGCAACGTCCTGTGGGACGAACGCGACAGCGGCGAGCACCGCGCGCCGAAAGGCTCGTTGGCCCTGGCGGACGGACGGCTCTACTATCGGACCGAGAAGGGGACCATGCTCCTGATCGAGCCGAACCCGAAGCAATACGTCGAGCGCGGCCGCTTCGACCAGCCCGACCGCAGCACGCAACCGGCCTGGGCGCACCCGGTGATTGCCAACGGCAAACTGTACCTGCGCGACCAGGATGTTCTGCTCTGCTACGACGTGAAGGCGGGGACCAAGTGACGTCGCCGTGGAGCTCGAAGCGCTGGCAAATTGAGCTTTGACACAAACGTGAAACACCCGGCCCCATGCCGGGGTCCCTCGAACTCAAGGGACAATTCAAAAACAGGACCTCAACATGAACATCCAAAGAGTCGGTTCACAACCCTCCGGCAAAGGGCCGGCTGACTGGTTCACCGGCACGGTGCGCATTGACTCACCGTTCAAGGGAGCCGACCCGGCCCGTGTTACCGGCGCAATCGTCACATTCGAGCCCGGCGCTCGAACCGCCTGGCACACACACCCCCTGGGCCAGACCCTCATTGTCACAGCCGGTTGCGGCTGGGTCCAGCGTTGGGGAGGACCTGTCGAAGAGATTCGGCCCGGTGACGTGACCTGGTTCGCGCCTGGGGAGAAGCATTGGCACGGCGCCACGCCTGCCACCGCCATGACGCACATCGCCATCCAGGAACAACTCGACGGCAAGGCCGTCGACTGGATGGAGCACGTCAGCGACAAACAATATCAAACCTGACCCCGCCAACAAGGAGACCAAAAGGAGCATGAAACTATCTATGTACAAGACCAAGGCATATTCGGCCGCCAGCGCGACATCGCCGCTGGCTTCCACCGCCATCCCGCGACGCGATCCGACGGAACAGGACGTGCAGATCGAAATCCTCTTCTGCGGCATCTGTCACTCCGATCTTCACGCCGTCCGCAACGAGTGGAGCAGCGTCATGCCCACTATCTACCCGATCGTCCCGGGCCATGAGATCGTCGGGCGTGTGACTAAGGTGGGTGGCGCGGTCAGGAAGTACAAACCCGGCGACCTCGCCGCGGTCGGCTGCCTGGTGGATTCCGACGGCACGTGTCCGCAGTGCAAAGAGGGGCTTGAGCAGTTTTGCCCGCACCTGACGCTCACCTTCAACTCGGCGGACAAGCACCTTGGAGGCGTCACCTACGGCGGGTACTCCAACAGCATTGTCGTGGATGAACGCTTCGTTCTGCGCGTCCCCGCCAACCTGAAGCTCGCGGGCGCCGCGCCGCTCCTGTGCGCCGGTATAACAACCTACTCGCCTATGCGCCACTGGGGCGTCAGGAAGGGCAGGAAGGTGGGTGTGGTCGGTCTGGGCGGGCTGGGCCACATGGCCGTGAAGTTCGCCCATGCCTTCGGAGCCCACGTGGTCGTCTTCACAACCTCACCTGCCAAGAAGGAAGACGCGCTCCGCCTCGGCGCGGACGAGGTCGTCATCTCCCGTAACACCGACGAGATGAAGAAGCACGCCGGCAGCTTCGACTTCATCCTCGACGCAG
>CAZZFF010000222.1:0-4733 GCA_964653485.1 uncultured Verrucomicrobiota bacterium | reverse complement strand
AGGGCGTGTTTGCATCCCACCAGGCAATCGAGGTCACGGTGCCAACCTTGGTCACCGAGGTAGGGGTCACGGTCTTGCCGTTGACGGTGAGGATGATGGTGTTGGTGTCGGCAACAGAGGAGGTGCCGGAGTCTTGCGTCTGGATGGAGACCCCAATCGGAGTGACCGCGGCGTCGCCAATGATCAGGTGGGCGTAGGCGACGGTCGTGATCTGGATGTTGTCAATGGCGATATTGGCCGTGTTGCCGCCGACGCGGGCGCCCATGAGGAGTTGGCCCGGGCCGGGGAGGTAGGTGACGGGGAAGTTCGTCAGGACCTGGTGGTTCTTCCACCACACATTGAGCGCGCCTGTGGTGGCACTGAGGTCCACCTTGAGATGCACCCAGGATAGGGAGTTGGCGCAGCCGGTGGCGTCGTACGGACCGGTCTCGATCTCAGTCCAATTGGTCGAGCCTGCGTTGCCGTTCGAGTCGGTCGAGGTCAGGGCGTTCCCGTATTCGTCGTCAGTCGCCTGGGTCGTCCCGTTGGGCATGGAGATGGTCGTCAGCAACACATCATCCACGCGGATGTCCAGCCCGATGCCGTCATGGGTCAGACCGGGGGCCACCAGGCCGACTGCGGGCGCAGCGGGCGGAATGGTGTAGCTGCCGCTGTCCCACAGGTCGAACCCGACGCTTAAGCCCGTCGTGGTCCCCTCCTCCATCAGGCTTTGGTCTCCCGAGCTGCCGTTGTCGGAAAAGCGCCCGCCGTTGGGGGAACCCCCAGCGACGTTGTTCATCTCCGGGAATGTATCCCCGGCCGCGAGGGCGCTCACGATGGGGTCGGTACTCCGAACGAAGTTGATGCTGAAACCGTCTGCCGGATTGGGGTTGCCGTTGCCGATGCGCAGGTCGGCCTCGAAGGTGAACCCGGCGACGATTTCGCCAGGGTCAAAATCGTTGAACAAGACACCGCCGCACAGGTAGGACGAAAAGGCGACGTTGGTTGGACACTCGTCGTTGGCGAAGGTGATTTGCAGGTAGCCGTCGCCTGTGACGCCCGTGACCGGCCCGTTGGTGGTGCCGCCGATGGGACCGGCGCCGCCGCTGGATATCCACTTGGCGCTCCCGGTATGGGCAATGGTCGTACCATCCCACAAAGCACCGCCGAAGTTGAGTTGGTTCGTTATACTCGAGGAGTTGAAGTCAATGGTCGTTGAGCCCGCTTGTGCCGAGGCTGCGCAAAGCAGCCCCAACGCGAGGGCATTCAGGAGGTTCTTACGCATGACTACTGTCCTTTCTCTGTGTACGTGGGTTCACGTATTGTTGGGTTTGTTGGAACTGTATCTTCCTGGTTTCTGCTTGAACGCCTCCCCATCCGAGCCGGACAGAACCTCTCGCCAAAAAAAGAGGGATCGCTCGACTCGCAAGGTTGACGGCCAAGTGACATAGGAAAGGAATGTGACACATCGAGGGAGACAATGCAAGAGGAAAGTCAACAAATATTCGGGGGCGGCAGGGCGCATTGGAGGCTCTTTCGGGACGGGCACTGTTTCGCGAAGTGGTGGGGAGCATTGGGAATTGATCATTGAGAATTGGTGATTGGCAAATGAGGAGACGGCTGGCGGGTCAGATTGAGATTGCCGGCCGGACCGGCCCTGGGTTAGGGTCGGAGGGACGATCAAACCGGACCACAAGACCTGGCCGCAACCCGTGTCGAAACAGAACCCCAACCAGTCGAAGGCCCCAGGGCCGGCGCGGGCCTCCCCGCGGAGCCGAGCGCCGGCACCCGAAGAGCCGCCTTCAGGCGGAGACAGCGCGCCATGCCCGAGGCGCCGGTGGCTCGTCCGGCTGGCGGTGCTGATACTGTCGCCGGTCCTGTTCCTGGCCCTGGCCGAACTGGGGCTGCGCTTGGGCGGCTGGGGATATTCGACCGCCTTTTTCAAACCCATTAGGATCGGAAACCAGGACTGCCTGGTGGAGAACGACGAATTCGGCCTCCGGTTCTTCCCGCCGGAGTTGGCGCGCATCCCTCCGCCCTTGGTGATGGCGGCAAAGAAGGCGCCGCAGGTCCGCCGCGTCTTTCTCCTCGGGGAGTCCGCGGCCCTGGGCGACCCGCGGCCCGCGTATGGAGCCGGACGCTACCTCCAGGTCCTGCTCGAGGAGCGGTTCCCCGGAACAAGATTCGAGGTGATTTGCGGGGCCGTGACGGCGATCAACTCGCACGCCATCCTGCCCATCGCGCGCGAATGCGCCCGGCGCGAGGCGGACCTCTTTATCGTGTACATGGGGAACAACGAGATGGTCGGGCCTTTTGGGGCATCCACAGTATTCGGCTCCCAGGCGCCGCCCCTCTGGCGGGTCAGGCTCAGCCTGGCTCTCCAGCGAACGCGCGTCGGCCAACTTCTCACGGCCTTGGCCCGCAAGGCCGGCGGGTCCGGCCGCCACGGCCCTTCCTGGGGCGGAATGCAGATGTTCATCGAAAACCGCATCGCCCCCTCCGACCCCCGAAAGGAAGTGGTGTATCGCAGTTTCCGCCGCAACCTGGAGGATATTGTGAGGGCGGGCCGCTCGGCGGGCGTGCCTGTGCTTCTGTCCACCGTGGGCGTAAACCTGAAGGATTGCCCGCCGTTCGGCTCCGTCCCCGATGGCGCGCTGTTGGACACGGACCGCGAATCTCAAGCCGCACTTTGCGCCGAGGCGTCCAAGGCGGAAGAGAAATCCGACTTCGCCGGCGCCCTGAAAAAGCTCGAAGCGGCCGCGCGGCTCGATCCGACGCCCGCCGAACTTCAATTCCTGTGGGGCCAATGCCTGCTGGGGCTTTGGTCCGGAGCGCCGGAACAGGAGGCCCAAGGCCGGAGCCTCCAGGCGTCCGCGCGAGAGCATTTCGAGCGGGCGCGGGATGATGACGCGCTGCCTTTCAGGGCGGACTCGCGCATCAATGCGATTATCCGGGAGGTCGGGGGGGAATTCGCCGGGGCCGGCCTGGCGCTTTGCGATGCGGAAGAGACTCTCGCGGCCACCAGCCCGGCGGGCATCGCCGGCAAAGAGGCCTTCTACGAGCACGTGCATCTCAATTTCGACGGCAACTACGCGCTGGCGCGCGCCTGGGCGGCGGCGGCCGAGCGTCTCCTGGCCCCGCCGGCAACGAAGGCCGGCACGGGAGACTGGGCTTCGCAGGAGGTGTGCGAACGGCGGTTGGCCTTGACCCCGTGGAACCGCTGCGCCGTGCTCGAGGACGTGCTCCACCGCCTCACACAACCTCCCTTCACGGGACAGCTTCACCACTCGGAGCAAGTCGAGAGCATCCGGAGCCAGTTGCGCGCCATCCGCCCGACCTTGGACCGCAAGGCGGCGGCGGATGCCCGCCAGGTATGCCTGGCCGCGCTGGAGCGGGCCCCGAACGACCATCGCCTGCACGAGAACACCGCCGAGTTCCTCGAAAGAATCGGCGACCTCCAGGGAGCCGCCGTCCATTGGCAGAGCGTGGTCCGCATCATTCCCCATCATCACGTGGCTTACTTCCAGGCCGGGCGATTGCTGGCGCGGTTGGGCGATTTGGCCGCCGGGCGCGCGCTGCTCGAGCAGGCCCTCAAGATTCGCCCGGACCTGACGGAGGGCTGGCTGGAGCTGGGGGACATCCACGCCGCGCAATCGCAGCCTGAACTCGCTCTGCAGGACTACCAACGGGCCATGCGCCTGGCCCCACAGGACTGCCGGATGTACTACCATGCCGGGCGGACGCTCTCGAAACTCAAACGCGGTCCCGAGGCCATCCTGAACTTCCGACGCGCCCTGGAGCTGCGTCCGGATTATTGGGAGGACCATTACGCCCTGGGCGAGGAGCTGGCCTTCGCCGGCCAAAGCGACGGCGCGCGCCGCGAATTCGAGGAGGTGCTCCGCCTCAAGCCCGGCTACGCCATGGCCCACTTGAACCTCGGCGTCGCCCTGGTCCGGGAACACGACCTCGACAACGCGCTCCGGCATTTCCAGGAGGCGGCCCGCCTGGACCCCACCAACCAACTCGCCCGCGAGTACATCGAGAAACTCCGCGCGCAGGGGAAGTAGCCCGGCATGGAAAGCGCCCTCACCGCGCCTTCGGGCCTCGGGCGCGGGACGCAATGCTTCGTTTCCTTCGTTTCCTTGGTGTACACCATTCGCTTTGTGCGCATCTCGCATTTTTCGGAAGAGGCTGATCGGGAATTGAGAATTGAAGATTTGGGATTGGTAAATGAAGCCGGGCGACTTGCGCCGCTCATTTCAGGCTTTGCGCCCGGGACCGGTTGGGTTACTATGGCCAAGTCAACATTTATTTGGACCTATGCCGATTTACGAATATGCCTGTCCGAAGTGCAGGGTGGTTTTCAGTTTCCTGTCCAAGCGGCTGAATCCTGAAAGGAAGCCGGTCTGCCCCAAGTGCGGCAATAAAGAGATGGCCAGGCAGGTCAGCGCGTTCGCCATGCCGCGGGGCCTAAAGGAATCGGCCCCCAAGAGCGAAGGGGAAGAAGGCCCGATGCCGGATATGGACGACCCGCGCGTCGAGCGCGCGATGCAGGACCTCGAGCGGGACATGGAGCACCTGGATGAAAACAACCCGCGGCACATGGCCCACCTGATGCGCAAGATGAAGGACATCATGCCGTCCGGGACGGTGCCCAAGGAGCTGGATGTCGCGATCAAACGCCTGGAGGCCGGCGAAGACCCGGAGAAGATCGAGGCCGACATGGGCGACGTGCTGGGCGATTTCATGGGCGG
>CAZZFF010000221.1:0-4783 GCA_964653485.1 uncultured Verrucomicrobiota bacterium | reverse complement strand
CAACTCTTCGTTGGTTTGAACAACGTAAACAATATCCTTGGCACCAGCCAAACCGTCCCAAAGGTTATTCAGCGGCTTAAAAGGGAAGTCATCCAGATACTTTAAGAATCGTAATGTATTGCCAAAGGGCCTAACCCGGCCTATGCGTAACAATTTCTCAATAGATGCCTTGGGTGAGCCCCACCATCGGTTTCCTGAGGTGTAAGTCTGATCTAAGAACTGGATTTCGTATTTCGACCCTGGCCCAGGCTTCGTGAGGCTATCGGATCGAAAGAGTTTGCCCTTCTCAGGAATGGAAGCCAAACCTTCCCTCTCTTCGGATGAGAGCGGGCGAGTCGAGCCATCAGGCAATTGGAGTAGCGTGAAACCAGCATCCATATCATTGGCGCGACGAAAATAGAGCTGGCGATACTTGACTGATTCAGTATGCTTCGCATAGACGATGATGTAGTCGAGCCTGGAGGGAACAGTTGTGGTGGACGTTAATCCCCCAGCAGTCTTTGTTACCGCAATCAACGACTGAAAATTGTCTTCTCCAAATATCTCATCCATAACCGCCCGGACGCGATGCATGTTCTCATCGCCGATCTGTACGAAGATGGAGCCGGAATCGGTGAGGAGGTCGCGGGCGACGGTGAGGCGGTCGCGGAGGTAGGTGAGGTAGGAGTGGATTCCGTCGCGCCAGGTGTCGCGGAACGCTTTGACCTGCTCCGGCTCGCGGGTAATGTGGCCAGCGTTGCCGTCTTTCACGTCGCGGCTGGTGGTGGACCACTGGAAGTTGCTGTTGAACTTGATGCCATAGGGAGGGTCCAGGTAGATGCACTGTACCTTGCCGCGCAGGCCCTCACGCTCGGCGAGGCTGGCCATGACTTGGAGGGAGTCGCCGAGGATCATGCGGTTGGACCAGTTCTGGTCGTGCTGGTAGAAGTCCGTCTTGTCGGCGCCCTCGGGGATGCCGTTGAAGTCGGCAAACAGGTCAGGCTGGTAGCCGGGTTCCTGCGCCTTGGCCGCCTTGGTCCGGGCAAGCAGATCGTCGATCAGTACCTTGGGATGCACCTTCTCCTGGATGTAGACCGGAGGAACGGGGACGACAAGGTCGGACCAATCCTGCTCATCTTTCCCGCGCCAGACAAGCTGTGGGTCCAGGTCGGTGTTGCGCGGGTAGCGAATCTTCGTGGCCGCCTGCTCATCCGCCTTGAGGACAGACTGAAATTCCGCCGTCGGGATGTTCTTCCGTTTGTCGGCGTCGTGCGTGAGGGTCTCGACGGTCTTTGTGGTGGTTTTTTTTGCCATGATTATTTGTTCCCGGTTGCCGGTCGTGCCACGGCGGAGTCTATCATCTTGTTGAATTCGCTTTCGACCTTGGCCTTGAAATCAGCCTCAATCTCGTAAACCTCGGTGAACTCCGCAAAGTCCCAGCGGCCATAGGTGCCGAGATGGTTCACGCCTGGCACCCAGTAGGTCTCCATCGTGGATTTCTTCTCTTTAGCGTCCTCGCGCCGGTAGCCCTTGATCTCGACCACGAGATGTAACGGATCGTCGGGGCCGTGTCCGTCATCCACCAACACGATGAAATCGGGCCGGTACTGCCGGGTCTCGGAACCGTAGCGATACGGTACTTCCAGTCCGAGGTTGTGATTCTTCACATAGGCGCGAACCTTGGGGTGCGACTCCGCCACGCGGCAGAACTCGGCCTCCCAATCGCTGTCGAGAACCACCCAATTGATGTGGCAGGATTTGGAACTCGTTTCCCAGCGGTCGGTCTTCGATGTGTTGAAGCGAACGTAATTGGTGGAGCCAGTTGGATTGTAAGGGTCAAGCAGCGCCTTGATGGGACGTTCGCCCAGGAACTTCCGGGTGATGGCTGCGGTGATCTTGTTGCAGGCCATGTCCGCTAGTTCCTGATACATAAGCAGCGCGGGATAGGTGCCGCCTTTGCACACAAGGTACTTGCGGTTCTCGTCTCCATCGAGCCATTGCTTGGTGATGCGCTTGAGTTGGCCAAAGAGGTGGAGCTTTGGTTCCTCGCCTGGGTCACGCCATTTAGTGTAAAGAAGCCGCTGGGTGAGGTGAAAGACGAGCGTTGACGGTCGCATGTCGCCCAGGTGCTCAAGGCTCATGTCCACGCCTTCGCCGATAATGCCGGAGTTGCGGGTGATGGACGGCCCGACAAGATCGGGGCTAAGTTCCAGGACGGAGTCGTCAGTAAAGTCGGCTTTCAGGCGTTCCTCCGGCAATTCCACGCGATAGCCCTCGACGCGGGGGAAGCGGATTTCGAGGGCGTCGCGCTCGGGGCGCATGGCCTTGACTTGAACCGTCTCTCGCGGCGGCTGGGGCGGCGCTACGACCGGCTTGGCCGTGAAGTCGAAGGGAATGCCGAAGACATCGGCGTATTCCACGTTGAAGAGCCCTTTGTCAGGCCCATCTTCATTTATCTGGTATGACTGCCGACGCAACGCTCGACCGATGACCTGCTCACAAAGGAGTTGGGTGCCGAAAGCGCGAATGCCGAGGACGTGGGTGACTGTCTGGGCATCCCATCCCTCCGTAAGCATCGAGACGGAGACGACGCAGCGGATGCCCCCGCCAAGCTGTCCGGGCTTGCCAACGGTGTTCATTACCTCGCGGAGTAATTCCTGGTCGGTGATGTTGTCGCCGGCGCGGGCATCACCGGTGCGCTCCACGATCTCACGGCGAAAGCGTTCAATCTCGTCGGCAGCCATGCCACGGAAGTTCTCATCGAGCGCATCGCCCGCTTCGAGTTGCACGCTGTCAATCAGGATCGTGTTCGGGCGCGGGAGCGGGTTGCCGGTGGTTTCGTCAAAATTGCGGAACAACGCGAGGCGTCCGTTCTCCAGCGTAGTGGTGCCTTCGTCGTTCTTGCGATGAAAGCCGGAGACGAAATCGTAAACGAGTTTCGAGATTGCGGTGTTCTGGCAGACAATAATAAAGCACGGAGGAACCTTGACGCCTTCGTTGTCCTTCCAGAGCTTGAAGGTCTTCTCGTAGTGGCCGTAGAGGGCCTGCATCGCCGTCTGCAAGCGAGTGGGGAGTTTGAGCGGGTCAAGTTCCCCGCCTTCGCCACGCCCCTTTTTGGGCATGTCTTTGCGGATGTTCTCCCATAGGTCACGGAACATCGGCATTTCGTCGCCGGGGATGTTTTGCGCCACAGGAACGCGCGGCAGTTTGACAATGCCGCACTCGATAGCATCCATGAGCGAATAGTCGCTCATCGTCCACGGGAACAGCGTGCCCTCGGCGTAGCCGGAGCCTTGAAGGAAGAACGGCGTCGCCGACAAATCAATGACGCGGCTGAGGCCCAGTTTGCGATTCACGGCTTCGAGGCCGAAAATCCAGAGGCGGGCGGCCTTGTTGTTCTCCTCGGCTGTTTTTTTCTCGTCGCCTTTCAATTCCGCGTCGTCGGCCTCGGTCGGTTTCTCCCGGTAGCAGTGGTGCGCCTCGTCATTGATAGCGAGGATATTCTTCATGCCCATCAAGTCGGGCATCACTCGCTGGAGCATCTGACCTTCGGTCTCCAGCGTGTTAAGTTCATCGCCGCCGCGCCCTTGAAGCAACGCGCGGCCACCGGCGGAAAGTTCGATGCGCTCGCGCAGCTTGAAGGCGTGGTAGTTGGTGATGACGATCTTGGCGCGTTTCACATCCTCGAACATGTCGCCGGGAACAAGTTCGCGGCTGACGTAGTAGCTGTCGGGGTCGTTGGGCTGGAGGACGCGCAACCGATCCTTGATCGTCAATCCGGGTGCGCAGACCAGAAAGCCGCGCGTGAAATTCTTGCTGCCGGGCCGACGCACGGCATTGATCGTCTGCCAGGCGATAATCATGGCCATCACCGTCGTCTTGCCGGCGCCGGTGGCGAGCTTGAGCGCGAGCCGCATCAACTCCGGGTTGGCGTCCCTGTTTGCCAAGACAAGATGGTCAAGCAGACGCTTCCCGTTCTTGGATTGGGGCGCGACCTCGGTGAGCCAGATCGCCGTTTCTACCGCCTCCACCTGGCAGAAGAACGGGCGGATATCGCTGAACTTGTGGTGGCGCCAATGCTGAAGAAGGCGGGCTGTCTCCGGCGTGACCTGCCATTGATTGGGACTGGGCAAGGAACGCCAGGCGTCCACATGGCGGCGCACCTCATTGATAATTGAAGTGGGGTCGTACTGCTGCTCTTTTGTGGAAAGCCCTTTGCCTTCGTCGAAAACCATGACCTGCTGCGCGGCGGCGGCGTTCTTCCGCTTCTTCGGCTTGGGGATCGGCGTGATGAACTCGGCGCGGCGGCGGGCTTCGATGATCTTCTGCGTGGGCTGGCCGCTGGCGTCAAGCTCCCAGTGTCGAACCGGATACTCGTATGGAGAATTGAGGATTGGATGTTCAAAAAACTGGTTTTGCATGTTCCGCGAGCCCTAGCCTTTCTGCTCTAGGTCCGGCCTCGTGCCGGTGCTCCCAGTGCATTTAATCGATTATGCCCGAAAAGCCCGCGACTCGCAAGATATCGCAATAGACAGTGGCACGCCGCAACCCAGACTGGACGAGTTCGTAGGCCCCGGTTACTATTCGCGCATGTCTGCCCACCTGCCAATTCAAGACGGCGATCCGCAGCGCAGAAATGGCGGCAAAATATAGGGCAAATTGGGACATGCACCGTGAGCATTCGGAGCTTTACGCGGGGAAATAGGTGTCATTGGTAGGTGAACCCGCCCGAGACGGCGTAATCGCAGACGGCCGCATATTGAGTGAGATACCAGCCCTCGACGTTTCCGATATTATGGGCACC
>CAZZFF010000220.1:0-5197 GCA_964653485.1 uncultured Verrucomicrobiota bacterium | reverse complement strand
GGATTTCGGATTTCGGATTTCCTTCGGATTTCGGATTTCGGATTTCGGATTTCGGTCCTCCGCCGGATTTCGGTCCTCCGCCGGATTTCCGTCCTCCGTCGGATTTCCGTCCTCCGTCGGCTTTCGTCCGTCCGTCTGCCTTCGGACCGTGGTTTTCCAGAGGTTCACCATGTTGGCCGGTTGGGGTTTCGAGGTTCAGCCTGTTGGTTTTGGCCCATTGGGAGGCGGCGTTGGACATCGAGCCGGAACCCGTCGAGGAGCCAGGCGGCTTGTTCTGGGGAGAGGGTGAGTTCGTCTCCCTCCCTGCCGGGGCGCTCCTTCTGGCCCTCCTGAGGCCCCGTCTGCTGGTCCTCCTCCTCGTCGTCATCGCCGGCGGCTCCGGGCGGCATGTTCTGGGCGGGAATCCGTCCTTTGAGCTGTTTCATTTTCTGGGCCAGGTCGCGCATCTGGTCGGCCATGGCATTGGCGAGTTGCTGCAGCTCGCGCAGGGTGTCCACGAGCTTGGCGATGCAGCGGTCCACGACTTCGGCGTTGTGCCGGGCGTCGGTCTCGGTTGGGTTCAGTTCGAGCGCGCTGCGAAAATCTCCGGCGGCGCGCTGCCACTTGTTGAGCGTGGTCCCATGGGATTCGAGGGCGCGCCGGACGACCGCGATGGCGGCCTTCAGGTCCTTGCGGGTTCCCCGGCCGCGCAGATAGGCCTGCACCATGCTCTGCACATCATCCCCGGCCAGGGCTTCGGCGGCAGACCCGATCGCCTGGTCCGTCTGCCTCGAGACCGCCTGCCCGGCGGCAAGCGCCGCGCCCGCCAGGGGCGCCTTTTTCAACTCCTCCACCCCCTGCCCGAAGCGGACATGGCCCAAGTTGTAAAGCGCGGCAGGCTGCAACGAATCCCGCTGGCCGGCCAGGGCGCTCTCCAGCAACGGCTCCGCCTCCTTGAGTTTGCCCTCGAGCAATTTCCGGGTGCCCGCGTTATAGAACTGCCGCGGGGTCGCGGGAGGGGCAGGCTCGGGAGGCGCCGGAGGAGCGGCCGGGGCAACCCCAGGCTGCCGAGGGTTGAGGCCGGAGTTCCGGACCGGCTCGATGGAATTTGGGGGAGCCCCCGCCGTGTCGGCAAGCAGGCCCATGCTCAGCACGCAGGCGCATGCCAGATGTCCAGGTCGTATCATGGCCCGTTAGCCGCCAAAAGAACCCGTCGGACTGTCCAAATCAATTGTGCGCATCTCAGACTTTTCGCAAGAGGCCGATTGAGAATTGAATATTGAAAATTGGCTATTGGTAAATGAGTTACCAATGACCAATTTACAATTCTCAATTCCCAATAATCCTCAGCACTTCGCAACCTATGCCCATCCGGAAAAAGCCTGCGATGCGCACAAGTCAATCTGCCCGCGGGCAATATAGCCTGCCGCCGCCGCCAGCATAGACCAAAGTTACGGTTGGAGTCAGACCTTGTGGACCTCGACCGTGACATGGACCAGTTCGGTGTGCTCGCGCAAGGGGCGTTTGTAGTCAGCCGGGGATTTGGGTTCGCGGGCAGCGATGGAAATGATGGCGGCGAATTTCCTCATGCCGACTTGCCAGATGTGCAGGTCGGTAATCAGCGCGTCGCCGTCCCTCTCGATGGCTTTGCGGATTTCCGAGTTCAGATCGCTGTGCTCAGGTTCCTTGTCCAAGAGGATGACATTGGTATCGCGCATCAGGGAGAAGGCCCATTGGAGGATGACGCCGCTGCCGACCAAGCCCATGCAGGGATCGAGCCAGACCAACCCGAGAAATTTCCCGCCGGTCAGGGCGACGATGGCCAGGAGCGAGGTGAAGGCGTCCGCGATGACATGGATATAGGCCGCCCTCAAATTGAGGTCATGATGATGGCTATGGCCGTGGGCATCGGGACCGCCGGGATGATCCCGGAGCATCAGGGCGCTGATGACGTTGACCGCGAGACCCACGGCGGCCACCGCGATGGCATCGTTGAAGTGGATGGCGACAGGATGGAGGAGGCGCTGAATCGATTCGACGGCCATAAACAACGCGATTGCCCCCAGGACAATGGCGCTGACAAACGCCCCCAGGACGGCCACCTTGCCGGTCCCGAAACTGTAGCGGGCGTCCGCCGCGTGGCGGCGGGCAAACGCGTACGCAGTCACCGTGATGAGGAAGGCGGCCACGTGCGTCCCCATGTGGCAGCCGTCCGCGAAGAGGGCCATGGAGCGCAGCTTCATCCCGCCGATGACCTCCACGACCATCATCACCCCCGTCAGGGCCAGGACCCGCCGCGTGCTCCGCTCGGCGGCCGCAAAACCGCCGCAAAAATCATGGGCGTGTTTCCATGGCCCTGGGTCGAGGGGGCTCGCGGGCACCCCGGAAGATGGGTGCGGTAAATCAGTCTTCACCACGGGTGAGAATCTCGCCCACAACGGGCCGGACCGCCAGTCGAAGAGTGGAAGTCCAAGACGGTGGATTATTGGCCCGCAAGCGCGAGGGCTTGACCGGGCCGCCCGAGCTGCGCGCCGCGGCCAAGATGCCGGGCCTTGAGGGCCTGTTTGGTTTGCGCCGAGCCGAGGAACAGATTGTCGGGGAACTTGTAATGCCGGGTGATCTCGGCGAGGATTTCCGAGCCGACGTAGGAGTTGAGCCAAAAGCCGGCGAGGTACTGGAGGCGCAAGTTCCGGTCGGTGCTGATCTGGGCGTCCCGCATCCATTCCTGCAAATCGGCGGCCTGCCCGGCGTAGGTGCCGAGCAGGTCGAGCGCGGAATGAAAGCCGACCTGGGCGAGGGACTCCTTGACGCGGGCGTGGTCGTTGCGATCGAGGCGGGCTTGGAGCTTCTCGACGTCGAACTGGGTAGGCCCGAGCTGGCCGAACAGGACGGCGTCGTAGCCGCTGCCGTCGGTGTCGTTGCTCCAGAGGATGCCGTTTGGGAACACCTTGAAGAACGTGGCGATGAGGCTCTTGGTCGACTCGACCCTGTTTTCATAGAGCGGCATCCACAGCGCCATGACTCCGCCCGGTTTCAGATGGTCCTTGCACATCTGGTAATACTCGACCGTGTTCAGAGCCGCGCAGCCCTTGACCCACGGGTCGATCGGGTCGGAGGTGATGACGTCGAATTTCTCCTTGGTGGTGCGGATAAAATGCCGTCCGTCGTCGAGGACGATTTCAGTGCGGGGGTCGTGGACCACGCCGTAATTCTCTTTCTCGAACATGGGGGCCACGAATCTGGGGACCAACGGCTCTATGTCGCAGATGACGATGCGTTTGACCTCCGGATGCACCACAAAGGAGCCCGCGGTGACGCCGGCCCCGCAGGCCACCACGAGGACCGACTGAGGCCGCGGGTGGGCCAGGGCGGCCAGGTGCCCCAACATACGCTGCAGGCGCATATCGCGCGGTTCGTTCGAGGCCTGGACCTTGCCGGCCGAGTGGAAGCTCCGCTCGCCCGACTTCTTGAGCGTCACGGCAACGGAGCCATTGAGGCCCTCCCCCAAATAGGTGCAGAAGGTGTCCGGCCTGCCGCCCGTCGAGGGCACGTCTTTTTCGGCCCGAATGCCCGGCGCCATCTGGCCCGTGTAGGTCACCATGAAGCGGCCGTAGGCGGTCAATCCCCAGGGGGCCGGGGAGATGCTCCAGGCCAGGAAGACGGCCAGGCCCCCTGCCAGGAGCAACAGGAAGGCGCCCGCGAGCCTGCTTCGAGAAGCCCAAGATGAGGCCGGGAAGCTCCTCATGAGGGGGAGCCACATCAAAAGCCCCGAGGCCGCGGCGACCCCGAGCAGGAGGCGCTGCGCCCATTGGGTACCGAGCCAGGGCACCACCACGAGGCTGAAGCCAAGGGCCCCTGCGATTGCGCCAACGGTGTTTGCGGCGTACACCCTGCCCACGATGCGCCCGGCATCCTCTCCCGGCGACACCACGGCGGCCAGGGCCAACGGGAAGCTCGCCCCCCAAAGGACCGCCGCAGGCAGGACCGCCCACACGCAACGCGCCAGATCGAGTTGGAAGTTCAGCCAGGGGTTCTGGCAAAGAGACGGATTGATGGGCCAATAGGGCAGGGATTGGGAGATCATGCACCCGGTCCAGGCCACCGCGCCCATGAGGAACATCTGGCAGCACCCCAGCAGAATCCAGGGCCGGACGGCCCAGCGCGAAAGATAGGCTCCGGCGCCGCTGCCGATCCCCAAACCGGCCAGGAAGACCGCCAGGATGATCGAGAACGTGTAAACCGTTCCCCCCAGCATGAGCGACAACAGCCGTGTCCAGACCACCTCGGCGCCCAGGGCGGACAACCCGGATAGGGCGATGACCAGGTAAACCAACCCGGCCGCGACATGCCTGGACGGGCAGGGCGTCGGCTCCTGGCTGCGTTGGCCCTCGGCGGCATCAGGAGCACTCGCCGCGGCGGAAGGTTCCTTGGCGGGCGCAAGGCGCATCGTTCGAGCGGCCAAGGCCAGACCGGCCAGGGCCACGGCCAGGTTGATCGAGGCCGCCGTGTAGGTGGCTGTGGCCATGTCGTGAACCCGGAGCAGATAAAACCCGGCCAACAAACACCCGAACACCGCCCCCGCGATGTTCCCGCCGTAGAAGAATCCCAGCCAGGAAACACCCTCGCGCGTTGTTTCGACCCACCGGGCCATCGCCGGCAAAGTCGCGCCCATCAGCACCGTCGGCGGCAACAGGCATACCCCGGCCACCGCGCCGCGCAGCAGAATCCCCGAAAGGCCGCGTCCCCCGTTCGCCGTGTAGATGTGGGAAATCCAGGGCACGAGGAAGAGGATCGCGATGCCGATGGCCCCGATGCCCAGCTCGAGCGCCGCATAGACCCGCAGAGGATGACGGCGCGGGGAGACCAGTCGCGCTAAAAGCAAACTGCCCAGGCACATCCCGCCCATGTAGGTTCCGAGCAACACCCCCAGCGAGACATTGGTCAGGCCGATGAGGAACTGCCCGCCAATTGTTCCCTCGAACGTGGCGCCCTGTTGCCCGCCGGCGGGATAGACGTAACCAATGTGGAGGCCGGCGGACTGTTTCTGCGCTCGCGCCGCCGGCACAATCACCGACAGGGCCAGCAACCCGAGCATGGCCCGGCAACGGAAAATGTTCATAAAGTCTCCTGCCAATTACATGATTTCGGTCAACCGCCCGTGGGCCGCCGCGCCTTCGCTGCTGGAAGCGAGAGCGGTGAAATTCAAGCCCTGCGGATG
>CAZZFF010000219.1:0-5452 GCA_964653485.1 uncultured Verrucomicrobiota bacterium | reverse complement strand
TGGGCTGGTTTGCTGCGCGCCTTCAGCGCGGGTGCCATGGGCAGCCGGGGCATAAGACGAATGTCTAAACGAGGCTGGATGACAGAAAATCCGTGTAAAGAGAAGGCTCTGCCGGCGCAGTCCAGAAGGGAGCGGTCCTGAGCAAGAGGCGCTCCTACGGACTGTTAGGCCAACAGTTCCTGAATTTCCTCCCAGGACAAGGAACCGACGAAGGATTCCTCACCGCCCAGCGTGGCGTGGATGACCTCGCGTTTGCGGTTTTGCAAGGTCAGGATTTTCTCCTCGACGGTGTCGCGGGTGATCAATTTGTAGCTGGTGACGACCTTGGTCTGGCCGAGTCTATGGGCACGGTCGGTGGCCTGGTCTTCCACGGCGGGGTTCCACCAGGGATCGAAGTGGATGACGGTGTCGGCGCCCGTGAGGTTCAGGCCGGTGCCGCCGGCTTTGAGGCTGATGAGGAAGACGGGGATAGCGCCGTTGTTTTGGAAGCGGTCCACGACCGCCCCGCGATCCACCGTCGAGCCGTCGAGGTAACAGAACTCGGTGCCTTCGGCTTCGAGTTTTTCCTTGAGGAGCGCCAGCAGGGAGACGAACTGGCTGAAGACCAGGACGCGATGGCCGCCATCGACGACTTCCTCGAGGAGTTCCTCGAACACATTGAGCTTTCCGGAGGCGCTGGCGGGGTCCACGCCCTCGGGCTTGAGCAGGCGCAAATCGCAGCAGACCTGCCGCAGGCGCAGCAAGGCGGTGAGGACGAGCATCCGGCCGCGGGCCTGGCCCGAGGCGTCGGCCGCCGCGTCGAGGATTTCCTTGCGGCTGGCTTCGATGACCTGCTGGTAGGCGTCGCGCTGCTCCGGCGTGAGTTCGCAGAAGGAGACCTGATCGATCTTTGCGGGCAGGTCGGGGGCGACTTCTTTCTTGAGCCTGCGCAGCAGGAACGGGCGCAACCGCCGTCCCAGGCGGGCTTGGGCCGGGGCGTCCTTGTCGCGCGTGATAGGCACTTCGTAACGCTCCCGGAAGTCCTGGGCCGTCCCGAGGTAGCCGGGCATGAGGAAGTCGAAGATCGACCAGAGGTCGAGCACGGAATTCTCGAGCGGCGTGCCGGTCAGCACGATCCGGTGTTGCGCCCTGAACGATTTGACGGCCTGGGCATTTTGGGTCTGGCGGTTCTTGATGTGCTGGGCTTCATCGAGCACCACAGTGTCAAATTCCAAGTCCCGGTAGCGTTCCGTGTCCCGGCGGATGAGGGCGTAGCTGGTGACGACGAGGTCGCTTCGCGGGATGTCGGCGAAGGCGGGGTGGCGCTCGGGGCCGTGCAGCGCGAGGACCTTGAGGGAGGGGGTGAATTTCCCGGCCTCCGCAACCCAGTTGAACACGAGACTCGTCGGACAAATCACGAGCATCGGGGGACCGCCCGGCTCCAGCCGGCGGAGGTGGCGCAGGAAGGCCAGCGTTTCGAGCGTTTTGCCGAGACCCATTTCGTCGGCGAGGATGCCGCCGAAGCCGTTGTCCCGCAGGAACCGGAGCCAGGCCACGCCCTGCTTCTGATATGGCCGGAGCACGGGTTCGAGGTCGTCGAGGGGGGGGCATTGAAGCTTCGCCTCGCCGCTCTGGACGGCGGCGCGCTGGCGCCAGGCGGCGGGGGCCTGGAGCCGCCAGGCGCCCTGCTGCCGGAGGGTGGCGTCCAGAAAGCCGGCTTGGGCGTTGCTGAGCCGATAGCCCTGTCCGTGCTGTTCGGGGGCGCAATCGCGCAACACCTCCTGCAACTCCTCGACGGCGCCCGTATCGATGAGGGCCATCCGGCCGTTCTTGAGCCGGGTGTGGCCTTGGCCGGAAAGAAGCAGGCGCTGAATCTCGGCGGCCGAGAAGGTTTGTCCGCCGCTGGAGGCAAAGACCACGCCCAGGTCGAACCATTGGACGCCCGAGGGGGTGATTTGGAACCGGGGCTCGATGCGTTCGAGGCCGTTGGCGGTGGTGCGTTCGAGACGTTCCTCGAGCGTCACGCTCCATTCGCGTTGGAGTTTGGGGAAATCGCGGGCGAAGAAGTTGAGCACGGCATTCTGCCCCTGGAGCTGGAGGTTGCCCTGAGAGTCCGGGCCGGAAAAGCCGCTGCGTTGCAAACGGGCGAGGGCCGCGCGCTCGGCGCCCAGGTCGCGCGTCGAGTAGCGGGTCGGGGTGTCCGGGTCTGGCAGCCATACGGCTTCGTCGCGGGCGCTGACGCCCAGGGTCAGGATGCGCGGGCCATAGCCGCACTGCAGCAGGCCGTCGAGGCGCCCCAGGCCGCCCCTCAGTTCGAGGAAAAAGCGGGGCGCCTGCGGTTCGAGGACAAAGTCCTCGAGTTTGAAGTTCGCTTCCAACTGGCCGGCGGCCAGCAGCCGCGGCCAATGTTCGCTCAGGAAGAGCGGCACCTGCGGCCGCGGCACACGCACCGGCTCCCGGAGCAGAGTGTGGAGCATCGTTGCCAGCGGGGAAGGCGGGAGGCCCGACCCACCCGATGAAAGCGGACCGATGGGCTGGAACGTTTTGCCTTGCCAGACCCAGTCCTCGAATGTCGCCAGGGATGCCGGCTTGGATTTGAGGGCGAGGACGATCTCGCCGGTCCCTTCGAGAGTCGCGCGCAAGGGCAGGTTGAGCGGGGTCCGAGTGATGGTGACGGCGGTTGCCTTGCCGAGTGTGACGTTGGGATGCCCGGCCAGGGCCGGGAGGAGCGAGGCGAGGTCCTTGAGCGGGAGTTGGAGCACCGCGGGCGTTTCACCCTCGGCCAGGGTTTCAAGCCGATCGAGCACCAAAGTGTCCCCGGGTGAGAAGGTGTATGTGCGTCCCTTGGGCAGCGCGCTCAGGGGGCACCGTCCGCCGCGCCACCTGGCTTCGAGCACGAGCATGACTTTGCCGCGCGCCAGCGCCTGGTCGAGGTTAGGCGGGAGGATGATGAAAAGCTCGGCCGGTTCGCCCGCCGCGCCCCGCTGCAGCGCCGGAGCGCGCTTGGGGGTGGCGACCGAGGCCGCGGAGGAGCACGGAGCGGAGGGGACTGTTTGAGGCTGCTGGGCCTTGAGCCAATGCAAGCCAACCCCAACGACGTGCGCGCAAATCTTGCCCCACTCGCGCGCCTCGCGGCACGTGCAGAGGTTCTCCAGGTCGATGTCGCTGTGAATGACGAGCGAGGACCTGAAGGAAATGTCCTCGACCTGCACCACCCCGCGGAGCAAGGGCGGCGCCCAATACGAACTGAGAACCTGATTCTGCGCCAGGTAAGCGCGCGCGCGCTTCATGACGTCCCACCCGGCGGCCTTGCTGAGCAGGGCCTCTGTAAGTTCAACTGACACCGGCACCAATATGGAGGCTCCCGCCCAATTGCCAACTGACAAAATGGTCCGCCGCCGGGGCGGCCAAACTCAAGGGCACGGTGGAGGCGCTGGAGGCGCTACAGAAGGCAAACCAACATCAGGGCGCCAACGCCAATCGTCGAGATTATCCAAAACCATGTTTCCACCGCGCACGCCGCGTTCCAGTCCTCCTGCGCGCACCGACAAAACGGTTTGAGGCCGCAAGCCGCGCACGCCTCTCCGGCCTTCTCCGGTGAACAGACCCGCAACGTGAGCCGCCCGAACAAAAGCCCCAGCCAGCGGGGCCAAATCTCTCCGGAGCACGCCGCCTTGGAAGGGACACCCGGTGCCGCCGTGAGGGAACCATCTCCGGACTCCTCAATATCACCACCGGCCTCTCCGGCATATTCAATAGGATTCTTCCCGACAGTCGTGTTCTCACTCATATCCCACCTTTCGATCCCTTTTGCTCCCGGTCTTGCCTGTTCACGATTTCACCCCCGAGAGCGCGGACGCTTCGCCCGCGTTCGCGAACGGCAACCCAAACAGGTGCTGGCCCCGGGATTGACACCATTAATTAGCCATAATGTAATACGAATGTCAAATTCCTAATGCTGGCATTTCTCGGCCGCCCTCTGCGCCGCGGTGGGGGTTCGGCCGGGCTTGCTCCTGTCTTTGAGGCTACCGCTTGTAGATCACGCCGTCCTTCATGACGAATCGCACGTCGCGGACGGCCTCGATCCGCTGGGTGGGGTCGCCCGCGACGGCGATGAGGTCGGCCAGGAAGCCGGGCCGGATGCGGCCCAGCCGGTCGTCCATGCGGAGAATTCCGGCGTTGACGGCGGTGGCCGCGAGGAGGGCCTGGGCCGGGGTCATGCCGCCGCGCACCATCCATTCCAACTCGCGATAATTGGTGCCGTGGGCGAAGACGCCGACGTCGCTTCCCGAGCCGATCGTGACGCCGCTGTGAAGCGCGAATCTGAACGCGCGCAAGGCCTGCTGCATTTCGTCCGTGAAGGCGTCCTGGCCGGGCCTGTACCCGTGGAAGTATTCCGCATAAGCCTCCACCGCGGTCAAGGTCGGGATATAGGCCGTCTTTCGATCGGCCATCAGGCGAAACACCTCCGGGGTTCCGCCGTACCCGTGCTCTACGGTATCGACGCCCGCCTGGACGGCGCGCCGCATTCCTTCAGCCGTGGTGGCGTGGGCGGCAACCGGGCGCCCGGCAGAGTGGGATTCCTCGACGAGCGCGCGCAGCTCGTCGAGGCTGAAGGTGGGGACGGCCTCGCGGCCGGGGCCCCGGTCGTAATCGGCGTACACCTTGATCCAATCGGCCCCCATGCCGGCTTGCTCCCGGACGGCGCGGAGAATCTCGGGGATGCCGCTGGCCTCCTGCGCGCCTTTGGGCAGAGAGACATTCTCGGCGAAACCGAAGGGGCCGGGTCCGTAACTCGCGGTGGCCACGATGGCCTTGGTCGCGGCCAGCACGCGCGGGCCGGGTATCAACCCCTCCTCGATGGTCCGTTTGACGGCTAAATCCGAGTAGCCCGCCCCTTCGGTGCCCAGGTCGCGCAGGAGCGTAAAGCCAGCCAGGAGCGTGTTCCGCGCGTGAATCACCGCGCGCACCGACCGGTAGGCAACCGGTTCCTTGAGGACCTGGTCATCCCACAGGCTCTCGTTGTAGGGATGCAAGAACAAGTGGGAATGGATGTCCATCAAGCCGGGCAGGAGCGTGGCGTCCCCCAACTCAACTCGGACGCTGTCGGGCGGGGCGCTGACTTGAGCGGCGGGACCGACGGCGGTGATCCTGTTGCCGGTGACCAGCACGGACCATCCCGTGTGGGTTTGGCCGTCCTCCGCATCGAAGACGCGCGCCGCCACCAATAATAGAGGGGTTCTCACGGTTCCACCCGGCTGCGCAGGACCGGCCTCCGCGCCGGCCGCCAAACCAACGAGGATGAGACCAAGCCAAATTGCCTGCGGGCTCATGGGCTCGAAACTGGCACCTCGCCGTTGTGTTGTCAAGAAGAGGGCAGGGGCCCCAAATCCTCGCCTAAGATGTTTTTGAGGAACCGCGGAATAAGCGGAATACGCGGAAAAGGAATGGTTTTCCGCGTATTCCGTTTATT
>CAZZFF010000218.1:0-5472 GCA_964653485.1 uncultured Verrucomicrobiota bacterium | reverse complement strand
TCCGCAAGGTCCGCATCACCGAGCCGGGCGACACCAGCTTCCTGTGGGGCGAGCAAGTCGATAAACTCGAATTCGAGGAAGAGAACCAGCGCGTCGAGAAGATGGGCGGCAAGCCTGCCGAGGCCCAGCCCGTCCTTCTGGGCATCACCAAGGCATCCCTCGAAACAGAGAGCTTCCTCAGCGCGGCCTCCTTCCAGGACACCACCCGCGTTCTCACCGAGGCCGCCACCCGCGCCCGCGTCGATTATCTGCGCGGCTTCAAGGAAAACGTCATCATGGGCCACATCATCCCGGCCGGCACCGGCTTCGATTACCACCGCAAGGTCCGCCTCAAGCCCCTCGTCGAGCTCCAGGAAGAAGCGGAGCCGCAGGAGCCTGCCCCCAACGCCCTCCTTGCCGCCGCCGAAAACCCGCTGCTCGGCTAATCCGGCTCAAGTCCTTCACGAGGAGCATCCGGCAAGTCCGGGTGCTCCTTTTTTGTGCGGGCGCTTTAGCAGCGCCTCCGAAAAGACTCACTCTGAACTCTCACTGTGGAGCGCGGTGGCAAGCGACCTGCCGCGCCGTAGCGCGCGACCTCGCGAGCGAAGGCGGGAGCGCGACACCGCTTTGGCTCAGGCAGGTGTTCGATCCATCCGGTTTCATCCCTCTATGTTGATTGCGAATTGAAGATTGAAAATCTGTGATTGGTAAATGAAGTCGGACAGCGTCGAGCCGGTCATTAATGACCATTGACCAATTCTCAATTCTCAATTCCCAATCATCCTCAGCACTTGGCGAAATGTGCCCATCCGGAAAAACCCGCGATGCGCACGCACACTTTCTTTCCGGCAACCGAAACCTGTTTGCCAATGCCCCTCTGTGCCATCTGTGCCATCTGTGGCAAGAATCACCCGTCGCCCTCGCCGATGCGTGATCTTCACTCAAAATGCGTGAATTTCACGCATCCCCGGCAACGCACCGGGCAAAATCAAGCTTGTTTCCTCGTGAACCACCCGCGGCACGAGAAATGCATACCAACTCCGTAAGTTCTTTGAACTGTCTGCCCAGCGGTGCCTCGGCGGCCCGTTGGCCCGGCTGGCTGACCACGGCTGTGGACAAACTTTGGCGAACAGTCTCAGGCAGGTTCACTGTGGGGAGTGCGGTGGCAAGCAAAGCGCGACACCGCTTTGGCTCAGGCAGGGTCTGGCGTGGCCGAATGTTCTGGGCGCCCGAAACCGCCGTCACCGCTTTGCAAGAGATTACCTTGTCCACCGCCGTGGCTGGCTGGCAGGCCCACGGAGATTGCAGAGAGGAACGGGCTTATGAAAAAGCGGGATCACATGCGAAGTGGTTTCCTGGACGGTGGCGCGAAGACCCCCGGGGCCTTCACCCTGATCGAACTCCTGGTGGTCATCGCCGTCATCGTGATCCTGGCCGCGCTGCTCCTGCCGGCCTTGGGCCGCGCGAAACTCGCCGCCCAGTCGGCGGTCTGCAAGGGCAACCTGCGGCAATACGGCCAGGCATTGCGGATGTACCTCAACGATTTTGGGTTCTATCCGCCGCCCAACACTGCGCCTGCTCCAGACGCGTTTTCGGCTCCATTCTGGTACCAGCTCATGCAGCCATACACGGGCGGCGCGTGGCAGACCTGGGATTGGGTGCATTACGCCCCCGCCTCCAGCGTCAGCGGCCTGCACGTCTGCCCAAGCTACGCCCGCCTGGGCGGGGACTTCCAGGCGGCCTGGGGCGCTTACGCATACAATTCCTGGACGCTGGGGTCCATTACGGTGGCTACGAACGCCCCCGGGGTGAATGGGTTCGAGACGCTTTACGGCCGAGTGCGCGAGACCGAGGTCGCCTGCCCGAGCGAACTTCCTGCCTTCTCTGACAGCCACCTGGTGGACCAGTCGTCCCTTTTCCAGTCAGCCGGCTCCTTCCTTACCGGAGGACATCCGAAATTCTTCGGGCTCATTTATCTGGATTGTACTGGCTCAGACAGCGACTACGAGCTTCACATTATCGGCGATGGCTTGGCCCAGGATGCGGCCTGGGCGAGGAAGCGGCACCAGGGGCGCTGGAATGTCGACTTCTGCGACGGCCATGTCCAGTGCCTTAAAACCCAGGACCTGTTTGGCATGACCAACAACGCCGTTTACGCCCGCTGGAAGCTCAACCATCAATTTCCCACTGGATTCAATCCTTACGGTCCCTGAACTGCCCCATGTCACTAAACCTTATGCTTATGAATCGATTCTCTTGCATCACGACAGCACTGTCGCTCTTGTTCGCGACTGCCGCCCTCGCGGCCGACCCGCTCGGCCAGTGGCACTGGCGCAATCCGCTTCCCACCGCCAACGCCATCGGTGGCCTCACCTTCGCAAATGGTCAGTTTATGGCCGTGGACGACGGCGGGGAGATTCTCAGTTCACCGGACGGGTTGAATTGGACGATTGGCACCTGCGGCCAGGTGTGCGACCTGCTAGGCATTGGCTTCGGCAATGGCGCTTACGTGGCGGTGGGTGGAACTCCTTCACCCAACAGCGAGGCGATCATCTTCACCTCACCGGACGGCGCCGCATGGACGGACCAAGCTCAGGTTGCGCCATTGGCCCCCGTGGGTCCGCTGCTTAATGTATGCTACGGTGACGGGAGCTTTGTGGCCGTGGGGTACGGGTACGAGTCGCCGGAGATCGTGCGCTCAACGGACGGCGTCAACTGGACGGCGGAGGCCGCCGACCTCACGCAGCAGTTCAATTTCACTCAGTTGAGTGAGATCGCCTATGGCAACGGCACGTTCGTGGCGGTCGGGAGCGCATTGTCGCCGAAGGACCAACCCACTCCTATTCTCAGTTCGCCGGATGGGGTCAACTGGACGGCGATCGACTCGGGGGTAGAGTCCCCCTACCTCTCTGGGGTCAGCTTCCTCAACGGCATGTTCGTGGCGGTGGGGGTCGATATGAATGTGGATAGCCGGGAAGAGATAGCGGTCCTGACCTCTGGCGACGGCAGCAATTGGACTAACCATAGCGTCGCGCTTGACGGTGGAGTCACTTTCACGGCCATTTGCTACGGAGCCGGTAGCTACGTGGCGGTCGGGATCGGCCAAGGTGGCACCGGCATCATTTTCGCCTCGCCGGACGCCAAGACGTGGACCAAGGCGGACGCCGGCCAAGTGGGCAGTCTGTGGACGGCCGCTTACGGCAACGGCGTGTTCGTGGCGTCCACCGGGAGTGAGCTTCTGACCTCAACCAATGGGACCAATTGGACCAGCCTTGGTTCGGGGGTATCAACCGACCTGGGCAATGTCCTTTATTACAAGGGCGGATTTTTGGCTGTGGGCGACGCAGGGGCGGTGCTGCGCTCGACCGACGGCGTTCGGTGGACCGCCGGCGCCACCGGCGCCAGCAATTACCTCGAGAGCATCGCCTCCGGCGGAGGCATTCTCGTGGCGGTGGGCGACCGCGGGACCATCATCACCTCGACCAACAGCCTTGACTGGATACCCCGGAGTTCGGTCGTCAGCACGGACATCGAGGACGTGTGTTATGGCAACGGAATCTTTGCCGCCGTGGCAATGGACGGGAGCATTCTGACCTCATCGAATGGGGCGCAGTGGGCCGTTCAAAACGCCGTCATCGGTGGCCCCCTTGGCGCCATTGCCTTTGGCCACGGTACGTTCGTGGCGGTCGGGTGGAACGGGACATCGCCCGTCGCGCTCGCCTCGGCTGATGGCCTCACGTGGGCTAGTTCAAGCCCACCGGGACTCAGCCTGGACGGCGTGGGCTATGGCGACGGCATGTTCGTTGCGGGAGGCACCGGGACCATTTTCACCTCGGTCGACGGGCTCAACTGGACGCCGGCCAATTTCAACATTAACACCAATCAGGAACTTTACCGGGTGTGCTACGCCCACGGGACCTTTGTTATCGTTGGCCAAGACGGTGCAATCCTCACATCGACGAACGGTACGGACTGGATCACCCGTTATTCGGGCGCAGGACAGTCCCTGACCGGCGTCGCTTTTGGCGACCAGACGTTCGTGACCGTCGGAGCCGGGGGCACCATCCTTCAGTCCGACCCTCTTCCACCTCTGGGCCTGAGCCTCAGCCCGGCAGGTTGGCTGGCCGATGGCTCCTTCTCCCTGAATGCCGCCGGGCCAGCCGGCCAGACCTGGGAGATCGATACCTCGACCGACCTGGTGGATTGGACGTGGCTGGCGCAGTCCTGGAGCACGAACTCCACAATGCCCTTCATTGATCCCGCCGCGCCCGCCTACGGCCGCCGCTTCTACCGCGGCCAGAGGTGGTGATTCCGAGATCAAAATCCCCGAAGGCGGAGTAGGCGCAAGCTTTGGCCATTGTCTCCGCGCTCAACGTTGCTGAGTCCCAAGCCACAGATTGCGGAAGGGAACTCCCATCTGTGCCATCTGTGGCTCAAACTAGAGTCTGGACGGTTGTTTAAGGGTCTCGCGGTTTCACAAGAACTCAGCCGAGGATCGGCGTAGGACGCAATTCTTCGTTTCCTTCGTTCCCTTGGTGTACACCACTCGCTTCGTGCGCATCTCGGACCTTTCGGAAGAGGCTGATCGGGAATTGAAAATTGAAAATCTGTGATTGGTAAACGAAGCCGGACAGCGTCGAGCCGGTCATTAATGACCATTGACCAATTCTCAATTTTCAATTCCCAATCATCCTCAGCACTTGGCGAAATGTGCCCATCCGGAAAGAACCTGCGATGCGCACACCCGCTTTCACGAAGGGACCTTTCGCGCAGGCAAAGCGCGAGATCTGGGCATTTTGTCCCTTGACGATATGTGTAGCACTGATATATAGTCGCACCCGTGTATGAGCGAAACCCGCAATGAAAAATCTGGCTGGCTGCCTGAACCCATCCGCGGCGGTCCCGGCCGCCGCATCGAAAATGGGGAACAGGGCGGAGAATGGGTCCGGGACCTCTCCGAATGGAACCACTCCCAATCAAACCAAATCCGCCCCAATCAAACCAAATCAAACCACTTTTTAATCGCCGGGTCGCCCTCTCGGTGTCAGGACAACTCTATGCAGGCCTCGGCGGGTTCGGCGCTTTTAACCAGTTTTAACCAATTATGACCTCCCGCCCCCCCGGCCCGCTCCGCCCTCAACCCCGGTGAGCTAATCGAAGATTCTCGGCCGAGGATCGGACGCAGGACGAGATTCTTCGTTTCCTTCGTTCCCTTGGTGTACACCACTCGCTTCGTGCGCATCTCAGGCTTCTCGGAAGAGGCTGATCGGGAACTGAAAACTGAAAGTCTGTGATTGGTAAATGAGGTCGCACAGCGTCGAGCCGGTCATTAATGACCATTGACCAATTTTCAATCCTCAATTCCCAATAATCCTCATCACTTCGCGGCATCTGCCCCTCCGGAAAAAAACCTGCGATGCGCATACTCTCTTTCGGGCGACCGAAACCTGCTTGCCAAACGGCCGCTTCCGGCTTATGTTGAGACTGCGATTC
>CAZZFF010000217.1:0-5664 GCA_964653485.1 uncultured Verrucomicrobiota bacterium | reverse complement strand
GACTGGCAGGACCACGTTCCTGAGGGGCGTGGCGGATTTGCACTGATTCCAGGTGAATGGGGCGGTCGGAGTGGCCGGGCAGTGTCAGCGGATACTCTGGAGCGAGGAACCGGACCTGTCGGAACCCCAAGCCCGCCAGGGCCAGGGCCCGGAGCAGATTGGAGGAAGCCTGGTTGCGTGGCAACAAGACCCATCGCCGGAGGTGCCCGCACCCCGCCGCGAAATCGTACTCCCGGTCGTCCAGGTACCGGACGTTCCCCAGCACCAGCCGCTCGATATACATGGTGAATAGTCTATACGGCCGGCCGGATGAAATACAGCACCGACGGGATCCAGGTCAAATCAAGTTGCGATTCGCTTTCTGCGCGCATGAGCTTTGGTTCCTCCTTCGGCGCATTCCGGTGCTTTGATAGCAAACACATAGGATCGCAGCACACGCTCGCGACTGTCGGAGATGAAAACCATCATCTTCCCTTGTGCGGTAGCCTCCTCGTACAGCTTCCGCGTTTGCTCCCTGGTCCGCTCGGTTAAATCGTCAATATAAGGCGAGGCCGGAAAGGCGCACACGATTCCTTCTCGAAGCCGGTATTCGATGATAGGCTTGAGGGCTTTGAATTCGTGATAAGCGCGAAGGATCGTCGGCCAAGCCTTCTCCAGATGCGGCAAATAGACGTCCTTTCGTTCCTTCGCTCGCCTCGATCTGGATGCGCCCTTACTCATCGTTTTCTCACGGTTACCATGAACCATCAACGGCCACAGCACTTCTTGTATTTCTTGCCGCTGCCGCACGGGCAGGGGTCGTTGCGGCCGGGCTTGGGCTGGGCCTGGCGCACTGGCGTTGGCGGCGCTGCCTGGGAGGGGGGCGGAGGCGTCGAAATAGCCTGCTGGGCTTCCAAGCGGGCGATTTGGCGTAAATTATATTCCACCATGTACTGATGCAAGGCCTGCTGGTCACAGGTGTTTACCCCGTCATTCTCGGCCGCCATGATGAAGGCCTTGGCCGGGCCCCAACTCCGTTCATCCCGTGACGCAGCGACGATATCTTCATTCAACTCGGCGACCGTGGTGGACAGCTCATGAGCCTTGCTCAACGAGCCTTTGTCGGCCACGAAATCGAAGAAAGCCGAAAGGACTGGAGCCACTGCCTGGAAGAAGGCCAACTCGGCTGACATCTTTCTCGGCAGGATCTCGACACAGCATTCAGTAAGGACATCCCGGTTCCATTGCTCCGGCGCGGCACCGATGTACCGGAAGCTGTATTCAGTAAAAAACCGGACGATACCGGGCGCTTTGTCCTTTTGCACTTCCGTCAGACGCTTGTATTGCGGGCTGCCCACGAAAGCGTCGAACCACCCGCCAACCTGCTTGTGGATGGCCCGCATCTCTGCTTGCGCATCGTATTCGTCCGCCATACTCATCGAATTCGCCCATGAGCGGCCCTGGAGCTTCGTTGTCCGGAACGTACCGCTCTGGAGCCAGAACGCACTTTTTGAGGAAAATGAAAAATGGTCGGGGCGGTGAGATTTGAACTCACGACCTTCTGAACCCCATTCAGACAAAACCGGCCACCTGTGGGCCACTTCAGGCGGATTTGGACAGTTGCTCCGTTTTGCTCCCTGAAAAACCCCAAGGGCCATTTGGCGTCCTGGATTACGTGCAGCTTGGCCGTGAGAGGAATTGGACCACACCTTCTGCGGCGGGACGGCGTCCAAGGGTCGCCTCGGAAACACCCGCCTGACTTGCCGGGCGAGGAGGTGGATCGCATCGATGACCGCGCCGCGCCGGGGCTGCGCCGTCCTGCCAACCGGTCTCGTCAATTTCCACCCCACGGGGAGAGCCGACTCTTGCCGTTTGCAGGCGCCGGGAATACAATTCAACCATGATGATTGAGCTGCCAGATGCAGATGTTGAATCGCTCCGACTGACCCAGGAGCGGGCGCGGTTGGAATTGGCAGTGGGCTTGTACGCGGGGCGCGAGGTTACGCTGGGACGGGGCGCCAGAATTGCCGGAGTGACTTACGCGGCCTTTCTGCGGGAGATCGGCAAACGCGGTATCTGCATCAATTACACCGAGCAGGATGCGTTAGATGATATTAGGCAATTGCACCAACGATCGCGCAAATGATTGTTGTCAGCGACACCTCGGCGATCACGTCGCTCATCCAGGTTGGCCGAGTTGAACTGCTGGCGCACCTCTACGGTGAGATCTTCATCCCTGAGGCCGTCCAAATGGAGCTACTGCGAACCCACCTCACCCTCCCCAAGTTCATTCGCAGCCGTGGGCCAGCAAACCAGAGCGAAGTGCGGCGCCTTTCCACGGAACTTGATTTGGGGGAAGCGGAGGCTATCATCCTGGCAAAAGAGATTGGCGCCGACTATCTCCTCATAGATGAATCAGATGGCCGGCGGGTGGCCATTCGTGAAGGAGTGCGGGTCGTCGGGCTGCTCGGAGCATTGCTCGAAGCAAAGGAGCGGGGATATCTGGGCTCGGTACGGGAGTTGGCCGGAGAGTTGGAAGCGATTGCTGGCTTTCGCGTTGCGGAAGCCGTGAAACGGATCGTATTTCGCGAAGCTGGAGAAGATCTTCCGCCACCTTGATGTCGTGCTCTCGCCGACTTACGTTTTACCCTTTAGCGCAGTTTGTTTGGAAATCTCCGATTTGGCCGAAACAGGCGGTGGACTCAGTGGTCTGGCTTGGCCGTGTGCTACGCGCGCCGAAGATACGTAATGCGTCGAGAATAACTCCTCGATGCTCGGATTCCCGTACTTGCTGAATCGGAGCGGCTGCCGCCGGCCTTTGCCCCAGGATGTGTAGGCCGTGCGACTGGGCTTTAGTTTGATTTCGCCGGCATAATCGCGCAACGCACGGCAGAAGTCGGCGTGCTCGTTGAGGCTGCCGGCCAAGACCCTCTCGAGATGAGGCACTTGGCGGAACCGCCATCGCTCATAGTTCTCCCGCGTCAGGCGGCCCATGGCCAGCAGCACGTCGACGGGGCTGACATACCCCTTCGCGGCCAGCACCTGTTCAGCAGCCGTTCCCATCCTTCTGGTGAGTTCTGCCCGGTTCACTTTGGGAGAGCGTCCGGCGGCACCAGGCCCATCGCTTTGGCCATCTCCAGCGACATTACCATCCCGTTCGATAAGCGGATGGTGGTGAAAGCATCAACGAGGTCGACTCGGCAAAGACCTGGTTCGGAATGCTGGTGCAGGCGCAGGGTCTTCTCAATCTCGGAGGCTTTGCCACCGACGGTGGCCTTCTTCACGCCAAAGAAATCACAGATCATGTCGAAAGTCAGATGCACCAATTGACGCTTGTCGAACAAAAAGTTCATGCGGGCGATCACGTGGATCGAGGAGGCGCCCCACACGTTCGGGCCACCACGTCGGCAGTCCAGTCGACTCGTTCGGCAAACGCGCTTCCAAAGCTCCAGGACGAATCCGGTTAACTCTGGATCCAAATGCACCGCCGCGAATCGCTCAATCATCGCGGCGACTTCGTTGAATCGTTCGAGCTTCTCCGATGGCACTCTGGAGGCGCCTTTCGATTTGGCTCCCTCAGGGGATGAACCGTTGTCGGGTTGAATCATCCCCCGGAAGGTATCGGGAGGGCGGGTGGGCTGCAAGCCGAGCGACGCACAGAGCGCCGATTCCCCCCCCAACCGGGCGCTCAAGCGCCACAGCATTTCTTGTACTTCTTGCCGCTGCCGCACGGGCAGGAATCGTTACGGCCTGGCTTTTTCGCCACCCCTCGGGTTGGGGCGCCCCCCAAGGATTCCAGTTTCGAGGTTATGCGCGCCATGTAATGGCGGGCGTAAAGCGACTGCATGATGAGGTGACGCAACTCCAATTGTGCGTCCAGCGAGGCATGCGCACCCTTCAATGCCGTTAGCAACTGCTCCGGAGCGGGTGTTTCAGGGGCCCCAGCGGACGCCCTGGAGATGGCTCCGGAACGGTAGTTGTAACGGAGGGCAGGGGGTCTTGACAACCGAGTGAATTCGCGTCCGGCGCTGTCAGCGTACCGCAGAAACAAAAGGACGGCCTCCTTGCAGTTACACTTCGGCTGAACGCAATACTGTTCGTCGGCGGCCCAAAGCTGATTCTCGAAAGGAAAATCAAGAGCGAGTCCCCGCGGGAAAACATCCACAAACCCGACCATCTTCCCCCCATCGGCGTTGTGGAGATCACCAATCTCGATCTCGGCAACTTCCATTGTCTGGATTATCTCGGCCTTGGCCGCTCGGAACCAGCGGTACAACTCATCCCAAGCGCTGTCCGACAACCTCAAATGGACATTCTCAGCCAATTTCAGGGCGCCTGCGTCCGCCTCCAATTCCGGGGTTCTGGCCACCGACCTATCCCACACGTCGAGCCAGAACTCGTAGGATTGCTCCTCTTGCGCCGGAGCATTGCCAGCCAATACCGGCTCGCACCAGAAATGGACGGCGTAGCAATCGCACCGTGGATCGAGACACACCTCGAGAGCCGCTGAACGGGTCAAAGCGCCATCCCCTTCACCGGGGGCCTCAAAATGAAGAGAGGGACAGCGTCGGCTCTCCGACTCGGTCCAGGTCAAATTAAGTTGTGAATCGCTTTCTGCGCTCATGAGCCTTTATCATCGTATTCGTCCGCCATACTCATCGAATTCGCCCATGAGCGGCCCTGGAGCTTCGTTGTCCGGAACGTACCGCTCTGGAGCCAGGATGCGTCTTGGCACCATGTTTGTCGAGCCGTGCGAATGGGTCGGTCGTCCCCCCTATCGCCGCGAGATCCGGCCACCGAACCGGGCCTTGAGTTACGAACTGATGATCTCAACCGAGTGATCCCTCTCGAAAACATCAGTTTAGAGAAGAATTGGCCATATTCTAAGTTATTGTATGTGATGCTGCTCCGTTTTGCTCCAATTGTAAACCGGGAGATCATTCTCGCCAATGGCGCTCAGGCCGGAAGCAAGCGATCTGCATACGAGGCCCATTTTATCGGTGCAGAATGCGTTTTTTGAGGAAAATGAAAAATGGTCGGGGCGGTGAGATTTGAACTCACGACTTTCTGAACCCCATTCAGAGCAACCGGCGCACATGTAGGCCACTTCAGGCGGATTTGGACAGTTGCTCCGTTTTGCTCCCTGAAAAATCCGGGTGGATATTGAACAGGACTACGTCCCGGTTTTCGGCCTCCCGATCAAGCTACGTGGGTCAAACGTGTGGATACCAGAGAAGCTCAGGAAATCCGCGGTGTTAAAGGTCAGGATGCCGTCCAGGGAATAGGCCAGCGCCACCGCGGCGAGCCGGGCATCGTGGGCGCGTTTGCCTGAGACTGACGACGAAACGACCACCTGCAGCCAGGATTCGAAGACCTGCGCGGTGTCCGGAAGGAATGGAAACCGCTGGCGGAAGCCGGCAATCTCCCCTTGCGTGCGCTGGGTGTCCCACGCAAATCCATTGGCCTCCAGGGGTCGGGTGGCGACGGCCCAGAACTCGATCAGATTCTGAGCTGTGATGAAGACCTCATCTCCGCGCCCGAACAAAACCGCGAGGGACTGGGCAGCGATCGGGTGGAGCGTTGCGGCGGCATCGGAGAGACGCAGCAGCAGATTCGTGTCCGCGAGAAAGCGCGACATCAGTCGTAAATACTCTCACGGGCGATGGCCTGATCCGACAGTCCCGG
>CAZZFF010000216.1:0-5825 GCA_964653485.1 uncultured Verrucomicrobiota bacterium | reverse complement strand
CCTCCGCCCTCCGCCCTCCGCCCTCCGCCCTCCGCCCTCCGCCCTCCGCCCTCCGTCCTCCGTCCTCCGTCCTCCGTCCTCTGCCTTCACTCCGCGGCTCCCATCAGGTGATCGAGGACCATCTGGTCGAGGGTGGCGTAGTCGCGGTCGGCGATGAGTTTGGCGGCCTTTTGGTCGTCGAAGGAGCGGGCCTTTTCCAGGAGGCGCAGGAAGGTGCGGCGGCTGTTGTCGAGGTGGGCCAGCCAGCGGTCGGGTTTGGTGGTGCGGTAGGGATGCACGTCGAAGGCGACAAACTGGCCCTGGGCGCCGTAATGGTTGCGTTCGAGGGCGCGGACCTGATTGAAGCAGACGCGCAGATTGGAGCTGCCGAAGGGCTTGTCCTGGTCGAACTTCAGCCCGTTCTGGTCGTTGAGATGAAGGGACCAGAGCTTGCCGAAGGTCATGGCGAAGTCGATTTCGTCGGCGGGGTCAAGGCCGGCGAGGATGGCGTGGGCCGATTCGATGAGGCAGCCGACGCGCTTGGGGTCGGAGGTCAATTGCGCGATGGCCAGGGCGTGGCCGATGGTGGGGACGTAGGCATGGTCCATCGGTTCGTTGGGCTTTGGCTCGATGGCGATGCGGATTTTCTTGTCGTGGGCGAGCATCTTGTCCATGGCTTCGACGAGGAGCTCGAAGCTGCGGCGGCCGTTCTTGGACTCGCGCATGTAGGTGCCCTCGCGGGCGAGCCACAGGACGATGAGGTCCGTGCCGAGGCACTTGGCGATGTCGATGCACCGGAGGGAGCGGTCGATGGCGTATTGGCGGCACTTGGGGTCGTTGCTCGTGTAGGCGCCGTCGATGGTCATGGGGCTGAACCAGAGCCGCGGGGCGACCATTTCCGCGGCGACGCCGGCGTCGCCCAGCTTTTTCTTAAGCGCCTTGGCTTCGCTGAGAACCTGGGCGCCCGACTTGCCGTCAATGTCCGGCACCGCGTCGTCGTCATGGAACATCATGGCGTCGAAGCCCAGTTGCTTGAGTTGGTCCAGCTTCCAATCGAAGGTTTGGGGGGAGCGGGTGGGCGGGCCGTAGGGGTCCTGACCTTCGCTGATGTTCCAGGGACCGAAAGAGAATTTGTATTGATTTAGTTTTGCCATACTGCGGGCGAACTTAGAGCGGCGGCCAGGAAATGGCGATACTTTTGTTGCCCCGCGATTCCGTTTGGGCGCATCCCGGCTCTGTCGAGGGCGGCAGATGCGGGAGCGCGGAAACCGTTGGAAACGGTTTCAATTCCATCGCCCGCGCGTAGCACCCTGCTGAAGCAGGGTGTTAATGCGACGCGGCGTTAACCCGGCCTGGGGGGTCTCCTGGACCTCGCGGAGCACCCTGCTGAAGCAGGTGTGCCGGGACTTGTGGGGGGCTTGATAAAGCTGGGATGCGCCCAGTCCCCGTGGGCGTCGTCAGCTTCCCGCTTTGGCGTCGGCCTTTTTGGCGGCGGGGTCTTCGGCTTTCGGGCCAAAGGTCACTTTCGTGGCGTTGAGTTGCCCGCCGTCGGCTGTTCTGAAGCCACCGGTGACGTGCTCACCTACTACGGCATCATCGAGCGTCGCCGGCGCTCCGCCCTTGATGAGCTTCGTTTGGGGGGTGATGTGGAATGTCCTCTTGCCGACGGTAATTGTCCTGGCGACTTTGTCCACAGCGGCCAATTTGCCGCGGAAGGGGCCGTTGGCCCGCTTTTTGGCGGGGGCGGCCTTCTTGTCCGCGGCGGGCTGTGTCGGCGCGGGCGGGTTCTGGTTGGTTTGGGCCACAAGCCGGAGCGGGGCGCCGGCAACGGCTACCGCAACCAGACAGAAGACGCCGGCTTTCAGTATTCGCATCATCATAGCAATCCAGGGTTAAGTCGTTTAATAGTGCCGTTCTTTTTTTGCCATATTGGCGCCGGGGCGCAACTCATTTGTCTTGCGCGCCGGCGGGCTTTTTGGCATCGAATTAATCAAGTTCGACCACCCGATTATTATGAGAGACACGCGAAGGCAGTTTTTGAAAACCACCGCCCTGGCCACCACCGCGGTTTCGATTGTGCCCCGGCACGTGCTGGGCGGGCCAGGCCAGAAGGCCCCGGGCGATAAGCTGAACATCGCCGGCATCGGGGTTGGCGGGATGGGCCAGAGCAACCTGAGCGCCTGTTCCGCCGAGAACATCGTGGCGCTTTGCGACGTGGACTCGAACTACGCGGCCAAGACATTTGCCCAATATCCCAAGGCGCGAATATACCGCGATTTTCGCGAGATGCTCGATCAGCAGAAGGACATCGAGGCGGTGATCGTCGCCACGCCCGATCACAGCCATGCGATGATAGCGCTGGCGGCGATGCGCGCCGGAAAACATGTCTATGTGCAAAAGCCGATGACCTATTCGGTCCATGAGGCGCGCGTCCTCACGGAGGCGGCCCGCCAATATAAGGTAGCGTCGCAGATGGGCAACCAGGGGCACTCCGGGGACGGCACGCGGCTGGTCTGCGAATGGATCGAGGCTGGGGCCATCGGCCCGGTGCAGGAGGTCCATGTCTGGACCAACCGCCCGGTGTGGCCGCAAGGGGTCGAAGTCGAGCGGCCGAAGGAAACGCCGGCCGTCCCGGCGGGCCTGGATTGGGACCGCTGGCTTGGGCCCGCCCCGTACCGGCCCTATCACCCGGCGTATTTGCCCGGCACCTGGCGGGCGTGGTGTGATTTTGGCACGGGCTCACTGGGGGACCTGGGCTGCCATCTGCTCGACGCCCCCTTCTGGGCGCTCAAGCTCAAATACCCGCTCAGCGTGGAGGGCTGCATCTCGACGTATTGGGAGGGTTTGTGGAAAAAGACCGACCCGCGCAATGAGAACTTCCCGCGCTCGACGATCGTGCGCTACAAGTTTCCCGCGCGAGGGGACTGGCCCGCGGTGAGCCTGACCTGGTGGGACGGCGGGATGATGCCTCCGCGGCCCGCCATCCTCGAAGCGGACGACCCGTTGGGCGATTCCGACGGCGGCGTCATCTTTCAGGGCCAGAAAGGGGTGCTCATCTGCGGCTGCTACGGCCGCAACCCGCGCGTGTATCCGGAGGACCTCATGCGGGAGCTGCCCAAGACTCCGCAGAAGATCGAGCGCATCCCGGGCGGCCTCGAAGGGCACGAGAAGGATTGGGTGCGCGCCTGCAAAGGCGGCAAGCCTGCCAGCTCCAATTTCGACTATGCCGGCCCGCTTTCCGAGATGGTGTTGATGGGCAACCTGGCGGTGCGCTTCCCCAATCGACAGTTGCGATGGGACGGCGAAAACATGAAGGTCACGAACGACGCTGCCGCCAACGCGGGCGTGCAACGCCACTATCGCGAGGGCTGGACCTTGTGAGCCGCGGCTTTTAAGGCTGCTTTGTTTCGGGGACCGCAGCGGGCGGGGCGTTGGTTTGCTTCGGCTCGTGTTCGCGTTCTTCGATTCTGCGGGCGATGCGGCCTTTCAACTCGCTGTAGAGGGTATTGGTCACGGCGTGGAGTTGGGCGCTGGCCTCGGCCAAGCGGCCGGCGACCATTTTAAGCCGGGCCATGTGGATATAGACGCCTTCGCGCTCGACGTCGCTATGGGCGATATGCAGGGCATTGGTCCAGGCATTGAGCGCTTCATCCGCGCGCAGAGGCTGGATGGTGTAGTAGGTTTCGGCGACGTCGGAGGCGAGCGGGAAATTGTCCGGGTCGAGCCGCAGCGCGTTGCTGTAAAGGCTGAGGGCCTTTTCGACGACCTGCTGCTCGCTAAGGGCGAAATACTCCATGGCATCCTTGCGAAAGACATAGGTGGTCGTGCCGAAGTTGTGGTAATAGACCGGCTCTGTGGGCTTTAGTTCGATGGCCTTGGCAAAATACTCGAAGGCCTTTTTCACAGGGCCGCGGTGGCCGTAGATGTTTGCGAGATTGTTATAGACAGCGGGGTTCTTCGGGTCCAGGGTCAGGGCTTTCTCGAGTTGTTCCTGGGCTGTCTCCTCTTCCCCGAGGTCGCCCAGGAAACTGGCATAAGCCACTCGTCCCGCGGCGTGTTCGGGATGGTGTTTGATGAAGTCTTCGTAAGCCTTGCGCACTGGGTCGAACCGCTCGCGGATGCGCCGTGTCAACTCGGCCTGGGGCAGGCCGGCGCCCTTGGCCACGTAATCCTGGTTCTCGCGAATCCAGCGGTCCACCTCGGCCTGGGCGTCATCATCGTCGTCCATGACTTTGTGATACTCGGCCTCCACTGCCTCTTTGGATTCGCGCGTCGCGGCCGGGGCGGCCGGGGCGGCCGGGACTGCAGCGGCGACGCCAGGGGCTGGAGCCGGATTGGTGACAGAGGCTTGGGCCTCGGCGCCGGAGGCCAAGGCAGGGGGGGACTGGTCAGAACCCAGGTGCGGGACCGGGGCGCAGCCGGCTGTCATGGCCGCCAAGGTCAAGACCAGGACGGCGAATCGCTCCAATAAAGAGGGATGCGGAGACACTCGGACCATATCATTGGCAATGATCGCACGGCGCGCCCATTTTAAAAGACAAAAACCAAATACTTTGACCCATTCCGCAACTTTTCTTAATCTGCTTTGTATCAGAAGACTAGCGGCGAACTGAGAAGACAGATGCCTTTTTTGTCATTAAGAGAATTTGCGGCCCGAATGGGCCTTGCCACTCCGGCGAAATTCGAGGAATGGTGCAAGGCGTGGCGCGTGGCGGCCGAGAGTGGCACGCAGGAAACGCCGCTGGCTTTTATTTGCCGGGAGCGGGGCCTGACGGAGGACGCGTTCCTGCAGGAATTGGCCAAGGCGCTGAACTGGCCCTACCTGGACCTGCCGAAGCTCAAGGTGCCCGCCGAGGCGCGGAACCGCATCTCGACGAAGGTGGCCTTCCAATACTCGGTCCTGCCGACCCAGGTGACCGACGGCACGCTGCAAGTGGCGGTGAGCAATCCCTTTGACACGGCGATGCTCAACGCGGTGCGGTTCGACGCGCACGCCCTGGTGCGGTTTGCCCTGGCGCCCAAGGCGGAGATCGAGAAGGCGCTCAAGAATTTCTATGGCGTCGGCGCCGACACCCTCGGCCAGATGGACGAAAACGAGGATCTGCTCCTGGACCTCGACTTGCCCGCGGACAAGGAAATCACCGAGAGCGACCAGGAAGCTAGCGTCATCAAGTTCGTCAACCAGGTCATCTGGGAGGCATTCAAGGACCGCGCCACAGACATCCATTTCGAGCCGGCCGAAGACGAGCTGCGCATCCGCTACCGCATTGACGGCATCCTGCACCAGACGCCGATGCCCCCGCAACTGAAGCGTTTCCAGGCCGCGCTCATCTCGCGCATCAAGGTCATGTCCGGCATGAACATTTCCGAGAAGCGCCTCCCCCAGGACGGGCGCATCAATGTTCGGATTAAGGGCGAGGAAATCGATATCCGTGTTTCCACGGTTCCGACCGTCTATGGAGAGAGCGTCTCCCTGCGGCTGCTGACGCGCGGGAAGATTTTCCTGAGCCTGGACAAGCTGGGTTTTTCGCCCTTGGAAGAGCAGGCGATTCGAGAGATCATCGTCAAGCCCCACGGCATTTTTCTGGTGACCGGGCCGACCGGCTCGGGCAAATCCACATCGCTTTACGCGTTCCTGAGCACCATCAACTCGGTGCATAAGCGCATCATTACCATCGAAGAGCCTGTCGAATACGAACTCAAGGGCATCAACCAGATCGCGGTGCGGCCGGAGATCGGGCTGACGTTCGCCATGGGCTTGCGCCATATCCTGCGCCAGGACCCGAACGTGATCATGGTGGGGGAAATCCGCGACCTGGAAACGGCGGAAATCGCCATCCGCGCCG
>CAZZFF010000215.1:0-5848 GCA_964653485.1 uncultured Verrucomicrobiota bacterium | reverse complement strand
CTCAGGCCTTCCGCGTAGCGCTTCTTGAGCCAATCAGACTTGCGACGATGTCCCTCGTTCTTGCCGGCCTTGTTGCCGCACAAACTGCATTCGCCGATGTTGTCCGCATTGGTTTCGACAATCTCGTACTCTCTCATCCTGATCCTCCGCCCGGTCTTGCCAGGCTGCGTAGTTGCTGGTGCCGGGTGGGTTGCGCCGCGGGCGCGGCGCCATCGGGGGGCTGGACGGCAACGTTCGACGGCACCCGATGCCAGCGGCAAAAGACACAACCGCTGTGTCGTCTGCCGGGCTGGCCAAAAGCTCGTTTGTGTCTGCCGATGACCACGTTGCGACCTTACGCGCCTGCGCCCTGGGCCGCAAGCCTCTTGAGGCCAGCGAGGAGACCGGCTCGTTGACCCCTTCGACGGCGAAGAGCATCCGACTGTAAGGCACGGACGGCGCGGCGGAGTCAATTATGCATAGGCACATGGAGTGGAGGGTCAACTTCACTTTGGCGTGATCCTGACCGCCTGGCCGGCAGTGAGTGTGAGCGCAAGCTCCCCCTCCTTGATTTCAACCGTCCCCGCCGGGGTGAGGCCGTCGACTGTGATGTTGTCTTGATTTCGGGTTCGGCGCGCATCGGCGTGCCGCAGGTAATGCGATCGAGTCGTTCCATGACTTGCAATGCTTGCTCGAAGGTGAGATAGACCCGGCAGCCCCTTCCCTGGTCCGTTCTTTCGGCCAGGAATATCTTCATGACGAGGGTCTGGTCATATTTGTGGAACCAGGGCCGCTCGGGCTAGCGGGTCTTGCGCCAGTCATAGTAGTCCCCGGAGGGCTGGTAATCGGTCGGACGCATTGCGGGATCATCGGAAGCCGCCTTGGCAGCAGGCGGCTCCATGCGGCCGCTGTTTCCGGCGGTGAACTCATCGGCGCCAATATCGGACCTGTCACCCATGGGCCGGCGGTCACCGTCGAAGTCGTTGGTCACGGTGGATAGGGTGAGGCCCTGGTCAATAGCGCTGGTTGCCGAGGCCAGCAGGTGGAGATCGCCTCCGGCAGGATTGACGAACATTCCAGGCACCGCCGTGAGCAGGTTCGAACCGAGCGTGGCGGCGGCGCCGTCACGCAGGTGGATCGGCGCGTCGGCCAGGTTGTTGCGGGCGGCGCCGTTGGTCGAGGTTGGGAAGCGGAACTCGATGGCATAGTACTCGTTGCCGTTGAGCAGGATGCTATTGTGGTCAATCTGCGTGCCGGGGGAGTTCCACGCGATGATCGAGCCGTCCGAACCGGACATCGCCGTAATTGGGATTATCCATCCCCCGGCCCATCAGGACGACGTTGGTGCTGCCGGCAGCACCCCGAATCGTGACGTTATTCCGTTCTCTGACGTAGAGGGTGCTGGTCAGCGCATAAGTGCCGTCGGCCAGCAGGATGGTGTCGCCGTCCCGCAAGTCGGCCATGGCCGCTTGCAGTTGAGTTTCGGTACCCACCTTGACTATGCGGGCGCCGTTGATCGGCAGAGGCGGCGCATTGCCCGGCGAGAGGCCTTGGGCGACGCTGGCCAAGCCAAGCAGAACCACGGAAACAAGCAGATCAGGCAGTTCCATCATTTTTCAGGAATCGGCGTCGGTTCATTGTGGAACAATGAAACGGCAGGTGAGGCAGGCTCTCCGGCGCATCTTGCGTCCCGGCGCGGACGGACCCGCCTGTGCCCAGCAGGAGAACCATCGCCACCCGCATTCCGTGCTCGCGGCCGAGAGTATTCATGGGGCGGCGCAGGCCACGGCTCAGCGGTTGGCGATGGACGGGGAAACTGTGTCGGCCGGGCCGCACTCGAACGTCGAACCCTCCTTACGTCGGCATTTCAAAGACGATGGGATGTCCGGGCTGGGCGCAGCAGCCCATGTCCACGTGTCGGCCACGGCCTCGCCCGCCGTCACCCGGATGATGGCGGCATTGTCCCCGCTGGGCTCCAGGGCGACATCGAACGATCGGTGGTTCCACGCGTTAAACACCGTAGCCAGCCGCCAAGCTGTGCCTTTGGCCTTAACCTGGAGTTGTTGCCAGCCGGCCGACCGGCCATGGCTCTCGGCCGTGGAAACACCGATGGCGACCGCGAAGGCGCGGTCCGAGGCCATCTGCACGTCGCAAGCGGTGTCCCGATTGACCAGGCGAAAGCGATGTGCCGTCTCGTCCACCGCCTGGACCCTGGGCGACTGCGCCAGCCAGGTCACCTCCACCTCCTTGGCGGCACGGATGTCGTCGAGGATCATGACGTAGCCCGCCGGGGCGAAGATGATGGTCCGCCGATAACGGGTCAGGTCGGCATACGCCCCGGCCGCTTCACCTTCGACAACCGAGAGCGTGTCCGCGGATTTCCAGGCCAGCAAGTGGGCCAGTTTAGTCATGTCGGAGTCCGGGCCGCGCAGCGGCTGCGTCCAGCCCTCGCCTTCGCCTTTCTGGCCTCTGCCGTTGACCAGGATGGTGTTGACCGAGCTGGAGAGCTTCTTGGCGGCGTATCCGCCGTCCTGAACCAGCATCTGGCCGCGGGCGTAGAGGTCGAACGTGTTCGCATCCGGGTCATCATGCGCCACGTTGATGCCGTGATAGCCGTTGGCATTCCGGTATTCGTTGAGTTTGTAACCGCCATACGGCCCGCACTTGAACATGACCCCCACGTTCTCCGCCGACCAACCGTCCCGGAGAAACGCCAGGCCCAGGTCTTCGTAGTAGGCCCGGTTGGGCATTTTGAACGCCCCTCCGGCCAGGCTCGGGTCATACCAAATCAGCGAGAACCAGCCATACATGAAGGCCTCGGCCCCCTGCGCGTCATAGAACCGCATGATGGCGGCCTGCAGGTCCCGGTCACGCGCGACGCCAGCTTCCTTAAACAGGAAGTTGTTGATGAACCCAAAACCGCCGAAGTCGCCGTACCCGAAAACGTCGTTCATGCCCGGCGCCAGGGTTTGGATGCGGAACGCGGCGTTGTTCCTGTAATAGGGAAGGCCCAGGAAGCTCGAGCCCAGGCAACGGTCAGCCGCCTGACTGGCCAGCACCAGGTAAGGGCCGCCGAAAATCATGTAGCTGGGGGACTCATGGCACGTGCCGTCCGGCGGAAGCCACTGGTTGACGAACTTCAGCTCCTCCAAGGTCTTGGCCACAATAAACTCAGTGCCGGGCAGATCGTCCGCCACGCCCAGGACGCATAGGGCCAAGCCGGCGTCTCGGTGCCAGCGGTGATTGTTCTGCGGGTCCTGTTGCCAATAGCCGATGTCGTGGTTCCGGTTGAGGTGGCCGCCGTAGTACATGCGGCGCGCCTGGAGCAGCAACTTCTTCGCGTACGCTTCCCGGAACTCCGGGTCAAGGTCGTGGTAGAGCCAGTCGTACACCAAGGCAGCGCCCACCATCACGTTGGCGGCGCCCATGCCGCTGTCCAGTTCCTGGTCGGTCTGCCAATGCTCGGTGGCCAGGAACTTCTTCATGTAGCCTAGGCAAGAGTCGAAGGACCGGCGATCCCCGGTCAAAACATAGTGGAGCGCCACCGTGGGCAACCGCCACATCCCCTGACGTTGCGCTTCGGTGTCATCGCTGGTGAACTTGCTGTCTGGCGGAACGTTGCGGGATGGGGGAAGATAGCCAAGGAGGGTCTCGAACATTTTTCTGCCCAGATCGGGCGCGCCCAACTGAGGCGTCCCCTTGGACGCCGTGCCCTCCCCCAGGGCGAGCCGTTTCATGGCCGGGACGTCCTCGGCGCTGAACAGGAGCCGAGGATGTTTGCCCCGCACCGCTTCAACCAAGTTGACTGGGGTTTCGGGCGCCGGGTCGGTCTCCGGCACGACCGGCGGCTGGGGTCGAGGCGGAGTGGGTTTAGTCTTCATGAGCGGGCCGAGCGTGATCGTCAATTCATCGATCCACAACACCTGTTGGCTGTTCTTGGCGCCAAAAAAGGCCAGTGACCCAATGCCCGTGAGCCGAGTCAAATTCCAATCGAATCGGGTAATTGCCTGGCCATCGCAGGAAATCGTCAAGCCCTTCGCCGGATCCAAGTCGAAGGTCCACTTGTGCCAGCCGACTCCGGCGCGTTTCAAACCCACGTATTGGACCTTGTAAGACGGCAGGTCTTTACTGTCGCCCGGCTCGAAGTCGCCGATGGCATAGCTCTCGCCTCCGTCCAGGTACGGGGCGTAGATCGCGCCGGCCACGACAGCTTTGCCGTCTTTGCTCACCAAACCCCACAGCGCACCGTAACCGTGCTCCTTCGGCTTTGGGTCCACCACCCCGTCCTCAAAAGTCCAGAACTCGACCTTCCCCGAGAGGTCGGCGTCGCTCAGTTTGCGAAAGGCCCGCCCGCCGGGCCCCAGCCTGAGTGAACTTCCGGGACCCACGTGCTTCTTCGCCGCGTCCACGGTTACGTCGCCAGTGATGGTCCAACCAGCCAGCGAATCCTGGCCGCCGAACGTGACGGTCTGCTCTCGTGCCGGCGAGACCTTGGGCGAGCCCAGCACGGCCATACCCAATAATATCAGGCCGAGCAGGCTCTTGACGCTCGGTTTGGTCAATTGAGACAGTAAACGCTTCGGACTCATCGGCGGGTTCATCACGAGGATCAATAAATGGCACAGGCGGCGCATCAGACCTCGCAGTTTGACGCTGTCGGTCCTGAGAATTCAACCCTTTTCTTGGGCTTCGTATTCGTGATTATATGATTGGCTCCTCAGTTTATGAGCACCACCTTCGTTGAGCTCAATGATGAACCTGGTCGGCTTTTGGGTTCAGCCAGTCCAAGAGCACCTTTGAGTCCAGCGCTTGCTCCGGTTCATACCGCAGCCACAACAACCCGGGAATGTACTGGCCGTCTTCGCTCAAGAACGACATTTTCTCCGGCACGCCGCCTGAGATTGTGCGTTTCTCGACAACGACCGGACTCAGGTAATTGGATCCGCTCGGAGTGGGGCCAACGAGTTCTCTGAGCCACCGCGCCACCTGGGTCCGTCTTTCGCCCTCTGGAGCTTTCCTCCCGGTTGAGGTCCGCCCCGGTGCCTACGCATTCGTCGGCCGCTACGCATGAGGGCGCTTATTCATAAATCGGAGGTTATCGAGCCAGTCGGCGCAAGGCGAACCGAAACGGACGGCGGAATCATGAGCTGACTGGGTTCACCTATTGCGTCAATTTGAGCACCACGATGCTGTTCGGCGGCAGCGTGTAGCTGAAAGCGGGCTGAAGGCGCGCGAGGGTCGTGATCACGGGAACCACGTTCTGCGGATGTTCGATCGAGTTCGTCTCCTCGGGCGCCGCGGCCAGGGTAATGACGCTGGCTTTGGAGGCGAGCGGGGCAATGCCTTTGAGTTCGATTTGCAGCGATTCCGGTCTGGGCTGCGGGTTGATCAGCTTGATAAAAATCTCCCTCGTCCGGCTGTCACGGGTGGCGGCGCCCTGGACGGACGTTTCCGTCGCCCCCACCGGCAGGATTTCGTCGCCGAGGTTTCGGCTGAACATCTGCATGGCGTAGTAACTGGGCGAGCCGTAGGCGGAAAGCGCGTCGTAGCCGATGAGGTCGGGCCGCCATTGGCGCGCGCCCGGGTTCACGTTGACGAATAACGGCGCGTAACATTGCATGAGGATGATGTCGGAGTGGCGCTCCATGGCGGCCATGAAAACCGCGTCGCCCAGAGCGGCCTTCATCGATGGGGTCGGTGCTTGCTGCCTGGCGGCGGCGTCCCAGGGCTTGATCTTTCCATCCTCGTGGGCGGCCCATTCGCCGACAAAGATCTCCGGGCCGGACCCATCATAATGACGGGCGTAGTCCGGGGATTTGCGGAGGAAGTCGTCGGCGGAGAGGTAGTAGTGCTCGTCGATCATGTCCGG
>CAZZFF010000214.1:0-5980 GCA_964653485.1 uncultured Verrucomicrobiota bacterium | reverse complement strand
CTTTTGGCACAACGATACCCGTTCCCGGGTAACAGTTACTTTTGGCGCACGGCGTCCCGGCAAGCGCGGGATTTGCCGTCCCTCTCACGAGGGGGCTATTGTACCGCGCGTGTGGCAGGTGGCCAGGCAGCTTGACATCCGGGTAATAGAATCGAGTCTCTGGAGGCCAATATGACGATTACAACCAGTCCACGGCGTTTATCCCGCATCACCGTCCTTATGGCCGCATTGATCAGCCTTCCGCCGGGCGCAATGGGCGCCGAAGACGCTCACGCCCTCGCGGACGCCAATGGCGCTTTTGCCCTCGACTTGTACGCCAGGCTCGCCACCACCGGCGGCAACCTCTTCCTTTCTCCCTATAGCATCTCCTCCTGCCTGGCCATGACCTATGCCGGCGCGCGCGCGGACACTGCCAGCCAGATGGCGCAGACCCTCCATTTCAGCGGCGACCGGGACCAAATCGCGTCCGCGTTCGGCGAACTCCAACGGCAATTGAACGCGGCCCGGAACGGCAGCGAACTCAATGTTGCCAACGGGCTGTGGGGCCAGAAAGACCATCCCTTCCTCGCGGCCTTCCTCGATGCGGCGAAAAACGATTTCCAGGCCGGCCTCAACCAAGTGGACTTCCGCACCGGGGCCGAACCCGCGCGCGCGGCAATCAATGATTGGGTGAGCGGGCAGACCGCAGGCAAGATCAACAACCTGCTGCAGCCGGGGATTCTAACTCCAGCCACCCGGCTTGTCCTGGTCAATGCCGTCTCTTTCAAGGGCCGATGGGCGCGGCCGTTCAATAAGACCAATACCTCCAACGCGCCCTTCTCGATCGCCCCCGACCGGACCGTCCAGGCCCCCCTGATGAACCTCGGCGCCAACTTCAACTATGCCGAGCTCGACGGATTGCAATTGCTGGAGCTTCCTTACGCCGGCGGCGGCCTCTCGATGGTCGTGGCGCTTCCTCGAGAAATCGGCGGCCTCAAGACGATGGAAGCGTCGCTCACCAAGCAAACCCTCGACGCTTGGCTGGCCCAGGCCCGCGAGCAGCAAGTGACTGTGTTTCTTCCCAGGTTCAGGCTGACCGCGCAGTTCAACCTCGCAAGGACCCTCGCCGAGATGGGGATGAAGGACGCCTTCTCGGCCGCGGCGGACTTTTCCGGCATGGATGGCGCGCGCGACCTTTTTATATCCGCCGTCGTCCATCGAGCCTTTGTGGATGTCAATGAGGAAGGGACCGAGGCCGCCGCCGCTACCGGCGCCGTCATGAAGATGCTCGCGGTCAGACGCCAGCCCGCGCCGACGTTCCGCGCCGACCATCCCTTCCTCTTCCTGATCCGCGACACCCACTCCGGCAGCATCCTGTTCCTGGGCCGCGTCCTCGACCCAACGGCTCAACCATGACTTTTCGGAGTCTCCCACTCGTTCGAGGAAATGGTTGCTCGACATGGACAAGCTTCTCAACACACCATCACGCCCTCTCTATGCGGCACGTTAAGAAGACGCTCTTGGCTGGTCTGTGGTTTGCCTCTATTTCCCTAAACTCGGCAGGCGCTGGCGGCGCGGTCCAGGACTGCACCGAGGTGGCCCTCCGGGCAGCGATGGCCGGAGGCGGAGCGGTGACCTTCGCTTGCGACGGCACCATCGTCCTTTCCGCAACCATCACCGCCAGCACCGACGTCGCCCTGGACGGCGCCGGGCACCAGGTGACGATCAGCGGCGGCAATGCCGTTCGCGTGTTCTACGTGAGCAGCAACGTGACCTTTGGCGCCGCCAACCTGACTATCGCCAACGGGATGGACGCCGGTTGCGGGGCCGCCATCTTCAATGCCGGGGGGGCCGTCTGCCTGTTGAACGCGCTCATCCAGTCCAACAGCGTCACCGGCGGGGACGACCTTATCACCAGCCACTCCGTGGACAATTGGAGTTCGTTATCGGGCGGGCTGCTGGCTGAAGGCGGCGGGGTATTCAACTGGGGCGGCAGCGTCAGCGCGACCAACTGCACTTTCTCCGGCAACCTCGCAGGCATCTTGAGCGACGACGTGGCCTTGCTCCGCGGCGGGGCGCTGGCCAACGAGGGCGGCCAGGTCATTCTTCAGAACTGCCTCTTCTCCGGCAATTGTGCCTCGTACACCAACCAGGTGCTCAACCAGGGCAACAACGGGACCTCCTTCTTGGAGAGTTGCGGCGGCGCGATTCATAACAACGGCGTGCTCAGCGCCAACCTCTGCGCCTTCCAACAGAATTCGGCCAACGGCGCCTCCGGCAACGGGGGCGCCATCTGCAATTTCGGCCTGCTGGCCGTGAACGGGGGCACTTTCGCGAGCAACAGCGTTAGCGGCGCGCCCGGCGCGCCCGGCAGCACTACCTTTATCCCAGTTAACGTCCCGCCAAGCGGAAACCCAGGCGGCTCGGGCAACGGCGGCGCGCTGTTCAATGCCGGTGCGGCCACGCTGGCGGACACGGCCTTTGTGGGCAACCAGGGCGTGGGCGGAGCCGGCGGTGAAGGTGGCTACATCCAGGAATGGGTTGGGAATGGAGAGGGATTCGTGGGGCCGGGACCGGGCGGAGATGGCGGTTGCGGGTTCGGCGCCATTTGCGACATTGGCGCCTCCTGTTATCTGACAAATTGCACCTTTGCCAAGAACGCCGGGATTGGGGGCGCGGGCGGGTACGGCGGCCAGTGGCCACAAGGCAGCCTGGGCAGCCACGTTAGCGACCTCAGCAGTATCAGCGCCACCCTCACCAACACCAAGGCCTGTTGCTCCTGGGCCGCTTCCCAAGGCCCGGGCGCCGCCGCCGGCTTCTCGATCCTCCACCACCTCGGCGAATTCGGGCGGTACGCCGCCAGTTTTTCCCCCCTCGCCGTGCCGACCCTCGGCCCGGACGGCGCGCTTTACGGCACTGCCTATCCCGAATCATACGAGGGGACCGTTTTGTTCACCCTCAACACCAACGGAACCGCCAGCAGCTTCCGGGACCTGAGTTATATCCTGCCCTCGGGAGGCTGGCCGGGCCTGGTCTTATCCGGTACGACGTTGTATGGAGCGGACTACGGGGCCGGCGGCGGCCTGTTCGCAATCAACACGGACGGCACGGGTTTGAGCTTGCTGGCATATCCCGGCGACAACCCCTGGGCCCTGCTGTTATCCGGCACGACGCTCTACGGAACCCTCGACTCGGGCGACGGGGCGGTGTTTTCCGTCGAAACCAACGGCAGCGGCGGCACGGTGCTCCATACCTTCGGCACCTCGCCCAACGACGGCCGTTACCCCGGGTTCGGTTGCCTGGTCCTGTCCGGCAGCACCTTGTATGGCACCACGACCGAGGGCGGCACCCTCGGGGGTGGCACGGTGTACAAGATCAACACCGACGGCAGCGGTTACGCCATCCTCCAGAATTGCTCGACGGCCAATGAGAACTGGCCCCTTGCGCTGGTGGCGTCCGGCACGACGCTCTACGGCGTCGCTCAGACCCTCGCCGGTGCGGTGATATGCAAGCTCAACACCGATGGCAGCGGCTACGCCGCCCTTAAGCAATTCACCGACGCAACCAGCGAAAGCAGGGACGTGGCCCTGGCCGTGGCCGGTTCCACCCTCTTCGGGACGACGAGCAGCGGCGGCGACTACAACCAGGGGACCATCTTCAGAATCAACACCGACGGCACCGGCTACAGGGTGCTTTGGAATTTCAGCGGCCCCGATGGCATCAGCCCCAACGGTGTGGTTCTCTCCGGCTCCGTGCTCTATGGCACGACGATGTACGGCGGCTTTTACGGTGGCGCCTCGGTGGGCGGCACGGTGTTCAGCCTTGCGCATCCCCAGCCGGCGCTGACCCTCGGCCTTGAATCGCAAACCGTCGAACAGGGCGGCGACGTGCAGTTCTGCGTCGCCGCCACCGGCTCCGGTCCGTTGACCTACCAGTGGTTCTTCAATGGCACCAATGTCATCGCTGGCGCGACCGGCCCCTCCTTGGAACTGGCGAACGCCCAATTCTCTCAGGCGGGCCTCTATACCGTCGTCGTAACGGACACGGATGAGGCCTCAGCCAGTTCCGTCGCCCAACTCGGCGTGATTGCCCTGGTGCCGAGGAGCCCTGCCGCGGCCCTCACGATGGTAGGCCAGCCTGGGGCCTGGTTGAACGTCGATTACACGGACGCCTTCGGTCCAACGCCGGACTGGTTGACCTGCGCGGGTCTGACTTTGAGCGCCAGCGCCCAGACCTTCTTCGATTTCGGCGCTCCGGCGCCGGCGCACCGCTTCTATCGCGCCTGGCAGACGAACGGCGTGCCACCCCAACCGCTCGCTCCACCCCAAATCGGGACCGTCATCACCCTGTCGGGAACGCCGGGCAGCCTGGTACGGGTGGATTACATCAACCAATTCGGCCCCATCAATGCCTGGGCGCCATTGGCCACGGTGACGCTAACCAACACGGCGCAGCCCTATTTCGATGCGACGCTGAGTTTCCAACCCCGGCGTCTGTACCGCGTAGTGCCGCTTCCGTGACAAACCGCCTATCAGTTTCACCTGCCAAGCCTCTGAGCGGCTATGCCACAAAGACAGGCGCGGGCCAAGCTACACTGGCCGCGAGCGGCAGGCCAGATGGCGCACGCAACGCCGGGCGGCAAAAGAACAAGCTGTTGTTTCGTATTCTCCGTAGGATCGAAAACCGAACGCCCCCTAATGGCTGACCCCGTTCTGCGTTCTCGATTCTCGTTTCTTTGTGATACGAGCCGGAAGCCAATTGCCAATGCCGCCGGAGCGGTGTTAAACTAATATCGTCATGCAGGTCACCGTTGAAATGCCCGATCAAGTCGCCCGTCAATTCGGGGAAACCCCGGATGCGGTTGGCCGCCACGTCATGGAAGACGCCGCAATTGAAGGCTACCGCGCCGGGCGCCTCACACAACGGCAGGTGGGGGCCATGCTTGGCTTGGACTACTGGCAGACGGAGGCATTCTTGAACGAGCGTTCCGTGAAGCTGAATTACTCCCCCTCCGATCTGGCCGCTGACAACGCCACACTGGAGAGGATTCTCCCCCGCTCGTGAGCGTCGTCGTTTCCGACACCTCGCCTTTGCACTACCTGATTTTGTGCAAGGCGGAAACCATTTTGCCGCGCCTGTTCCGGCGGGTGGTGATGCCGCCGACCGTCTCGCGCGAGATGCAGCAACCCAACACGCCACCACCCGTGCGCCAGTGGGCGTCCGCTTTGCCTGATTGGTGCGTTGTGCAATCGCCCAAAACGTTGGATCTCGCGCTGGACGTGGACGCCGGCGAGTTGGAGGCGATTTGTCTCGCACAGGAAATCCACGCCGACGCCCTTTTGATGGACGACCGCGCCGGACGCAACGCGGCGATTCATTGCGGGCTGGCGGTGGTCGGCACGATTGGACTTTTGGAACAGGCGGCAGCGCGCGGACTGGTTGAACTTGCGCCCACACTGGCCCGCTTGCGGCAAACCAACGCCCGCCTTGATCCCGGACTCCTCCAAGCGGCGCTGGCCCGTGACCAAGCTCGCCGCCAGGAACGATCCTGACAAGCTGGAAATCGCCGCGCAACTGCGGCGCGAAACGGCCCTCTCCGTCAAGAACATCGCCGATAGGAGACGAACTGTGCATCCCGGCGATGGCGGACCAGCGGTCGGGCTCCAGTTGCTCGATGTCCGCCGTGCTCGCGGGCTACTCTTCCGTCGTTTGAACCCAACGCACGCGGCTCAATGATACAATCGGGAAAGTAACCGTTTCCAACGGTTTCTTAGCCCGCCATATCCATTCACCGGGAGCCCCGTAGCAGTTCCGCAGAATGGCTGCTCAAATCGGCTGCCGTTTTTCGTCTGCCCGCCTCCGGCGCCGACAGCCAAAAACCTCGCAGACCTCAGACACCCCAGCGGGGCCGTGGGATTATAGGGCAAGGCCCCCCGGAGGGTAGCGCCCCGTAGGCGCTAACTTAACGAGGCGGAGTGCGCCCGTCCTCGGGCGCAGCATC
>CAZZFF010000213.1:0-6061 GCA_964653485.1 uncultured Verrucomicrobiota bacterium | reverse complement strand
GACACCTCGACGCCCGGCGCGCTCCTGGCATACGCGACAGCGTCCATCGCGCCGCCCTTCGCCACTGGGTTCAACTTCAATCCCGCGGGATTCAGTTTCAACATCCAGGATGACGTTTCCGCCCTCAACCCGAGCACTCTGAAGGTCCAGCTTAACGGCTCGACCGTTTCCGTCACCACTACCAAGACCGGTTCCACGACCACGGTTACCTACTCTTCGTCGTCCTACTTCGCGGTGGGTTCCAGCAACACGGTGACCGCTCAATTCTCGGACAATGCCACGCCGGCCCACACCCTTTCGCCCGTATTCTCCTTCGTGGTGCCCAACTACACGCTCATGCCGCCCAGCGCGGCAGTGCCCCGGACCTCGGTGGATACCACCAAGCCCGGCGTGCTGTTCCGCGTGAGTCAATTCGACGACGGCCAGTATGGGGTGATGGCCGCCAACATCGCCCATGCGGAGGCCCAACTGGCCGGTTTGCTCATCGATCCGAACGCAGGCACGCCGTACGAGGACATCTCCTCCGCGGGACCTCAGCCCGACGGCAGCTATGTGACCAACTATCTCAACTTCTCTTTCAATCTGATCGACGAGCAGGGCTCGTTCACCACCGCCAATGGCTACCCGGATTCAACGTTCCCGGGCATCGTCGGCAACGACAGCGCCAACATAGCGGGCGAGGTCGTGACCTATTTGGATCTTCAACCCGGCTTTTACACCTTCGCCGTGAACGCCACCGACGGGTTCCGGGTCACCACGGGCGCGAATCCTTACGACGCCATGGGCACTACGCTCGGACTGTTTGACTATCGGGCGATCACGACCGAGACCCAGTTTGGCGTTGCCGTGCAGACCGCCGGCATCTACCCGATTCGCCTCGTGTTTTTCCGCGTTGGCCAAGGGGCCGATAATAACGGGGATGCCAGCCTGGAGTTCTACACCATCGATGCCCAAGGCAAGAAGTGGCTCGTCGGGGACACCTCCTCGCCCGAGGCTGTCAAGGCCTACTGGAAGCGGACCGGGTCTTACGGGTCGTTCGTCAAGTATGCGGGACCGAGCGCGTTCGTCTCCCCATTCCTGGACAGCGCGGACGTGGGATTCCAGACTGCCAACGTGGTGATCAGCGACAGCTCGTCCAACCACGTCGACCCCTCGTCCGTGGTTTGGACGGTGGACGGCAAGGCTGTGACCGCCACCTCAACCGTCACGAACGGCCTCACCACTCTCCTTTATACGCCCACCGGCCTGCAACTCCCCAGAATGACGCACACCGCCAGCCTGGTTTGGGCCGACGCCGGCACAGGCGGCGCTCGTCATACCAACAACTGGAACTTCCACCTGCTCCGCAATTACGTCCTGCCGGCAGCGCTGTACTACGAGGACTTTGAATCCACCGCCGCCGGCCCAAATCCGACGGTCCCGGACGGCTGGACACAGGTGAACTTCACCGGGTCACAGACCCCCGGCTACAACCCAGCCGACCTGACTTCGGACTTTTATTTGGGTTGGGTGGTCGTGAACGTATCGTTCGGCATCGGCAAGGACCAGGGTTTGAGCACCTACGCCCCCCAGGTGTTAAACGGGGTTGCCTTCGACCCGGTTTCCAATCCGCTCTTGGTCAATAACTACATCCGCGCCGAATCGGACGCGCGCCAGAATGGGCCGCCCGGCCAAATCCAGTATCTTTACACCAAGCCTTACGACCTGAGCGGCCAGACGGGCATTGTTGTCGCCTTCGACAGCGCTTACGAACAAAACCAGGACTCCATTGTCGGCCTTGAATATACGGTGGACGGCACCAACTACAACCCGGTCATCTATTTTCTCCAGGGCGATTTTGACAGCCAGGCGCCGGCGGACACCCTCCGCGACGGTCTGGGCAACATCGACGTTACGGCGACGATGATGTCCCACTACGGGGACGTGGCCGAGTACACGGATCCCGTTAGCGGACAGCTCGTCGGGGGCTACTATGGGTTCTTCATCAAGGCCCCAATCACCCAGGCCCTGGCGCCTTATATCGAAGGCCGCTACAACGACGACGGCTCCGAGTCCAAGCGCATCGAGCTTTTCCGGGTGCCCCTGGCGGACAACCAGAAGAGCGTGGTCTTCCGGTTTATGCAGGCGGGCACGTCGAGCTGGTATTGGGCCATCGACAACTGGGGCATCTACAGCGTCCCGTCGCTGGCGGTGGCAGCGCCGGGATCGCTCAAGATAAGCCAAGCCAACCGACAGGCGACCATTTCCTGGACCGGTGGCGGCACGCTGGAATCCGCCTCGAGCCTGAAAGGGCCGTGGACCGCGGTTCCTAATGCGACGAACCCGATGAACGTGGCCGTCGGCAGCGGCGACCAGTTCTATCGTCTCGCTCAGTAGCCTTCGGGCGGGGTGGCGCGGGCTGGGTTTGGCCCGCGCCGCCCATCACCCTCCGCGCCGACAATTCTCTCCGTGGGAACGCCGGAAGGTCCCTATTTCCACTGGTATGTCCATCCCCTCCCCGCAACGGTCAGCGGCTTGCCGTTCAGCTCTACAGTGATCTTCTCGTCGGCAAAATTCTCGACCACCCAGCTTCCGTCCTGGAACAAGTAAAGCCCCACGCGATTTGGGGCGCGAAAGGCAGTGTTGAGAGGGCGCAGCAACGGGGCGCGAAGCTCGTCCAACTCTTGTTGGCCGAGTTGGAGCAGCGACTTCGGGTCGTGCTTGAGCGGGAGGATTCGGACGTTGGGCGCATTGAGGTTGAGCCCGCTCTGGTTGGCCAGAGAGCGGGACAGGCCGTCCGTCAGCAGGACCGGTTTGCCGGTTTTGATGAAGGCGCTCAGTTTCGCGGCGAATTGGGGGTCTTTAAGGGCGTGAACCGAGAAAAAGGCGGCGGGGGCGTCTGAGGGAAACTCATGGCAAGGGACCAGGGGCACGCCCATCATGCCGACGAAATCGAAGACGCGTTGTTCGTCCTTGGGATAGCTGTTCACGGGTTTGTAGGCGGCCAGACCAAGGATGGCGCGGGAGCGGACTTCCTTTGCGACGGCAAGCAGTTCGGGCACATTGCCGCGGAGCGCGAGAATGTCCTTTGGTCCGGGCTCCTGCTGGAGGGAGCCGTAGGAAAAGAGCATTGACTCCCCTGCCCCGCCCAGGACTGTCTGGCGAGCCTGCTCGATATATGTGCGCTCGGTTGTGCCGAGGGAATCGAACCAGCCGCCGCCGCACTTGGGTCCGCCGATGCCGCCCAGCCAGCGCATGATGAAATAGGCCTCGTATTGCACCGTCCCGCCCCAATGCCGGTCGGTGTAGTCCCGCGTCTCGGTGCCGACCCAGATGCGGTCGAAGTCGGCTGTTTCACGCGCCACTTCGTAGCCTCGATCCTGGAAGTCTTCGTACCACTGGGGGTATTTGATGATGAGCCGGGCCTTGGGATTGACTCGTTTGGCCGGGGCGAGCAGGCGCTCGCGGGACAACTGGGTCATCAGTTCGCAGCGGTAGTCTTTCCACGAGTCGCCGCTTACGGGGAAGGAGCGCGCGCCGATGGTGACGGTCCTGGCGCGGCGGGCGCGGTCGCAATCGGGACAGGCGCAATTCTCGAACCAGAAGTCATCAATCATGATCTCGTCAAACAGGCTGGCGGCATATTCAAAGACGGCCTGGAGATTGGTTTGTGTGGCCGGGTCGGTGTAACAGGAAGCGACATCGCTCCAACCGGTCGAGGGCTTGCCAACCCGGGTGGTCGTGACGCAGCCGGAAACGACGAACCCCTCCGACAGGAACCGCTTTTTTGCGTTTTCGAGGGCTTTCTGTTCGGCGCGGTAGCCGTCGCGGAACACTTCGATATAGACCTTGGTGACACCAGTGCGCTTGCACCACTGGAGGGCGGTGTCGAGGCCGCTCTCGCTGGACAGGTAGTCGCGCACGTCCTGGGCGCAGAACAAGGTCGAAAACCGGTGCGCCTGGGCCGGGTCGTTGGCGAGTTTCCAAAGGTCCGGCGGGGATGAGTCCGGCTGGGCGGAAGCCGGCGCCAACAGGGCTTGGCAAAGGAAGGACACGCTCAGGAAATGGAAGATGCCACGGCATTTTGCTCTCATGCGGGTCAGTCTGTACCGTGTTGAGCCGAAAGCCAAGAGTGGAGGCGCGGGGGGAGGAGCAAGAAGATCCAAGGCAGGATTCAAGAACGGCGGTAAGAAATGGCCGGGCCGCGCGCGGAGCGGTCCAGGCTTGCTGAGCAACGCGAGCCGCTCTATCGTCGGTCAGTGAACCATGCGCGACTGGAACCGGAACGATAGCTCGCATGGTTTGGGGCGGCTTCCCGTCGCGCCCTTCCGCCAGCCGTGAAGTCATGAGAGTCCCCCATCCAATTCCTTATCAAGGCAGCAAGCGCAGTCTGGCGCCGGCTATTCTTAGCTGTTTCCCGGCGAAGGTCGGCACCCTCATCGAGCCGTTTGCCGGATCGGCGGCCGTGACCCTGGCGGCGGCGGCGCGGGGATTGGCGGAGCGATACGTCATCAACGACCTCAACCGGCCGCTGGTCGAACTATGGCGGGCCATCATCGAGTCGCCGGAGAAGCTCGCGCGACAATATGAGACGCTTTGGCGGGCGCAGCACCAGGACCGGCGACAGTATTACGACAGGGTTCGCGACGACTTCAATCGCACGGGCCGACCGGGTTGCCTGCTCTACCTCCTGGCCCGCTGCGTAAAAGCTTCGGTGCGCTACAACGCCGATGGCGAGTTCAATCAAAGCCCAGATAACCGGCGGATGGGCGCGCTGCCGGAAAGGATGCGGGCACAGATTCTCGGCGCTTCCCATCTCCTGCGGGGCAGGACCAGGTGCCTGTCGCTCGGCTACCGGGAGGCGGCGGCCCAAGCGACAGCGGATGACGTGATCTATATGGACCCGCCGTACCAGGGTGTCTGCGGGGAGCGCGACCCGCGTTACCTCCAAGGCGTGCTGTACGATGAATTCGTCGAAGTCCTCGAATCGCTCAATTCCCGCAATATAAAGTATTTGGTCAGCTACGACGGGCGGACGGGCGGGCGAGTCCACGGGCGCAAGCTGCCTGAGCGGCTGCGGCTGCGCCTGATCGAATTGGACGCAGGCCGGTCCTCGCAGGCCACCCTCCTGGGGCGGGCTGAAGCAACGGTTGAATCGCTCTACCTCTCAGCCGCCCTGGATGGATCGCTACGCGGGGATGGAGGTCACCGTCTCCACCTCCGCGCTTGACACCGGCTCCGACGCGGTGTTGGTTCGGACGCGGCGACTCGGCTTCAGTTCGCTTTTTATCCGTGTCATCCGTGTGATCCGTGGTTAAAGTTAAGGGGTCTTTGCGCTTATTGCGCTCATTGCGGTTACATTTGTTTTAGTTTTGTGCTTATGACCAGTGCGGAAATACGACAATCGTTCCTGGAGTTTTTCAAGTCCAAGGGGCACACGCTCGTGCCGTCATCGAGCCTGATGCCCGATTCGCCGAACCTGCTTTTCACCAACGCGGGGATGAACCAGTTCGTGCCGATCTTCCTCGGGCAACGGGCGCCTGATGTTTCGAGGTGGGCCGGGGCGGTCCCGGGGCGGGACACTCGGGCCGCGGACACCCAGAAGTGCATTCGCGCCGGCGGCAAACACAACGACCTGGAAGACGTCGGACTGGACACGTATCACCACACGTTCTTCGAGATGCTGGGCAACTGGTCTTTCGGCGATTACTTCAAGAAGGAAGCCATCGGCTGGGCTTGGGAGCTTGTCACGGAAGTGTGGAAATTCCCCAGGAACCGGCTTTATGCGACGGTGTATTGCCCCGACAAGGCCAAGGGCGAACCGAGCGAATTCGACCAGGAGGCCTACGACATCTGGGCGGAGAAGTTCCGCGCCGCCGGGCTTGATCCGAAGGTCCATATCGTCAATGGCGGCAAGAAAGACAACTTCTGGATGATGGGCGACACCGGCCCGTGCGGGCCGTGCAGCGAAATCCACGTGGACCTGACCCCACAAGGCGACACGCAGGGCCGGCTTGTCAACCAGGCCACCGCCGAGTGCATCGAAATCTGGAACCTGGTCTTCATCCAGTTCAACGCCAAC
>CAZZFF010000212.1:0-6167 GCA_964653485.1 uncultured Verrucomicrobiota bacterium | reverse complement strand
TTAAGCATGACGGCCTGTTCCTGGAAGTTGCGCTTCTTGGCGTCGTGCCAATCGCTGCAGAACGGGAAGAACGCAAAGGGCTTGGCTTCGCCTGCCATGTCCGGGTTTCCGGGGGCCGGAGCGCCGCCTTCAGCCGGCAGAGCGTGGTTCGGCCCACCGCCCATCGCCCGGTTGGCGGACGCAGTCTTGACAATGCGCTGGTTCTCGAACCAGACGGGGCCGCCCCATTTGCCGGTCACGATCACGTCCAGGTCCCCGTCCCCGTCGAGGTCCGCCGCGCAGAGGTTCACGCCCGAACCAATCCCCTCCCCGTAAGAAATGACGTGCTTGGTCCACACCGGCAACGGCCCGCGGCTCAGCTTGTAGCAATAGACCCCAAGGGTTCCCGTCTCATCGGGGTCGCCTCCGTTGTGCGCCATGAACCGCTTGCCCGTAACCAGTTCCGGCACCCCGCAACCGTCGAGGTCCGCCAGGACAAGGCTGTGGGCCTGCGACCAGGACTTGTCGATCAGATGTTGCTTGAAGGTGATTTCGTTTCCGTGGCGAACCTGTTCGTACCAGAAGATGCCATACCCGTGCGCCGACGAAGTGATGATGTCGTTGAGACCGTCGCCGTTCACGTCATACACGAGAATCTGCGGCGTGTGCTCCGCCTTGCCGTCCAACCCGCCCAGCGCCAGCGGATGCTCTATCCACTTCCCGTTGCGCGCATCGGCCGGGGCCTCGAACCAGGCGTCGGGCCGGATGATGTCCGGGCGCCCGTCGCCGTTGATGTCCCCAACCCCGACGCCCCAGGTCATCGGCTTCTCCGAAACGACGTGCCTGGCAAAGGCGCCCTGGCCATCCGGCCCTTTCACCGCTTCGTACCAGACCGTATGGGCTACCGCCGGCACAACCGCCATCGCCTTGCCGTCGCCGATAACGTCGTGCAAATCGGCGGTTTCATAGTTGCCGTTATTCTCGATGAGACTCTCCGGCCATTCGCCGCCGGCAGTGCCGGTATTGCGGAACCAGACCGCGTGTTTGTCGAACCAATCCACGCTCACCAGGTCGGGCTTGCCGGAGCCGGCGACCTCGATAGGCAGGTTGGCAAAATCCCAGCGATAGCCCTGACCCTGCTCGTCCACCTTCCCCTTGAGCGTGCGAATCTTCACCGGTTTCCAATCCGGCGCCAGGTAGAGGTACTCGCCCGCAACCACGTCCAGCTTGCCGTCGCCGTTGAAGTCAGCCACGCCGCAAGCCTCGCTGCGGAAGTTGCCGATGCGGTGCATGACAAATCTCACGGGACCGGGACCCGCGCCCCTGGGACCCTGGGCCTGGAATGCCTTGTCGAGCATGGCGCGCGCCCGGCCGGCCAATTCGGGCGAGACGCCGGCGCGTCCGGCCTGGTACAGCGGATCGATCACCGCCGCCGCATTGGCCGCAGCCTGGGGACCCTCCAGCAGAGCGCCCGCCACGGCCAGGATGGCCGCGCCCGCCTCCTGGCGCGTTGCCGCGTCATCCAGCGCGGGCACCATCAGCGCCAGCGACTCCGCCGTCGGCACGCTGGCCAGGCGGCTCAGCAAGAGCTTCCGTTCCTCGGGGCTTTGAGCCGGGGACGCCTTCGACTCGGCCCCTCGGCTCCAAGCGCCGAAAGGAGCCGCTGCCATGAAAAGCAGCGCCGTGAGGATGGGCAGCAGCGGACGCGGCGGACGCACGGCTATCCGCACGGACGGCGAAAGGCCGAAATCCGAAATCCGAAAGCCCGAAATCCGAAGGAAATCCGAAATCCGAAATCCGAAGGGCGAAATCCCAGGTCCTAAGTCCGCGTCACGCCCCCGATCCGGTCCGGCGGCTGAGTGAGGCGCGAGCCTCCATAACCTCACGCTCGAGCGCGAAGCCAACGTCCGAACACTCAGTGATCTCGTTCTTCGGATTTCGGATTTCGGATTTCCTTCGGATTTCGGGCTTTCGGATTTCGGATTTCGCCCTTCGGCTCTCGGATTTCGGATTTCGGATTTCATAACTGCTCCTGGATGTCCGTGCGCATCCTGCGAATGCTATAGGACCTCAGTGGGGATTTTTGATTTCTACGCCGCATTCAATTTCAGCCTGACCCAAAACCCGCGGCCCCGTCAAGCACCGCTTCCAATATTGGGTGCGGAACCAACGCCCGAACGCCTGCGGGATTAGCTTTCGGACTCCGCCCTTCGCTCCCTGTGCCCTCAAACGCACAGTTCCCGTCACGTCCCAAGTCGGGCATAGTGTCTAAAACTCAACAATTATGGGATTGCGTCTGTTGGCGTATTCCGTATCCTGTCATGCTTGACTGACTAGACGATGCGACAGTTTATCACCATCGCGACAAATGCGTTTATGGAGCTGGTGAGGCAGCCGGTATTTCTCCTGCTGATGACCAGTTCGGCTGCGTTTGAGATCTTCTTAGCCACGCCGTATTACTTCGCATTTGGAGACGAGCCTAAACTGGTGAAGAACAGCACCCTGGCGGTGATGCTGCTGGCGGGGCTGCTTGGGGCGGTTTTGAGCGCCTCAGCCTCGCTGGCCCGCGAAATCCGAGCGGGCACCGCTCTGGCGGTCCTCTCCAAACCGGTCGGGCGTTCCCAGTTCCTTTTGGCGAAATACGCCGGCCTGGTCGCCGCCCTGACCTTGCTCTGCTATGTCAACATGGTGGGCGCTCTGTTGGCCAGCCGCATGGGCTTCGACGCCTACGGCTCCACGGACCTGTTCGCGTTGGGCATTTTTGCGCTCGCGGTGATCATCGCGTATCTCCTCGGAGGGTTCAGCAATTTCTTCCTGCGCCGGCCCTTCGTATCGGACGCGGTGTTCTGCCTGGTCGTGATGGTGAGTCTGGCGTTTGTCGTCATCGGCTTTTACTCCAAGGAAGCCAAGCCTCAGGCCTTCGGCACCGGCGTCGATTGGCAGGTGGTGCCCGCCGCCATTCTCATCCTCTTCGCAGTCTGGATTCTGGCAGGCCTGGCCCTGGCCTGCTCGACCCGCCTTGATATGATCCCAACCCTGGCTGTCTGTTCCGCCTTGTTCCTTTTGGGCATCATGTCCGATTACGTGTTCGGCCGGCGGGCCGACCCGGTCTGGCATTACGACCTCAAGTCCGAAGTCACCAGTTCCCGCTGGTCGGACAGTCAAAAGGCCCTCCTCAGAGAGGTGATTCGGAAATATCCCAACGACAGCCAGGCCAACCCGGAAACAGCCGCGCGGCCCGTTCTCAGCCCCGAGGACCAGGCGCGCCTGGCCCACGCCGGCATGGGCGGCTCACGCTGGGCCTCGGTGCTCTACACAATCACACCCAATTGGCAACTTTTCTGGCTCGCCGACGCCCTCGATACCGGCAAGAGCACTTATCACTGGGGCTACGTCGGCAAGGCCTTTCTTTACGCCGTGGCTTACGTAGGAGCCGCTTTGGCGTTGGCGGTCCTCCTGTTTGAACAACGGGAACTCAGTTGAGAAGTTTCAATGAGCAGCCACGGACGTCGAATGGTCAAACCTCATAATTGAGATAATGGAACGAAGCACTCAGAAAAACGGTCTAATCAATCTCCTGGCGCTGCTGGTGGTTGGGGTCGCCGGCTTTGCGGTCGCCCGGAACAGCAACTCGCTCGCCGGCCAGGTAGGCTCTCTGTACCTCGGCATGGGCCTGCTCGTCGCCGTGGTAAGCTGGTTCCAAATGCGCCTCGAGGAAAACGAGCGGCTCGAGAAGCTCGAACTCGAGGACTTGGCCAAGACCCACGCCGGCTCCGCCATGTTCGAGAACAAGGAAACTGAAATCTTCCCCGCCCAGCGGTCCCGCGAACAGTTCGAGCGCGTTTTTGTCCCGATTTTCACCGTCCTGCTCTGCCTCCTCCAATCCGGCGGCGCTTATTTCTTCTGGCGCTGGCTGCGCAAACCCACGACCGTCGCCGACTTGAAGCAGCCGACAATCGCCTTGGGGCTTTTCGGCGTCTTCGCCCTGGTCCTCTTCCTCTTCGGCCGCTTCTCCGCCACTTTCGCGCGCCTCGAGAACAATCGCCTGCTCCGGCCCAGTGCCAGTTATGTCCTGCTGGACGCCTTTATCTGCGGCCTGGTCGCCGCCGGCATCATTGGCGTGGAATGGCAGTTTCCCAAGGCCGACCTCGTGCTGGCCCACGTCCTGAGCATCCTCCTCGCCCTGGTGGCCGTCGAGACCCTCATCGCTCTCGTCCTCGAAATCTATCGGCCCCGCGTCAAAGGCAAAGTCGAGCGGCCTCTCTACGAAAGCCGCCTGGTCGGCCTGCTCGCCCAACCCGAAGGACTCGTCACGACCGCGGCCCAGGCCGTGGATTACCAATTCGGCTTCAAGGTCTCGGAGACCTGGTTCTATCGGCTGTTCTTCGAGCGCGCGCTGAAATGGCTGCTCCTTATGCAGGGCGGCGTCCTGGTCCTCTCGACCTGCGTCGTCTTCATCGACGCCGGCGAGCAGGGCCTCCTGGAACGCTTTGGCAAGCCCGTCGAGGGCCGGACCCTCCTCGAAGCCGGGGCGCATCTGAAACTTCCCTGGCCCATCGACCGGGTGTATCGCTCGCGCACCGAGCAAATACAGACCATCGAAGTCGGGATGACCGGCGAGGCCTCCAAGGAAGGCGAAGCGGCCGTCCTCTGGACCACGGGCCACGCGCGCCCCGGCGGCAAGGAAGAGGACTTCCTGGTGGCCAGCCACGACCAGGCCATGATCGGCGCCACCAACGAACCCGCCGGCAAACGCGCCCCTCCGGTCAGCTTCATCACCGGCAGCATCCCCGTCGAGTTCCAGATCACCAACCTGATGGCCTGGTCCTACACAAACGAAGACGCCCCCTCCCTCCTCGGCGACGTCGCCTCGCGTGAAGTCGTCCGCTACTTCGCCAGCGCCGACATGAACGACCTCATGTCCAGCGGCCGCCGCGAGGCCTCCGAGACGCTCGCCAACCGGATTCAGGCCGCCGCCGCCGAACGCGAACTCGGCGTCCGCATCCTCGCCGTCGGCTTGCAGGACTTGCACCCGCCGGTTAAGGTCGCCAAGTACTTTGAAGAGGTCGTCGCCGCCACCCAGACCAAGCTGGCCAAGATTCTCGATGCCCGCGCCTACGAGGTCAGCACCAACAACCTGGCCGGCGCGCAGGTGGCCGCGACACTCAACAGCGCCGGCGCCGAGCGTGAGACCACCCAAGCCCGCGCCCTGGCCCAAGCGGCCCTCTTCACCAACCAGATCCCGGCTTTCGAGGCCGCTCCCTCCGTCTATGTCGAACGGGCGTACCTGCGGACGTTCACCCGCGCCACCGCCAACGCCCGCAAATATCTTATGCTCGCCACCAATACGCATGACGTCCTCATCTTCGACCTCGAGGACCGTATCCGGCCCGAACTCCTCGAAAACCTGAACGTCTCAACGAACAAACCGAACCAATAACCTCTCATGAAGCGCAATTTCTTCACCCTGTCCGTTGGCCTCCTTCTGGTCGTGATCTTTGGCCTGCCCCTCTTCGTCTTCCAGGTCCGCCAATCCGAGGTCGCCATGGTCACCACCTTCGGCAAACCCACCCGCCCCATCACCGAGCCCGGACGCCACTACAAATGGCCCTGGCCTATCCAGAAGGTCTATAAATTCGATCAGCGCATCCAGAATTTCGAGGACCGCCTTGTCGAGGGCCTGACCAAGGACAGTTTCACCCTCCTCACCTCCGCGTATGTCGGATGGCAGATCACCGACCCGGTCGCTTTCTTCCCCAAGTTCGCCGGCAGCCTTAACTCCATCGCCGAGGCCGAAAGCAAAATCCAGGACCGCCTCGAAAACGTCGAACGGTCCATCGTCGGCAACCACCCGCTCTCGGATTTCGTCTCCACCAGTCAGAAAGGGGCCGGCCTCCTGGCCATCGAGCAGGAAATGAGCTCCACAATCCAACAGCAAATCGCCACCAACAACTGGGGTCTCGAAATCCGTTTCCTGGGCATCAAGAAACTCCAACTCCCGGAAAGCGTCAGCAAGACCGTGTTCGACCGGATGCAAGCCGAGCGCAAGGTCCTTTCCGATACCTCCCAATCCGAAGGCGAATCCGAAGCCAAGAAGATCCATTCCCAGGCCGACACCACGACCGCCGTGATGCTTTCGGACGCCGAGAGCAAGGCCACGCAGATTCGCGCCTTGGGCGAAGCCCAGG
>CAZZFF010000211.1:0-6172 GCA_964653485.1 uncultured Verrucomicrobiota bacterium | reverse complement strand
GGAGCCGACAGACAATCGACCACCAAAGTACCAAATTTATTTCAGGACTTGACCCAATCCGCGAAATGTGCCTATCCGGAAAAAACCTGCAATGCGCCCACTCTCTTTGGGCGCACGACGGAATTCTTCTCTGCCGCCTGGCAGCGGCGCTCCGCAACCCACCGGAGCGCCGCATTCAGGCGGCAGGGTGGGCGACCGAAGAAATCGGTCGTGCGCCCCGGGCAACCCGGGTCCGGGGCCAGACGAGCACGGTCAGGCCAGCCGTTTGGCATGGACCTGCATCTCGGCCAAAAACGCCTGCAGCAATGTCGATGGCCTGCCCCGCCAAAGCACTCCAACCACAACCGGCGCAAAACCGGTCAGGGGCAACGCGCGAATATCGCCGGACATTTTCGCGTTTGGCGCCAGCACCGACAGCCCGATGCCAAACCCATTGGCCGCGTAGGTCTCGATCAGGTCCAGAGAACTCACCTCGATCCCCGGGAACCAGTCCACCCCAGCCCGCGACAGCCCTTCCTGGAAATGCTTGCAGATGGCCTCCGCGGCCGGCAGACATATCAACGGTTCGTCGATCTTGTCCCGCCGCCAGAGTTCGTCCGCCGAAGTGATCGGGCTGCTCTTCTCCACCAGCAATGCCAAGGGCACCTCGATGAGCTCCACGGAGCGAATGCCCGGCGCGGACTTCTTCTCGATGGCGGTCACGACCAGGTCGAGTTCGTCCTTCTGCAGCATCGCCTCCAGTTCCGCCTGATACCCCTCCCGCAAGGTGATTTTTAGATTCGGGAACTTCTTGCGCACGCTCCGCAACAGCGCGGGCAGATGGTCCCGAAGCACCAGCGTCGCCGCCCCGATCCGGATTTGCCGCGCCTTGCCCCCTTGGAGTTCCGCCGCCATCGTGTCGAGGTTCGAGAAAAACGGGCAAACAAACTCGTAGAGTTTCTCGCCCGCCGGCGTCAGCCCAAAGGGCCTTCGCTGAAAGAGGGTGACCCCCAGGAATTCCTCCAACTGCGCCACCTGCCCGCTGACCGCGGGTTGCTGGATTCCGTAAGGGATGTTCCGCACGGCCTCCGTTATGCCCCCATGCCGCGCCACGTAATAAAACAGCTCCAAATGATGAACATTCATATCCGAGAATTCTCCGGCCTGGCCCTGAAACCCCTTCCCGTTGGCAACGTGTCGAGGTGGCGAAGGATTTTCTTGTGCGCGCTGGCAAAGGGAAGCGGCGCAAGCTGGCAACGGTTGAGCCAGCGGCCACCGGTCGCGCTGGAAGAACCAAGCCCGGCCTGTCCTTCTACGAAAAACGCCTCCAGAGTGATGCGGTAGCGAGTGATCGAGTGCCGGAGGGTGCAAAGCGGCTCGATCGAGGCGGGTTCGATCCCAAGGACATCGCGGGCGGCGCGCTGGAGCCTGCCAATGCCTGGCGCCAACTCGATATTGGGGAACTCCCAGAGATGGGCGTTGACCACCCCCGGAGGCCTTTGACGGACCAGGAAGCGGCCGCGTTTCCGGACGACGAAAGCCGCAAAATGACGCGCGGTGGCCCGGGGGCGCCGGGCCGTCTGCGGCAGTTCCGCGACACGCCCCTGGCGCCTGGCCACGCAGCCGCTCGAGACCGGGCAGAGGCCGCACCCGGGCTCGCGAGGCGTGCAGACCAGGGCGCCTAATTCCATCAGCGATTGGCTGAACTTGGAGCACGAATCCGGAGCGGCGCCCTGTGAGGCGCAATCCGCAAGCGATTGGGCCAGCCGCCACAACTTGGCATTGGTTGTCTTTCTCCGCGGGTCCCCGGTGACGCCAAACAACCGGCTCAGCACTCGCGTCACATTGCCATCGAGCACCGGCGCGGGCTGATTGAAGGCAATGCTGCAAATGGCGCCGGCGGTGTAACGGCCAATCCCCGGCAGCGCCAGCACCTGGTCGAACCGCTCCGGGAAGCGCCCGGCGTAGTCGTCCTGGATGAGCCGAGCGGCTCGCTGGAGATTGCGAACGCGGGTGTAATAGCCCAGCCCCTCCCAGAGCTTGTGAAGCGTTTGCGCGCTGGCCCGGGTCACAGCCCCGATGTCCGGCAGGGCCTCCATCCAACGCTTCCAGTACGGCAGCACGGTCTTGACCTGCGTCTGCTGAAGCATGATCTCAGAAACCCATATCGCATACGGACTCCGCGTGCGGCGCCACGGAAGATCGCGGGCGTTGGCGGCGAACCACGCCAGGAGGCTCCGGACCAGGAGTTCGTTTCGCATCGTAGCAGACATTACAATAGGCGGAGCCGAGGGGAAATCCCAAAGGAAAATCCGAAATCCGAAATCCGAAATCCGAAGGAAATCCGAAATCCGAAATCCGAAGGCCGAAACGTGATTGACGGCCGCAACAAATGGGGAAAACCGCTCGCCGGATAAGGGCACTTTCGGGCCTTCGGACTTCGGACTTCTTTCGGGCCTTCGGCCTTCCTTCGGATTTCGGATTTCGGATTTCGGATTTTACGTCGGTTTTCGGATTTCACTTCCGCCGGGCCATCAAGCCCGCGATGCGCGCAACCACCTCGCGTTCGGGTAGGAATCATCCATCAGCAATGCTTTGGCTCGGACGACTTGTTCGGGGCGCACATCGGGTGTTTCCTGCCAGGCGCGGGCCAGGGCTTCGGAGCGGTTGAGGACCACTGTGTCCGGCTCGGGTTGACGTGCCTGGGCGGGGGCCTGTTCCCGCTGGCAAGCCGGGCTGCCGAGGGGTAGCCACTGGCGGTTTCCTGGTTTAATGGGCATCATTTGCGCGTTCTGAGTCGTCGCCCGAGAACATCGTCCATTTCTTAGGACTGTTTAGCCCCGGCGATTACGGAGGAGCATCCGGGAAACTACGGAAGCTCCTAAACAGTTGCCCGTCGGCCTGGACTCGGATAAAACCTGTGGAGTGAAAGATGTTGCCGTGAAAAGCATACCCCCCCCGGCCCAGGAGTCGAAGTCGCCGCGCGGCGCGCGGGCTTATGTGTACCTGACGGCGGCGGTGACGGGGGCGGCGGTGATGGTGGTGGAAATCCTGGGCGCCAAGATGCTTTCGCCTTTCCTCGGGCTGTCGCACTTCGTGTGGACCGCGCAGATTGCGGTGACGCTGGTGGCGCTGGCCTGCGGTTACTACGCCGGCGGACGGCTTGCGGACCGCTCTCAGCGGCTGGCGTGGCTATATTGGGCAATCCTGGGCGCGGCAATCTACCTGGCCTTCACAGTGGTGCTCTGCAGGCCAGTCGCTTATTGGTGTCTGGACTCGTTCAACAGCCTGGCGCTCAGCTCTCTCCTGACCTCGGGATTGCTGTTTTTCCTCCCTCTGGCGCTCCTGGCCATGACCGGGCCGTTCCTTGTCCGGGTGATTACCAGTTCGGTTTCCGGGGTCGGGTCCAATGTGGGCCGGCTGACCTCGATCGGCACGCTCGGCAGCTTCGGCGGCACGCTCTTGATCGGCTATGTCATGATCCCCTTCCTGCCCAACTCCGTCACGATGTACCTCACCGCCATGGCGCTGATGCTGGTGAGCGTCGGGTACTTCGTTTTCTTCGGGCGCAAGGCACTGGTCCCGGTGGCCCTCGCCCTTGTCTGCGGAACGGTCGCCGGCTCTCAACTGGACGGCGGGCCGGCGGTCACAGTCCCCGCGCTGGTCGAGCTCTTTCGAGGCAATTCCAACTTCGGCCAGCTCCAGGTGATCGAACGGCGCGACGGTTCGTGCCGTTATTATCTGAACGATTTCCTATTCCAGAACACTTACGACCCGGTGAGCAAACGGAGCCAGTCCTGCTTTACCTATATGCTATCGGGCCTGGCCCGGGCCAGCGTCTCCAACGTCAACGACGTCCTGTGCATCGGCCTGGGCATCGGCATCGTCCCGATGGACTTCGCGCGCCAGGGAGCGCGGGTCGACGTAGTCGAAATCAACCCTGCCGTGGCGCCTGTGGCCGCCCGCTTCTTTGGTCTGGAGAGGGACAAGATCAACCTGACAATTGACGATGGCCGGCATTTCCTGAACCGCTGCCGCAAGCAATACGACGCCGTGCTGCTGGATGCGTTCCTGGGCGACTCTTCTCCGTCCCACCTCATGACCCGCGAGGCATTCGAGTCGATGCGCCGCGTCCTGCGCCCCGGGGGCGCCCTCGTCATCAACAGCTTCGGCAACCTCGACCCCGGGCGCGATTTCTTTTCCGCATCCCTCGAACGGACGCTCAAGACTGTCTTTAGGAGCGTCCGGGCATGCACCAGCTCCGACGGAGGGAACCTGTTCTTCGCCGCGACGGATCGCCCGACCACCGAGTTCGTGCATCCCCCGGACCTCGACGGGGTGCCTCCGGCCGTCCTCCACGAAGTGCAAGCCGCCTATGTCAATGTCGTCGGCGCCCCTCCCGCCCACGGACGCGTCTTGACCGATGACTACAACCCGGTCGAGTTCTTCGACGCCCACAACCGCGAGGCCATCCGCCGCCGCCTTGCCCTCTTGCTCAACGGAGGGTAATTTGCATTTGCCAAACGGGCGCGGGTTGCCTAGGTTTCAAGGGTGATGTCCAGCTCGAAGACAACGACGATCTAGCGTTCATCCCCATCAACGGGATGAGCGCCAACGCCTCGATCTGCAAACTCGAGGCGTTTTTGTTTGGCATCGCGCAAAAATACACCATGGAAGCTGAGAACAATAATAAACCGGAACGTAAAACTCTCGACGACCGAAACCGGGTGAACGACCTGGACCGGCTCCGCCATTCCTGCGCCCATGTCATGGCCACGGCCATCCTGCGCCTCTGGCCCGACGCCCAATTCGCCTCCGGCCCGGCGGTCGAAAACGGGTTTTACTACGACGTCGAGCTCCAGCACCGGATTTCGCCCGAGGACTTCCCGGCGATCGAGGCCGAGATGAAGAAGGAGATCAAGGCCAATCACCCCTTCGAGCGCGTCGTCGTCGCCCGCGAACAGGCCGTCCAGGACGCCCAAAAGGGCCGGTTGGGAGCCCTCACTGAACGGGCCGCCCCCAGCAAATTCAAACTGGGCAACCTCGCCGACATCCCCGAAGGCGAGCCGATTTCCTATTACAAGAACGGGGACTTCATCGATCTCTGCGCCGGCCCGCACGTGATGCGCACCGGCAACATCGGCGCCTTCAAACTGACCAGCGTCGCCAGCGCCTACTACAAGGGCGACGAGAAGAATCCGCAGCTCCAGCGTATCTACGGCGCCGCCTTCAAGACCAAGGCCGAGATGGAAGCCCACTTCAAGATGCTCGAAGAGGCCAAACGCCGCGACCACCGCAAACTGGGCCAGGAAATGGGCCTCTTCACCCTCGACCCCGATTACACCGGGCCTGGCCTGCCCCTCTGGCTGCCCAAAGGCGCCGCCATCGCCGAAGAACTCGAGAAGCTTGCCAAAGAAACCGAGTTCGTCGCCGGTTATGTGCGCGTGAAAACCCCGCACATTGCCAAAGAGAAAATGTACCTCACCAGCGGCCATATCCCTCTGTACCAGGAGTCGATGTTCCCTCCCATGGAGGTCGCCGAAGACGCCCCGTCGGCCCAGCCCGCCAGCGCCCCGACCAAATACTACCTCAAGGCCATGAACTGCCCCCACCACCACCGCGTTTTTGCGGCGGAGCCCCGCAGCTACCGCGACCTGCCCCTGCGCCTGGCGGAATACGGGACATGCTATCGCTACGAACAGTCGGGCGAGCTTCTGGGCCTGATGCGGGTGCGCTCGCTCAATATGAACGACGCGCACATCTACTGCACCCCGGAGCAATTCGCCCAGGAGTTCAACGGCGTCAATGAGATGTATCTGAAGTATTTCAAAATCTTCGGCATCGAAAAATACGTCATGCGCTTCAGCACCCACGACCCTGCCAAGCTCGGCCAGAAGTTCGTCAATGAGCCGGTCTTGTGGAAGCAGACGGAGGATATGGTCCGGCGCGTGTTGCAGGAGTCGGGCATCAATTTCATCGAGGTCCCGAACGAGGCCGCCTTTTACGGTCCAAAGATCGACGTCCAGGTCTGGAGCGTCATCGGCCGCGAGTTCACGCTGGCCACCAACCAGGTCGACTTTGCCGTCCCCAAGCGTTTCGGGCTGGTCTATCGCGACAAAGACAACACCGAGAAGACCCCGCTGTGCATCCATCGCGCGCCGCTGGGCACGCACGAGCGGTTCATCGGCTTCCT
>CAZZFF010000210.1:0-6360 GCA_964653485.1 uncultured Verrucomicrobiota bacterium | reverse complement strand
GGCGTCAAGGGCGGCGGCACCGGCGGCGGCTACGCCCAGGTCGCCCCGATGGAGGACATTAACCTCCATTTCAACGGGGATTTTCACATTGTCACCTCCGCGCACAACTTGCTGGCGGCACTGCTCGACAACCATTTGCATCACGGCAACGAACTGGGGATTGACCCGCGCCGCATCCTGTGGCGCCGCGTGCTGGATATGAACGAGCGCGCCCTGCGGCAGATCGTCCTGGGGCTCGGAGGCGCCGCCAACTCCATCCCCCGCGAGTCCGGGTTCGACATCACCCCCGCCTCGGAGGTCATGGCCACCCTGTGCTTCTCCGAATCCCTGCCCGAGTTGAAGGAGCGGCTGGCGCGGATCGTGATCGCCTACTCGCGCGACGGCAAATTCATCACCGCCCGAGACCTCAAAGCCCATGGGGCCATGACGGTGCTGATGCGCTACGGGGTCCAACCCAACCTCGTTCAGACCCTCGAAGGCAACCCCGCTATCATCCACGGCGGTCCCTTCGGCAACATCGCCCATGGGTGCAACACCGTCACCGCCACCAAATTGGGGCTGCGCCTGGCCGGCTACACGGTAACCGAGGCCGGCTTTGGAGCGGACCTCGGCGCGGAAAAATTCGTGAACATCAAATGCCGCAAAGCCGGGCTGCACCCGGACGCCGCGGTGCTCGTCGCCACGGTCAGGGCCTTGAAGTACCACGGCGGCGCCAAGGTTCCCGACCTCGCCAAGCCGAACATCCCGGCCCTGGAGGCCGGCATGGGCAACCTGCTCAAACATATCGAGAACCTCCAATCCTTCGGGCTGCCCGTCATCGTCTCGGTCAACGTCTTCGCCAACGACACCGCCGACGAGTGGGAAGTCATTCGACAAGCCTGCGCGGGGATGGGTGTGCCCGTCGCCCTCTCGGAGCATTTCCAGCGCGGGGGGGCCGGCGCCGAAGACCTGGCTCGCCTGGTCATCCAGACCGCCGCCCAGCCGCACAAAGGCCCCTTGAACTTCACCTACCTCAACGACTTGCCCTTGCTCGACAAGGTGCGGCTTATCGCGCAGAAGGTCTATGGCGCTGACGACGTGGTGGCCGAGGGCCGGACCGCCGAGAAGCTCCGCTCCTTCGAGGAAGCCGGTTTCGGCCAATTGCCAATCTGCATGGCCAAGACACAATACTCCCTTTCCGCGATGCCCGGCCTGCGGGGCCGCCCCCGGGGCTTCACCATCCCGTTGCGCGAGGCCCGGCTCAGCGCGGGTCCCGGCTTTGTGGTGGTGTCTTCGGGCGACATTATGACCATGCCCGGCTTGCCAAAGGTGCCTGCCGCCGAGGCGATGGACGTCGATGCCAACGGCAACACCGTCGGCCTGTTCTGACGTCGCCTATCGTCCTTCCATCATCGAACTGGGGAGGCCGTTTTCCCAGTTCTTGGGGGAGTCCCAAGGCCGTTCGGAGGCATTCTCCGAATCGGTGGTGGAGCAGCCTGCCAGGGCCAGGACAGTCGAAGTGAGCAGCAGAAGGAAAACCGCGCGCGGAGAGCCAAAGAACCGTTTCATTGCTCGGGATATGCGGGAATGGCCTGGTCGCCTTCCAGCACTTCGCCAATCTCCCAGCCGGGCATGATATTGGCGATGCTGCGATCTTTCTGCATGCTGCGGATGATGACCTTGGCCACGAGTTTGCCGTTTCGGTTGACCAGCATCTCGCCAAATTCCTTGGCGCGCTGGTTCTCGCCGATATCGAGGAGAACGAAATTATACTTCGGATCGACGACCAGCACTTTGCCGGTCAGCGCGGCGGGCAGCGTCACATGCTTCTCAGGGTGCAGGAACCGGTCGAGTTGGTCTTTGAGCGTCTCATTGTTCTGGGCCAGGACCCTGCTCTCGGCTTGCGCACCGGCCAAGGCCTTCTGGAGATCCTTCAGGTCGTCCCGCAGGGTGGTGACCTGTTTGGGCGTAAGCCCCGCGGCGTCGTAAGCCGCGAGCTTTTCCCGGGCGGTGTTGCGCTCCGCCACGGTCGTATCCAGGTCCTTTTGGAGCCGCTCGGCCACCTTGGTCTGTTCGTCGGCCTTCTTGACGGCGGTGTCGCGCTCCTCGCTGGTCTGCTCGAGCGTGGCCTTGGTCTGCTTCAGCTCAGCCACGTTCTTCTTGAGCTCCCTGTCGGTGTCGGTGTAGAGCTTCTGATATTTCTGGTGCGCAGCCGTTTCTGTCTTGAGATTGGTCTGAAGGGTAGTGACCTTGTCCTTCACCTGCGTGAAGTTCAGAACGGCGACGGCCACCCCCGCGATGATGGCCACGATTAAGCTTGCTCGAATCAACATGGTCTCGAAAAGTGATTAAACACTGTCGGGGACATACACTAGACCTTGCCGCACCGGGTGTCAACGACATTGACGAGACAAAAATGCGTCCCCGGATCGGGGGTGCCGCACCCATCTCAGGGCCGCGGCGCTCAGGGCTTTTTCTTCTCGTTCTTCTCGGGCTGCTTTTGCGGGTTCGGGGTTTTGGGGGCTTCGGGCGGGGCCGTCGCGTTGAGTTGTTCCAGCACGGTCTGGGTCAGGTCGTGCTCGGTGTCATTGTGAAAGAGGATGACCGGGATGCCGTTCCCGCCGACGGCCGCGAGATCGAACACCAGGTTGTAGCCCGCGGCCCTGGCTTTGGCGTCCAGGACGGAACGGATTTCGTCGATGACCTTGTCATGGACGCGCGCGATCTGATCCTGGTAAGTGGACTGGGCCGAGCGCTCATATTCGACGAGGGCGTCTTCGGCCTTCTTGACCTGCTTGAGCTTGTCCTCGGCGAGTTTCTTCCGATTGTCCCGCTCCTCGGCTGAGACGGCCTGGTCGTTTGCGGTGCCGAGCGTAGTCTTGTAGTCCTGGGTGAGCTTCTTATAGTCCTCGACCATGGTCGCGTGCTCCTTCTCCTTGTCGGCTTTAAGGACATCCAGGGCGGCGCGAGCCTCTTTGGTTTTGTAATAATCGTCAAAGAGCTTGCGCATATCCACCGTCGCGATACGGGGTTGCGCCCAAGCGGGGCTGCCCAGCAGCGCCGCCAAAAGCAATCCAGGAATAACCCTGCTCATAAGAGTTCTCATGGCGACAAGAAATCAAAATTCGCCCCCGACGCCAACCTAAATCTGGCATCGATCCCACGGGCGCAAACAAAGACCCGCCGCGGGTGTTCCTCCTTGAAGAATCCTTGAGGGCTTTTTCAGCCTCTGGCGTATATTCCGCCTGACGAACGTGCGATTATGAAGAAACTGAAAAACCTGGCGCTCCTCATCCTGGCAATCTCCTTTGCCACGGGCTCCTTAACCGCTCTGGCCGATGAACAGAAGACGGACGCCAAGCCCAAACCGAAGGTAAAGCCCTTCATCCTCAAGACCTGCCCGGTCTCGGGAGATAAACTCGGCGAGATGGGCGACCCCTATGTCTTCGAGTTCGAAGGCCGTGAAATCAAGCTCTGCTGCAAGGGCTGCTTGAAGGACTTCAAGAAAAGCAGCGCCAAGTACGTGAAGAAAATCGAGGAGGCCGAAGCCAAGGAAAAGGCCAAAGCCAAGAAATGACCTCCGGGCGGGCGCGCCGCCTGAACTCCGCCGCAACAATGCGGCCTTCCGGCGGGTTGCCCCCGCCCTTGCGGATCGGGGTGGACCCGGTCAAAAAGTCTCTTGCACAGGGTGCTCGTGTCTGACCATAGTGGCGGGAAGACGAGACGAGCAAGCATGACAGCCACTAAGGATCGACAATTTGCGGAGCGCCTGGCGGTGTGCAGTTGGTCGCTGCAACCGGCCAATCCCCGGGATTTGGCCGCCAAGCTCCAAACCACCGGTGTAAAGCGGATTCAACTGGCGCTGGACCCGTTGCGTGATTGTCCGGATGTCTGGGGAGACACCGCGGCCGTCTGCCGGGAGCAGGGCATTGGGATTATCTCCGGCATGTTCGGCTGCGTGGGGGAGGATTACACCACCCTTGAGAGCATCCAGCGCACGGGCGGCATCGCCCCCGATGCCACGTGGGCCGAGAATCTGAAGAACATCAAGCTCTCGGCGAAGCTGGCTCAAGACCTCGGGCTGAAGCTGGTGGCGTTCCATGCCGGCTTCCTGCCCCATGACGAGTCGGACCCCCGTTTTGCCACAATGCTCGAACGGCTGAGGACCGTGGCCGACGTGTTCCAGGAGCGGGATATGGTCCTGGGACTGGAGACGGGCCAGGAGGCCGCGTCCGTCTTGCTCGGCCTGCTCCGGAAACTGGACCGGCCCAACCTGGGCGTCAATTTCGACCCCGCCAACATGATCCTGTACGACAAGGGGAACCCCATCGAGGCCCTGCGCCTGCTCGGACCCTGGGTGCGCCAGGTGCATGTCAAGGATGCCCGAAAGACCCTGACGCCCGGCACCTGGGGCGAGGAAGTGCCCGTCGGCACCGGCCAGGTGGCTTGGCCGGAGTTCTTTGCCGCCCTGCGCGAAATCAATTTCGCGGGCTATTGTGTGATTGAACGCGAAGCCGGAACCCAGCGGGCCGAGGACATCCGCACCGCCAAGGCGGCCGTCGAAAAGGCCGCCCGTTCCCACACCCGCAGAAAGTTATGAAGGACAAAAACTCCCCAAATTCAAACCGTAGAGTCAACGTGGCCGTGGTGGGCCTGGGGTTCATGGGCGTGACGCACCTGCGCGCCTACCAGGCCGTAGAGTCCGCGCAAATCGTGTCCGTGTGCGACTCCGTCCGTCTGCCGGTCAATGGAGTGCTGGCCGGCGTGGCGGGCAATGTCAAGAAATCGGACGACATCGACCTTGGGCCGCACGTGAAAGTGTGCCGCCGCCTGGAAGAGGTGCTCGCCGACCCGGAGGTGGAGCTGGTGGACCTATGCACGCCTACCCCGCTCCACCCGGAGCAAGCCATCGCGGCGCTTCAGGCGGGCAAACATGTCCTGTGCGAGAAGCCCCTGGCCCGGACCGCCGCGGTCGCCCGCAAGATAGTCCAGGCGGCTGAATCGGCCCCCGGCTGCCTTATGCCCGCCATGTGCATGCGGTTCTGGCCGGGCTGGAGTTGGCTCAGACAAGTCGTGCAGGAGCGGCCCTACGGCCAGGTCCTGGCCGCCCGGTTTCGACGCCTCTCCGAACTGCCCGGCTGGAGCAAACAAGGCACCTACAGCGCCGACATGGGCGGCGCCTTGTTCGACATGCATATTCACGACACCGATTTCATCCAGTTCCTCTTTGGCCGTCCTTCGAGTGTCTTCTCGACCGGCCTGGTCCGGCCCGGCGGGTCGATTGATCACGTCGTCACACAGTATGACTACCCGGCCGGTCCAAAGGTCTATGCCGAAGGTAGCTGGCTCCTGACCAAAGGCTTCAATATGTCTTACACCGTGTACTGCGAACGGGCGACGCTGGACTTCGATCTGGGGCGCGGAGCCGAGGCCATGCAAATCACCGAACCCGGAAAATCCCCCCGCACCGTCAAATACGACGGCCCGGACGGCTACGGCCTCGAAGTCCGCTACATCGTGAGTTGTGTCTGCGAAGGCAAACGCCCAACCATCGTCACCGGACGCGACGGACTGAGCGCGCTCGAAATCTGCGAGGCCGAAGAACAGTCCGTCCGGACCGGCGCCGTGGTGAAGATATAATAAGAAACATCTATGGCTGCCAAAAATACTGAAAAATCCGAGAGGGCCATCGAGGCCAAGGAGCGGTCTGCCGACGCCAAAGAGGCGTCCGCCGATGCCAAGGACCGCGCTTCCGAAGCGGGAGCGGCCGAGGCCGCCAAACTGGCGGCGGCGCGCCAGCGGGACCTCGAGGCCGCCATTTCGACCATCACCAAGACCTACGGCGAGGGAAGCATCATGCGGCTGGGGGACGGACACGCCCTCAAGCGAATCCAGGTGATTCCCACCGGCGCCCTGGCGGTGGACCTGGCCCTGGGCGTGGGCGGCCTGCCGCGCGGGCGGGTGGTTGAGATTTTCGGGCCGGAATCCTCCGGCAAGACAACCTTGATGCTGCATGTCATCGCCAACGCGCAGCAGGCCGGCGGCCTGGCCGCTTTCATTGACGCCGAACACGCCCTGGACGCCGCCTACGCCAAACGGCTCGGAGTGAACCTGGCCGACCTGCTGGTGTCTCAGCCGGACAGCGGAGAGGAGGCGCTCTCAATTTGCGAGACCCTGGCGCGCACCAATGCGCTGGACGTGATCGTCATTGATTCGGTGGCCGCGCTGGTTCCCAAGGCGGAACTGGAGGGGGAGATGGGCATGGCGACCATGGGCATGCAGGCCCGCCTCATGAGCCAAGCCCTCCGCAAGCTCACAGCCCTGCTCGCCAAGGCCAAAACCACCTGCGTCTTCACCAACCAGATGCGCGAGAAGGTCGGC
>CAZZFF010000209.1:0-6527 GCA_964653485.1 uncultured Verrucomicrobiota bacterium | reverse complement strand
CGGGCGCAGCACCTCGCATTCTTTTTGTCGCTATTCGCTAAGGCGAGGATTTGGGAGACATCCTGCGGGTTGCGTTCATCCGCGCCATAGTGCCTGGTGACGGCGAGGCGTCAACACCATATCAGAGAACTCGATCTTGAAATGCAAGGTGCCGACGGCGTAGGATTCGCCATGCTTGTCTCCCGAACGCTGCCCATCTTATGAACGGCCCGGCCTCGCCCGTTGCCGCCCGGCCTGAGAGGGCGACCACTGCCCGTCCCGGCTCGGAGCGCATCGTCTCGATCGATGCCTTGCGCGGCCTGGTCATGTTCAGCATGATCTTCGTCAACGACATCGCCGGCGTCTCCAACACCATTGTCCCGCCGTGGATGAAGCACTTCCACGGAAAGAGCGGCATGACCTTCGTCGATCTGGTGTTTCCAGCTTTCCTTTTCATCGTCGGCATGTCGATTCCGTTTGCCCTGGGTTCCCGCCTCGACCGCGGCGAGCCTCTGTGGAAGACCCTTCTCCACGTAGTCATCCGGACAGTGTCCCTCCTCTGGATCGGAATCCTGATGGTCAACGAAACCCCTGATTCGGTGAAAATGGGCTGGTCGGGCGCCCTCTGGTCCACGCTCATGTACTTCTCGGCTGTCCTGGCCTTTTGCGCGATAGCGCCTCGCCCGAAAGCGAAGAACCCTGCCGCCCCTGCCAAGGAATACCGGATTCTGTCCACGGCGCTACGCCTTCTTGGTTTGGTCTTGCTCGCTTATTTGGCGTTTGCGTTTCGCGGCAAGGACGGCCACCGGATCATCCAACTCTTCCCGTTCTCCCTCCATACCCAATGGTACGGCATTCTCGGCCTGATTGGCTGGGCTTACCTCGTCGGCTCGCTGGCATTCCTGGCCTTCCGAAGCAACCGCACTGCCCTGCTCGGCTGCGCGGTGCTGTTGATGTGCCTTTACCCCGCGGACCAGGCCGGCGCCTTCGACCACTTCTGGCTGGCGAAGTACGTCGGGCTTGGCTCGACGCTTGGCTCGCAAGCGGCCATTACGGTCGCCGGTTTGCTCCTGGGCACAATCCTGGTGACTTCGGACACCGGCTCCGAATCGCGCCGCGTCCGTTTTACCCTTTGCTTCATCGCCGCCTGTTCGATGAGCGCCTGGCTCCTCCACGGTCTCTACGGCATCAACAAGAACCGCGCCACACCCTCCTGGTGCCTCTGGGCTTGCGCAATCACCGCCCTGCTGTGGCTCCTCTTCCACTTCCTCTTGGATGGCCGCCCCGTGAGGGGCATTGCCCGGCCGCTGATCCTCGCCGGCCAGAATGTCTTTTTGGCGTATCTCCTCTCTGATCTCCTGCCCTCCGCTATTGATCTGCTTCGCCTCGACGACTGGTATGGCGGCCTGGCGGCGCCGGGCCTGGCTTGCGCCGTCGCGCGCTCCGCCGGTTGCGCCCTTATTCTCCTGGCGGCCACAATCGGCCTCAACCGCCTCGGCTTCCGCCTCAAGCTCTGAGAGTCGCCTCCACCTTGGAACCCGTCTCATATCCGGCGCTGGGGAAACAGCCTTGACCGCTTCCTGCGCCCGGGATATAAGACTGTCCGCTCCCTGCCGCAGAGGGGAAATATGCTCGCAACAAAAAAGGACATCACAACGAAACCGGCGCTTGGAATCGCGATCCTGGCGGCGATGCTGGCCGCCGGCTCGGCCTATGGAGCAACGAACGTGACCCTCCAGGTGCAGACGGTCACCCTCGCCCTGAAAGCCACCGTGCAGGGTCCGGTCACCGCCGGCGGTTCCACCTGCACCACCGCCTCGCTCGCCACCAAGGACGTCATCGCCGCGCTCGGCAAGGCGGTCGGCACGAACTTCTCTGCCGCCGCCCGGCTGGTGCTCATCTCCAGCCCGACCAATAGCTGGTTCTCTGTACAGGACGTGGTGAGCAAGCAGACCGTGAACTTCCCTGTCAGCACCAACGTCACGCTGGTCACGTCGGACACGGTCACCCAGATCACGACCCCTATGAGCGGACAGGCAAGGGGCGCCACATACGGCGTGAGCACGCTGCAGGTCCGGACCCCGACCCTCTCGATGACGCTCTACGGTTACAGCTCGGAGTCATTCAGCACGACCACAATCACCTCGTCGGGCTTTGGCTACGGCTTGATTGGCGGCAGCACTGCCATCTTCAAAGGCACCGTCAACTTCTCCCCCATGAAGCTCCAGTAGGCTCCGGGAGGACCCACAGCCACTTCCCAGGCCAGACCTCTTCCAGGCAGTGCGGATCTGCGCGTTCGCAAACGGTCTTGAGGGGTTCGGGATGGTCCCGCGGGGGCGAAGCCGAGATTCCCTCAACGCCCATCCTCTCGGCCTGTCGCGCCGCTTCCATGCGCCGGATCATCGCCCATCTGCCTGGCCTTGACCCCGAGGCATTCTCTGGAGCAGTTCCCGCAGGCAATCGCGCATGGCCGGGGCATAGTGCCCGGACGAAACGACTTTGAAGAGGTGGACATTCGGAGTGTCGGCCCCCGTCTCCCATCTGGTCTTGCCGGTCTCGTCCACCTGCACGCGGGCTGGAACGAAAGCGAACGGGGTGCTTGCCTCGGCGTTGGCCACCGGTTGGCTCGATGTGGTCCAGCTACCGTTGATTTTGCGGACCTCCCGCCCGGCCGCATGGAGGAAAGAAGCCGTACACCACATGTTGCGGTCCATCTGCCAAACCAAATGGCGCCATGGCCTCAAGTCCGCTTGCAGCGCACCGATAGGGTCAAGTTCTTCCGGGGCGCACTCTTGCAGGGCGTAAATGAAGAAATTCTGCAGCTCGCGCGACGCCGACGGCAAGACCTCGGATTGGTGGAACCTCCACCACGTGCTGTAGAGCGCATTGGAGGAGTTCTCCTGCGACATCGGCAAACAGAAACAGAGGTAAAGCGGCAGACCGGAGCGCAGCAGGCCGATATACGCATGAGGGTCGATATCCACGTTGTATTCGCTCTGGCCGCTGTCGGCGCTACCGATGTTCAGGTACAGACGGGCGACCTTCTGCTTCATCAGGGCCGGCTCGCGGTTCCACGCCGCGCAGACATCCCGCACACTCCCGGCGGAGATGATCGTCACGGGGTCGGATGACTCCCGTAAGGTGTTCAGCATCAGGTTCACGGCGGCCTGGAATTCGGCTGGCTGGCCGCGCCCGTCGTCGGCGGGCGAACTCAGCTTCTGGCCGAGTCCGATCGCGAACGGCACCTCGCGGCCGCTCAACCGCATGATCTGGCGCAACGGGATCGAGCCGGGGCGCTTCAACTGCTTTTCTCCCTGGTCCAGAACGATGGCCCTCACCTCCAACTCCGGCAGCGCGAACAGCGTGGCCAGGTCGAAATGGTCATCCGGGTCGTCGTGCGGGTGGAAGAGGTCGGTGCAGTAGATGACCGGGACGCCGGCGGCTGAAAACCCCAGTGCGATCATCATGAACAGGACTCCGATGAGCTTTATGCGTTTCATTGAGCGTGGGCGTGATGATCCAGGCTTCACCCTGGCAACGCAAACCGAAAACCAGGGAGGGCCGGCACGGCGGTTTGCCGCCGCCGGCGGGAGGACACTCGGCGACTCGTCGAGACTCTCCCCGAAATGCCGGCCTCGCCCAAATCCGAATCGCCCGTGATTGATCGTTTTTACGCCTGATGCCCGTTTTTTATCCCTCTGCGCATAAAGCGACATCAAAGCGACCTCTGTGGATGTGTCTTTTGGCGGAGCCAACATCGTGTTGCGGGAAGTCAGATGATTCGGCGCCGGTGACGGGCGATTGAGATTGCGAGGCATAAACCCCAGGAAAAACCCGGTTTCTGGCCGCGGCAGGACCAATGCCCCTCAGTTCCCCGGGGAGCGGCCGGCCTCGATCCCCGCGCGATAGGGATGCGTTGGCATCAGACGTGCTAACCCTCCATACCAGCATCAAGCATAGGCAAACGCGGGAGCAGAGCGGCTCCGCGAGCCGGAGAACCGGTCTTGTGGTGAAGGCTGCCCCGTGAATGCCGACACAAAGGCGACGAACAACAACACGACCTTATCAACCATGAAGTTTGTAAAACAACCGTTCTTTCTAACCGCTGCCATCCTCGGGGGAGCCGCCGCCACGCTGGCTCAGGACTCGACGAGCCTGGACAAACTGGAAAAACAAAACCAGGAGTTGAAGGCCCGTTTGGATGCGCTCGAGGACCTCGTAAAAAAAGAGGGCCTCACGCCTGCAGCGCCCGACACCAACTCGATTAAGGCGCTGTCACAGATGACCATCAGCGGCTTCGTGACGGCGTCCTATATGCATGATTTCAGCGAACCGCCCGGAGGCACCTCGCCCGGTTACCTCTGGGACCGCAAGAACGACAATTTCTCACTCAATAAGGTCAAGCTGACCTTCGCCAGCCCGCCGGCGGAGTTCAGCGGAGACAAGTGGGACGCCGGCTACCGCGTCTCGCTCATTTTTGGCCAGGACGCGCCCATTGTGAACACGAGCGCGACCACGACCGGCTTCGACGTCGTCCGCGAAGCTTACATCGACCTCAACGTGCCGATAGGCACCGGCCTGAATATCAAGGCCGGGGAGTTGATTTCGCTGCTGAACTACGAGTCGGGGGATGGCGGCGCCGTCAACAACAATTTCTCCCAGGGCTTTCAGTGGTTCTTCACGGGCAACCCCCCGTCCGCGGGCGTGCAGTTGACCTACAACGTGACCGATTGGCTCGATGTCAAGGCGCGGGAGCAAAACGGCATGTACGCCGGCCCCGTGGACAACAATCAATCCAAGACAACGATGATCGCGGTGGACCTCAAACCGACCAAGAAACTCTGGTTCAGCCTGGTCGGCTTCGGTGGCCGGGAAGACGCCTTCGCGCGGTCCCTGTGGGGCGGCTCGGTGTTGGGCGGGTTTCAGGCGACCGACAAGCTGAGCTTTGGAACGGAGTTGGATTATTTCTCGTTCTACAATTCCCCGGGAGTGACACCGTCGGGCAATTCCCCGGTCTGGTCCGCGGGCCTGTGGACGGCTTACGACTTCACGAAGAAATTCGGCGCGGCCCTGCGGGCTGAGGTCCTCAGCGACAAGAATGGTGTGGACGCCTCGGGCGGAGCCCTCGGCTTCTCCAACCCTCCCGGTACCGGCCAGGACCTCTACAGCCTGGCCTTTACCCTCAACTATCGCCCCACACCCAGTATCAAGATTCAGCCGGAGCTCCGCTACGATCACTCCTCCTGTGACACCGGCACCGCCTTTGGCACAAAGAACGACCGCGTCATAGCGGGCGCCGGGGTCAGCTACCTCTTCTGATAGACCAAGAGAACACTTTATCCAAAAACCAATTAATTCGGAACAAACTATGAAACTCAAATTCAGCGCATTCAAATTGTTGGCTGTGGCATGCGTTTCGGCCTGGTGCTGTTGCGCCACGGCGGCGGAGACCATCAAGGTCGGCGTGCTTCATTCGTTGAGCGGCACGATGGCGATCAGCGAAACCTCCCTGCGTGACTCGCTCCTGTTCGCGTTCGACGAAATCAACAAGGCGGGCGGCGTCAAGGTGGAAGGCAAGACCTATATGATCGAGCCGGTCATCGTCGACGGCGCGTCGAACTGGCCCCTCTTCGCGGAAAAGGCCAAGCAACTGCTCGAAGAAGACAAGGTAGCGGTCGTTTTTGGCTGTTGGACCTCCGTCAGCCGGAAATCCGTCCTGCCCGTGTTCGAGAAGGATAACGGCCTGCTCTTCTACCCGGTCCAATACGAGGGTGAAGAGTTGTCCAAGAACATCTTCTACACGGCCGAGGCCGTCAACCAACAAGCCACTCCGGCCGTGGATTACCTCCTGAAACAGGGCAAGAAAAAATTCTACCTCATTGGCACCGACTACGTTTACCCGCAGACCACGAACCTCATCCTCTACAAGTACCTGCGGCTCCATGGAATTGCGCTGGAGGACATCGGCGGCGGGCTGCGCAAAGACGCTGACGGCAATGTCATCTCCGCCGGCAAATACACGCCCTTTGGCCACACCGACTATCAGCAGATCGTGGCCGAGATCAAGCAATTCTCCGCCAGCGGAGACGCCTGCGTGATCAATACCATTAACGGCGACTCGAACGTCCCGTTCTTCAAGGAAATTGCCGCCGCAGGCTTGAACCCAAGCGATTGTCCCGTCGTCTCCTTCAGCTTGGCCGAGGACGAACTCCGCGCCCTCCCGACCAAAGACCTGGTGGGTGAACTCGGATGCTGGACCTATTTCATGTCCTTGACCACGCCGGAAAACAAGCAGTTCCTGGCCCGCTGGAATCGATGGCTCAAAGACCAGACCCATCCGGGCGTGGTGAGAGACAAACGCGCGGTTGACAGCCCGATGGTCCTTTCTTACGACGGCGTTTATCTGTGGAAGACCGCCGTTGAAACCGCCGGCTCGTTCGACGTCGACAAGGTCCGCGAAGCCCTCGAATCGGGCGCCATCACCTTCAACGGGCCCGGCGGCAAGATCACCATGCTCAAGAACCACCACGCGACCAAGAACGTTTATA
>CAZZFF010000208.1:0-6688 GCA_964653485.1 uncultured Verrucomicrobiota bacterium | reverse complement strand
TTCAGTACGTGCAAACCAACCCGCCAAAGGCGTCGCACGTCCTCGATGTCCGCTTCTTGCCGGCGCCGGAGGCCAACGAGTGAAGTGGGCGGCTCTTGGAGTGGGGTGCATCGGCGCGGGCTCTCTCCGTCGCCGCGGCCAAAGGGCCGTCCTGACGCGAGCGCCGGAGTGGCGCCGTGACTCCCCGCGCCCGCTCGATAGTTGGGCCGCAGTGGCTTACCCCAGTTTGCCGGGCGATGTTGCTCCTACTGCCGGCCTTGTGCGGGTGCCGCTCGCAAATGGTCAACCAAAGGGCTTGCCGAAGCGCCCGGCCCCAGCTTACTGTCGCAGTGACCAGAAGGCCGAAAGGCATTGGCGACGACGAACTCCTCTGGCGTCTTATCTGGGAACCCTTCCGTCGCAGTGACCAGAAGGCCGAAAGGCATTGGCGACGGTGATAAGCGATTCCGCCAGATACTCCAGTTGCTCGTCGCAGTGACCAGAAGGCCGAAAGGCATTGGCGACTGTGAGCAAACGGAAATCCCGCTCCTTGGCGAGAGCGTCGCAGTGACCAGAAGGCCGAAAGGCATTGGCGACTATCCCTCATGATTGTACCGAGGGAATTCGGCTTGGGGTCGCAGTGACCAGAAGGCCGAAAGGCATTGGCGACCTCAATCAGCGTGGCGGCTTCGGCGTTTTGCGCCAAGTCGCAGTGACCAGAAGGCCGAAAGGCATTGGCGACAGATCGCGAGGCTGGACCGGCGCTCGATACCGCAACGTCGCAGTGACCAGAAGGCCGAAAGGCATTGGCGACTTGAAGCATACCCTCATACGCTCGGTTGACCCCCGCGCGTCGCAGTGACCAGAAGGCCGAAAGGCATTGGCGACCGGTCACAAGACGGCGGACCCGGTGACCAAGCAACGGGTCGCAGTGACCAGAAGGCCGAAAGGCATTGGCGACCGGAAAAGGCGTGCCCACGGTCGACGCCTTCTCGGACGTCGCAGTGACCAGAAGGCCGAAAGGCATTGGCGACTGCGAGATTTCCACCGCGTTCACCGAATGGGCCGCGGTCGCAGTGACCAGAAGGCCGAAAGGCATTGGCGACTGCGAGATTTCCACCGCGTTCACCGAATGGGCCGCGGTCGCAGTGACCAGAAGGCCGAAAGGCATTGGCGACCGAGATTGGCCGGGACAGGCTGCTACACACTGTCGGAGTCGCAGTGACCAGAAGGCCGAAAGGCATTGGCGACCGCTACTAACGTTGTAGCGATGCAAACAATGAAAGGAGTCGCAGTGACCAGAAGGCCGAAAGGCATTGGCGACAATGCCGCGAGCACGGACCCCAAGGCGCAGCGGCAGGTGTCGCAGTGACCAGAAGGCCGAAAGGCATTGGCGACCTTGGCCTTTATCCCTAACCGCGCGCAGATGCGCTGTCGCAGTGACCAGAAGGCCGAAAGGCATTGGCGACTTTTCCCACTCCGGCTTGACCGCGAACAGCCGCTCAGTCGCAGTGACCAGAAGGCCGAAAGGCATTGGCGACATGATGTTGGTAACGGACGACACAGTAGTCACGAAGGTCGCAGTGACCAGAAGGCCGAAAGGCATTGGCGACTAGAAGGTGCCGTACCCGTTCCCATCGAGCAGTAGGGGTCGCAGTGACCAGAAGGCCGAAAGGCATTGGCGACCGCCTCATCGCGCGCTTCCTTGAGCGAGCGACAACGTCGCAGTGACCAGAAGGCCGAAAGGCATTGGCGACAACGTCCGCGCCGCCCGCGCCGCCCGCGCCGCCCGGTCGCAGTGACCAGAAGGCCGAAAGGCATTGGCGACCATTCCCCCTTGTCCCCATGTCATGCTACGGCCCATGTCGCAGTGACCAGAAGGCCGAAAGGCATTGGCGACATCAGATACGTGCATGTCGCAATGAGCGCCCCCGCCGCGTCGCAGTGACCAGAAGGCCGAAAGGCATTGGCGACAATGCCAGCGGTCCGCGATGTGCATGACGAGGCCGTGGAGTCGCAGTGACCAGAAGGCCGAAAGGCATTGGCGACCTCCCAGTCGTGAAGGGTGCCGAGTGAGACGCCCAGGTCGCAGTGACCAGAAGGCCGAAAGGCATTGGCGACATCTGGCAGCAGCCAAGCGGGGTTCCAAGGCTACGGGGTCGCAGTGACCAGAAGGCCGAAAGGCATTGGCGACTCGGAGATCGCCGACAATCCGCGCATTCCCGCAACGTCGCAGTGACCAGAAGGCCGAAAGGCATTGGCGACTCGGCGGATTGGCTGCTGAACTCCGCCCAGTTGTTCGGGTCGCAGTGACCAGAAGGCCGAAAGGCATTGGCGACATAATCAGACGGTAGCGGCAGCGGAAGTGACGTTGCGTCGCAGTGACCAGAAGGCCGAAAGGCATTGGCGACCTCCGTGGCCCACTCGCATTCGGCGAGGACTTCGGCGGGTCGCAGTGACCAGAAGGCCGAAAGGCATTGGCGACTGAAACTCAGTCCGCCACGCGGCTCCAACGCTGCGGCGTCGCAGTGACCAGAAGGCCGAAAGGCATTGGCGACGCGTCGGCTTGCGACTTGTGACTGCGCTTGACGTGGTCGCAGTGACCAGAAGGCCGAAAGGCATTGGCGACGACACAGCCATGGTCACTTGCGTCTGCGCAGACGCAGTCGCAGTGACCAGAAGGCCGAAAGGCATTGGCGACCGGCTGCAGGTCCTTCCACTGGTTCACGAACCCGGGTCGCAGTGACCAGAAGGCCGAAAGGCATTGGCGACGGGTGATCATCCCCCGCGGCGTGCGGGGCACGGGGCGTCGCAGTGACCAGAAGGCCGAAAGGCATTGGCGACCTGGCACGACCTTGACCACCCACAGCCGCACGACGATGTCGCAGTGACCAGAAGGCCGAAAGGCATTGGCGACTTGAATGGCTCCGGCAGCAACGCGCATTGGACGGGCGTCGCAGTGACCAGAAGGCCGAAAGGCATTGGCGACTTGTCATGATTGATTCCTATCGTGCAAGTAGAATGCGTCGCAGTGACCAGAAGGCCGAAAGGCATTGGCGACGCGCACACGGTCTGCGCCGCCGCTTGGTTCGCGCCAAGTCGCAGTGACCAGAAGGCCGAAAGGCATTGGCGACGATCTGCGAGGCGGTGATGTCGGCCAGCGTCGCGAGGTCGCAGTGACCAGAAGGCCGAAAGGCATTGGCGACGATGCGTATCGCGATCTCCTTCTGGTCGATGGCCGGGGTCGCAGTGACCAGAAGGCCGAAAGGCATTGGCGACCCGGCCGCGGGCTGTGCGGGCAGGCGGCTGAGCGTAGGTCGGAGTGACCAGAAGGCCGAAAGGCATTGGCGACCCTCGTGATTTCAAATGGTGATGTCGGAGTCATAATCTGTCGCAGTGACCAGAAGGCCGAAAGGCATTGGCGACCATCGTTACCACCCGCCACCTGTCAACGCGCACCCGAGTCGCAGTGACCAGAAGGCCGAAAGGCATTGGCGACACCGTATGTCGTGCCGGCAATACAGAAAGCGCGATCGGTCGCAGTGACCAGAAGGCCGAAAGGCATTGGCGATGGGAATCCCCCCAATCCTTCGCATCCGTCACGCGCCCGTCGCAGTGACCAGAAGGCCGAAAGGCATTGGCGATCTCCGGCTTGAGATTTTCCACACCTTTACCCAGGGCGGGTAGCAGCGACCAGAAGGCCGAAAGGCATTGGCGATACCGCCTGGGAGCCTTCCATGCGCTCGAACATGACGCCGTAGCAGCGACCAGAAGGCCGAAAGGCATTGGCGACGTGCAGACGTAGGCGCGGATGCAGAGGAGGACGTTGTCGTAGCAGTGACCAGAAGGCCGAAAGGCATTGGCGACCGCTGGGCGATGAGCATGCGGTAGTCGGTGGGGATCAGTCGCAGCGACCAGAAGGCCGAAAGGCATTGGCGGGGGTTTAGCAGCGCTCTGCTGAGGCACCGCTACCCATCGTACCAGTGGTCGCAAGGCCGAGAGGCATTGGCGACCCGCCTTCTGGCTTCGGGTGGCCGGCCTTCGCCTTCTCGCGACCGTCCTCCGCCCTCCGCGCTCCGCCATTCACCCCGGTTTTCGCGCCATTCATCCCAATTGAATCGCCTTTGGTCCCCAAGCCACTCATTCTCCCGCCATGACCCCTTTGGTGACTGCGTCGGCAACGTCAGGCTCTCTCGCTCGAACCGCCTATGTCTGAAGCCCCGAAGACCGAACGGCGCGGGCGATGGCGGCGGATTGTGCTGGTTGCCGTCGTGGCCATTGGGGCTTGCCTGGCGGTGGTGATCAGTTTCAAGCGGTCGGTCAGCCGTTCCGCTCCTCGCGGGGGCGCCTCCCAACAAGCCGTGGCCGCGCTTTCGGTCACGCCGGCCCTTGCCGCGGAAGCGACCGATCTTTTCGAGGACGTGACGGCGAAGGCCGGCATCCGGTTTGTCAACCAGTTCTGCGATTCGAGGATCGCGAATATCATCGAGTCCAACGGGGCGGGCGGGTGCTGGCTGGATTATGACGGCGACGGGTTGATGGACCTCTATGTCGTCAACTCGGGTCCGCTGGACGGGGTCACGCATCAAGGCCCGGGCACCGCGCGCCGGCCCAACGCCCTGTATCGCAACCGGGGCGACGGGACATTCGAGGACGTGACGAAGAAGGCGGGAGTCGAGGGGGCCGGCTACGGCACCGCCGCCATAGCGGCGGATTATGATAACGACGGGCACGTCGATCTGTTCGTCATGGGAGTGGGGCGCTGCATCCTTTACCACAACCGCGGCGACGGCACGTTCGAGGACGTGACGGACAAAGCCGGCGTGGCGAACGCGGGCGGCACGGCCATTGGCGCGGCGTTCCTCGACGCGGACAACGACGGGTATCTGGACCTGTTCGTGGCCAACTACCTGACCTTCGATCCGAGTTACCAATTGTATTTCAGCGCCGATGCGTATCCGGGACCGCTGGCCTATAAACCCCAGCTCAACAAACTCTTTCGCAACCGCGGCAACGGCACCTTTGAGGACGTCAGCCATTCCTCGGGCATCGAGATTCCCGGGCATCGGGCGATGTCCGTGGCGGTGCTGGACTATAACCACGACGGCGCGCCCGACCTTTACCTTTCCAACGACGGCACGCCAAACGTGCTCCTGGTCAACGACGGCAAGGGTCACTTCAAAGACCTGGCTCCCCAGGCCGGCGTGGCGTTCAACGCCATGGGCGAGGCCGCGGGTTCCATGGCCGCCACGATAGGGGACTGCAACGGCGACGGCTACGACGACATCCTGGTGACGCGGTTGGGCTACGGCTCGCTCTACATGGGCACGTCCAACGGGGTTTATGATGATCGGATGATGGCATCCGGACTCGGCTCGCTCACCGCCCAGTTTGTCGGGTGGGGCGGCTGTTTCGTGGACTTCGATAACTCCGGGAAATTGGACATCCTCATCGCCAACGGCGACGCTCATTACCTTGTGGGCTGGGAGAGCCTGCTCCTTGAAAACCGCGGCGACGGCACGTTCACCGACGCGGCAGCCAAGGGCGGCGCCTACTTCAAGACCAAAGTTCGAGGGCGCGGCTGCTCGGTCGCCGACTATGACAATGACGGCCGCATGGACCTGCTCGTGACGGCCATGGGCGACCGCTGTTTCCTCCTCCACAACCGGGACCGATCCGGGAACCACTGGCTCACCCTCGACCTGGAGGGAACCAGGAGCAACCGTGACGGCTTCGGCGCCTTCGTGAAGGTCATCGCCGGCGGCCGGCAGTATTTCGCCGAGGCCCGCTGCGCGTTTGGCTTCCTCATGCAGAGCGATCGACGCCTGCATTTCGGCCTTGGCAAAGCCTCGACGGTGGACCGCATCGAAATCCGCTGGCCGAGCAAACAGTTGCAGGAATTGACGAACGTGAACGTGGACCAAATCCTCAAGGTTCGCGAACCAGGAACGCGGAAATGAACACCGGCGTCGTCTGCAAGAGGAACCGCACAGAGCGCCCCCAACGCAAAGACCCAACAGAATCGAAGGGCCTCTTTGCGACCTCTGTGTTCCGTGCGGTCGCCTCGGCAACCGCCGCCAGGTTCTGCGCGATGGCTTTGTGCGGGCTCGCCGTCTCCGGCCGTTGCGAGTTGCCGGCTCTGACAGCGCCGCTCGTGCTGGCGCAAACTCCCCGCGTCCACGGCGCCGGCACGGCCAAGGACTCATTGGACCTGTGCTGTTGCCCGGGAAGCCGGGTTGTGGTTGCCGCCGCGCCTTTGGGGACATCCAAGGTCCGGGTGCTGTCGGAGGGCCTCTGCGCCGCCGGCGGCCTAGTGGTCTCCCTCGACGGGGCGCGGGTCTATTTCACGGGAAAAGCCGGAGTGCAAAGTGAGTGGCAGGTCTATGAAGCGCCTGTTGCCGGAGGCCGCCCGCGGCGCGTCACTTCGATGCCGGGGGGCGCCGCTGCTCCGGCGCTGCTGCCGGATGGGAGCGTGGTGTTCGCTTCCCCCGTCCCGAAGCTGGGGAATCCAATTGTTGCCGCTCCGCCGCCTCAACTCTACGCGCAATCCCCTGGCGCCAGGCCGCGCCGGCTCACCTTCGGGCTTTCCGGGGCCGCGGACCCGACCGTGCTTCTGGATGGCCGCATCCTCTTTGTTTCGTCCACATCCCCAGGCCCCGCGGGTTTAGCGCGGGGCCTTTCGCTTTTCACCATCAACAACGACGGCACC
>CAZZFF010000207.1:0-6824 GCA_964653485.1 uncultured Verrucomicrobiota bacterium | reverse complement strand
TGGCCGCATTACCCTTCTGAGCGCCTGGGTGAAGGCGTATAAACCTCGTCACCACGAGAGCCGGATGAAAATCCGGCTCTTTGTCCGTACGGGTCAAAAAAACATCGCCATTGCCGGGGCCTGGGGCTAAGCTCTGGCGCGATGAAACACCAACTCGACTTCGAAAAGCCGATTGCGGAATTGCAGAATGCGCTCGAGGAGTTGAAGAAACATCCGGAAAGGCACGCCCTCGGCCTGAGTTTCCAGGAAGAGGCGGCTTTGCTCGAGAAGAAGCTGGCCGAGACCCGGCGGCACATCTACGCGAACCTCAGCGCCTGGGATCGCATCAAGATCGCGCGCCATCCCAAGAGGCCCTACACGCTGGACTATTTGCAATCCGCCTTCACCGGCTTTACGGAGTTGCATGGAGACAGGTTGTTTGCCGAGGACCGCGCCGTGGTGGGCGGCTTCGCTTGCCTTGGACCGCACAAGGTCATGGTCATCGGGACCCAGAAAGGCCGCGATACCAAGGACAACATCCTCCGCAATTTCGGCTCCGCGCACCCCGAAGGCTATCGCAAGGCCCTGCGCTTGATGCGACTGGCCGACAAGTTCAGGCTGCCCATTATTTCGCTCATCGACACCGCAGGGGCCTATCCCGGCATCGGCGCCGAGGAACGCCATATTGCCGAGGCGATCGCGCTCAATCTGCGCGAGATGATGCTCTTCGAGGTCCCGATTATTGCCCTGGTAATCGGCGAGGGCGGCTCCGGCGGGGCCCTTGGCATCGGTGTTGCCAACCGGGTCTGCATTCTCGAGAATGCCTATTATTCGGTCATCAGCCCGGAGGGCTGCGCCGCCATTCTCTGGAAGGACCGTTCCGCCGCCGCCAGGGCCGCCGAGGCGCTCAAGATCACCGCCAAACACCTCCTCCAGTTGGGCCTGGTCGATGAGGTCATTCCCGAACCCCAGGGCGGCGCCCACAATGACCCTGAGAAGACGACTCAGACCGTCAAGGAGCACCTGCTCAAACACCTGGACGAACTGCTTAAACTAACCCCTGCGGAATGGCTCAACCAGCGCTACGCCAAGTTTCGCGGTTTTGGCCACTTCGTCGAAAAGAAGACGCCCCCGGCCCAAAAGGCCGAGGCCGTGGGATAATACCGGGGATTCGCGATGCTCTATCCACTACTGTTCCAGCCTATTTTCAAGGAACGGGTCTGGGGTGGGCGCAAGCTGGCTCAATTGTACCACAAGCCCCTGCCGCCCGGGCCGCCCATCGGCGAGTCCTGGGAAATCAGCGACCGGCCTGGCGATGCCAGCGTGATTGCCAACGGGCCGCTGGCGGGCAAAGACCTCTCTTGGCTCATGGCACGGCACTCGGCCGAGTTGCTGGGGCGTGCCGCCGCGCCCAACGAGCGGTTTCCCCTCCTGGTGAAAATCCTGGACGCCCGGGACACATTGTCCCTCCAGGTCCATCCTCCCGCCGCCATCGCCCGTGAGTTGGGGGGCCAACCCAAGACTGAGATGTGGTACATCGCCGACGCGGCGCCCGGAGCGGGATTATACGCCGGTCTGAAGCGCGGTGTAACACGGGTCGAGTTCGAGCGAAAACTCCAGGCCGGCACCGTGGCCGAGTGCTTCCACCGGATCGGCGTTCATGCGGGGGACGCCCTGTTCCTGCCCAGCGGCCGCGTCCATGCCCTGGGCGGCGGGTTGGTTATCTTCGAGATACAGCAGAATTCCGACACCACGTATCGCGTATTCGATTGGAACCGGCCCGGGTTGGACGGTAAACTCCGCGAACTCCATGTTCCCCAATCGCTGGCCAGCATCGACTTCAATGATTTCGAGCCGGCTCTCGCTCCCGGCCTCTTTGCCGCCGCCGGCCCGGCCCGGGTGCGGCCGCTGGTGCGGGACCCGCTATTCACGGTCGAAGCCTGGCAACTCGATGCCGGCCCTCCCCTCGGACTGGCTCAAGGCCGGATGCACATCCTCGGCGTCGTGAGCGGGGCGTTGTCCGTCTCGAACGGCCAGCCCTCGCTTTCCCTGGCCGCGGGTCAGTTTTGCCTGATACCCGCCAGCCTGCCTCGAGTGGAACTCCGGACCGAGACCGCTGCCACCTTCCTGCGCGTCGAAGCAAGTGCGAGTCCTTACAATGGTCAAAGCACTCGAGTGATTTGAAGCCTGGGATTTACGACAGACCATTGAGCCACCACTCAGGCCGTGCCGCGTTTGCCTCTGCCCTTGCCCCTGCGTGGTCATGAGAATCGAGGCGGCGGATCGAAATGGCATGCGTCCCACGCCCCTACCCCGGCTCTGCAAATTGCACGATGTTCCCGCGGAAATCAGTGCAAATTGCAATGGCCCCACCCTTTCTGCAGGACGAATTGAAAGCCCGGGTTGTCCGCAAGTCACTGCCCAGCAATGCATTTCGATGATCATCCGACGCATGGCACCTCAACTGCTTGAGGATGCGTCAACGACAGAATTTGGCACTAAGGGATCTACAATCGACCCATTAACATATTATGGCTGCAAAAGAACTGCTCTTCGACGAGAAGGCTCGCCAAGCCCTGCTTAGGGGTGTCTCCAAACTGACCAAGGCCGTCGCGGCGACGCTTGGCCCCAAAGGCCGCAACGTCGTGCTCGACAGGAAATACGGATCGCCAACGGTGACCAAAGACGGCGTCACGGTCGCCAAGGAAATCGAGCTGGACGACCCGCGTGAAAACATGGGCGCCCAAATGGTGCGTGAAGCGGCCAGCAAGACCAGCGACAACGCGGGCGATGGGACCACCACCGCCACGGTTCTGACCGAGGCGATCTTTCGTGAGGGCTTGAAATACGTCACTTCCGGGGGCAACCCCATCGGCATCCAGCGGGGGATCAACAAGGCGGTTGCCGCCGCCGTCGAACATCTCGACAAGATCGCCAAAAGGGTGAGGGACAAGGAGGAAATCAAGCAGGTCGCTACGGTTTCCGCCAACTGGGACACCGCCATTGGCGAGATCATCGCGGATGCGATGGACAAGGTCGGCAAAGACGGCACGGTCACCGTCGAGCAGGCAAAATCGATTGAAACGACTCTCGAGGTGGTCGAAGGGATGCAGTTCGACAGGGGTTATCTATCGCCTTACTTTGTCACCAATGCCGAGACGATGGAGGTTCGCCTGGAAGATTGCTATGTCCTCAATTACGAGAAGAAGATCAGCAGTCTCAAAGACTTGGTGCCCTTGCTCGAGAAGGTGGCCCAGGCGGGCAAACCTCTGTTGATCATCGCCGAAGATGTCGAAGGCGAAGCGCTCGCCACCCTGGTGGTGAACAAACTCCGTGGCACCATCAATGCGTGCGCCGTCAAGGCCCCTGGTTTTGGGGACCGCCGCAAAGCGCTGTGCGAAGACATCGCCATCCTGACCGGCGGCAGATTCATCAGCGAAGACCTCGGCATCAAGCTCGAGAGCCTGACCCTGGAGGACCTCGGCCGCGTCAAGAACGTCACGGTGGACAAGGAAAGCACGACCTTTGCGGAAGGCGACGGGAAGAGTTCCGAGATTCAAGGCCGCGTAGCCCAGATCCGGCGTCAGATCGAAGAGACCACCTCCGATTACGACAAAGAGAAGCTCCAGGAACGCCTGGCCAAGCTCGCGGGGGGCGTCGCCATCATCAGCGTCGGCGCCGCCACGGAGACCGAGATGAAGGAAAAGAAGGGCCGGGTGGAGGATGCCCTGCACGCAACGCGCGCGGCCGTGGAAGAAGGCATCGTGCCCGGCGGCGGCGTGGCGCTGCTGCGTTGCCTGGCAGCGATGGATGCGGTCAAACCGGAGAACGACGACGAGCGCATCGGCGTGGAAATCGTGAAGCGCGCCGTCGAGTATCCGACGCGCGTATTGGCCGATAATGCCGGCGTGGAAGGCTGGGTGGTTGTGCAGGAAGTCAAGAGGCGCAAAGGCAACGAGGGCTACAACGTCTCGACCGGCGTTTACGAAGACCTTGTCAAGGCGGGCGTAGTCGATCCGAAGAAGGTCACGCGCGCGGCGTTGCAGAATGCGGCCTCGATCGCAGGCCTGTTGCTGACAACCGAATGCTTGATCACCTCGGTCCCGGAGGAGGAAACATCCGGGTCGGCTCCCGGCGGCCAGGGCGGCATGGGCTATTGAGAGCGTTCGGCGCTCCGCAAGGAACGGCAAACCATGAAGACGTACGCAATCCATTGGAAATCCATCGTCAACGGGAACATTGGAACCGGCACGAAGCGCTTCGAGAAGGAAGAGGCCGAGCGCCTGGCGATAGAGTTGAACGAGAACTACCCGGAGATCAATCATGAAGCGGTAATACCCGCCCTCCCCGCGAGTGAGCCTGCGGCCACCGAACCGGCTTCGCCGCCAAACCGCTGACCGTTGATCCTTGCTCGATGACAAGTCAATCCATGACAACACCTTTAATGCGCGCAGCGCGCCTGCGGAGCGAACCGCCCGCCGGCAATCCGGATGCGGCTCTGTTCCCGGTGCGGAGCAAGCGGAGCCTCATTCAGTGGACGACCGAGAGGCAGATTCGGGAGGTTTCGCGGCAACTGGCCAAAATCAATCAGGTGGCGATTCGCTCGGAGACCAATGGCGATTATTTCAAGAGCGGAGACTTGGCCTATCAGATTCAGGTAATCATCCGGTCCACAGCGCAATTGTTCAAGAAGAGCCAGCGCGCCAAATACTCCACCGTCGATTGATCGTTGCCGCCTCGCGGAAATAAGCGCGCCCGCGTTCACTTTCAGCCAACTTCCATCTTAACAACATGATCACGGTGGTCATCCACCAAAGGGATGATATTGCCAGGAAGCGCCTGATCGTCCAGGGATACCCGGCTGTCACCGGCGGGCGCGCGAGGGACCTTCGTAATGCTAATGTGGTAAGGGGTTTGCCGGTAGCGGTAGTGGACGGTGAACGTGGTCCATGTCTCGGGAAGGCTGGGCGTCAGGCGCAGTTGGTTGCCTTCCAGATTCACGCCGAGCAGGGTTTCGAGCAGCAGCCGATACATCCAGCCGGCGGAACCGGTGTACCAGCTCCAACCGCCACGGCCGGTGTGGGGCGGCACGGCATAGATGTCAGCGGCCATGACGTAGGGTTCAATTCTGTAGGTCGCGATTTGGCCGGGAGTGGCACCGTGGCAAACGGGATTGAGCAGGGCGAACAACCTCCAGGCTCGGTCGGTGTCTCCCATCAGCGCAAAGGCCATGGCGGTCCAAACCGCGCCGTGAGTATATTGGCCGCCATTTTCGCGGACGCCGGGGAAATAACCCTTAACGTAGCCCGGATTGAGGGAGGACTGGTCGAAAGGGGGATCAAATAGCTGGATCAGCCCGGCCTCGCGGCGGACGAGGCGGTCGTCCACGGCTTGCATGGCCTGACGGGCGCGCTCGGGATCACCGGCCCGGCTGATAACGGACCAGCTTTGGGGTAGTGAATCGATTTGACATTCCGGATTGGTGCTGGAGCCAAGGGGTTCTCCGTTGTCGAAGTAGGCGCGTCGATACCATTGGCCGTCCCAGGCGTGTTGCTCGATGTTTTGTCGCAGTTGGCGGGCTTGGGCGAGGCATCGCTCGGCAAAGGCGGTGTCGTTGCGCCGGCGGGCCAATTCGGCAAATTGGGTCAGAACATCGTAGAGGAAGAAAGCCAGCCAGACACTCTCGCCGCGCCCGTCTTTGCCGACCAGATTCATGCCGTCGTTCCAGTCCCCACAGCCCATGAGCGGCAGGCCATGCTGGCCGAATCTGAGCGCGTGTTCGATTGCTTGCACGCAATGCTGGTAGAGCGTGGCCGACGCCTCGGAACGATTGGGCAGGTCATAGTACGAGTCCTCCTCCGGCTTGAGGGGACGACCTTCGAGAAAGGGAACGGACTCGTCCAGCACTCCGGTATCGGCCACGCACGCGACATAGCGGCAAGCGGCGTAGGGCAGCCAGAGGTAATCATCGGAGACATGGGTGCGGACGCCGCGGCCGGCGGGAGGGTGCCACCAATGCTGGACGTCGCCTTCGCGGAACTGATGGGCCGCGGCGCGCAAGAGGTGCTCGCGGGCGAGGGCCGGTTCGGCATGCACCAGCGCCATCACATCCTGCAATTGGTCGCGGAAGCCGAACGCTCCGCCGGACTGGTAGAAACCGGTGCGAGCCCACAGGCGGCTGCTCAAGGTCTGATACAACAGCCAGCCGTTGGCCAGCACATTGACGGAGGCATCCGGTGTTTCGACCTGCACCGCGCCGAGCGTTCGACCCCAGTACTGCCAAACTCCTTCGAGGGCGCCACGGCCGGCCCCGGCGGGCCGGAAGCGGCGGACCAGGGTTTGCACTTCGGCGAGGGTCCGCCCCACACCGAGGCGGAAGCTGGTTTCGCGTTGCTGCCCGGCGGGCAAATCAATAGTCACCTGCACCGCACCGCAAGGGTCCAACCCCGCTCCGACCCTGCCAGAGAGCCGCGTCCGCTTGAGGGCCGCCGGGTTGGATAGGCTTCCGTTCCGGCCGAGAAACTCCCTTCGATCCCCTGTGAAGGTTCGCCCGGCATCACTCACATCCAGGAAGGCGATGCGTTCGGCGAACTCGGTATTGAATGGATTGAGTGCCAGCAAGGCGCCGGTTTTGAGGTCCACCTTGGTCTGGACGTGGAGCAAGCTTTTTTGGCGCAGCTCACCCAGCACCCATTCCCAGTAGCCGGTGACGGAGAGCAGGCGGGGCCGTCCCGAGAGGTTGAGCAGCTTCAGGACCGCGAACTTCACAGGCGCGTCCATGGCCACATAGACGGTCAACTCGGAGGCGATGCCGTTCTCGGTGTGTTCGAACACGGAATAGCCGA
>CAZZFF010000206.1:0-7007 GCA_964653485.1 uncultured Verrucomicrobiota bacterium | reverse complement strand
GCGCCCCCTGCTTCACTTTTCTTGGAGAGCTGGGAAACTAGGCGAGGATCAGGGAACACTCTACGGAATTGCGCCCGGCAACCGGGCGTGGTAGTCTTCCACCTATGAGACGGATGTGAAATGGGTTCCACCCGAACCAAGAAGGGTCTGTTCCGATTTTCCGGCCAGCAGTTATTGGGTTCGCTGGTTGCGCTGCTCATGGCTTATCCCTTCTTTCAGAATCTCCCCGGGGGCGACTATATTGCCAGCAGCCTCTTTTCACTCGTGCTGCTGTCTTCCCTGTTTGCTGTGGGGGGGCGTCGTCGAGTCTTCATAGCCGGCATTGTGCTTATGTCGCCGGCCCTAACGTTCCGGTGGCTGCCTCACTTCACCTCTATGGGCCAGGAGGCCCCGGTTCCGCTCATCAGCATGGCGCTGGCCATCGCGTTTACAACCTGGCAGTTGCTTCGGTTCGTTCTGCGCGCCGGAAGGGTCGATTCCGAGGTGCTCTGTTCCGGCCTCTCCATCTACCTCTTGGCCGCATTGCTGTGGGCGCACTTTTATCTTCTGGCGGAAACCGCCGTGCCCGGCTCGTTTTCGATGCCTTCCCAATCGTCGGGCAGGCAGGAACTCACCTTCTTCGATGCGCTCTATTTCAGTTTGTCGACCTTGACCACGTCAAACTACGGGAACATCACCCCCATGTCACGGCACGCGCGCTCTCTGGCATCGCTCGAAGCCCTCTGCGGTGTGCTGTACCTTGCGGTGTTGGTTTCCCGGTTGGTGTCCCTCTACGTCAGAAGCCCCATCGCTCCGGAACGAGATCATACGAGGTTGTGAAAGGCGTGGCCGGTCATGCCGTCATCGGGCTGCCCACGTTATTGGCGAACAAGTACTCCGGGCCGTGTTCGCCGAGGTCCGAGGTCATCTCCTTCATGTAGCCTCTGAACAGCGTGTTGGCCGAAATGACGCAGTGGCTGAGCTTGCGTACGACGAATCCGAAATGCGGGGTGTAATCGCCCTTCCCGCCGTCGTCCCGGCCCGCCGCGCACACATTTGACACCAAGGTCAGCCCGCTGCATTCCTCCAGCCGCACCTGGCAGGAACGCTCCCCTTCGGGCAGCAAGCGGCTGTCTTTGCCGCAGCGCCGGAATACGTTCCCTGTGACCGTGGTGGTGCGCATCTTCAGGGCGCAGAGGCCCGCCCCCCAGTTCCGGTCGAAACAGTTCCCGGTGACATTCCACGCGTCCCCCGCGACCAGCAAGAGGCCGTAGCCCTGGTTCCACTCCACACGGTTGGCCGTGAACATGACCGTCGCCCCGACCGATTCACAGGCGAAACCGTGGCTCCCGTTGCCGGAAAACTGGTTGTCCGTCACAAAACCGTCCCAGCCCGTGATTTGGACCCCACACCCTCTGTTTGCCTGAAAAATGCTGTGCCGGAGGATGAAAACCCAAATCCGCAGCAGATGCACCCCGTGCCCCGAAAACCTCTCGACCTTGCAGTCGTCGATGACAATGGCGTCCTCGTGAGGACTATACTTCTGGTCATTGTTCAGGAAGACCCCGTGAATGGCTTTCCTGGCCTCCCGTCGGCCCTGAAGGAAAAGACCGTGAAGGTGAACGCCATAAGCGCCCGTGATGTTGAGCAGGCAATCCGCTTCATCGGAATCCAGGACCAGCATGGCGCCTCCCTCGCCACTGTATCCCCACTGCGGCTCGGCCAATACCGTCGTGTGCGCGTGAACTTTGAGGTCGTGGCAGGGATAGCGCCCGGCCGGCAAATACACCGTGCCGCTCACCGCCCCTGCCGCATCCAGCGCCTTCTGGATGGCCTCCGAATCCGAGGTCTTACCGTCCCCTTTTGCCCCGAAGTCCGCCACGTTGAAAACGGTGGCGGCCCTCACCCCGCTCCCCTCGGCCGCCCCCACCGAGGTCGCCCCGGCCAGGCTGGCCACCCCAAAAAACGTAGTCCCCGCCAGAAACTCGCGCTTGTTCATTTGCATGTGGGGTATTTAGGACTCTCCCGGGCCGCAAGGCAAGTGACGGTTTAGGCCCCCCTATTGGCTCAAGCCGCCGTGAAATGAGCCGATAAGCAGTGTATGGTTCGTTTGGCCCGTTAGCCGGTCTCACGAACCCGAACAAAAACACAGTTGCGTTAAACTACTGGGCCGCCGGGTTCTTCGATTCTCCCCGGCGGCTCCTTTTTTTGGGACATTCCGCGCGAGCCGGGCGCAGCCCCGGACGCCGCCCCCGCTTGCACGATTATGATTGATGTCAATCAGTTCGATGCTATAATCGCTCAACATCGAACATATTCGAGCCATGGCCGAACTGGATTCAAAAGCGCTGGCGCCTCAGCGGTGGAACGACCTCCGGGCCTTGATCCGTGACAGCGGCGTCATCCGCGTCGAGGACCTCTGCCGTCGGCTGGCGGTCTCCGCGGCCACGGTGCGGCGGGACCTGGACCAGTTGGAGCGGAGCGGCGTCATCCGGCGCGTCCACGGCGGCGCCGTCAGCGTCGAGAGCCGCTTGGACGAACCGCTCTTCGAGGACAAGACCTCCCTGGCGGTGCGAGAGAAGCGCCGCATCGCCGAGGCGGGGTTGGCACTCATCGAGCCGGGGGACACGCTCTACCTGGACGGCGGCAGCACGGTGCTCGAACTGGCGCGGTTGCTTCGGGAGCGCACCAACCTCACCGTCGTCACCAATTCCCTCCACGCCGCCCACGAACTCGCCGGCCGCGGCCCAAGGCTCATCCTCATCGGGGGAGAGTTGCGGCGGTTGAGCCAGACGCTCGTCGGCCCTCTGACGCGGCTGGTCCTGGACGGGCTGCACCTGGACAAGGCCTTCATGGGAACAATCGGCTTTGCCATCGAGGAAGGACTCACCACCACCGACCCGAGCGAGGCCTTCACAAAACAACTCGTGATGGCCCAGACCCGCCAGGTGATCCTCCTGGCCGACAGTTCCAAGGCCGGAAAGGTCTCTTTCGCCTCGGCCGGGCTTTGGGACGGCGTCCACGTCTTGATTACCGACAACCATCTCGAAAAGGACTTTGCCAAACAACTTCTGAACCGGGGGATCAAGGTCGTCAGGACCTGACAGCCCATCAGCCACATTCGTCAGATTTGCCCTATAAGAAAATCATCAAACAAGTTAGCCATGACAAAATCACCCATCTATTTAAGCGATTCCCGGCCCAAATTCACGCCCTACGAAATCGATTGCGGACGGATTCCGGCCTATCGCTACCACGGCAGCCTCGAATCCGAACTCAAGGCCGGGACGATAACCCAAGCCGAGGCGGCGGCAGTGCTCGAGGATATGCTGGTCATCCGCGAACTCGAGGAGATGATCGTCAAGCTCCGCTCCGGGGCTTATCAACCCATCCCCACGTTCAACTACCGCGGCCCCACCCATGTCTCCGTCGGCCAGGAAGCCACCGCCGCGGGGGCCTGCTCCGCCCTCCAACTCGCTGACAATATCACCAGCACTCACCGCGGCCACGGCGAGAGCCTCGCCAAGGGCACTTCCGCCCTCCGCCAAATGACCGACGACCAACTCCGCCGCCGCGTCCCCAACTGCCAGGCCGTCCGCCGCGAAGAACTCCTCGAAGCCGCCCTCGAACAACACGTTTACCGCACGATATGCGAGCTGTTTGGCAAGGACGACGGTTATTGCCGCGGGCGCGGCGGCTCGATGCACATCGCTGACTTCACCGTCGGCCATCTCGGCGCGAACGCCATCGTGGGCGGCGGCGTGCCCATTGCCACCGGCGCCGCTTTGGCCAACCGCTACCTGGACCGCGGCAACGTGGTCTGCTGCTTTGCCGGTGACGGCGCCTACGCCAACGGCGTGGTTCTCGAGGCCCTCAATTTCGCCGCCCAAGCCCAGTTCACCAACCACCTGGCCGATGGCAAAAAGAGCGGCCTGCCCATCGTGTTTCTCGTGTGCAACAATCACTACGGCATGACCGGCCGTTGCGACGACGAAGTGATGGGCGTCGAGCGCATCGCGCGCCGGGCAGCCGGCTTTGCCACAAACAACATGCATGCCGAGGTTGTCAACGGCATGAACGTCCTGGCCGTGCGCGACGCTCTCCGCCGCGCCGCCGCCCTATGCCGCCAGGGACAGGGCCCCGTCCTGATCGATGCGGATTGCTACCGCTATTGGGGCCACTCGTTGAGCGACCCTCGCAACGAATACCGCACCCGTGAAGAAGAAGCCGCCTGGCGCGCCATCGACCCCATCGACTCCTACAAGAAGGCCCTCCTGGCGGCCAAGGTGCTCGACCCCGCGGGCATCGACGCGATTGAACGCCGCGTCGCCGAACGCAACGCCCGCGCCGCCGTCCGCGCCGCCGCCGCCGCCGACCCCGCCCCCGAAGACGTCCTCACCTTCATGTACACCGACACGAAGTGCGAGACCGTCCCCAAAGACTTCGCCAACCCAACCCCGCTCGGCCCGCTGCCCGAAATCAAACGGGTCAATGGTGAGCTCAGTTACAAGGACGCCCTCAAAGAAGCTCTTGTCCAGGAAATGCTCCGCGACAAACGGGTGGTGTTCTTTGGCGAGGACGTGGCCGACTACGGCGGCGCCTTCAAAGTGACCAAGGGCTTGCTTGAGGCCTTCGGGCGCGAGCGGGTCTTCAACACCCCCATCAGCGAGGCCTGCATCTGCGGCACCGGCTGCGGCGCCGCCATGAACGGCCTGCGGCCCGTGGTCGAGCTGATGTACTTCGATTTCGCGCTGATGTCCTCCGACCAGATCAGCAACCAGGCCGCCAAGTGGCATTATATGAGCGGCGCACAAACCGAGGTGCCGCTGGTCGTGCGCGCCTCCGCCGGCGCGGGCAAAGGCTACGGCGGCCAGCATTCGCAGACGCTCGAATCAATGTTCTGCCATATCCCAGGCCTCTATGTCGTCTATCCGGCAACGCCTTACGACGCCAAGGGGATGCTCAAGTCGGCAATCCGCGACAACAACCCGGTCCTGTTCGTTGAATCGCAGGCGCTCTATGCCATGAAGGGGGCGGTGCCCGAAGGCGATTACCTCGTCCCGCTCGGCGTCGCTGATATCAAGCGCCCGGGCAGTGACATCACCCTGGTCACCTGGGGCCCCGTCGTGCATGATTGCCTCAAAGCCGCCGAGAAGCTGCAAGCCGAACGCGGTGTCAGCGCCGAGGTCATTGACCTGCGCAGCCTGGTGCCGCTGGACATGGAAACCGTTCTGCGCTCGGTCCAGAAGACCGGCCGCTGCGTCGTCGCCAGCCAGGCCATTCATATCGGTTCTTACACCGGCGAAATTGCCTCGACCATCCAGGACCAGGCGTTCGATTATCTTGACGCCCCGGTCAAACGCGTCGGCGCCAAGAACGGCATCGCGCCACAGTCGCATATCCTCGAGGCCGCGTTTTTGCCGAACGCCAACGACATCCTCGCTGCCGCCAACTCGATTCTCTAAGGCACGTTATGGCTACGCCTATTATCATGCCCAAGTTCGGTCAGATGACCGAAGAGAGCGCCATCGTCGAATGGCTCAAGAAGGAAGGCGACAAAGTCGCCAAGGGCGAAATCCTGTTCACCGTCGAGACCGACAAATCCGTGATGGAAGTCGAGAGTTTCGAGGCCGGCACGCTGCTGAAGATCGTGGTCCCGCCGGGCAAGAGTGTCCCGGTGCAAAGCACGGTCGGTTTCCTCGGACAGCCCGGCGAAGCGATTCCCGCCGTCACCGCGCCGCCACCCGCTGCGTCCCCGGCCCAGGAACCAACCCGCACCCCAGCCGCCGCCCCCTCGGCCCCGGCCCCAACTCTCCAGCACTCCATCACTCCGCCACTCCAGGCGCCCAGCGCTCCGGCGCTCCAACCCTCCATCACTCCTCCTGCCTCGTCCCGCTTTCGCATCAGTCCGCGTGCGGCCAGGCTCGCGGCGGATTGCGTGATTGACCCGGCCCGCATCAGCGGCTCCGGGCCGGCCGGACGCGTAGTCGAGAAGGATGTCAAAACCTACTTGGAGGGCAGGGGATACAACCGGCTCCGGATTTCGCCCGCGGCCAAACAGCTCGCAGCGAAGGAAAAGCTGGATATCCTGACGATTCAAGGAACCGGTGATTCAGGCCGGATCAACGTCGCCGACATCGAGCGCGCGCTGGCTGAAAAGCCGAAGCCGATGAGCAAAATGCGGCAGATCATTGCCCAGCGGCTCACGCAAAGCGTCGTCACCGCGCCTCACTTCTTCGTCACGGTCGAAGTCGATATGACCGACCTCGTCAAGTTCCGCGCCGAGCTCAAGGAAAAAGGCGCGCCTTACACGGTCACCGACTTTATTTCACAGGCGGTCGTGCTCACGCTGAGGGAGTTCCCGGGCGTGAACAGTTCGACCGACGGCAAGAGCATCCGCTGGAACAGCCGCGTTCACCTTGGCGTCGCGGTGTCGCTGGAGCAGGGATTGGTTGTCCCGGTAATCCGCAATGCCGACGAGCTGTCGATTGCCGAACTCAACGCCCGCTCGAAAGAGCTGGCCGACAAAGCCCGCACCAACAAACTTGCGCCGGACGAGATGACGGGCAGCACATTCACCATCTCCAACATGGGGATGCTCGATGTCGAGAACTTCACCGCGATTATCAACACGGGTGAAGCGGCAATTCTTGCCGTGTCGAGCACGCTCAAGAAACCGGTCGTGCGCGACGACAAGGTCGTCGTCCGCTCCATCATGAAAATAACGCTCTCGTCCGACCATCGCCTCATCGACGGCGCGATGGCCGCCCGGTTCGTCAACGCCGTTAAACAGAAGCTCGAAAATATCGACCTGTGGAAACTCTTGGTCTAATTACTGTTCGCAAATCTGAATCTATGGAAACATTTGATGTGGTAGTCATCGGCGCCGGCCCGGGCGGGTACCCGGCGGCAATCCGCGCCGCCCAACTGGGCGCTTCGGTCGCCATTGTGGAAAAGGAACAACTCGGCGGGACCTGCCTCAACTGGGGCTGCATCCCGACCAAGGCGCTCATCGCCGCGGCGGACAC
>CAZZFF010000205.1:0-7191 GCA_964653485.1 uncultured Verrucomicrobiota bacterium | reverse complement strand
GAGCCGGGCAGGAAGCGGGGGCGGCTGAATATGGGGGCGGCCATGTCGAAGAAGTTGAACCTGGGCAGTTCGTTGGTGAGGTCGAGGCTCGCGTCGAAAAAGGCCCGGATTGTCCCGATGTCCTCCCAGTACCCCTGGAACACGAATGAAAAAACGCGGCGGTCCTGGATCGCCTTCGGAATGATGTGCTTGCCGAAATCGGTCAGGGTGTTGTCGAGCAACTGCTTGACGATCGCCCGGTTGAAGAGGTAGATGCCCATCGAGGCCAGGAACAGCTCCCCTTGCTGCTTGATGCCCAATTGCGGATACCACTCTCCAGGCAGTTTCAATGACTCCAGCAGGGCCGGGTCCTTGGGCTTTTCGACAAACCGCGTGATGCGGCGCGTGGCATCCGCCTGCATGATCCCGAGCGATTGCGCCTCCTGCCGCCCCACGGGGATGGTTGCAATCGTGATCTCCGCCTCCGCCTCCTGGTGCAGCTCGATCACCTCGCGAAAATCCATCCGGTACAACTGGTCCCCGCTCAGGATGAGCAGGTAATCCCACTCATGGTTCAGGAAATGGATGATGTTCTTGCGCACGGCATCGGCCGTCCCCTGGTACCACGAGGTGTCCGAGTAGGTCTGTTCGGCGGCCAGTATCTCGACAAAGCCCCCTGAAAAATGATCGAACTTGTAGGACTGCGAGATGTGCCGGTGCAGGGATGCCGAATTGAACTGCGTCAGCAGGTAGATTCGCCGGAGACCCGAGTTGATGCAGTTGGAAATCGGGATGTCCACCAGCCGGTACTTCCCCGCCAGGGGCACCGCCGGTTTCGCACGCTCTTTGGTTAAGGGAAAGAGGCGAGTCCCCTGGCCTCCGCCCATAATCACGCTCAGCACGTTGCTCGTATTCAGGGTCTGCCGGCCGGTATATGACATAACAGGTTCGAGTCGGTTTCCGCCATCGCTCCGTTTTTACTTCCTCCGCCCTCGCAAGACAAGCAACTTATCGCCGGAACAACCGATCGGCCAGGGCGGTGGACAAAGTGGTATTTTGGAGTGCGCCGGCAAAGCGAAGCGGCGACGGTGCTTTCGGCCTGGCGGGACACTCGACACGGCAGGGGCTGCCCGAGCCAAAGCGGTGTCGCGCTTCGCTTGCCACCGCACTCCCAAACGGCTTGCGCCCCCTCTCCGGCCAAACCAGCGCGGGCACGCGGGCCCCGACGCCGAGGCGCCGCCCTTGCGACCCGGGCGACCCGTGGTATTGTCATTCTCGTAACTGAAACCTATGAAGGTGGACGGCTTGATTCCCTACATCAACGTGAAGCTGTCGTTGCTCGGCCTCCCGCAGGTTCCGGCCGGGGACGGAACGGGGCTCGGCGACATTGTCTCCTCGCTCATTGCCCAGTATCGGGAAAAAGAGCGGTTGCTGTCCAATTACCTTTGCCCGGCGGACCAGCGGATTCAGACGTTTCTGTACGATTACCTCCAGGACGCGCCGGCCGCCAAGCTCCCGCTGCGAACGTTCGTCCTGGACCGGCCCGGCCTGGCGAGGGCCCTCTCGCTGCCGGTGGACCGCGACGAATTTGTCTCGGGCATTGTCAGTTCATACAGGGTCAAACAGGGTGTTTTGCACAACCCGCGCAGTGATCGCCGGACGACGACGGGGATATTTCACGTGGCCGAGGGCGGCCTGCCCATTCCCGAGGACAAGATAGGCGTGCCCAAGGCCGTGTTCGCCAGGATGCTCAATCTCGCCTTCGCCCCGCCCCGCGAGGACCTTTTTCTGCCGTTCACCGCCACGCAGCCGAAGCCGGCCGAATGCTTTGTCTCGCTCTTGATTCGGCCGTTGGTTTCACCCGAAGTGCCGGGATTTTCACCTTCAAAAACGATGGAAATCCGCTTCTTCGCGCCGGGCAACCTCGTGAGCAACCTGGACTTCGTCGAGAGCATATTCGGCAACGCGGGCGATCCGGCCCTGCCGGAAAACGACGCGGGTCTGGACACCGAGCATTGGAGCGGCCACACCGGGTGCGTCATTCTGGCGCCGCACCTTACCAAAATCACCAGGAAATCCATCGGATTGCCCCCATGGGACCAGGCCACGGCGCGACAGCGCCGGGACGGGATGTGCTGGAAGGACGAGGGAGAGCTGTACAATAACGGCGAGGCCTTCAAACTCACCTGCCGCGACGAATCCGGGGTGATCGTGACGCTCATCGCGGACAACTATTTCGGCTACTGCAAAAAGGAGATCAAGACGCAGATCAGTTTCGCGGCGAATTTGTTCGGGCTTTGCGAAGAGGAGCACGCCGGAGGGGCGCTGGTCTTTCCCAGTTACGACCTGGGGGAGGAATTCAGCGGCGACGTCCATGTCAAGTCGCTGGGACATTCTTTTGCGGAAGTGACGTCACTGTACCGCGAGGTGATGGACATGCGGCCCGAAGGTTACGCGGTGGACAAGACATATCCCGATATCATCTACGTGCCGGAGGATGCCCGGTTTGACTTGCTCCGGCAAACGGTGTCCTGGCAGGGCGGCCAGGGCGAGCGCGTCATCAGGCTGCTGCTGGGAAAGACCTACGTGCGGCCTTCGGGGTACAAGGTGCGGATGGAGAACCCCAAGGATACGCGGTCCTGGCGGCTGGTCGGCACGGTGGGAGAAGGCATCCTGTGCCACAAGCCCTGCACGGTTTCGGGCGGCGGCAAGTCGGAGATTTCCAAACCGATCACCGACGCGGTCCTCACCGGGCCGGTGTTCGTGGCGGACTTCAAAAAGGACTTTGACCAGGTGGCCGAACTGATTGCGCGCGACTACAGCGGGCGGTTCAAGAACCCCGCGCGCGTGGACCGCCGGAGCATCCTCAGCCCGGACCGCTCGCTGGGGTCGGTGATCAAGTTGCTCACGCCCGACGAGCGCGATTACAGGCCCGAATACAACGCCTGGCTGGGGAGCGTTCCGCAGTACCTCAAGGAGCTGGTTTTCGTTCTGAAGCGGTTCTACAAGCCCGCCTGGGGGAACGACTGGCGGGGCCATTTCAGCGTGGACATCATCAACGGCAGGCCGGCCAACGAGCTGAAGTGCGACAACCGGAAGCTCGTCGCGGCCCATCTGCGGGTGGGATTCGACGCCGACGGTTCCTGGCGCACGTTCGGGCTGCGCAAGGACTACTACCCGGCGGCAAAGATACAATTCGAGGACGACATCACCGTCTCGGTCGTTGTGCCCCCAGGCAGGCTCAACAATCTGCCGGGCGACACGACGGACGCGGGGGCCAAGTTCGTCGCCAACTGTGAGTTGCGGCTTTTCCAGCGGCCGGACGACGCCATTCATCGGGGCTACGACCAACAAACGGAATCCGACTTCGCGGCCGGCGACAACTTTTTCTCGAACTACGAACCACTCCGGTCTTCCTTCGCGCGAGAACTCATTCAGGACTCGATCGGCTTCTATCAATTCAGCGAGCCGGCGCGGCGGTTGATTCGCCAGGTCGCGGCGGAGCCCGGAGACGCCTACTTCGTGTCTTCGGCGTATCCGCGCACGATCGGAGGCCGCCCCAGCAAGAACCCGCGGTATCTTCAGAAACGTCCCGATCTCGTCCACCACCAGGAAACGTATCTTGCCGCGACGGCCGCCCGGCTGCGCCGCCGCCTTCCGCTGAACCAGCCTGTTTACAATCCGGTGGCGGCCATCCTGCCGGGGCGGCGCAACAATCCTCCCGAAGGCGGAATCCGTCCGCTGGCCGTGCATAACCCGATTCACTACTTCGAGCTGCCGGAGTTGTTCATGGAGTTTATTTGCAGCATGACCGGCAAATCTCCTTCGACGACCGGCGCGGGCTCCGAAGGGGCGCTGACGAAGGGTCCGTTCAACGCGCTGCCGCCGATCATCGACTTGAATAATGCGCTTGTCTCCTGGGTTTTGACGGGCCACAACGGCTTTGTGACCGCCACGGGCTGGATCGGCCCCAAGACGCGAGTGGACCATGACATCAGCCTGCTTGTGCCGGAGATTTGGTGCCGGATGTCCCCCGAGGAGCGCGAACCGAAGTTCCTCATCGCGAACGATTACCTGGAGAAATGCAGGGACTTCGAGCACGACGGCAGGCGAGTCCTGGCGAGCCGTCTCGGCTACCGCATCAACGCGCGGTTCGTGCGTGCTTTTTTTGGCCGCGTGTTCAACCATCCGAGCGCCCTGTTCGCCGAGGACATGCTGCGGCCGGAGCTCCAGGACATGGAAATCTTCGTGGACGGCATGGACAACATCGTCGAGACGCAAAAGCGCGTTGCCAAGATGTACTTTGACGATGGCAGCATCGAGCAGGCGTGCCCGCCGCTGCGGGCGCTGCTGCACATCATGCTGCGCGACCAATGGGAGGCCAAGGGCCTGGAACATCCCGACTTCCGAAAACTCTTCAAGCGAGAAGAGTTGCTCGCCAGCGACTGGTACGCGGCGCGCCTGGCGGCGAAGCAGAGAATTGACCGTCGCCTCTGGCAGCGGCATCTGGAGTACCTGGACCGGTTCCTGAAGAAGACCAGCCATGCGGACGAGGCGGCGCGCCTGGGCATCGCCGACCGGTTGACCCGCGCCCGCGCCGCCTTGAAGCGGGCCGAGGCCCCGGCCTATTTGGAGGAACTGCGCGGCACCCTCGGCGCGGAACCGATTGAAAACTACCTGCCGCGTCGTCCGGGCCATCCGTAGCCCCACGTGACGCGCCCCTCCCCCGCGTCCGTGTTCACGAACTCGTGCGGCCGCGAAGACGCCGGGACAGGACCGCCAGCCCCTCGGCCAGGTCTTCCTTCTGCGCGATGATGCCCTCCGGCAGACTGAGCCGGACCGGGGTGAAATTCCAAATGCCGCGGATGCCGGCGCGGACCATCAGCTCCGCGGTTTCCTGGGCCGCGCTTGCGGGGACGGTGAGGATTCCCAGGGTTATCCCTCCATGCCGAGCAAAAGAGACCAGCCGCTCTATCGGCTGCACCTTCCGGCCCTGCACCCAGCGGCCTATTTTGGAGGGGTCGCGGTCAAAAGCCCCCGCGATGCGCAGCCCGAGATTCTCGAATCCGCCGTAGCCCAGCAACGCGGCGCCGAGGTTGCCCACGCCCGCCAGGACCGCCTTTGTCTGGCTGTTCCAGCCCAGGAATCGCTCGATCCCCGCGATGAGTTCGCCGACGCGGAACCCCAGGCGCGCCTTGCCGGCGATGCCGGTGACGGCCAGGTCCTTTCGCACAATGACCGGCTCAAGGCTATGAGTGCCGGCCAACACGGTGCCCGAAACATACTCATGCCCTTCCCCTTGGAGCACCCGCAGCATCTGCAGATACGCCGGCAGCCGTTTGACGCACGCGATACCGGCCTTTTGCACGGCCTCCAACGACGGAGTGCCGGCGGGGGTGGCCGCGGAACGGAGTTGGCTCTCGCCCAAATCGACCCGCCCGCCGCCGTCCGACCCGCCCCGGCTCTTTGACCGTTGTTTCATATCGCTTTTGGGCGAGATTACCGAGGGCGGGCGGGCCTGGCAAGCTCCGCGGACCCAATCCAATCCTCGCCCAAGACTTCCTATCCACTGCGGTGATGTCTCCGCTCCCGCCGTGAAGGGTCGGCAAAAGGGTGCGGCACGGCCGGGTTTGCGGGTGGCTACTGCGGGATATGCGGCTGGTCGTCGGCGTTCCACCGCCGGTTCACACTGATATTCGTCAGATCGAAAACCTGGTTGACTCGCAGGCTCTCAGTGTGGGCGTCGCAAAAACCCATGTTCCATCGTCCGCCATGGCGCCCCCGCCGTTCAGCCTGAATCGCCGGATCCCCCGCCGGTTGACCACTCAATGCCTGCTTGGCGATCAGGTTGTTGAAAGGGTCCATAGAATCGTCCAGACTCAGATCGAGAACGCTGTATCCGATCACGGGAGTCAAAGTCGGCACGAGGAGCGAGTCGCCAACGGCGAACATATCGCTGGGGTTGATTACTTGGTTTCCGCGAGTGGGTCTCCAGACCCCCTCCTGTCCTCCCTCGTAATATCCTGAGAGACCAAGCCCACCGCATCCGTCGTCGTTAATACCGTAGCTTCCGAACCCATAACCGCGTACTGGAATGTTTTGGTTTGGGATGAAGTCTGGGAAGAATTCACCCCGCACACGATTGTACCCCGGACACGCATAAAGCCCCTGCCCCGGTCCAAGCCACGTAGTTGAGGAGACAGTAAGATAGTTCAATTCAGGCCACGACGCCCGCACGTAGGGCTGAAGCTGAACCCACCAGGGCGTCTGCTGCCAGGCGAATGGCACCGCCACGTGGTCAATAAACTCGCCGCAGTCAGGGGACGGATAGCCTCCAAAGTCCTGAACATACATGCTTAGGCCCAGAGTGATTTGGTGCAGGTTGTTTCTGCACACAGCATTATCGGTCGCGATCTTCGCCTTGTTCAGGGCCGGCAGCAACATGGCGGCGAGAATCGCGATGACCGCGATGACCACGAGCAACTCAATGAGGGTGAATCCCGAATGGCCTGCGCTTCCCGCCACGGAGTCCGCCCCGTGGCCCGGTTTCGATGCCTGAGGATGCCTGTCCATGTAAGGCTCCATTATCAATGCCTGCGTTATGCCGGGCCTATCGCACCCCCCCTCCGCATCGGAGGCGCGTTTCCAGCAAAGTTGGTCGAGTTCACTTGGAGCATGTATTGTGCCACTTCCGCTCCGTGCGAAATACCCAGGAAATCTCCAATGCAGGCCGGGAACCGCGCCGGAAGATGCGTGAATTTCACGCATTCAGCGTGATCTTCACGCATCCGCATTTGCACTATCACGTTGCGGGATGAGGGCCTAACCAGCAGCCTGCTTCTTTCGAGCCGCCTCGCATCCGAAAGCCGCCGGGCGAGGATCGGGGGTTTTGCCGGAAAGTCACGGTCTGGAGTCAAGCTGGACCGCGTCCGTCTAGCCTCTACGCGAGCGCCGTGTCCCGAGGCGCATCCCGAGAATGGTCTAGCCCTTCAGCGCCGGGTCTGGCACCCCCAGGACTTTCCGTCCCCAAGGGACGGCCTGGCCTTTGGACATTTTGCACGCCAACGGCGTGCGGGCATACCAGCCCAGGGCAAGCGGAGCGCCGCCCTGGGAAAACCTGCCATTATCCCAACCTGCCCTGCAAGGGCGGAGCATTTTCCTCAGTCCCAAAGGTAACGCTCATCAAATGCCATCTCGTAGCGATTCAACAAC
>CAZZFF010000204.1:0-7207 GCA_964653485.1 uncultured Verrucomicrobiota bacterium | reverse complement strand
AACTCGTGGTCGTATTTGCCCTGGCGGCCATGGTTGCGCAGCATCCGCAGCCGGTCCGCGTAATCGGTCTTGTTCGTGCAGATGCAGCCGCCGTCGCCCAGGACCGTCAGGTTCTTGGAGGGGAAGAAGCTGAACGCGCCGAAGTCGGCCAGGCCGCCGACGGTCTTGCCTTTGTACTTGGCGCCCTGGGCCTGGGCGCAGTCTTCGAGGACCCAGAGGTGATGGCGGGTGGCGATGGCCAGCAGGCGGTCCACGTCCACCGGATGGCCGTAGATATAAACCGGAATGATGCCCACGGTGCGCGGGGTGATGGCCGCCTCGACCTGGTCGAGGTCCATCACGCAGGTATCGTCGATGTCCACGAACACCGGGCGGGCGCCCCGGTGGATCAGCGGTTCCATGGTCGGAAAGGCCGTGTGGCTTGGCACGATGATTTCGTCGCCCGGCCCAATTCCTTGCAGTTGGTGCAGCAGATAGACAATGAGCGTCCAGGACGAGCCCAGCACGCACTGCCGCACGCCCGTGTAGGCGGCCAACTCCGCCTCAAAGGCCTGGCATTCCTTGCCCAGGATATATTGCCCCGAGCGAAGGGCGCGCAGCGCCGCCTCTTCGACTTCCGGGTCCACGAAGCATTTGGATAACGGTATCTTTTGCATGAAATGAGAACTCTTTGCGGGTTACCTGGACTTCAACTCGACAACCTGTCCCCTGCCGGCAGACTCAATCGCCGCCTGGATGACGCGGACGGAATCATAGCCGGCCCAGCCGTCGGCCAGGGGGGCCTTGCGGGTCTGGACGGAATCGACAAAGGCGCGCAGTTCGGCCAGGAGCGGTTCCTCGGGGGGGCTCTCGACTTGGTGCAGCGCGCCTTCGAGGGCCTTGAACTCGCCGCCTTCTTTGACGTGGCGGTTGGCGAAGGTCCTGATCTTGTATTGGGCGGCGTTGTAATCGCAAATCGCGCTCAATTTGTCCCCGATGATCGTCACCTCGCGGAACTTGCCCGGGAGGAAATAATTCGTCTCGACGGTGCCCCAGGCGACGCCCTGGCTGGAAGGGTATTCGAGCGAGACCAAAGAGGCGTCCTCCATGCCCCGGCCCAGGAAGTCCTGGACCACGGCGAACACGGAGGCCGGGGTCCTGCCCATCAAAAAATTGAACAGGTCCACGAAATGGATGGCGTCGGCGAAGAGGACGCCGCTGTCATTGCGGGGGCGCTTGAATCCGCTGAAGTTGCTGCGCAGCAGGCGGACTCGCCCGAAGTCGCCGGCCTGGATTGACTCGCGGAGCCATTGGGAGGCCGGGTCGAGGCGGAAGATGTGGCCCACCTGGAGGATGCGGCCGCGCTTTTGCGCCAGCTCGGCGAGCTGCCGCGCCTCGTCGGGGACGAGCGTAATCGGTTTTTCCACGAAGACGTCCTTGCCGGCCTCGAGCAATTGGCGGCAAATGGGGAAGTGGCTTTGGGCGGGCGTCACGACGACCGCGCAATCCACTTGCCCCGCCAGGTCCTCGTAGCGGGTCGTCAAACGGTCCTCGGGCAGGCCCAGCTTGCGCGCCGGCTCCAAGCGCTTGGTGTCCACCTCGGCCACGTAGAGTTCAACCGGCATGGCCTTGAGATTGCGGAGGTGGTTTACCCCCCATCGGCCGAGTCCCAACAGCAGTACTTTTGTCATCGAGAATTCGGCGCTCTGCGATAACCGGTCCCGGCGGAAATGGCCCGCCTCCAAAACCGGCGTTCTGCAAGGGACGCCGACAGTGCGCATTCTCGGAGCAAGGCCCGCCTCCAGCAAGCGAAAAGCGTCATCGGTTTTTTTGGCGGGCGCAGGACGGGGCTCTTCGCTGCCGCCTGAAGGCGGCGCTCCGGTTGGTTGCGGAACGCCGCCTTCAGGCGGCAGGGTGGGCGACCGAAGAAACCGGTCGTGCGCCTTTTTTGGCCTCCGCGGCGGAAGCGCGGCGCTCTCGGCGCGGGGTTCGGGCGGCGCGCCTCTCAATAACTGCGCGGGGCGACCGCGTGCGACGAGTAGGCTATCGGCTGCTGGGTCACGCCGTTGGTGAGACGGAGTGAGGCGAGAGGGGCTTGGGCTTGAAACCGCAACGCCGTTTCCAGGGCGACGTGGTCCGAGAACCGCTGCCGGGGGTTGGCGTTGGTGAACGTGATGGCCGGCGCGGCTTGGAGTTTGTCAATCGATGTCCGGGGCCGGATAAACAGGTAGTCGATCGTCTGCGCCATTTTCGGGTCGGGAGAGAGTCCATCATAAGTGGGCAAGAACGCGAGGTGGGCGATTTCATGAACGGTTTGGCCCAACTCCAGCGAAAGCAGCTTGAACTCCGGACTATCGGGGGTCGAGTTGAAATCCCCGCCGACCACGTCGGCGGTCTGGCCGTCATCAGCGTCGCGCACCCAGGCCGCCAGTTGCTCGATCTGCAGCAGGCGGACCTGGGGCGCGTCCGATTGCAGATGCACGTTCCAGACGTTCAAACGGTGCCCCCCGGGCGCCTCGACCGTCACCTTCAGAGCGCCTTTGCGGACCATTGAGTCGGGAAACGCCGCCTTGCTGAACGGATGGAACTCGCCCCCGCTGATCGGCAGGCGGGACAGCACCATCAGGCCGTTGCGCCGGAAGAAATTCGCCGGGCGAGCCTGCGCCACCAGCCAACCCGCATTGGTCGGGGCCACTGCCGCCGCCGACTTCGTCCAAACCTCCTGCAGCAACACCAGGTCCGGACGCAGGCGCTCAAGATCGCGCGCAATCCGGGCGTAGCGCGCTTTGGGCGCGTGGTTCATCCATGAGGGAAGCCCCCAGACATTGAAGGTCAACACGGTCAGATTCACCTCACCCTCAAGGTCGGCCGAAGGGGCCGTGAAGCCCGGCCTGTGCTCGACGGAGAGAGGCCCCCTGGCCGCGGGAAAGCAGTTGCAACCCGCCAGCGAGGCGCACACGGCGGCCAGCGAGGCCAGCCAGAGTCTCGCCCTAATGAGGCTCGAAAAACCTGGCCGCCAATTCGCCAGAGCCGCGGGCGGCGCGCTCGGTACAACAAAAAACCCAGCGTCGAGGCTGGGTCTCTGAAGGAAGGTCGACGTCGTCGCCCGACATCCTCCTGGCAAAGGGTCACGCAGGCCGGCCCGGAGGAATCCGCCTCCCTCCGGTCCGCGCTGCCGATCGGCCTGAAGCAATTTGCCGATAAACATGGCGGCAGTGTAACGCCCTTTGGACAAAGCACCCGTTAAGAACAGGTGAAGTTGATGTTACGATGGAACGTCGCATGCGGGCCGTGGGGGTCATGCCCCGAAGAACTCCTGGATTTCGGCGAGGGCCTCGGCGAGGCGGTCGATTTCCGCCGGGGTGTTGTAGAAGTAGAAGCTGGCGCGGGCGGTGGAGTCGACTCCGAGTTTGCGCATGAGCGGCTGATTGCAGTGATGCCCGCCTCGAAGGGCGATGCCGCGCTGGTCGGCCACGGTGACGACGTCGTGGGCATGCACGCCATCGAGGAGGAAGCTGACCAATCCCGCCCGGCCGATGTGGGGTCCGAAGAGGCGGATGCGCTTGAGGCGGGACAGGAGCGCGTAGGCGTAGGCGCCGAGTTCCTGGTCATGCTCGGCGATGCGCTGCCGGCCAATGGCCTCCAGGTAGTCCATCGCGGCGTGCAACCCGATGGCCCCGGAGATGTCCGGGGTGCCGGCCTCGAATTTGTGCGGGGCGCGTTTCCAGGTGCTTTTGTGAAAATCGACGCTCAGGATCATCTCGCCGCCGCCCTGGTAGGGCGGCATTTCCTCGAGGATTTCGCCGCGGCCATAAAGGACTCCGATGCCCGTGGGGCCGCACATTTTGTGGCCCGAGAAGACCAGGAAATCGCAGCCGATGTCCTGCACGTCCAGGGGGCGGTGGCCGGCGCTTTGGGCGGCGTCCACCAGGGTGGCGATCCCGCGCTTTCGCGCGCGCGCGCACAATTCGGCCACGGGATTGATGGTGCCCAAGGAGTTGGAGATGTGGGTCACGGCGAGGAGCTTGACCTGGCTGGTCAGGAATTCGTCCAGCCGGTTGAGGTCCAGGAGGCCAATATCGCCGGTGACCGGCAGGAAAGCCAGCCGCGCCCCGGTGCGCTCGGCCAGCAGTTGCCAGGGGACGATGTTGCTGTGGTGCTCCATCTCGGTGAGCAGGAGAACGTCGCCCGCCCGCACGTGTTTCGCGCCCCAGGACTGGGCCACGAGGTTGACGCCTTCGGTGGCGCCGCGCGTGAAGACGATTTCCTCGGCGCTTCGGGCATGGATGAAGGCGGCGGCGCGCGCGCGGGCCGCCTCGAAGGCCGCCGTGGCGCGGTTGCTCAGCTCGTGGATGCCGCGGTGGACGTTGGCGTTGTCATGCTCGTAGTAGTACCGCAGCGCATCGAGCACCGGGCGCGGCTTCTGGCTCGTCGCCGCGTTGTCGAGGTAGATCAACGGGTGCCCATGCACCTGCTGATCGAGAATCGGGAAATCGGCCCGCAAGGAAGACCAGTTCAAGGCCGGTCCGGTTGGCATGGCGGTGGATAAGGAGGAGGACATGGCGGTTTGGGGTTCACATCAGGCCGAGTTGGAGTTTGGCGGCTTCGGTTATCATGGCTTGGTTCCAGGGCGGGTCCCAGACCAGTTCGACGGCAACGTCGTCGACGCCTTCGAGTCCGAGCAGGCGGTTCTGGACATCTTGCGCCAGCATCGGGCCCATGCCGCATCCGGGCGCCGTGAGAGTCATCTTCACATCCACGCGGTAGGCGGCCGGCCCCAGGGCGGTCAGGTGGCAATCGTAGATGAGGCCCAGGTCGACGATATTCACCGGGATTTCGGGGTCGTAGCAGTTGCGCAACTGGTCCCAGATTTCTTTTTCGAGTTGTTCCTGCGTCACCGGCCCCCCGTTGCCGGAGGCCTTGGGCGCAACGCTCATGCCCAGCGCGTCGGCGTCCTTGCCTTCGATGCGGAACAGGTTCCCATTGACCATGACGGTATAGGCGCCGCCAAGCGACTGGGTAATGCAGGCCTGTTCGCCCTTTTGGAGGGTGACTTTGGACCCGATGGGAATCATCGCGCCCTCGACGTCGCGGGCGAGCGTGATCATGTCGTTGCTATTCATAACCGCCACGAATATAGCCGATTATTGCGACAATGGTAGAACACGTTTTTCGGAGGAAACCGAGGAGGCGAGCCGCAAGGGGGCTACGTCTCTTCGGTTTCCGTAGTGACCGGCCGGCCCTGGCCCTCGAGGGCGGCCATCAGGGCATGCCAGGCCAGGATGGCGCATTTGACGCGGGCGGGGAACTTGTGGACGCCGGCGAAGACCGCGAGTTTCCCCACTTCCCCGGCCACCCGGCCGGTGGTGACCATGTCATGGACCTGTGCGAATATCCTGCGCATCTCAGCGCGGGTCTTGCCTTTGGCCGCCTCGGTCAGCAGCGAGGCCGAGGCCTTGGAGATGCAACAGCCGGAGCCGACGAAGCTGATGTCCTTGATCACCTCGCGTTCGAGGACGAGTTCCAGTTTCAACTGGTCGCCGCAGAGCGGGTTGTGGCCCTGGGCGGAGCAGGTCGGGCGGTCGAGTTCGTGGAAATTGCGAGGGTGTTTGCAGTGGTCCAGGATGACCTGCTGATAGAGGTCGTTGAGGTCGTCAAACATGATGGGTAGGCCGGGAATGGAAAATCCCGTTCACTTCTTCTCCGCCACATGGGGGTTGGCTTCGAGCCGGTCCCAGATGAGCCGGTCCAGTTCTTCGCGGGCGGGCTTGTGCCGGATGCGCTCGACGATCTCGCCCGCAAAGGCATGGATGAGCATCCGCCGGGCGGTCTCGGGAGCCAGGCCGCGGCTGCGCAGATAGAAGATGGATTCTTCGCTGAGTTGGCCGACGGTGGCGCCGTGAGTGCATTTCACGTCGTCGGCATAGATTTCCAACTGCGGCTTGGTATCCACCGTCGCCTCTTCGGAGAGCAGGAGGTTCTTGTTGGTTTGCTTGGCGTCGGTCTTTTGGGCGTCTGGCCGGACGAGGATTCGCCCGTGAAAAACCCCCTTCGAGCGACCTTCAAGGATGCCGTTGAAAAATTCGTGGCTGACGCAGTGGGGCGCGGCGTGCTCGACGACCATGTGATGGTCGGCCAGTTGGTCCGCGCGCGTCAGGTAAAGCCCGTTCAAGACGCACTGGACGCCCGCCCCCGCCAGGCACACGCGGATGTTGTTGCGGGAGAGCTTGGCGCCGGTGGCGATCGAGTGGGCGACCAGGCTGCTGTTCGGCCCCAAACGGACCTGCATCGCGCCGATGTGGAAGGCGTTCAGGCCCTCGTTCTGGAACTTGCAATGCTCGATAGCGGCGCCCTCCTCCAGCGCCATTTCCGTCACGACGTTCGTGAACGCGGGAGCGCCCTCCAGGCTCACATAACTTTCGAGCACCGTGGCCCGGCTGCCGGCCCCGGCCAGGATCACGTTGCGCGGATGCGAGGTGGCCCCGTTTTCCTTTGCCGTCGAGATGAACAGGAGGTGAACCGGCCTCTCGAGAACGTGGCCCGGCGGAAGCACGATGAACGCGCCGTCCTGGAAAAAGGCCATGTTCAGGGCGGCAAACGCGCTCGCGTCTTGCAGGGCCCAGGGGGCCGGGTTTTTCCCAAGAACCGCCGAATCTCCGCTGAGCGCGGCTGCGAGGCTGCCAACGACCACGCCGGGCGCCTGCCGCCCCGGTGCGGACAACTCCTCCGCGTAATGGCCGTCGACGAAAACCAGGCGCGCCGCCTCCAAACGCCCGAAAGTCGAATTGGCAATTCTCTCAGGGTCCACGCCCTCGATCGAGGGTTTAAGAACCGGCCTGAACGGCAGGTTGGCTATTGGAGCCACGTTGGTGAAACGCCAGTCCTCGAGCCGCGGCGTCGGGAACCCGACTTCGGCAAAGCGGGCCATGCCGCTCTTGCGCAGCGGATACAGCCACGCCGGCTGGCGGGTCTTAGTCTCGAACCACTCGAATCTCTCGAGGTAGGCGTCGCTCTCTTTCATTCCTGGGCGCTCGGCCAATCGAATCATATTCAGCGTTGTTCCAACCGTCTGTCAAACCGAGTCTTGTAGTCTCCCATGTCATCCGGCCCGACGCAAGCCTCCGCGGCGAGAGGCAGGGCTGCTCCAGGGCTGCTCTAAGCTCGCGTTGCCGGGGGGGCACAAGCGCGCAGCCCTGAAATCCGAAATCCGAAATCCGAAATCCGAAGG
>CAZZFF010000203.1:0-7349 GCA_964653485.1 uncultured Verrucomicrobiota bacterium | reverse complement strand
GCCCTGAAATCCGAAATCCGAAATCCGAAATCCGAAGGAAATCCGAAATCCGAAATCCGAAAGCGGCTGGTTGGCTGGACTGCTCCCGTACTGGACTGCTCCAGTGTTACGCAAATAATAATGAACGGCTTACGCCATGGTTAGAGCCGCCCTGGCAAGATGGCCCCATTCTCATTTACCAATCACCAATTCTCAATAATCAATTCCCGATCAAACTATCGCGAATTTGATTTTGCGCCCGCCCTGGTTGCCGGCCTCCTAACCGCCAAAGACGCTTTTCAAATGCCCCAGGCTCCGGCTGGCGATGGCTTCGGGGCCTTCGTCGAACTTGAACACCTCCACCGAGACAAAGCCATCGTATCCGACTTCTTTCAAGGCGGCGGCGATGGGCGCGAAGTCGACGTCGCCGAAACCGGGGCCTTTGAGGTTCCGGTCGTTGGCATGGAAATGAGCGAAGTGGGGCCACGACTCGCGGATGATTTGAGGGATTGGCTTTGACTCGGCACACATCGCCTTCACATCCAGAATGATTTGGAAGCTGGGCGAGCGCAGTTGGCCGACGAACTCGATGGCTTGAGCGGCGGTGTTGATGAAATTGGTTTCAGCCGGGCTGAGCGGCTCGAAGCAGATCGTGACGCGCCGGCCCTCGGCCTCGGCGACCGCCGGACGGAATGTCTCCAGCGCCCACTCCCGGGCCTGGCCCGGCGAAACCCCCGGCAGGATGCTGCGCTGTTTTGGCGACCCGACCACCATCCGGGTCCCCCCCACGTCCGCGCAGAATTCCACGAGGTCGCAGAAGTACCGGGCCGTCTTTTGGCGTATCGCCGCGTCGGGGTGATTGATATGAAGCCCTTCGGGCTTGACCAGCACCCAGTGAATGCCCGCGATTTCCATTCCGCGCCGGGCGGCCGCCTCGCGCATCCGTTTCCGTTCCGATGCGGAAATGTCCGTCACGGCCGGCGCGAGCGTAAAGGGAGCTATCTCAAGAGCGTCGAAGCCGAACCGCGCGGCGGCGGCCAGGGTGTCCTCGAGACTCCAGCCTTGGAAGATTTCATTGCAGATGGCGAATTTCATCCCGCAAAGTTTGCCTCTTGGCCGGTGGAGGGCAAGGAGGAACGCCGCGGTCCGTGGACGCCGTGGACAGCCCCAAATCGGCGCTTGGACGGGCGCATTTAGGAATTTACAACCCGCGGGTTTCAATCTTCAATCAGGCGTTACATTGAATTTTGGGGCGGGTTTCTCGTCATTGGAAATGGATGCGGCGCATGGTTTGATGAGCATTACAGATTTATTATTGGGCAAGAAACTGCTCACAGAGGAGCAACTGCGCGAGGCTGTGGCCCTGCTGGAGACGCAGGGGCTGCGGCTCGATCAGGCCATTCTCCAGCTCGGTTTTCTGAGCGAGCGCCAGCTTCTCGAGGTGATGGGCGAATGCCTGAAAATCCCGCTGGCCAACCTGAGCGAGACGGTGATCGACTCCGAGACGCGGCAGGCCCTGCCCACCAAGTTTATCTTTCGCAAGCACCTGGTCCCGATCTCCCGCGAGAACGGCACTCTCGGGGTCGCCACCAGCGACGCCTTCGACCTCAGCGTGTTTGACGACATCCGGTTGCTCACCGGCCTCCAGATCAAGCCGTTTCTGGCGACGCGCGACGAGATCGAGAAGCTGATCAAAGCTCACTACGGCGTGGGCGGGGACACCATCGATGAGATGGTGGGGACCGAAGGGCCGAGCGCGGGGCGCTCCGGCCCGGAGAGCAGCGAGGACCTCCTGGAGATGGCCCAGGAGGCCAGCGTCATCAAGCTCGTCAACGAGATTATCGTCGAGGCCATTCACGAACGCGCGAGCGACATCCACATCGAGCCCTACGAGCACGAGTTGTCAATCCGCTACCGGATCGACGGCGTATTGCAGCAGGCGTCGGTTCCCCCGCAAATCCACCAGTTCCAGGCGGCCATCATCAGCCGCATCAAAATCCTGGCCAGCCTCAACATCGCCGAGCGGCGGGTGCCCCAGGATGGGCGCATCAATTTCCAGGTCGGCGGCCGCCAGATCGATGTCCGCGTGAGCGTCATCCCCATGCTGTTCGGCGAAGGGATCGTCATGCGCATCCTGGACAAGGCGAGCGTGCTTTTTACGCTGACCGAGCTGGGGATGGATGAGCCGACCTTCAAGTGCTTCAAGGGCCTGATCGACCGTCCGCACGGCATCATCCTGGTGACCGGCCCGACGGGCAGCGGCAAGACCACCACCCTTTACGCGGCGCTGAATGCGATTGTGGGACCGGACCTGAAGGTGCTCACGGTAGAGGACCCGGTCGAGTATCACCTCCAAGGGGTGAACCAGATACCCGTGGACCAAAAGGTCGGAATGACCTTCGAGCGCGGGCTGCGCGCCATCCTGCGCCACGACCCCGACGTGGTGATGATCGGCGAGATTCGCGACCTGGAGACGGCGCATGCGGCCATCCAGGCGGCCCTGACCGGGCACCTGGTCTTTTCCACCCTGCACACCAACGATGCCGGCTCGGCGCCGATGCGGCTCATCGATATGGGGGTCGAGCCCTACCTGGTTGCCAGCACGTTGATTGGGGCCATGGCCCAGCGCCTGGTCCGGAAGATTTGCCCGCACTGCAAGAAGGCCTCCGCGCCGGACCCGGCCAAGAGCCCGGCTGATTTCAAGCCCGCCCCCGGGGAGGTCCTCTGGCAAGGGCAAGGCTGCGAGGCCTGCCGGAACAGCGGCTATCGCGGCCGCAGCGGCTTGTACGAACTGATGGTCATGAGCGATGCCATTGCGGACAAGGTCATGAAGCGCGCCCCGACCTTCGAGGTGGTCCAGACGGCGCGGGCAACCGGCATGCGGCTTCTGCGTGAGGACGGCTGGTGCAAGGTGCGCGCAGGGATCACGACGATCGACGAGGTCCTGAAATGCACGGCGGTGTAATGGCACCTAAACTGCTGCAAAACGCGGTGCATAAACATCATGGCCGAATTTGAATACACAGCGCGGTCAGCCCGGGGAGAGATGGTGAACGGGACGCTCAACGCCGACAGCGAGGCGGCCGTGCTTCGGGTATTGGATGAGAAGCAGTTGTTTCCGGTCCGAATCCGGGCAGGGGGGACGGGGGAGCGGAAGAAGCGGCCCGAGGCCCGGGTTCCGAGCCGCGATCTGGGCGTGATGTACAGCCAATTGGCCGACTTGCTCGGCTCCGGGGTGCCTTTGTTGCGGGCCTTGAAGTCCCTGGCCAGGTCCACGGTCCATCCGCGGTTAAGGCAGATTTTGAAGGAGATTCAGGGGGCGGTCGCGGATGGGAAGTCGCTGACGGAGGCGCTGCGGGACCATCCCCGGGTTTTTTCGCCGCTGCACATCGCCATGGTGCAGGCCGGGGAACGGGCCAGCTTTCTTGAACAAGTGCTCCGGGGTTTGGCGGAGTTTCTCGAGCGGTTGGATGAACTGCGCAGCAAGGTCTCGGGGGCGATGATTTATCCGGCGTTGCTGACGGTCGTGGGAACGGCGGTCATGCTCGGTGCGATGATTTTCTTTGTCCCCCGCTTCGAGCCGCTGCTCAGCGGGGTGCATCAAAGCGTGCCGACGCGGCTGCTGTTTGCCTTTAGCCACGTGGTGCGGGACTATTGGTATTTGTTGATCCTCGGAGTGGGGGGCGGGGCCAGCCTGCTGTGGTCCACTCTCAACAGCCCGGTGGGGCGGCGCTGGCTGGAGCGTTGGCGCTTCAAGCTGCCGGTTGTTGGAACGGCCTTGCGGATGGTGGCGATCACCCGGTTTTGCCGGATTTTGGGGACCATGCTGGCAAACGGCGTGCCGTTGCTCCAGGCGCTGAGCATCAGCAAGGACTCGACCGGCTCGCCATTGCTGGCGGACCGCGTGGCCGCCGCCGCCGAGAACGTCCGGGCCGGCAAATCCCTGACCGAACCGCTGGCAGCCGGAGGGATGTTTCCGGAGCAGATCATCGCCATGATCAGCGTGGCCGAGGAATCCAACCAACTGGAAAAGGTCCTTGTGCATATTGCCGACACCGTGGAACGCCGGACGAACCGGCAGGTGGACCAGGCCGTCCGCCTGGTGGAGCCGCTGATTCTCTGCGCGGTCGCGGCGGCCGTCGGGTTTCTTGCGATGGGATTGTTGTTGCCTATATTCACGATGGCGAGCACATTGAGTGCCAAGTGAATTTATGAATAATCCACCCTTGAAAACGTCAGATTAGGGTCTGATGATTAATGGAAAGTATGGTGCTAAAACATAATTCTCGCTCGTTGCGTCCCGTGTCCTCAGCGGCGGGATTTACGCTAATTGAAATCCTGCTGGTGATCACCATCATCCTTATGCTGGCGGGGGCGCTGGTTATCTATGTGTTGCCACAGCAAAAAGGCGCGGAAAAGAACACCACCCGGCTGCTGTTGAACCAGGTCCAGTCTGCGCTCGACACTTACCGGCTGAATATTGGGCAGTACCCGACCGAGGAACAAGGCGGGCTGGGAGCCCTCCTGGTAAAACCCACTTACGAAAATGAGCGACTGGGCGACAAGTGGCAGGGACCTTATCTGAAGCCGGGCACAAAGCTCGAGGATGCCTGGGGCAACAAAATCCGCTATGAATTGGTGGACAAAACGGTCCAAACGGACCCTGGCGCCCCGGATTACAAGCTCTATTCCGTCGGGCCGGACGGCATCCCGGATACCGACGACGACATCAAGCTGTTCGATGACAAGAACACCGGCAAAGACGCCAAGACGGTGTTGGATGATAACAACACAGGCCAGGGTGGCAGCCAAGGCGGCAGCGCGAGCAAGTGACCGGGAGACGAACTCTTTTGCGGATGCATCCTGCTCAACATCAACTGCGACGCGGCCGACAGGGTTATTCCCTGGTCGAGCTCCTGTTGACCCTGTCTTTGCTCCTGCTGTTCACGGGACTGACCGTGGTGAGTCTCAACACCCTGAATCAGCACTCCACACTGACGGAGGGGGCCGTTCGCTTTGAGACGCTCTTGCGATTCGCCCGCGCGCAAGCCGAGCACACTGGAAAGCGAGTACGCATCAGTTTTGTCCAGGATACGAATCCGCCTCCCGTCACCTCGCAGCTCAGCACCAACCAGGCCGAGCCTCCCCAGCTCAGCCATGTCGAGTTGACCTGGGAACCCGACCCGGTGGGCGAGCCGGACGTTTTTCAGGACCTGTTGACCAGCCAGTGGGGCCTCGATCAGGTCAATGATACCGTTGGAGTTTCCGCTGTGCGCCTGGTCGACAATGCGGAACCCCAACCCGCCGCCGACGACCCGGACGAGCCGGCTCCCGATGCGATGAACTGTGAGGATGCCACCGCGGCGCCGCCGACGAGCATCACTTTCAACCCCAATGGCTCCTGTGATTCAGCCGACATCACGCTCGCGGACCGCGAAGGGAAAGAGGCGCAGCTCGTGACCGTGCGAATCGAAGGCTTTACCGGCTGTGTCTGGCGCCTGAACCCGCCCGAAGCCGAAACGGATGCAACCCCCGCGGCGCAGCCCTCCAGCGACCTGCCCGGCCCGCCCGGAAGCGGGCAATTCAATTGAAAAGTGCGCCCTATTCACCGAACATGCCACAGCCGAGGATCGGTTCTGCTGGAGGTGGTGCTGGCGCTGGCTCTTTTTGTCGTGGCCTCTACGGTCATCACCAGCGCCTTGAGCGCCTCGGTGGATCAGACCCAGCGCCTGCGTCTCAACGCACACGCCAACAATCTCGCGGCGACCATCCTGTCGGAAATGCAAATGGGGCTGCAGGCGGTCGAATCCAGCGGCCCCAATGTTTTTGAGGCCCCTTTTGCGGAGTGGACCTGGCAGGCTACGGTCGAGCCCGCGAACAGCGCGGCCGGTTTGACCGGTTCGGCCGCCGGGGCCGGCAATGCCGGAGCCGCCGGCACACTCCAGAGGGTTGAAGTCATTGTCCGCCACCAGACCCAGCCGATCGTGTGTCGGCTGACCCAATTCCTGCCTGCGGCCGCGGGATTCGGGGCGGAAAAAGAGCCGTCCGATTCGGGGCCGGGTTCGTCGGCCAGACCGCCGGCGGGTGGCCCGGTCTTTTGATTGCGCCGCGCCGATGCCACCGAACCTGCTGATCATCCGTGCAGATGCCATTTACATCCCGATGCCCTGAAAGGCGGCGCGCCACGCCAGGGACCTTCCTTTCGAGGGGCTTCACGCTCATCGAGGTTGTGCTGGCCATCGGCATCGCCGCCGGCATTCTGATGGTGGTCCTCTTTTTCTACAGGCAAACCGAGGCTCTGCGGACCGGTCTGATCGAAGAGACATCGAGGGTCTCGGCGGCGCGGCTGATCATGGAACGGCTGAGCATCGAGTTGAGCGCGGCGCGGCGCTGCGAGTCCCTTCAGCAAGGACTGACCGGCGGCTCCGACAGCCTCCAGTTCGTGAGGCTGGACTTTCCGCTCCAGTCCTCCTGGACCAACCAAACGAATTTTGTTGCCGCCCCGGCGCCGACGCCCTTTCGGCTGGTGAGTTATTCGCTGATCCAGAGCACCAACGGCGCCAGCGGTTCCGGCCTGGTCCGCTCCGAAAAGGCGCTATCCAGGAGGACAACCCCCGTTCTCTTCACGAACGAGGACGACGCATCCGTGGTGGGGGGCACCGCCGTTCCGACCAACGGCCTGGCTATCCAGCAACTCCAGTTCTTGCGTTTCCGCTACTACGATGGGACCAATTGGCTGGAGGCATGGAGCGCGCCGGACCTTCCGCTGGGCGTCGAGGTCAGCCTCGGCGTCGATCCGTTGCCGCCCGAATTAACCGTGGACGAGTATCCCTCCGAACTCTATCGCCGCGTGATTTACCTGCCCAACCATGGCGCTTTCGGCACCGTCACCCAGGCCCTTGCGGGTGTGAAGGAGGGCTTATGAGTCCGAAGGTCGAAGGTCGAGGTTCCAGGGACGGGTGGAAATCCGAAATCCGAAATCTGAAATCCGAAGGAAATCCGAAATCTGAAATCCGAAGACCGGGATCACAAAGCTATCGGGCGTTGGCTCCGCGCTCAATACTGAGGCCACGCGATGGTTTTGTTCTGCTCATGGTCCTGGTGGTGGTCATGCTGGCCTCGATGGTGGTGACCAGCCTCATGTTTGTCCTGACGGCCGAGCAGACGGCCGCGGCCGCCGGCAACAGCGGTGAACAAGCCCGAGCCGCGGCGCTCAGCGGAATTTACACCGCGCTGCGCGCGGCGGCCGAGGCCAGCCCAGGCTCGACAGATTGGCAGGACAACCCGGCGGTGTTCCGCGACCAACTCGTGTGCGACGACGGGGTGCAGAAGTGGTATTTCTCGGTCTATTCCGTGTCCGACTCCGGCGG
>CAZZFF010000202.1:0-7402 GCA_964653485.1 uncultured Verrucomicrobiota bacterium | reverse complement strand
GGCCTTTTTCATCGCGGCGGAGATCTCGGCGTAGCTGGTCTCCTTGACGGTGCGCACGGTCAGGTCGACCACGGAGACGGTCGGCGTGGGAACGCGGATGGACATGCCGGTGAGCTTGCCCTTGACTTCAGGCAGGACCAGGCCGACGGCCTTGGCGGCGCCGGTCGTCGAGGGGATGAGGTTCAGGGCCGCCGAGCGTCCGCCTTTCCAGTCCTTCTTGCTCGGACCGTCCACGGTCTTCTGGGTGGCGGTATAGGAGTGGACGGTGGTCATCAACCCCTCTTCGACGCCAAAGCCTTCCTTGAGCAGGACGTAAACCATCGGGGCCAGGCAGTTGGTCGTGCAAGAGGCGTTCGAGACGATGTTGTGCAGCTTGGAATCGTACTTGCCCTCGTTGACGCCCATGACCAGCGTGGGGCAATCGCCCTTGGCGGGGGCCGAGATAACCACCTTGCGGGCGCCCGCAACCAAGTGGCCCTTGGCCTTCTCGACATCCGTAAAGAGGCCCGTGGATTCGATGACCATCTGCACGCCCAGTTGTTTCCAGGGCAACTGCGACGGCTCTTTGGCGCTCACAACGAGCATCTTCTGCCCGTCGACGATCAGCACGTCATCCTCCGTCTTGGCGGGGGACGACTTTTCGGAGCCGACGGTCCCATGAAACCGGCCCTGCGTCGAGTCGTACTTCAGAAGATACGCCAGGTTGTCGGCCGGCACGATGTCGCCCACGGCGACCACTTGGACATCCTTGCCCACCAAACCTTGTTCGACCATCGCCCGGAACACCAGGCGGCCAATGCGGCCGAACCCGTTAATTGCAACTTTCACTGCCATAGTTCGATTTCGATTCAGTTTACTTTAGTCTTCAAACCAAGTTTGACCCCGCATGTTAATCATGAAACCCCCGCGGTCAACGAAGAAAAATCAGCCCTGCTTCACGCGTTTCATCGTCGCGCGCTTGAGTTCGCGCTCCGCCTCCGCCCGTTTCAGGTCTTCGCGCTTGTCGAATTGGGCCTTGCCTTTGCCCACGGCCAAAGAGACTTTGACCTTGCCGTTTTTCCAATAGAATGCTAGTGGCAGCAGCGCGTTGCCCTTGACCGCCGCCAGGCCGAGGAGCTTCCGGATTTCCGATTTGTGGAGCAAGAGCTTGCGCGGGGCGGTCGGTTGGTGGTTGAAGCGGTTGCCCCAGGAATACTCGTCAATGTGGGCATTGTAGAGATACACCTCGTCGTGGTCCACGCGCGCAAAGGCGTCGCCAATCTGCCCCTTCCCGGCGCGCAAGGCCTTGACCTCGGTGCCGTGCAGGACGATCCCCGCCTCAAAGGCCTCGAGGATGTGGTAATCCCGCCGGGCTTTCGAGTTGGTCAAGATGTTTGCCATATCCGGGAGGCCCGACCGCGGCGCAACCGGCTTGCCGGCCCCTCCAGGGCGGCAAGGCCGCCCTGCCGCCGCGCTAATGCTTCTTCCGCTTCTTGCCGGGCGGAGGGGCCAAATCCGCGGCATCGGGCATTTCAAACCCGATCTTGTCCTCGATGATCTCGCGCAACGCCAGATCGGCGGCCCCAAGGTTGCCGGGGTCGGATACCAACGGCCGGCTCAGAGCGCCCGCTCCCGCGGTAAGCTGGCGGACGCGGCGGGAAATCAGATTGACCAAAACATTGGGGTTGCCAACTTTTTCCAGTGCCTTCTTTGCAAGTTCAGAGTTCAAAGCCTTTTCTCCACATCATCAAAACCCGGCGCGACAAGCTATCGCTTTAAGCCGCCAACGCAATTAAAAACCTTCACAGCCCTTTTCGCATCTTCCGCAGGCGGCCCGGGCATTCGCGCCCGTCCGCCGACCCGCGGCTTCCCTCGCGCGCGGGTCCGGCCCATTGGCCGCGCCAAGCCGGGTTTTACTGTCCCTTGATGCGCAGCGTGTATTCGGGCGACACGGTGCTGTCGGGCTTGGGTTTGCCGAAGGCGTTGTATTCAAAGTCGAACTTATAGTGGTAGCGCACGGTCGTCGTTCCGGGGGGCACGGGCACGAAACCTTCCCATCGATTGGTCATCAGGGGCGTGGGACTCATGGGATAAGCCTGGTTGCCAACGATGATCTTGGGCTGAATGCTATCCCATCGGAGGGCCTGCCGGGAGCAGTCCATGGCGGTCTCGACGGGGTACTGGCCCGCCGCATTTCGTTCCTGAATCTGCGGCGTCAGGTTGGTGAAGGCAGTGGCGCAGCCCGCTAGCAGCGGCACCAGAAGCACTCCGGGTAAACACATCTTCAGAGTACGCATAGGCCCGCAGCCTCGCAAACCCCGCCTCCGTTGTAAAGGCGGATTTTTGGCGGTTTCCAGATACCCCGATATTCTCATATTTCCCGTATTTTGCGTTTGACCCCGCTTGGGCAGGCCGGTTAGGCTGCGCCCTCTTAGAGCGAATTGACTTTATGTTTGGGACCATCCGAAGGCATCAAAAATGGCTGTGGGCCGTGATCATCACGCTCACCGTGATCAGCTTCGTCATCTATTTCTCACCCTACTCGAAGATAAACTCCGGCGAACGGCGCGGCCCCATGAACCTGGGCACCATCAACGGCCAGCGCATCAGCGAAGAGACCTTCTGGAGCGCCGAGCATGAAATCGCCCTGCGCTACTTCATCATGAACGGGGGACGCGCGCCGGACGAGGAGACCCGGCGCAACTTCGAGCGCGACACGCTCCAGTGGCTCTTTCTGATCAATAAACAAGAGCAGGCTGGCATTCACATCTCGCCCGACAAAGTGGCGGAAATCGCCAGGAACATGGTCTTGTCTTCCTTCCAGCGGTCCGGGGCCGGCAATGTGTCCCCGGAAAGCGCGGCGCGCCTCCTCGAGGCCAACGGCTTCCAGTCCGCCGATCTAGAGCGCTACGTCCAGCATTACCTGGGCATGCAAGAGCTCCTTGCCGCCGTCGGGGTGAGCGGGAAGTTGGCCACGCCCGAAGAGATTAGCGAACTCTACGTGCGCGAACACCAGGAACTCGCCACCGAGGCGGCGATTTTCCATGCGTCCAATTACCTGGCCGGGGTCACAGTCACACCCCAGGCCCTCAGCCAGTTCTTCTCCAATCAGATGGCCGAATACCGCATTCCGGAGCGCGTCCAGGTCAGCTATGTCAAGTTCCCCGTCACCAACGCCTGGGCCAGCTCCGAGCAATACTGGGCCAAGACCAACCTCAACGAAATCGTCGAAGCCAACTACCAGCGTTTGGGCACCAACTACTTCAAAGACGCCAAGACCCCGGACCAGGTCCGCGCCAAGCTCCGCGAGGAACTCATCCGCCAGCACGCCCTGCTCCAGGTCCGCAAGGAAGCCAATGAATTCGCCCGCCCGCTTTTCGACCTGAAAGAGCCGCACACTCAAGACCTCGTGGCCTGCGCCAAGACCAACGGGCTCAAGGTCGAGGTCGCCGAACCCTTCGATCAGGACCACACCCCCAAGGGCCTGGACGTCGATGAGGACTTCGCCACCGCCGCGTTCAGGCTGACGCCCGACCAGCCCCTGGGCGGCCCCCTCGTCGGACGCGACGGCGTCTATGTCATCGGCTTGGACAAACGGCTGCCGGAGGAAAAGCCGCCCCTGGACCAGATTCGGGATCGGGTGACCGCTGACTTCAAGCTCGATCAGGCCAGGAGCCTGGCCCGCCAGGCCGGCATCGCCTTCCACAAGGGTCTCACCAACAGCCTCGCGCAAGGCCAGGGGTTCGACGCCATCTGCGCCGGGGCCAAACTCAAGCCCGTCTCCCTGCCGCCCTTCTCTCTCAGTTCGCGCGAACTGCCGGGCGTGGACGAGTCCCTCAATCAAAACATGCTCAAGCAAGTGGCCTTCGGCACGCCCGTCGGCAAGGTCAGCGGCTTCCAATGGACCGCCGACGGCGGTTTCATCCTCTTCGTGAAATCAAAGGTCCCCATTGACGAGACCAAGATGAAGGCGGACCTCCCCGCCTTTGCCCAGGGCGTGCGCCAACAGTGGCAGAATGAGGCCTTCAACGAGTGGTTCGGCCAGCAATTCGTCAAAAGCGTTCATTCCCCCCTCCTCGAGCGGAAAGAGCCGCCGCCGAACCTCTCCGCCCGCAAGGCCCGGAAATCCTGAGAGCAACCAAGGCGGGGACCATGGTGAGCGCAACGATCAAACTCTCCTGGCCCGCCACCCGCGAGTTTTGGGAAATCCCGATCCTCTACGAGGACGAACACCTGCTGGCGCTCGACAAGCCGGCCGGGCTGCTCACCGCGCCTGAGTCCGAGACCCCGGACCGCCCGAGCCTGATCCAACTCCTGCACGCCGGCATCGCCGAGGCCAAACCCTGGGCCGCCCCCGCCGGGCGGACCTGGCTCATGAATGCCCACCGCCTCGACCCCGAAGCGAGCGGCGTCCTGCTCCTGGCAAAAAGCAAACTCGTGCTCGCGACCCTCAAGAACTGGTTCGGAGCGGATAATCCCGGACGCAAATTCACCGTCCTGGCGCAAGGCGCCCATGCCGAAGAGCGCTTCGAGCTTGACGCGCGCATCGCCCCTCACCCAACTCGCCCCGACCGTATGCGCGTGGACGCCAGGCACGGCAAGCACTCCCACACCCGTTGCGAGGTGCTGGAGAGATTCGCCGGCTGGACCCTCCTCCAATGCGAGCCTTTGACGGACCGCCCCCACCAGGTGCGGGTCCACCTCGCCTACGCCGGCCTGCCCCTCGCCGGGGACCGCCTCTACGGGGGCCAGCCCCTCCTGCTCTCGAAGCTCAAGCCTGTTTACCGCCTCAAAGCCAACCAGACCGAGCGCCCCCTCATTGGCCAAGCCGCTCTCCACGCCCAAAGCCTCTCCTTGCCCCACCCCGTCAGCGGTCAAGCCCTCGAAATCACCGCGCCCTGGCCCAAAGACCTGACCGTCGCGATCAAATACCTGCGCCTTTACGCCCCGCCCCGGCCGTAGCGGCAAGGGGCCAAGGGCTTGAGGCGGGTGCGGAGGGGTGAGGGATGGCACTTTAATCCCCCGGCACGCGCGCCTCGAAGCTCGCTCTTTTACCCCACCAGCCAGTTCATGATGGCCTTCTGGGTATGGAGGCGGTTCTCCGCCTCGTCGAAGATGGTCTGGGCGTTGGCCTCGAAGGTCTCGTCGTCGATTTCTTTCCCGCGGTAGGCCGGCAGGCAGTGCATCACCAGCGCCCCGGGCCGCGCCAGCGCGACCGCCGCCGCGTTGATTTGATACCCGCTCATCTCTTTGATGCGCTCCTTCGATTCGGCCTCTTTGCCCATGGAAATCCACACATCGGTGTAGAGCACGTCCGCCGCTGCGGCGGCCGCCTTCACGTCCTCCGTCACGATGACCTTTCCACCCGCCCGCCGGAGCAGCGCCGCCGACGGCTGAAATGCCTTGGGCGCCGCGATGCGCAGCTCGAAATCGGCCTTCGCGGCGGCGAATATCCAGGAGTTGGCCACGTTGTCCGCCCCGTCGCCGATAAACGCCACCACCTTGCCCTGCATCGGGCCGCGCTTTTCCTGGATGGTGAACATGTCCGCCAGAATCTGGCACGGATGCTCGTCATCGGTCAGCGCGTTGATCGTGGGGATGCCCGCATATTGGGCGAACTCCTCGACGTCGCGCTGGGCGAAGGTGCGGAAGACCGCGCCATGGACCATGCGGCCGAGCACCCGCGCGGTATCCTTGATCGGCTCCCCGCGTCCGAGCTGTATTTCCGCCGCCGGCAGGAACAGCGCCTGGCCGCCCAACTCCCGAATCCCCACCTCGAACGAGACCCTCGTCCGCGTGGACGACTTGGAGAACAACATGGCCCAGGCCTGCCCCGCCAGCGGCTGGCGCGAGTGCCGCCCCCGCTCCTGCTTCATCCTCGTGGCGTCGGCCAGTATCCGTTCCATGTCCGCCCGCGCCAGTTTCTCGATGCTCAGCAAATGCTTCATTTCATCCGAATCGGTTCACTGCCAAAGAACTACTCAAAGCACAAATCACCGCGGAAGCCAATGCAAAACCTTCGCGCCGTGCAACAAACCAAACGGGCGCATTTCACCTCATTGGGGCAGCCGCTGTTAACTCTGGTCAGTAATATGCACCTCTGTGGTGTACCCTCCCGCACCGCGCAGACTGGGAGGCGAATATCCCGTCGCTCCCTGCGATGTGCCGAGCCGTGACTCACTACGAGACTGTAACGCAACCTCTTCACGGTCCCGGCGCCTCGCATGGCGGCCTCCGGATGCAACAAAGATCAGGGCAATCAAAGCTCCCCGGAGCTCGTGAGAATCGAGGGGGAGACAAAGAACCGCGGAAAACGCCGAACACGCGGAAGGCCCTCTGTTTCCGCGTCTGTCCGGTATTGCGCGGTTTACAGCAAATCTCAGGCGAGGATTTGGGAGACAAACGCTCTATTGACTCCGGCGCCTGCATTGGCTCCATTTTGCCCACCGCCGCAACCAAGGAACACTCCACTTGTGCGCCAAGCCCGGGCCCTTCGTGATTTTAGGGCAGAGTGCGCTCCGGAGCTGCCACTGGCGCAGCCTATCGAAAGACCGGGCCTCGGAGTCATGTACCAACTTGGAACCCAGAGACTATGCCTGGAATGTGCGCGGGCAGAATGAGTAGCGGAGCTTCGAGAGCTCCCGCTGACCAATCCCTTTTGCTCCTTCAGTGCGCCGAGCGCCGCTGCCGCGAGTGCGGTCCGCTGCCGGAGGAGGGAGGGCCGCCTTGTGGAGCGGGAGGTGAGTGCCGGCCGGATGAAGGCGGCGCTGCCGGAGAAGCAGACTCGTGTCATCCGGTGGGCGTCGCTGTCGTCGGCGGTGACAGGGGCACCTGGAAGACGATCCGGAGGATTCTCAGCGGCGCTGAATTCCAATGTCGCGGCTGCTTTGCGAGCGCGGCCGAGGCGCTGGAGGCCATCCCGAAGCTGGCGGTCCGGATTGTCCTGGTCGGGTCGCCGCTTCCAGACCTTTGCGCCATCAAGTGCGTCCGGGCACTCCGCGCTCGCCAGCCCGGCCTGGGGATTATCCTTGCCGGCGACATCCTTCTGGACCTGGTGATGGTCTGCCGCGCCGTTGCGGCAGGGGCGGATGACTGCTGCCTCAAGCCGCTCGATGCGGAGCAGTTCTTCGTATCGTTGCGCTTGCTCGCCGCGCGGTTGACCCCGGAACACCCGGCTGCCTGGCTAACAGCTCGGGAGGAGCAAGTCCTGTCCTGCCTGGCCAGGGGCCTGGCCTACAAGGAAATCGAGGGCGAGCTTGGCCTCAGCCGCGCCTCGCTCAAGAAGGTCCAACATCTGGCCTTCGTCAAACTCAAGGCGCGCAATCGCACGGAGGCGGTCAGCCGATGGCTTGGGTTGACTGGCTCAAAGACCGCTACTTCTTCAACCTGAAGAAGCTCGAGCCGCCGGCTATGGCGTTTGTGA
>CAZZFF010000201.1:0-7419 GCA_964653485.1 uncultured Verrucomicrobiota bacterium | reverse complement strand
CCACCAGTGGCTCTCCTTGTGGAATTAGCCTCACCCACCTTTAACCATACCCGCCGCTTCCGTCAGCCGCACGATTCGATTGCCAAAGGGCGTTGGGTTGACCAAAGTGGTGGGGAATGAACAAGCGGTTCTACATTACAACGGCGATCGATTACGTGAACGGCCGGCCGCACCTTGGCCACGCTTACGAAAAGGTCATCGCCGACGTCATCGCCCGGTCCCGGCGCAGCCTCGGGGCCGACGCGTACTTTCTCACGGGGTTGGACGAGCACGGCCAAAAAGTGCAGCAGGCCGCAATGGCGGAAGGCAAGGCCCCTGGCGCCTATTGCGACGAATTGGCCGCGATCTGGCAAGGCATGGCCGCGAAATTGAACCTGTCCATTGACGACTTCGTCCGCACAACCCAACCCCGCCATAAGCAAGCCGTCCAGGCCATCCTAACCCGTCTCCACGCCGAGGGTCATTTCTACAAGGAAATGTATGAAGGGTTCTACTCGTCGCGCGAGGAGACCTTTCTCACCGAGAAGGACCGCCGCGCGGACGGCTCGTTCGATCCCGCCTGGGGCGAGGTGGTGCGCCTCCAGGAGCAGAACTACTACTTCAGGCTTCGCGACCACCAACAGTGGCTCATCGACCACATCGAAGCCAACCCCTCATTCGTCGCCCCGGACTATCGGCGCAACGAGGTTCTCGGTTTCCTGAAAAACAACGTCCTCGAAGACCTTTGCATCAGCCGCCCGGCGGCCCGGCTCAATTGGGGCATCCCCCTGCCCTTCGATTCCAATTATGTCACCTACGTGTGGTTCGACGCCCTGACCAACTACATCAGCGTCCCGGCTGCCGCGGGCGATGCCGGCGTGCCCGAGTATCTGCGGACCGGGCCCCCAGCCCAGGATTCAGCCTTGCGCTTGTGGCCGGCGGACATCCATTTGGTCGGCAAGGACATCATCAAGTTCCACGCCGTCTATTGGCCCATCATGCTCAAGGCGATGGGCGCCGCCCTTCCGCGGCAGATATTGGCTCACGGCTGGTGGCAAAAAGACGGGCAGCGGATGAGCAAGTCCACCGGCAACGTCGTCGACCCGGTCGCGGTCATCGATGAATGGGGCGTGGACGCCTTCAGGTTTTACGTCTTGCGCGAGCTGGACATCGGCCCGGACGGGAACTGGACCGACGCGGGCTTCAAGGCCCGCTATAGGGCCGAACTGGCCAACGGCCTCGGCAACCTGGTCAACCGCTCCCTCTCGATGCTGAAACGGTACCGCAACGGCGTCGTGCCGGCGGTCTCGGGCGAACTCGCCTCCGAAGCCGGCCAGGTCATTTCTGAGACCCGGTCCTTGCTCGAACGAAACCAACTCCAGGGCGCGCTCCATTCCATCTGGTCCCTGGTCGCCCGCGCCAACCAATACGTGGACCAGACGACGCCCTTCAAACTGGCCAAGGACCCCTCCAAAGCCCAGCGCCTGGACGAGGTCCTTTACAACCTGGCCGAGGTCTGCCGTATCCTCGGTGTCCTGCTCTGGCCCTTCCTCCCGGGCACTGCCGCGAGGATTCATGCTCAACTCGGCCTGCCGGGCGCCCCCGATCGCTTCGCCGCAGCCCGCTGGGGCGTCCTCCCTGCCGGCCATACCATCGGCTCCCCGGAACCCCTATTCCCGCGGAAGGACGAATGACCCAACCGCCCCGGCCAGTTCCTCGAAGGTGATGTCGACGATCAAGTCCTCGGCTATCTTCTCCAGCCGTCGGCGGAGTTCGCCAACGTCGCACTCGGGGGGCAGGCTGAGTTTGGCCTTGGCGGTGAAGAGGGTCTCCCCGGACATGGCGGCGCTGGCGCATTCAGTGTGAAGCTCCTCCACGTTGACCCCGTAGCCAGCGAGGACATGCGAGAGTTGGCGAACGATGCCCGGCCTGTCCTGGCCGACAATCTCCAACCGGCTCAACCGCGGGGCGGACCGGGCCGGAGGCGCTTGGTCGGGATGGACCACGACGCTCAACTGCTGAGCCTGGAGACCCCGCAACGCGAGACTTAAAGGCCCCATCTGCTCCTCGGGCACCTCCACACGCAGGATGCCGGCGAACTGCCCGCCGAGACGCGACATCCGGCTTTCGAGCCAATTGCCGCCATGCCCGGCCACCAGCGCGGCAATCGTATCCACCAGCCCGGGCCGGTCCTGCCCAATGACCGTCATCACAAGAGCGCGTTGCATGAGCTAAGTCGTATGCCGGGCACGCCGCCCTGGCAAGAGCTTTGTGTGCCGGGTTTGCTCTTGGCACCCCGCCCAAGCAATCAGGCCGCGCTCTTGGCGCCCGCCTTTTTGCCCTTGAGGGCCTTCAACGTCCGCTTGAAGATGTCCTCCGGGCTGCCCTCCGCCAGGATGGGGATAAGCAGGCCCTTGTCGCGATAATAATCGGCGAGCGGCGCGGTGCTCTTCTGGTAAGCGTCCATTCGCACGCGGATGGATTCGGGGCGGTCATCCTCGCGCTGATAGAGGGCGCCCCCGCAGTGATCGCATACCCCCTGGACCTTCGGCGGGCGGGTCTCGATGTGAAAGACGGCCTTGCAGCCGGGGCAAGTCCGGCGGCCGGCCAAACGGGAGACCAGTTTCTCGATCGGCAATTCGTAGCTCAGGACGCCATCGAGTTTCAGATTGTTCTTCTTCAACAGTTCCTCGAGAGCCCCGGCCTGGGCGACGGTGCGCGGGAAACCATCCAGGAGAAAGCCGCTTTCGCAGCGCAGACACCCCACACGCTCTGCCACCAGGTCCACAACGGTGCCATCCGGGACCAGGTCGCCCCGCCGCATAAACTCCAGCGCGGCGGTGATTGCCGGCGAACGCTGACCCGGCTCCAGGGACTTGGCCGCGCGGAATATGTCGCCTGTCGAGAGTTGGCAGGCGCCGAGTTTGGCCGCGAGCAGTTCGGCCTGGGTGCCCTTGCCGACTCCCGGGGCGCCCAGCAGCACCAGACGGCGCGGCGCTTTGACTTTCTCAGGCGGCGGCTCGCAAACCGCGGTTCCGCCTCTTAGCCATGCCTTTCGATCTCGTTTTGTTTCCATATACGCGCCACAGGTTCAGGCTAAAGTCCCGCTACTACAACACCGGAATTGCCGATTCTTGCCCTTTTTTTGCTTTGCCGTGGACACCCGGCCCCGGTTGAACCTATTCTGGCCGACATCTTTATGAGCAAAACCCGGAACATCGAACGGTCCTACGAACTGGCCAAGGAACGCTATGCCCAACTGGGTGTGGACAGCGAGCAAGCCCTCGAACAACTCGCCGCCATACCCATCTCCGTCCACTGCTGGCAAGGCGATGACGTGGGCGGCTTCGAGAACGCCGGCCAGGAATTGGGCGGCGGCCTGGCGGTCACCGGCAATTACCCCGGCAAAGCTCGCACGGCCCACGAGTTGCGCGCCGACTTCGAGAAGGCCCTCTCCCTCATCCCCGGCACCCACCGTTTCAACCTCCACGCCTGCTACGCCGAAATGGAGGGCCGCAAAGTGGACCGCGACGCGTTGACCGCCGACCAATTCAAGAACTGGATCGCTTGGGCCAAGTCGATCCGTATCGGCATGGACTTCAACGAGACCTACTTTGCGCATCCCAAAGTGGCCGGCGGGTTCACCCTCAGCAGCCAGGACAAGGCCATCCGCGGATTTTGGATCGACCACGGCATCCGCTGCCGCGAGATCGGCGCCGCTATCGGCAAGGCCCTCGGAAAAACCTGCGTGACCAACCTCTGGATTCCCGACGGAATGAAAGATACCCCCGCGGACCGGCGCGGCCCGCGCGAGCGCCTCACGGAGGCCCTCGACGCCATCTTCAAGAAAAAGATCGATAAGAAATTCAACCTCGATTCCGTCGAGCCGAAGCTCTTCGGCATCGGCGCCGAGAGCTACACGCCCGGCTCGCACGAGTTCTACCTCGGCTATGCCGTGAGCCGCCAGGTGCTCCTCACGCTCGATGCCGGCCACTACCACCCCACCGAAGGCATCGCCGACAAGATTTCTTCGGTGCTCTGTTTCCTGCCCGAGATCGGTCTGCACGTCAGCCGCGGCGTGCGCTGGGACAGCGACCACGTGGTCACCCTCACCGACGATCTCGAGGCCATCGCCCAGGAAATCGTATGGGGCGGGTATGCCAACCGGGTCCACATAGGGCTGGATTATTTCGACGCGAGCATCAACCGCGTCGCCGCCTGGGTGATCGGCGCCCGCAACATGGCCAAGGCCCTGCTGCTGGCCCTGCTCACCCCGATAGCCAAACTCAAGAGCTTCGAGGCGGAAGGCGACTACACCTCGCGTCTGGCCCTCATGGAAGACGCAAAGGTCCTGCCCTTCGGCCCCGTGTGGGACTACTACTGCCAGAGGCTCGGCACGCCCGCCGGCCAGGCATGGCTCGACGAGGTGAACCGCTACGAAGAAACCGTGCTTGCCAAACGGCGCTGATTCCGGTTGCATCGCCCGAATTCGTGTATATGACTCCTAATCCCTTCCGCGGTGTATTGTTCCACTGGCTCGGCGGTCTGGCCTCTGGCAGTTTTTATGTCCCCTATAAGGGGGTCAAGAAATGGTCCTGGGAGGTTTATTGGCTCGTCGGCGGTTTTTTCAGTTGGATTCTCGCCCCATGGATACTCGCCTTCATAAACACCAAAGACCTCCCTCAGGTGATCAGTTCCGCGCCGCTGGCGAGCCTCTGGTGGGCCTACTTTTGGGGGGCGATGTGGGGCCTGGGCGGGCTGACCTTCGGCCTGACGATGCGTTACCTGGGCATGTCCCTTGGAATGGGCATCGCCCTGGGCTATTGCGCGGCGTTCGGGACCCTCGTGCCGCCCATTTTCCATGGGGATTTCGTCTCCAAGGTCCTGTTCACCACCTCGGGCCAGGTGATCCTCATTGGGGTGCTGGTCTGTCTCCTGGGAATCGCCGTCGCGGGCATGGCCGGGATGTCCAAGGAACGCGAAATGACCGAGGAGCAGAAAAAGGCCACGATTAAGGAGTTCAACTTCGCCAAAGGCATCATGGTCGCCACATTTTCGGGCGTCATGAGCGCCAGCTTCGCCTACGGATTGGATGCGGCTTCGCCGATCGCGGAAATCTCGAGGGCGCACGGCACCGAGGGGATTTGGACGGGCCTCCCCAAGCTCTGCGTAGTGCTCCTGGGCGGGTTCACCTCGAACTTTATCTGGTGCGTCCTCCTGAACCTCAAGAACAAGACAGGCTACCAATACTTCAACTCGGAAATCCGTCCGGAACACCTTGAGCACAAACCCTCGCCGCGGACGACTGCCGGACCCCGCCAGGGCGGCTCCGTCCAGGTGCTCGCGGCGCCGTCAAGGGCCACGGCGGTCGAGCGGGCGCCCATGCTCAACAACTATTTCTTCGCCGCCCTCGCGGGCATAACGTGGTACCTGCAGTTCTTTTTCTATACCATGGGCGAAACGCAGATGGGCAATTACAAGTTCTCTAGCTGGACGCTGCACATGGCCAGCATCATCATTTTCAGTTCGCTGTGGGGCATTGCGCTCCGCGAATGGAGAGGATGCAGCGGCTTTACAAAAACGCTGCTGGGAATGGGGCTTTTCATGCTCATCTTCTCAACGGTGATCGTCGGCTTTGGCAACTATTTGGCCGTGAAATAATCTCTCAACCCTCAACCTTCAACCATGTCAATGGCCCAACGCATTTATCTCGCGATTGACCTCGGCGCCGAAAGCGGCCGCGTCATGGCCGGCCTCTGGAACGGCAAAACGCTTCGTCTGGAGGAAATCCATAGGTTTCCCAATGGTCCCGTGCATCTTGCCGGCACGATGCGATGGGACGTGATGCGGCTCTGGGCCGAGATTCAGAATGGCCTGACTCTGGCCGCGAAAAAATACGGCCCGTCCATTGTATCGGTCGGGGCGGACACTTGGGGAGTGGATTTCGTGCTCCTCAGCGCGACCGGCGAGATGCTGGGCCAGCCTCGCCATTACCGCGATGCGCGCACCAACGGGATGATGGAGAAGGCATTCCGCCAGGTGCCCCGCGCGGAGATTTTCGCCCAAACCGGCTTGCAGTTCATGCAGTTCAACACCCTCTTTCAACTGCTCGCCGTCAAACAGAACACACCGGAACTCCTCGAACAGGCGGATTGCCTCCTGCTGATGCCGGATTTCATCCACTGGGCGCTCTGCGGCTCCCGCGTTGTCGAGTTCACCAACGGCACAACGACCCAGTGCATGCACCCGCTCCAGCGCAATTGGGCGACGGGCCTGCTGGAGAAATTCGGCCTTCCTGCGGGCATCTTCCCCAAAGTCGTCTCTCCCGGCACGGAACTGGGGGCGCTGCGCCCGGACGTGGTGGAACGGACCGGCTTGGGCAATGTGAAGGTGGTTGCCCCGCCGACGCACGATACGGCCTCGGCGGTCGCCGGGGTGCCCACGGCCAACACTGGCCGGGCCAATTGGGCCTACCTGAGTTCGGGCACTTGGTCTCTCATGGGGGCCGAGGTTCAACAGGCCGCCCTGTCCGCCCGCGCGCTGGAGATCAACATGACCAACGAAGGCGGCCTCGACGGCACCTACCGCCTGCTCAAGAACATCATGGGGCTGTGGCTGGTGCAGCAGTGCAAACGCGCGTTCGAGGTCGGCGGCAGAAAATGCGGCTACAGCGAACTGGCCCAACTGGCAGGCCAGGCGCCCCCCCTGCGCTCGCTCGTCAACCCGGACGATTCCCGCTTCCTCAACCCGGCCGACATGCCCGGCGCCATCAGGGGGTTCTGCCTCGAAACCGGCCAGCCTCCTCCCGGGAGCGAGGGCGAGTTGGTCCGCTGCGCCTATGAGAGCCTCGCGCTGGCCTACCGGCAGGCGCTGGGCTGGCTGGAGGAATTGACCGCCACCCGCATCGAAGTCATTCACATCGTCGGCGGCGGCTCCCAGAGCGCGATCCTCGACCAGTTCACCGCCGATGCCTGCCAGCGGCCCGTCATCACCGGCCCCGTCGAAGCCACAGCCATGGGCAACCTCCTCGTCCAGGTCCGGGCGAGCGGGGAGTTGGCCACGTTGGCCGAAATGCGCGAGGTCATCCGCAACTCCAGCGAGGTCAGGACCTTCACGCCCGGACCGGCCGCCCCCTGGGAAGAGGCCGCGGCCAGGTTCGACGCCATCCAGCCCCCAAAGACGTGACCGTGCGCGCGATAAGGAGCCGTTACGAAATAACGTTTGCAATATCACGCCGGGATTTTGACGGCTGGCAAGGCGCGAGCGAGGAACATATCCCGGATCTGCGACGAGCGAGCAACGCCGCCAGCCGGCAAAAGACCAAGTCAGATTGTTTGAGACCGTCATCAGGGAGCTTGGGTGCTGAGTCCCTCGCACCGCTGAATCCGCGCCGTGCGCCAAAAGTAACTGTTACCCGGGAACGGGTATCGTTGTGCCAAA
>CAZZFF010000200.1:0-7453 GCA_964653485.1 uncultured Verrucomicrobiota bacterium | reverse complement strand
ATCCTGAAACTACCCGTGACTTGAATCCCGAAAACCACTTCAGCCCCACGAGGTTTATGACCCCAGAAACAGTTGCAAAATCAGCCGCCCGGCCTGAAAGCCAAGGTGATTCGGACCGCACCGCCATTCTGCTGCCAGACGGTCCCGAAGAGGATTCCGGCGAGCCGAGAATTCCAGACGTGCTCCCCATCCTCCCGGTCCGCGGGACCGTCGCGTTCCCAGGCGCGCTGCTCCCGCTGACCGTCCGCCGCCCGGCCTCGCTCAAGCTCGTCGACGAATCCCTGCCCCAAAGCAAGATCATTGGCATCCTGACCCAGCGGCTCATCGACAAAGAAGAGCCGGGACCCGGCGACCTCTATCAGGTTGGCACCGCCGGGCTGGTGGTCAAACTCCTTCGCCAACCCGATGGGGCGGTCGTCCTGGTGGTCCGCACGCTGAGCCGGTTCAGAGTCCGCCGCATCGTTCAGACACAGCCCTTCATTCGAGCCGAGATCGAGGTGATCGCGATGCTTCCACCGCCCAAGGACGACAAGCAGACAGAGGCGGCCGTCCGGAATTTGAGGGAGAGCGCGGCGAAGCTGATCGAACTGACCCCCAATGTGCCCCAGGAGGCCTCGATGGTTCTGATGAATATCCAGGAACCCGGCCAGTTGGCCGATTTCGTCGCCAGCAGCCTCAGCCTCGAAGTCGCGGACAAACAGGACCTGCTGGAGGAAAACGACGTCGTGAAGCTCATTCGCGCAGTCCAGCAGCGCGTCTCGACCCAGCTCGAAATTGCCAAGCTCCAGCAAAAGCTCCAGCAGGATGTCGCCTCGCAGTTTACCGACGTGCAGCGCCGCGCCTACCTCCGCGAGCAACTCAAGGCCATCCAGCGCGAACTCGGCGAGGGAGAGTCGGGCGCCGACGAACAAATCGAGCAGCTTCGGAGGAGGCTCCTGGACGCCAAACCCCCACAGGCGATAGTGGACCAGGCGGAGCGCGAACTGAAACGCCTCGGCATCATTACCCCCGCCAGCCCGGAGTTCTCCGTCATCGCCGGTTATATCGAGACCTTGGCCGAATTGCCCTGGAACAAAGTCTCCCAGGATGCTCTCGACCTCGACCAGGCTCAGAAGATTCTGGACCGCGACCATTTCGATCTCGAAAAAGTCAAGCGCCGGCTCATCGAATACCTGGCCGTGCGCAAGCTCAACCCGGACGGCCACGGGCCAATCCTCTGTTTCGTTGGCCCGCCCGGCGTCGGCAAAACAAGCTTGGGCCAGTCCATTGCCGAGGCCCTCGGACGCAAGTTCGCCCGCGTCAGTCTCGGCGGCATGCGTGACGAGGCGGAGATTCGCGGTCATCGCCGGACCTACATCGGCTCCATGCCCGGCCGCATTATCCAGGAGTTGCGGCGCCTGGGCACTCGCAATCCAATCATCATGCTCGATGAAATCGACAAGCTCGGCATTGATTTCCGCGGCGACCCCGCCAGCGCCCTCCTCGAAGTCCTCGACCCTCACCAGAACCGCGCCTTCGTGGACCATTATCTCGATGTCCCCTTCGACCTCTCCCAAATCCTGTTCATCGCCACGGCGAACTACATGGACCCCGTCCCGGCCGCCCTCCGCGACCGCATGGAAGTCATCGATATCCCGGGCTATACCGAGCGCGAAAAGCTCGCCATAGCCACAAACTACCTCGTCGAACGGCAGCTCAAGGAAAACGGCCTGCTCGCCGCCCAGTGCGCCTGGAACTCGGACAGCCTGGTCAGGATCATCTCCGATTATACCCACGAAGCCGGCGTGCGCGACCTCGAGCGCCAAATCGGCGCCGTCTGTCGCGGGGTTGCCGCCGAGGTCGCCAGAGGCAGGCGCGAGCAAGTGGTCGTCACGCCCGCTTTGGTCCAGGAGATGCTCGGGCCGCCCAGGTTCGTCCGCGAAACCCGTTTGAAGACCAGCGCCCCCGGCATCGTCACCGGCCTGGCCTACACCCCTGCCGGCGGCGAAGTGCTGCACATCGAAGCCACCTCTTATCCGGGCAATGGCAAAGTGCTCTTGACCGGCCATATCGGGGAGATCATGAAGGAGTCCGTGCAGGCGGCCCTGAGCCTGGTCCGCAGCCGGCAAAAGGAACTCGGCATCCCCCCGGACGCCTTCAAAGACGTGGACATCCACGTCCATGTCCCCAGCGGGGCGGTGCCCAAGGATGGCCCGTCGGCAGGCGTCGCCATGTTTACCGCCATCGCTTCCCTGTTCATGAAAAGGCCCGTTCGGGCCACCGTTGCCATGACCGGTGAAATCACCTTGCGCGGACTCGTTTTGCCAATCGGCGGCCTCAAAGAAAAGTGTCTGGCCGCGATGCGTGCCGGCGTCGAGCAGGTCATCATTCCCAAATTCAATGAGAAGGACCTGCCCGAGCTTCCCGAAGAAGTAAAACGGAAGCTCAAGATCACCCCGGTAGAGGACGTCGACGCCGTCCTCGCGGCCGCGCTCGAAGAGCCGCCTCGAAAAGCCGCAGCCCCCAACGCGAATGTCCCACAGCTCCCGCCATCGATGGCAGCCCCGCTATAACCCCCCTGACCATACGAAATATCGCAAGTGACGAATCTTCGTGCCCAAACTGTAAACTTGCGCTTTTTGCGGAACGGGATCATGATGAATTACCCGCTATGGGACCTCACCGGGGCGGGAAAACTAGGGCTTTTTGTCATCGGGACATTGAGCGACGGGCCGCGGTGAGCCTTCACTCGCGAAGGCCCGAAAAATGCTTGAAGATTAATAGCGAAGGATTTCGATATACATGAACACTGTTCAAAACGGAAAAGGCGACACGCCGAGGAACAACTGGGGACCCAGGTGGTATTCCGGCTATGACGCCGTCGATTGGGGCCGCGAACAAGAGCGAGTCCCGGTCTCTTCTTTCGAGCGAAACCAACCTCAAGAGGGCCGGCAGCATCCCGCCCCGCCCCCGGAAGCCGACGCCCTGTGCGTCGCCAAGTGAACTGGACGCAAATGGCCAAGGCGGCTCGCGCCTTGATCTCCTGACCGCTCCCGGCGCCTCATTGCAACTGCTTCAACATGCGTATGGCTTCCTTGGAAATGACCTCGTCGGCCCCCGGCCCGAAGGGGCTGGTTTGCACTTCGTAGCCGCCCTCGGGATAGGCTGAGCGCGTGGGGACGTATCCCGCCGCGCCATTGCAATGGGTGAGCACGACGGTGTGGTGGAATGGAGAGCCTGCCTTGATCGCCAGGCCGATCTCGTTGAAGACCTCGCCTCCCAGACCGACGAAGGCGATGTCGCCCATGCGCGCCACGGTGATGGTGAAGGGCAGCGTGGGGCTGGCTGCGGGAGGGGCGTTGGTTGTCGCCTTGGCAGGCAGGTCAACCACCTTGAGGCCGGTCTTAATGGGAGCGTTGGTCGCGAAACCGTGGATTGAGTCGAGCACCTGCGCCACTTCTTCGCCCAGGAACGTCCCCAGCAAGACCGGGCCTGGCAGCCACCCATTGGTGGTCTTGAACTCCGGAGCGACGCGGAACCAGGGATCGATGTTCCCCGAAGCGCCCGCGAACCCGGGCGCGACTACGTCCGCGCCAAAGTAGCTCTCCAGGAATTGCTCGGCCAACCCATGGACATCACCGCTGATGAGATAGTTCCTTGGCCCCAAAGAGGTGCTATGGGTCGGGAAGGCGAAGAGGGCGCCGGCTAGTTGGGTTTGCCCCGGCCTCACCAGCTTGAGCACTTGCACCTCGCGATCAATGGGCAACGAGGGATTGCGCCCGAGCACGATATAAGGCTTGCCATCGTCTCCCTGGACTACCTCCCTGCGATTGGCGCCGATAGGGCAGGAGCCTGAACCGAATCCCACCCGCACGGGTGCCAGGCGGTCCAGGGCGCTCCGGGCGGCCTCGACGAGCTTGCCTTGCAGCATCTTTGTATATTCGACGTTGTTGGCGTGCCCTTGCTCGCTGTTGAGCGTCAGCGTGGGCGCGCTGTGCGTATGGATGGCGCACAGAAACAGCTCGGCGGGGTTCAGACTGCACGCGTCGAGGATGGCCATCCGGAGAGGGGCGGCGGTGCCGTTGTAAAAGCCGCAATTATCCAGCGACACCAGCACGATCCGATGACCGCCCTGCTCGAAGGCGGCCGCGCGCGCGCTGATCGGGTCGTGAACGCCCCGTGAAAGCTCCTTGCGCGATGCATACCCCTCCAGCGTGACAGGCTGGGGAGGAGTGACATCCACCCTGGCGCACCCCGCCCGCAATTCCTCGGCCTGGACCGTCGCCGATCCGGCCTGGCCCGAAAGGCAGGCCAATGCGACCACCGCCGCAAGCCCCCGCCTTCCCAGCCATCCGAGCCGGCGCACGAAGGGCCCTTCAAGGGTGGGAAGACAAAGTGGGCGATGAGCGGGAGGTCTGTTCCAGTGACCGATTGGTTTCATGACCTGAGCCTATGAATTCCGCAAAACTGAGGCAAGGCGCATATCCGCGGTTGGACGGCAAATGACCGAGGCAGCTTGCCACCGTTATTTCTCGACGGCTCCTTACCTCACCAACTGCCTCAGCACGAACGGAAGTATCCCCCCGTGCTGGTAATAATCGACTTCGACCGGCGTATCAATACGGCACGTGACGGGGACGCTCTCCACCTGGCCGTTGGCGCGGGTGATTCGGAGTGTGATCTCCTGCTGCGGCCTGAGGTCCTGGCCCAAGCCCAGTACGTCGTACGTCTCGGAGCCGTCCAGCTTGAGCACCTTGGCGCTGAGGCCCTCCTTGAACTGGAGTGGAAGCACGCCCATCCCGACGAGGTTGGACCGGTGGATGCGCTCGTAGCTCTGGGCAACCACGCATTTGACGCCCAACAAAGCCGCGCCCTTGGCGGCCCAATCGCGGGAACTGCCGGTCCCGTATTCCTGGCCCGCGATAATCAGCAGCGGCGTCCCTTCCTTTTGGTAAGCCATCGCGGCGTCGTAGATCGACGCCACCTCGCCCGGCGCGCACGGACACGCCCGGGCAAAACACCGCGTCACCCCGCCTTCCGTGCCGGGCGCCATGAGATTCTTGATGCGGACATTCGCGAACGTGCCGCGGGTCATCACCCGGTCGTTGCCACGGCGCGAGCCGTAGCTGTTGAAGTCCTCGAAAGCGACCCCGTGTTCGATCAGGTATTTGCCCGCCGGAGAACTCTTCTTGATGCTGCCCGCGGGGGAAATGTGGTCCGTGGTGACGCTGTCCCCAAAAATCCCGAGGGCGCGCGCGCCTTTGATCTCCCCGATGCCACCCGGTTTGGGGCCGAAGTGAGTGAAGAACGGTGGCTCCTGAATGTAAGTGCTCCGATCATCCCACTGGTAAACGGCCCCTTCCGGCGCCGGAATCTCGTTCCACTTCGGGTTCTGGCCCGCGAAATCGCGGTAAAGCCTGCGGAACACCTCCGGCTTCAGAGCGGCCTGCAGAAGGTCGCGCACTTCCCCCAAACTCGGCCAGATGTCCTTGAGAAACACCTCGCGCCCGTCTTTCCCCTTGCCGATGGGTTCGTGGCTTAAATCGATGTCCACCCGTCCCGCCAGCGCGAACGCCACCACCAGCGGCGGCGACATCAGGAAATTGGCCTTGATGTTTTGGTGGATGCGCGCCTCGAAATTGCGGTTCCCGGAGAGCACCGAGGCGGCCACCAGATCGTACTTCCCTAGCGCCTCATCCACCGGCGCCGCGAGAGGCCCGGAGTTGCCGATGCACGTCGTGCAACCGTAACCGACCAGGTTGAAACCAAGCTGGTCCAGGTAAGACTGCAAACCGGTCTTGGCCAGATAATCGCTCACCACCCGCGAACCGGGCGCCAGCGACGTCTTGACCAGCGGGCTCACCCGGAGCCCCCGCTCCACGGCCTTTTTCGCCAGCAACCCCGCCGCCAGCATGACCGAAGGGTTGCTCGTGTTCGTGCAACTGGTAATCGCGGCAATCAGCACGCTACCGTTGCGAATCCGGGCCTCGGTCGGGACCGCCGTGGCGCCAGCCGGGTTCGCGCTTGGCCCGCTGTTCATCCCCTGGAGGCTCACAGCCACGCTCTTGTCCACGTCCGCCGCCGTCTTTCCGAAGCCGTTCTCCGTGACCGGCTTGCCCAATGCCGCCACAAATTCCCCCTTGAGCCGCGGCAGATCGATCCGGTCCTGCGGCCGCTTCGGTCCCGCCACGCTGGGCGTCACGGACCCCAAATCCAGTTCCAGCTCGACCGAGTACTCGATTTGGCCTTTGGCGGGCATGCCGAAGAGACCCTGCGCGCGGTAATAGCCTTCGTATGCCCGGCAAAGCTCCGGGCTGCGCCCCGTAGCGCGCAGGTAATTCACGCACTCGCCGTCGATCGGGAAAAAGCCCATCGTCGCGCCGTATTCCGGGGCCATATTGGCAATCGTCGCCCGGTCCACGACCGGCAGCGCCGCCGCGCCGGGACCGTAAAACTCCACGAACTTGCCCACCACCTTCGCCTTGCGCAGCATCTGGGTGAGAGTCAACGCCAGGTCAGTCGCCGTCAGGCCCTCCCGCAACGAGCCGCTCAGGCACACCCCGACAACGTCCGGCGTCAGAAAATAAACCGGTTGGCCCAGCATCCCCGCCTCCGCTTCAATCCCCCCGACGCCCCAGCCGACGATGCCCAATCCGTTGATCATCGTTGTGTGGGAATCGGTGCCTACCAGCGTGTCCGGATAATAAAGCGTCGAAGCTTGGGAGTTAAGCATCCAGGGGCGGCTCAACACTCCCTTGGCCAGGTACTCGAGGTTGACCTGGTGGACGATGCCGATGCCGGGCGGCACCACCTTGAAGGTCTGGAACGCCTGCATCCCCCATTTCAAAAACTGGTACCGCTCACGGTTGCGGTGAAATTCCATCTCCAGGTTTTGCTCCATCGCCGACGCCGTCCCAAAGTAGTCCACCTGCACCGAGTGGTCCACGACCAGGTCCACCGGCACCAGCGGCTCGATGACCTTCGGGTCCTTGCCCAGGCGCGCCACCGCCGAGCGCATCGCCGCCAGGTCCACCAGCAACGGCACCCCCGTAAAATCCTGCAGGACGATCCGCGCGACCACAAACGGGATTTCCTCCGCCCGCCTCGCCCCGGGGTCCCAATTGGCCAGCGCGCGCACAGCCTGCTCTGTCACCCGCTTGCCGTCGTAATTGCGCAGCACCGACTCCAATACCAGCCGAATCGAGACCGGCAACCGCGACACCGGCCCCACTCCCGCCTCCTCCAGACGGGGCAGCGAGTAAAATGCACCCCGCCCGCCTTCCCCTGTCTCGAATTCCCGCAGCGCGCCAAAGAGATTATGTGGACTGTTCATAGCCTGCAAACCTGTCACTTACCCGCATATCACCAACCCGCGGCAATGAATACTGGAGCCTGTCAAACCAATCGTCAAGCGGTAGGCCCTGATCCTCGCCTAGTTTCCCAGCTCTCCAAGAAAAGTGAAGCAGGGGGCGCT
>CAZZFF010000199.1:0-7529 GCA_964653485.1 uncultured Verrucomicrobiota bacterium | reverse complement strand
TTCGCCCAATTTGGGGCACTCGCGCTGTGTGGCATCCAGGATGTAATTGGTGTCACAGACCATCCGCATCATGGCCAGGTGGCGCAGGAGCTTGTCTTGTTCCTGCTGGGTAAGAGGGCGGCGTTGGGCTATGGCGGCCAGGCGGGCCACCACGCCCGCGTGCGCTTCGTATTCACCCTGCTGTTCCGCGCTGAGGGCGACGAAGAAATTGCGGTCGGTGCGGGGGGGCAATTCGGTTTCCACGTCGGCCTTGCGCCGGCGCAGCATATAAGGCCGGATGCGGTCGTGGAGCTTGTCCAGGTTGCGGTAGCCCACGGGGCGCCCCCGGTCGTCCAGATCGTAGAACTCGCGGTTGAACCGGAAGAGCGGGCCCAGGACAGACGGTTCCAGGAAGTCCATCAAGGAATGGATTTCGTCGATGCGGTTCTCGATGGGGGTGCCCGTGAGCACGAACGCATAACGGCTGCGCAGCCGTTTTACGGCCTGGGTCGTTTTCGCGCTCCAGTTCTTGATCCGCTGGGCCTCGTCCAGCACGATGATGTCCGGCTGCAACCGCTGGTTGACTTCGAGGGAGTCGGCCAGCATCTGTTCGTAATTGACGAGGGTGAAGAACGGCGCGGCCTCATAAGCCTTGAGGCGGACCGCGCGTCCGCCGAAGACAAGCTGGCAGGGCAGTGTGGTGAACCGCTGGATTTGCTCCTCCCACTCGGTTTTCAGCGAGGCGGGCGTGACCACCAGGACACGGTTGGCCTGGTTTAGGCGATGCAGCAGGGCGCAAGCGGCGATGGCCTGGATGGTCTTGCCCAGGCCCATTTCGTCGGCCAGCAGGGCGCGCTCCGTGAAGGCCAGGTGCAGCATCCCTTCGCGCTGATACGGGAAGAGGGGCACCTTGGTCTCGTGCAGCGGCCATTCGCCGCTTTGGACTTTGATTTCGTACTCCCGCCGGAGTTCCTTGCGTTCCTGGGCGCGGCGGCGCGCCTGGAGCCACAACTCGAGTTCCTGGGACAGGCGCAGTTCGGGCACCTTGTCCGTGCCAAGCTGGCGGAGAGCCTCGACCGCCTCTTCGGGCGAACCGGCGCACAGCGCCCCGTCCTCGTCAAACCACTCTCTCAACACCGGTCGCAGGGGCCTCTGGCCCTTGACCAGGCGGAGCGAACCGGTCCCCGCGTCCGGCACCACGTCCAGCCGGGGCGAAGCCCCATTGACGGCTGCCTGGAACAGGCGCTTGAAGCGGCCCCGCAAGTGCAGGAGCACCGCCTCGATGTGTTTGCAGGTGCCCAGCCCGTTAATGCGAAAGTCGACGCAATCGCAGGCAAAATGCCGGCCGCTGACATCGCGGATTTCGACCGAATAGGTCATGCCGCTGCCGGAGCTGACGCGGAAATTCGAGAAGATGGGGTGGCGCGCGTCGATGTTCGAGATTCGGAAGTCTTCCGTCTGCGCTCGGGCGCGTCGGCGGTTGATTTCCTCTTCGTCCGTGGTTCGCCAATTGTGCGGCGAGGGGACTCCGATTTTCTCTGGCGCTTTGCTTCGCATCTGACAAGTAATCCGGTGATTCCCCGCGGAGTCAAAAGGGAATTGCCGGAAGTTGCTCACAGGTTGTTCACAGCATTTGGCATGTCCGGCCAAGTGAGCTAATGTTTGGGCATGAAGGCGAATTTGACCGGGTGTGTCGGGGGGGCGGTCGCGTTAGCCGCCCTTTGGCTGAGCGGCGGCGTTGAGGTCCGCGCCCAAAGCGGCGGCCTGGCGCAATTGGCCGCGCCGCCTCCGGCCACCAATGCCGTTATGAAGACGTTCCAGAAACCATCCGCCAGCGAACTCAGGCAAAAGCTCACGCCGACGCAGTTCGAGGTGACGCAGCACGCCGCGACCGAGCCGGCGTTCCGGAATGCCTATTATGACAACAAGAAACCCGGGCTGTACGTGGACGTCGTCTCGGGCAAGCCGCTGTTCAGTTCGCTGGACAAATTCGACTCAGGCTGCGGCTGGCCAAGTTTCACGCGCCCGCTGGAAAAGGGGGAAGTCGTCGAGCGCGAGGACGTCTCGTACGGGATGGACCGGACTGAGGTGAGGTCCAAGACGGCCGACTCCCACCTGGGCCATGTTTTCAACGACGGCCCCGCGCCCACCGGCTTGCGCTTCTGCATCAACTCGGCGTCGCTGCGGTTTGTCCCCGTCGAGCAAATGGAAAAGGCCGGCTACGGAGCCTACCTGGAGCCGTTCATCAAGGCGGGGCTTTACAAGGCCCCCGCAAGCCCTGCGGCAGCCCCGGAGCGGAAGTAGCGGGTGGGAGGGGCGGTCATCATCTTGCCCGCCTCCGGGCCCGCACCTTTTTTCACGGGGCGCACGGTTGCTTGTCATTTGACGGACACCCGTTAGTATTGCGCGAGTCAGGCGCGGCGGGCGTTGAGAATGGAGCCAGCCGGGCCGGCGGATCTAACCATCATGAGAACGAATTGTGTGCGAGTGCTGCTGCTGGCTTTAGTGCTGGCGCTGTTGCCGGGCTGCAAGTCAGTGAAGGTATATGCCACCCGGGCTGCCGTTATGCGTGACGCCAATGCGCCCCGGCTGATCACATTTGAGCCGGGCGAGCAGCCGGCGATTGTGGTGGACTTGCCCAAGCATTGCATGTGGGGTCAGAAGGTGGGGACGGTGTGGGTTGAGGAGGCGATTACCGGACGCTCGGTGTGGCATGTGAGCGAGTTTATGCGGCAAGGCTCCAAGTATTACTTCGTCCCGGAGGACCTCAAGAGCGGCACCTACGTGGCGACCCTCCGAGCCGAGGGCGAGCCGGTGGCGTCCATGAATTTTGACGTGCAGTGAGCTAGAGGAATTGCAGCCGGGTGGTCGGCGCCTCCGCGTCCCAGCCGCGAGGGGGCTTGCTGTTGATGGCGGCGACGTCTTTTATTGACAGTTGTCTGCCGCGCGTTTTTGGCCCTTTGATCTCGACCTCGGAGGGGTTGCAGGTCTGCTGATTGATCTTCTGGTAAGGGGCCGCTTTATACTTGATAAACAGCTCGGCCGGAGTGTCGGGTTCAAAGAACAGGACTCGAGATTTCGGCGGGATGCAATGGTAGATTTTATCGAGGATGGTGCCTCCAAAGGTGAAGCGTTTTAGGAACGTGGCCTCGCGATTGGTGTAGGCCAGGGTGAACGTCCGGTCCCGTTCCGGCAGGCCGCAATAAATGAGGTCGGGGCCGACAAAGAGCTTCTCGGGCAGTTCGACGACCTGGAAGTGGCCGTCCCTGAAGACCAGGAGGAGCTTGTCGAATTTGGTGCAGTCGACGCGGAACTCGTCTCCGGAGACCTTGTGACCGAGGTAACCGGATTCGGGGTCGTAGGCCACCTTAAAGGCCTTGAAGGCGACTTCCCTGGCATCCACCTCATCGTAGCGGCTGGATTTCGTGAGGCGCGGATAGAGGGGGCCGTATTGGGCGAGGAGCGCTTCGAGGTGAGCGAGGACGTATTGGGTGAGGTTCTTGAGGTTCTTGCGCGTGTCGGCCAGGTCGCCCTTGAGCTTGTCCATCTCCTGGCGGTGTTGGTTGATGTCGAACAGGGAGATGCGGCGGATGCGCACCGTGAGCAGCCGTTCGACGTCGGCATCGGAGAGTTCGCGGGCCAGTTCCCTCCGGAACGGGTTGAACCCGTCATAGACGGCCGCTCGGACAGCCTCATTGGTCCGGCATTGCTCGATCCGTTTGTAGATGCGCTCCTCGATGAAGATGCGTTCGAGGGTGCGGGCATGGAGTTCTTCCTGGAGTTGGGCGGCCTTGAGTTCGAGTTCGCGTTTGAGGAGTTCGACCAGTTGGGCGGTGTTTTCGCGCAGGATGTCCGAGACGGTCATCTCGACGGGACGGTTGTTCTTGATGACCACGATGCGGCTGGCGATGGTGGTCTCGCAATCGGTGAAGGCGTAGAGGGCGTCGGCCAGTTGTTCGGCGCTCAGCCCCGTGGCCGCCTTGACTTCGATTTCGACCTCCTCGGCGGTGAAGTCGTTGATGCTCTTGACCTTGATCTTGCCTTTCCGGGAGGCGTCCTCGATCGAGGCGGTCAGGGAATCGGTGGTCGTGTTGGGAGGGATTTCCTTGATTACGACCGTGGATTCGTCTTTGACCTTGATCCTGGCGCGGACCTTGATCTGGCCGGCGCCGTCCTTGTATTCGCGGGCGTCCATGAGGCCGCCGGTCTGGAAGTCGGGCAGACACTTGAAGGGCTGGTTTCGCAGGATAGCCATCTGCGCCTGGAGCAACTCGGGGAAGTTGTGGGGCAGGATGCGGGCAGCCATCCCGACGGCGATGCCTTCGGTGCCGAGCATGAGCAGCAACGGGAGTTTGCTGGGCAGGGTGACCGGCTCCTGTTTGCGTCCGTCGTAGCTGGGGACCATTTCGGTCAGTTCTTCGTTGAAGACCTCCGTCCGCGCCAACTCGGTCAGCCGGCACTCGATGTAACGCGGGGCGGCGGCGGGGTCGCCGGTATAAATATTGCCGTAATTGCCCTGGCGTTCGATCAAGTAACGCTTGTTGGCCAGCACGACGAGGGCGTCGCCGATCGAGGCATCCCCGTGCGGGTGGTATTTGGTGGTGTCGCCGATGACGTTGGCCACTTTGGTGAACCGCCGGTCATCCGACTGACGCATCGCCCAGAGGATGCGCCGCTGCACCGGTTTGAGACCGTCCGCCACATTGGGGATGGCCCGGTCGCGAATGACATAGGAGGCGTAATCCAGGAAGCTGCGGTCCACGCGCCGATGCAGCGGTTGATCGAGGTCGCCCGGGTTGAACACTCGCGGGACCACGGGCGCGACCGCTTCCTGGGCCTGGATATGGCCTTTACCGTTGCCCTTGCCGTTGCCATTGCCATCCGGGGAGGGTTGCGGCAAGGAACCTTCGCTCTTGTTCACTTTGGCGTCAGCGGGCTTTTCGGCGCCCGGGCCGCCTTGGCCGGGGTTGCCAATGGGCAGATCGGGCTGGTTCGGATTATTGCTTTGATTTGCGGACATTGGGAAATCAGGTTCTTGCGGGCGAGCAGCCTAAGCCGGAGCCAACCCGTACCGAGTGAAGGTCTCGAAGTCGGCGCTAAGATGAATCATGCGCCCATGGTTTACAGATCACAGCCGTGCATCACGCACAATCGCCATCCATTCCTTCCCGGGCAACTTCTCAGGCTCGGCCGGAACGATTCGGCCGTGGTCGACTTCCACTTCCAAGGTTAGATAACTCATAGCCAACGGGCACAATACGGGCTTAGCTGCGGCCTGGCGACTCAAATCCTGTTCGTGAGGCGGCGGGTTGCATAAAACGGCGATTTTGGCGAGAATGATTGCATGAGCGTTGCCGAACTGCCGATCGCGATAGACCTCGAGAAAATCGCCGCCTTCTGTCGTGAGCGGATGATTCGCAGGTTGAGCCTGTTCGGCTCGGTGCTGCGAGGGGATTTTGATCCGCAACGGAGCGACGTGGATGTGGTGGTCGAGTTTCTGCCCGATGCACATCCTGGATTGAAGTTTTTTGGCTATGGAGAGGAACTGGCGAGAATCCTTGGGCACAAGGTGGATTTCAACACGCCAGCATGGTTAAGCAAACATTTCCGCCAGGAAGTGCTGCGTGAGGCACTGACGATTTATGAAGAGGCATGATTCCAGGACGACGTTGCTCTGGATGGCGGTTTGCCGTCGTGCGCCATCTCAAACCGGGGCCAGCCTACGCTGAACCAGATTCCACCCCTTCAATCTGGGCCTACTTAGGGTGGGCCCTCGGCGCGAGAACCGAGTAGATCCGAAACTCCCCGGGAATGTTCTTAACATCCCTGATGACCTCAAGCTCCTGAAGATCGAAATGGCTTTTGACCCGTGCCGCGGTGGACGAAGAGATCAATATCTGGCTCTTGCCCGAACGTGCTTCGATTCTCTGGGCGAAGTTGACGTTCGGCCCAAGGGCGGTGTAGTGATCGCGCAACTCGGTTCCCACATTGCCGACCAGCGCCTCTCCGGTGTGGATTCCACACCCCAGCCCCAATTCCACCGCTTGCGGGGTGTAGAGCGTGAACTGCTCCGTCCAAGTTGCCAAGAGGGCGTTGAACCGCCCCATCATGCCCATAGCTGCGCCCACGGCGTGGATGGCGTCCTGCCGCCCCTCATCATTGCGGTGGTTGATTGCCCCGAAGAGCCCCATGACGCCGTCACCGATGTACTTATCCAACACTCCATGGTGTTCGAAGATGACTTCGGCCGCCTCCTTGGAGAAATCTCTGAGGAAGCGAGCCACCAAGGCGGGGTGGGCCTTGAGGCTCTCGCACAGTCTTGAAAAACCCCGTATGTCCCAGAAAGACACAGTGATCGTACCATTGCGGATATTCAGCAGTTCGGGGTCTTTCTCGAGCACGCCGAACACGCGCGGATCAAAATACCGCCTGAGGAACGCGAGCCGCTTTTGGTTCTCGATCTGCTCCAGGGTGAGTTCGCGAAATCGGAGGGCTGCCTGCGCTTTGATATAGATCTCCTCGGCGGCGATCACGTTAGGCGTGTTCTTCTGGACGCAATCGAAGGCGCCCAGCTCGAACGCTCGGTATCTGTCCAACTGCTTTTCAAACGCCGTGATCAGAATCACCATGCTGAAAGGATCTTTCGCCTTGGCCTGGCGCAAGACCTCCATTCCGCTCTGCTCCGTAGCCATCACCAGATCGGTAATGACGACGTCGAATGGCTGCCGGCCAAGCAGCGCCAGAGCCTCGGCTTCGCTCCCTGCGGTGCAAACTGTCCAGCCCGGGCTTCTGTCGGCCAAGGCCCGTTTGAGGGCCTTGAGGTTCTGCGGCTCGTCGTCAACTATGAGGATATTGGGCATAGCTCAACTCACTTTGCTCGCCGGCGCGGCTTGGGGGATGTACAACTCGAATGTAGCACCGTCCCCCGGCTTGCCGGTCTCTCGTATCAACCCACCGTGCCCCTCGATCACGCGCTGCACTAGGGAGAGACCGAGACCGGTTCCGTGCGCGTAGGTCGTGTAGAACGGCGCGAAGATATCGTCCTTCTTGTCGAGAGGGACACCGGACCCATTGTCCCGAAATACGACTCGGACATATTCTTTCGCCCCATGCAGCGTTGGGGGCAAAAGTTCCCTTTTCGGAGCATCGATCGCCACGTCGATCCGCTTTTCAGGCTTGTCAAGCCAGTGCAGAGCGTTCGCGAAAAGTTCGTCAAAACACTCGGTCATGCGGACCGGATCGGCACGCGCGTGCAGGGGTTTCTCTGGCGCTGAGATTCCAACCCGGACGCCCTTCTCCTCCGCGACATGAGACGCGCCCTTGATAAGGGGCACAAGATCGACAGGGCGCACTGAGATTTTTTGGGCACGGGTGAGAGATTTGAACTGCTCAATAATCGTCTTGGCCTTTTCGATCGAGGACCCCATTTCCAGGGCCACCGCAAAAGCCTGGTCTGGATGCGTTTGCAGCCGCCTTTTTATGCTCTGCAGGTCGGTCTCCAACGCGAAAATAGGGTTCCCCAGCTTGTGTGCCGCCTTAAAGGCCACCTC
>CAZZFF010000198.1:0-7549 GCA_964653485.1 uncultured Verrucomicrobiota bacterium | reverse complement strand
TGGCGGCGAGAGTCAGATCCTGATCGTACTGGGCGTAGTCGCGCGTGGTGACGAGATGAAAGGGCGTCTGCGGCGGGGGGATGACGAACTGATCGTAGAGGTCGAAACCATTGGTGCCCACCGCCCAGTACCCGTCGAAGATGCCGGCATTGAACAAGCTCATGCTGTAGAGGGTGACACTGTTGACTGAGTTGTAGAGGCTGGTGCCGGAATTGGTCATCACGAGCGAGCCACGGCTCAGGTCAACGGTTTGGCCGTTGAAACTGCAGAGGCCGTCGTAGCCGACGACGATGGCACCCGGGTTGAAGATATTGGTGGCTTGAACGCGCATCTCGGCCAGGCCGCCGTACACAAGGCTGGTTGGGCCGACCGTGATGAGGTTGGTGTCGCTGCCGACATAGATGACGCCGGGATTAAAGAAGTTAGCCGCCATCCGTTCTTGACCGGTCGAAGAAGGGACAGTGAGGAAATTGATGCCCGGGTTGATAGCAATGTAGGAGAAATTGGTGAAGTTGAGGGTATCGACGGGCTGGAACAGGACGGGGTTATAGGTGAGGGTATCACCGGAATAGTCGAGGTTGGTAAAGGTGATGGAAAAGAAGTTATTGTTGACAAAGTTGATGGCATCGATCTGAGGCGGTATCTGGGGCGGGGCCTGGACGATGGCGTCGTTGACATAGAACTGGGCGGGCTGTCCGGCCGCAGGCAAGGCAAGGGCGACGCAGAGCACGAACAATAGAGGGAGAAAGCGAGATTTCATACTATTAGGACGACTGAGAAGTGACGAGGGTGCAAAGCGCGAAAAAATCCGAAATCCGAAATCCGAAATCCGAAGGAAATCCGAAATCCGAAGGGCGAGATATGGGGATTTTTGAGCATTGGTTCCGCACTCGATGTTGAGTGAAAGGGAGGCATTCGCACCACGCAGCCACCGGACCGAAGAAGGGACCGATTTCCTATTTCGGATTTCGGATTTCCTTCGGATTTCGGATTTCGGATTTCGGATTTTCTCTCTCTCCGATTCCCGGATTTCCGCCGCGTATATGGTTTTCTGGCGCATGGGTCCTACTGTTCGATGGTGATGGAGTAAGGGGTATCGATGAACCGCTGGCCGGCGTCTGTCATTTGGATGGTAAAGGCAAAGGAGCCCGGGGCGGTAGGACTGCCGGACAGGGCGCCACTGGCAGTAAGGGAGAGGCCGGGAGGCAGGGTGGAGCCAGTGGCGAGGGAGAAGGTGTAAGGCGCCTGGCCGCCGGCGCCTGAGAAGGAGTTGGTATAGCTCAGGCCGGAGGCGGCGTTGGCGTAAGCGAACGCATAGGGGACGCCGACCGAGCCAACCGGGAGGGCGGTTGGGAAGGTCTGGAGGACGATTTGGCCCACGAAATTGGTGAGGCTGGTGCCGACAGGATAGACCACGGGGGGATTCGTGGTGCCGTCGAACGAGCCCCAAACGAAGTTCGGAGTCGCCGTGGCCTCGTCTATGGTGGTAGGACCGAAATTGTAGAGGAGCTGGCCGACCTTGTTGAACACAAGGTAAATCGTTGGATTGCCTTGGGCGGCCATGGCGACGGTGCCGGGACCATAGACGGCGCCGAGAGGGTTGCCGACGATGCCGTTGGTCTGGAAGGCCAGTTGCGTGCTGTCGACGCTCGTGTTGATGACGGGAAAAGCCGTTGGAGGCACCTGGAGGTCCGCGGCCGAAAGGACTATGTCAGGGGCAGTAACGACACGGGAGATGGTCTCGAGATAGGTGGCGTTGTTGGTCACGGTCACCGCGGTGAAGGTGTTGGTTATAGGCGACCAGAAGCGATTGAGGAGGGAATCATAATCGCGGCGGACGAATTGCATGGTGTTAATCCCTTCGCGGAGGGAGATGTTGGTGCCCACGCAAGAGACCGGAAGGGCGAGGAAAACGTGGTTTGTGTAGTAGGTGATGAGGTTCTTGGTATAAATCTCGATGTTGGTGCTGCCGGAGGTGTTGGTACTCGAGCTGGAATTGGTGTAGGAGACGTAGTTGGTGACGGAGTAAATGAGGTTGGTTTCGGCGTTGGTCTCAGTCAACTCGTTGGCCAGGATGAGCATATTGCAGTAGTTGCTGGTCGCAATGAAGAACTCGCCGACGACATTATTGGTGATGAAGACCTTTTCACTCACGTTTGTGAGGGATGCCGGCTGGCCGTAGGGAGCGTCGGGAGTGTTGGTGGGGCTGATGCTGATGGTCTGGAGGGCGTTGATCTGGGGGTGGATGAAGGAATTGAGTTCGGTGACAGGGAAAGTGGTCCAGGCGCCGTTGGTGAAAACGACGGCCTCCAGATTTCCGAAGAAGTGGATATAGTCGAGCTGGACGGAGAGGGTGTAGTTGGTGGTATAGACGAGGTTGGTGACGGAATTGGTCAATGGGCCGTAAGGGGAGGTGTAGTAATTGGTGGTGACGATGCTATTGGTGACGATAGCGGGGTAATTGGTGGCGGGGGCGCTGAAGACCAAGCCGGGGTAGAGAGTGGCGAGCTGGGCGTCGCTGTTGGTGAGGGCCAGTTGGGCGAGGGCGGTCAGGTTTGAGGTGTAGAGCAGTTGGCTGGTCGAGTTGGTGATCGAGGTGAGCGTGCCGCTCCCGGCGTTCTCGAGGATGACATTGTTGGTGTTGAGGAGGTAGCGGAGGCCGCCGATGTCATCGCGAGTCAGACCGGTGAAGTAAAAGCCATAATAGTCAAAGGAGGAGTATATCTGGGAAACCCTGGCAACGGGGCTGGCGGCCAGGGCCAAGGGGTCGGTGGAGGTAGGGACGGTGACGGCTTCATCCTCGCTTGTAGGGGGGGGGCAAAGTTCATCGATCCAATAGGTGTAGAGGACGCCGTTGACGTAGGCGGAAGGGTCCCATGTGACGGGGTCGAAATTGCGTTGGATGACAGTGTATTCGTAATCGGGGCAAGCGGCGCCGGGAGGGAGGACGCGGGTACGGAGGGTCCAGGTGAACGCCACGGGATCGGAGAGGCAAAGCTCGGTGACCATGCTTTGCAGGGTAAAGGACTTGAGGTCGAAGAGGTGGAGGGCGGCGGCGGTGTAATTCAACTGCTTGGACTCGAGGGGGATTTCATCGAGGGTTTCGCTCCAGGAGCTGACGTTCGTGAGGGAATTGTTGAGGATGGCGAAAGCGGCATCGCCCGCTGCGGCACCGTCGGAACCGAAGTAGTCCAGGAAGGTCTGATCGTAGGTGTAATAGAGGACGGGGACATTCCAGCGGTACTCTTCGCCGATGTTATGGGGCGCGCTGAAATCGAGGGTGCCATAACCCAGGGATGCGATCTCGAACGGCTCGAAGGGTCCGTAGAAGGAAAAGGCGGAGGCGCATTGAACGGCGGCCATGAGGCAGACGGCGCCGAAGAGGTGCTTGAATCTTCGCAACATAGTAAAATCCTTAATGCACTGTTTGGCTGGTGGATGGGCGAGGGTCATTGGGCGGAGGGGGGCGCAGCCAGATAGACCTGCCCGCTCTGGTTGGGCGTCAGGAAGAGGCCGGCGCCGTTGGCGGCCTTTTCATAGACGACACCCTGGAAGGAGAGGCTCTGACCGGTCTCGGGATTGACCGTGCTGCCGGTGAAGATCCCGGACGACGGGGAGAAAGTGAGTTTGAGGCGACTGCCCGGAGCCGGCTTCACACGGTTCTGGGCGTCGAGGGTGAAGGCATTCGTAAAAGGAACCTGAACACCGCCGCCGCTGAATACCAAGTCGAGATTGGTGAGATTGAGCAGGGGGCCGGCGGCGGCGGGAGTGAAGAGGGAACCGACGGCTTGGACAGAATTGGTGAAGCCTCCGGGGAAGGACTTGGACGAGAGGCCGGACGGCTTGATCCAGACGAACTGGCCGCTGAGGTCGCTTTCGGGGATGTTCGTGTTGAACTGCATCCAACTGATGACGGCGCCGGCGCCTCCATAAATGGAGGCATAGAGCGGCCAGAGGCCGTCTTTGGAGAGGGCGCTCTTCTGGCTGAGTTTCGTGCCATCGGCAAGGGTGCCGGTCAACTGGACGAGGCCGGCGGAAGAAACGGTCATCGTTCCGTAGCCGTAACCGGCAGGGCCGGAGGAATCGGGCGGGATGGCGATGGTATAAGAGCCGCGCTGAGGGGCGGGATTCGAGCCCGCGCTGAAGATAAGGCGGTCCGCGTCCAACTGGGCGACGTAAGCCGAGAGGCTGTCTGTAATGACGCCCTGGAGGCGGTCTGTGCCGGAGAGGTCCAGGCGGAGGCGCACGGTGAGCAAACGGCCGGAAACAAGGTGGAAGGTGTTGGTTGCGAGGCCGGTAAAGGGGCTGAACTGGCCGGACAGCGGGTAAGTGCGGCCGGCGATCAGGAGGCTGGCGCTATAGGCGCCTTTGGCGGTGGTCTTGGCGGTGAAGTAGCCGGAAGTGGGGACGGTGACGTTCGTGTTGTAAATGAGGCCGCTGTAGGCGCCCTGTGCCTGGGCAATGGCGTTCGATGGGGCGTTGCCCGACAAGGGCAGCAGGGCGGGAAGCGGGTCGAGGACGGGATTGAACTGGGCGGCGACGGAGGGACTGGTGCTATTCGTGTCGGCGGGGGCCAGAGGCGACAGGGGATTTGCCGAAGCGGGCAGGACCATGGCAAAGGGGTCGGAGGCCGGACGCGAAAAGACGGTGGAGATGGGAGCGGAGGCGATGTAGGTGCTGGGAGCGACGAGCTGGGCATGGACGTCGAAGCCGGTGCTGAGGTTGCCAAAAGTGGTCCAGAGGGAAAGAAACCGTTCGGTGTTGTCGGAGACGACGTTGCCGTGCATTTGGCGGCCCACGGTGGTGGTGTTGAGGCGGAATTCGGAACCGTTGGGGGAGCCGTCCTGGTTGAGGAGTTGGCCATAGACGCCTTCCCAGGAGCCGTCCTGGCCCATGCTGGTCCAGACGGCCAGGTAATTGTTGGCGACGGAGGAGACGCGGGAAGCGTATTGATCGCCTAGGGTGTAGGTATTGACCATGCGCACGGGGCCGGCGGTGAAGGTGGGAGAGAAGGTCCTGGCGAAGACATCCAGACTGTTGCTTTGGACGACGAGGTCCTTCTCAGTCCAGGAGACGATGAAACCGCCGTTGGGGGAAGCGGCGACCGCGGGCATGCTGCAAGGGGAGGTGTTGGTATTGACGATGAATTCGTTGGCGAGGGCAACGGCGTTGCTATCGAAGGCGCGAGCGAAGACATCGACGCTGGGCTGGCCGGCGGTGGGGCCATAGCCGACATCGGCATTGAGGCTCTGAGGGATGGCGCGGGTCTGCTGTTCGGATACCCAGGCGATGACAAAGCCGCCGGTGCTCAAGGCGGCGATGGCGGGGGAACGCTGATTGAAGAGAGTGAACTGGTTGACGAGGAACTCGGAACCGACTTTGGCGCCAGTGGAGGAGAGGACTTGGGCGTAAATGTCCTGGTAGCTGGAGGGGCTTTGCTGGTTGTAACTGCCCCAGGCGAAGACCACATTCCCACTGGGCAGCACGGCAAGGACGGGTTGGCGTCTGAAGTTGGCGGTGAAGGTATTCACCATGACATCGCCGGTGAGCCAGGTGTTGGAGGAGGAAAGGAAGCGGGCGTAGATGTTTTGACGGCTAGGGGCCCCTCCCTGCCAAGCGAAGACGGTCCCGCCGCCGGGGATCAAGGCGACCTGCGGCAAGGTCTGGTCGCCGCCGACAATCTGGTTGACGCGGAAAGGCCGGCCGACGGGGCTGAAGTTGCTATCAAGGGCCATGGCGGCGATGCCGGAGCCGAAGCCATCGATGGCATTGTCGTCCCAGGCCAGGAAGCCGCCCAGGGGGGAGAGAGCGGCGGTGGGATGGGCCTGGTCGCCGGGCTGGAGGCCGCCGATTGCGTATTCGGGGCCGTTGTTGGTAAACGTGACTTGGGCGCAAAGGAGGCCGGGCAGAGCGAGGGCCACGGCCCAACCCACGACCACCTTGCGGAGGAACAGCGACGATGACATATAAGGTTACAGCTTTCTTAACAAGCCGAGGCGGGCTTGTCCATGCTTTCTTGGAGACAATGCCTTGACCATCAAGAGGGCCTCCATTCTTGAGGTGCGCGCGTTATGTTCATATCCGGTCCTCGATGGAGCGTCGGCAATGGGGTAGATGCCCCACTGCCTCCGACCCTTGGGCTGTGAGGTCGTTATGGCTGCGCGGGCGGGGTAACGCTGGGCTTGGGTTGTTCCGGGAAGCTGCTCTGAGCATAGGGCATCTCCTCCTCGGAGTGATAGCGGTTGCCCGCCGGGTCGATGATGGTTGGCGTCACGAAGATGAGGAGGTTCTTCCTCTGGCTCTGGTTGATCTCGTTGCGGAAGAGCCGGCCGACGACGGGGATGTCTCCGAGGATGGGGACCTGGTCTTTCATCTTGCTGACGTTTTCGGTGATCAGCCCGCCCAGGACGACAGTCTGGCTGTCCCAGACGTTGACGCAGGTGGTGACCTGGCGGATGCGGAAGTGGGGCAGAGGCAGAACGGCGGTGACAGGAGCAGCGACGCCGGCGCTGGAGGAGCCTTCAAGGATGGTGGCGAAGGGACCGGGATCGTCATAGCCGATGAACTCCATAATGCTGGGCAGGAGGGTCATCTGGATGCTGAAGCCGTCGGCCGAGACGTAGGGGATAACGTCGAGAGTGGGGCCGAAGGGGAGGGGCAGGACGGTGGGAGTGATGGCGGAGGCTTGGTTGACGACCGTGCCGCCGAGGCCGCCGCCGGTGCTGCCGGAGGTGCCGACGCCGCCGTTGAGGAGGCTGTTGCCCACGACGATAGACTGAATGTCAACGACCATGACTTCGGTTTGGCGTCCGCTCAGGGTGGTGACCTGGGATTCGCTAAGGAAATCGACCCCGTCCTTCTGTTGGAGGGCATTGATGACGACCTTGAACTGAGGGTCGGTGAGGATGCCCGTGAAGCTGGCCAAGGCAGGGAGGGTGGGCAGGTTATTCGCCGAGGGGCGCACGCCCGAGGTCAACTCGCCGTCGGTGGAGGCCGGAGCGGTGATGGGACCGGTGGGGAAGTAGCCGGAAGGATTGGCGGCAGTAGGGGCGCCAGTCAAGGTGGGCTGGGTGCCCGCGGAGCCGACGACGGCGCCGTTGCCCATGAGGAAATTACCCAGGAACCACTCGAAGCCCAAGCCGCGGGTGTCGTTCTGGGTGACTTCGACGAACTTGCTCTTAATGTTGATCATAGGCGGGGCCAGGTTCAGGACCTGGATAGCCCGCTCGATGGTGTCGAGATCGGAGAGGGAAGCGTAGATCAGCAAATCGCCTGAGCGGTCGTTGAAGAAGATGCACTTGGGGGGAGCCAAATCGAGGCCGAGGCGGGCGAAGAAGTCTCGAACACCAGCCTGGACGAACGCCGTGGAGTTTGTGCGGGTGACGAATTGCAAGCCGCCGCCGCCGCCGCCGGCGCCACCCACGCCGCCAGTGCCACCACCAGCCATGCCGCCGCCCATGCCACCGCCCATGCCGCCGCCGCCGCCGATATCGACGTGCGGGACTGTAGCGAGGCCGCCGCCGCCGCCGCCGCCGCCCATCATGCCGCC
>CAZZFF010000197.1:0-7629 GCA_964653485.1 uncultured Verrucomicrobiota bacterium | reverse complement strand
CCGTAAAACCGCCACCAGTAGTACAGGCGCAGGTTTGAGGTGCCAGTGGCTGAGACGCCAAGCTGAACCGGGTTGCCGTTGGTCTCGATGACGCTGACGGGTTGCTGGATGATGGCGGGGAAGGTGGCTAGCTCGAAGGCGCCTATGTCCGCGCCCTTTCCTAATGGCCGCTGGATGCCACGCTGGTCAATGGGCGGGAAGTAGTTTGTGAGGGGAATGGCGTCAATGGCCGGGCTGCTGTTGGACAAAGCCATCGTCATGGTGTAGCCGCCGTTCCAGGCGGGGAGAAAAACCTTCGGGTCGGTGTTCTTTATGGTGTGGACGTTCGTCCAAAGGTGGCTGGCGTCCGTGGTGATGTTGTATCCTCCATCGGTGATCTTGCCGATGACGGCGTAGATATTGGTGCCCAGCCCATTGGTGGGCGCCACGACGTTGGTCGAGAACATCGAGTTCATGACGAGGAACAAGCCGCCGCCGCTGGCCAGGCCGCCACCCTGGCCGGCGCCTGCCAGACCCAGGAGGGTGCCGGACCCCGAACCGTTGGTTCCAATGGCGCCGGCCATCGCACTGCAATTGGCAAACGTGCAGTTCACCACAGAGACCTGGCCGGTCCCGTAGAGGCCGCCACCGGCGGCGGTGCCGCCCTGACCGCCGACGCCGGCGTTCACAGTGCCGTCGCCGCCCAGGCCGCCGGCGCCTCCGAGGACCGTGTTGGTATAGAATGTGCAGTTCGTCACCGCCGCGCCCCCCAGGCAGCAGAGGCCGCCGCCCAACCCTTCAGGGCCGTTCTTGCCGTTCAGGCCGTTGCCATTGACATCGGTGCCGCCGCCCGCACTGGCGCCCCCTTGGACGGAATTGCCGTAAAAAATGGAATCCACAACGATGGCCCGGCTAGGGTAGCTGTAGATGGCCCCGCCGGATGCCGGAGCGCCGGCGCCACCACCGCCGGTCAAGCCCGCAATATAGCCAGAACCGCCGGTCCCGCCTTGCCCGCCGGCGCCGCCGGTCGCTGAGTTGCCGGCAAAGGTGCAGTTGCTGGCCATGATGGTCCCCAAGCCGGCCGTAAAGACAGCCCCGCCGCAGGCGGCCCCGCCCGCGGCGCCGCTGCCGCCATTGCCGCCGCTGTAACCCCCTGGGACGTAACCATCACCGCCGCTGCCGCCTACGCCGCCCGCGCCGCCCTTCGCGCTATTGTTGGTCAAGGCGCAATTCAGGAGCACCAGGTTGCCCAGGTTGTAGATCGCCCCGCCCAGAGCGGGCCAGCCCGGCGAGCCGTTCTGGCCTTTGAACCCGTTGCCCTCCAGACTGGTGGCCCCGTTGATCCCGTTGACCCCGTAAAGGGCCGCCGCGGTGTTGCCCGACACCGTGCAATTGGTCAGCGTGACAAAGGCGCCGTCCAGGATGTAATAGGCGCCGCCGTTGGTATTCGCGCCCCCGCTGATAGTAAGACCGATGTTGCTGAAAGTGATGCCGCTATCGACCTGGAAAATCGGTCCTATGCCCCCGCCCTCGATGGAGACGGTGTAACCCTGGGCGTTGAGGATGGTATCCTGGACGATCTCTATGGGGGCCGTGAGCGTGATGCTGCAACTCTGCGTGAAGTACACATACCCGCCCTGGCCGAGCGCAACGTCCAGGTCATTCTCCGTGCATCCGTACACCGGGCCGCCGGCCCGCGCCAACCCGGCGCCAAACAGCAACGCCGCAAGGACGAGGAGCGGGAGGCAAGAGGCTAGGCCCGTAGCGAAACCTGAAACCCGAAACCCGACGGCTGAAATCCGAAATCCGAAATCCGAAATCCGAAGGAAATCCGAAATCCGAAATCCGAAGGCTGCATCCGGTTTCTCTTTCGGTGCGATCGCTCGGTGACGCGGAAGCACCTGTGTCCTCGCTGGCGAGTTGGGGGGTGAGGTCCTGGAGGTTTGCGGCGCCAGGCTTCGGATTTCGGATTTCGAATTTCCTTCGGATTTCGGATTTCGGATTTCGGATTTCAGCCGTCGGATTTCGAATTTCCGTTTCCTCTCCGGCTCTGGGATGTCGAATCTGGAGCGCATGACGGATGCTTTCTGGCGGGGCGGCCTTCTATTGGGTCTCGAGCACTTCCTTGCCCTTGAAATCCAATTCGAACTTCTTGATCCGCTTGTTTTCATCGCCCTGGATTTCGTTCTCAGCCGCCCGGACACCGGGCATCTTGTTCTTCTCGACCCTGGCAGCCATGGCGGCGACTTCAGGAGTCGGCAGGACGGTGGGACGGATGAGGACGATGAGTTCGCTGCGGTCCTCGGTCTTGGTGCTGCTACGGAAGAGGTTGCCGAGCCACGGGATGTTCATGAGAACGGGCACCCCAGAGTAGCTGTCGCTCTTGCTGGTCTGGATCAAGCCGCCCAGGATGATCGTCTCGTGATCGCGCACGGCCACGGTTGTGCTGGCCGTTTTTGAGCTGGTCTGCGGCACGTTGCCAATGTTGGCGATGTTGACATAGCCCGAAACGCTGTCGATCTGCTGCGCGATTTGCATGACGACCAACCCCTCGGGGTTAATCAAAGGCGTGACATCCAGCGTCACACCCACCTGCATCTGCTGGATCGAGGAATAGCCCCCGTAGGCCCCGCCCCCGTAATAACTGCCCGTCGGGTAAGGGGTGGTTTCTCCGATGAATATGCTGGCTTCGACCCCGTTCATGGTCTGGATGCGCGGGCGCTGGAGGATTTTCGCATGGCTGTCGCTTGCCGCGGCCGTGACGGAGACATCGAGGTCCTGGCCGAGGTGGGCCAGGTAGCTAAACCCGCCGGGCAGGCTGCCTGCGGCATTGGTCCCGCTCCCGGACCCGAAGGTGCTTTGGTTGAGCACGTTGCCATTGTTGATCCCGCCGATGCCGTTGAAGTAATTCCCGATGCCGTGGCCTTTGGCTTCCTGGTAGCTCACGCCGATGTTCTTCGAGTTGTTGAGGTCCACCTCGATGATGACGGACTCGATCAACACCTGGGGCAGGACGATGTCCAATTTGTTGATGATGTCCTTGATTTTCGTCATGTCCTCCTTCGAGGCGTAGATCAGCAGCGAGTTGGTTCGCTCGTCCGCAATGATTTTTGTCTGGCCAAACACGTGAATCTCGCCGGTGCCGGTGCCGCCGGCGCGGCTCATGATGTCCCGAAGCCTGCCTGTAAAGCTATTGTTGGCGCCCGCGGCGCCCGGCGCGACGGGGGTTGCCGCGGCCATCGGCGTGTATCCCGCTGTGTTCCCGGTCGGCGTGAGCGGAGTCGCCTCGCCCATCGAGGTATATCCGCCCATACCGGTGCCTGAGTAGCCCGCGCCCATGCCACCCATGCCCATACCGCCCATGCCCATGCCACCCATGCCCATCCGGCTGCCCATGCCACCCATGCCGGTGCGCCCGCTGCGCCCGGTGCGCCCCGCGCCCATGCCGGTGCCCATGCCGCCTCCACCACCCGAACCGCTCAGACTGTTCAGGACGCTCGCGATGTCCGCGGCCACCATGTACTTGATGGGAATCACCTCCGAGACGAAATCCGTAGGAATGGCGACGTCAATTTTCTTGACCATCTCGATCATGCGTTTGACGTTCTCACTGAAATCGCGCAGGACGAGGATCTGGCTGTCATCGATCGCCAGGATTGGGTTGGGCACGGTGCTGGCGAAGGGTTGGAGGGCCTGCGTAAGCTCGCTCGGACGGACGTTCGTCACCTGCATCACGTAAGTCACGTATTGTCCGAGCTCGGGCAAGGTGTTGCCGGCGCCCTTGAACATCTCCTGCCCAACTCCCCCGGCGTTCTGCGTTTGCACCACCTTGACGAATTTGTCGCCGACGTTGACCATCGCGATGCCATTCATGCCCAGCACGGCGTCGAGGGCCTGAATGGCCTCTTTCTTGGTGAGGGCCGTATGCGTCGTCAAATTGATCTGCGGAATGGGCAACGTGGATGGGCGCAGGATGGTGCGGTTAACCAGGTCGGCGTACACCTCAAGGACCTGAGACAAATCCGCCAGCCGGAAATCGATCATGCCCGCCGGAACAGTTTCCTCCGATGCCGCGTCAGCGACGGCGGGCGCCGGGGCCTTGGTAGTGGCCGCTGGTTTGGGCGTCGCGCGCGGCACTGGGGGCCCGGCGACGCCGGCAGGGGCTGGGACCGGGATGCCTGGCGGGCGCGCCTGGCCTGCCGAAGCGGGCGCGGCGGGCCGTGTCGCAGGGCTCGCCGCCGCGGCATTGGTCCCGACCGAAGGGGGCCCTTGGACCGCGCCGGGCGGCAGCGGGCCGCGCGCGGGACCCGGAGTCCCCGGCGCCGGCGGCGGAGTTTGCGCCCACAGGCCCAAGCCGGTAAGCAGAAAAGCCAACAGGATTATTTTCACGGTCGTTTTGGTGGAGTATTCGAATGTGTGGAGGCGTGGGGCGCCGTTCTTAGGAGAGGCGCCGTGGACTTTGGGGCCGCAGGGGCGGCCTTGACGGGCTGAGCCTTCTGGTAGCTGGCCACCAATTTGATCTGCGCCCGCAACTGCTGACGCGGCGCGTCCGGGCTTAGCGCGAGGTCGCGGACTCGAATCATCGAGTTGCTCGCCCCCAGGCCGTAAAGGAAGTCCACCAGTTGTTGTTCCTTCGCGGTGGTGGTGACCGTGATGGACTTCTCCAGAAAGAACGGCACGTTGGTCTTCTCGTTCACGTGGGACATGCTGGACAGGGTGATAGTGGAAAGCGCGGCCTTGGTCTGGACCTCGGTGGCAAAATGGAGAGACTGATCTTCGGCCGGCACCTGGTAGGCGTCGCTGCTCAATTCCTTGATCTGGGCATTGTAGCTTTTTAACTGGGCGATTTCATTCCTGTACAAAGCCAGCTTCTCCTCGGCCTTTTGCCTGCGAAAACCAACCCTCTCCCAATCGGAAAAGTGCGGGACCACGAACCAGAAGTTCAGGACAACGAACGCCATGACGGCCACCCCCACAACGAGGCGCTTTTCCTGCGGACGCAGATTATCCAGGTAGGTTTTCACTGCTCCTCCACGCGTTTGAGTTCAAATGTGGTGTTCCAGTTCAGATTTTGGCCTGTGGCGCCGGAGGAGTGCATGTTCAAGTTGTCGCCTGCCTTGGCGTCGAACAGCGGCAGGCCGTCCTTCATGTATTTGCGCATGGCGCCGTCGAACTGGAGCAGTTCCTGCTGCTGGTCGGTAGGTGAGGTGCCGCTGAGGCTCAAATGCTTGCCGTCGCTGAAGTTGTAGCCTTCGAGGGTCACGCTGGCCGGAAGCAGTTCGGCCAGGGCCTTCCAGCAATCCAGGGCCGCGTATTTCAGTTCCTGGCGCTCCTTGAGGACTTCGCAGCGGGCCTTGGCGCCAATGGCGTTGGTGTAGGCGGGGGCCACCTCCGCAACGGCCTGCTCGACGCTGCGCGTGCGAAGGACGGCCACTTCGAGGGCCACCAGGTAGATGGCCACGCCGATGATGTAGAGCCCCACCACCGCCCCCAAACCGCCCATCCACAACCGATCCACAAATCGCTGCTGGTAGCGGGTGGCAAACTCGACTGGCAGCAGGTTGGCCTGGGCCTCCGCTTGGGTCGCCCGAGTCGCGGTCAGGGCGGCCATTTGGAGGGCCTGCAACGGGGCCGTGACCTCGACCGGTTGCTCCAGTCCGCCGCGCAACGCGGGTTCCCATTCCGCGGCCGTCGCCTCATCGGCCACGAGGTGCCAGCTTGGCGCCGCGCTGAGCCAGCCTTCCATCTCGCCCGCCCAGGCAATCTGCATCAACTGTTCCCTCAAGCCTTCGGGGCGGTTCACGGCCGGCAGCGTGATCAGGTCCAGGTTCTGCAGCACGCCCCCGCACCACCAAGCCGCAAGGGCGGTGTTCGTTCCCCCGCGTGTGTTGGGGTAAATCCAGGTGCCTTCCGGCGCGGCGGTGGTCGCCTGCAACTGATCCAGGGAGGGCATCTCCAGCCGGTCCGCCAGAAATCCCTGCCCCTCCAGTTGGCCCAGAAATTCCTCGACGGCGTTCCGGGCGGCGATCATCACAATCACGGTCTGCTCGTTCTCGCGGGCCTGGGGCATCACATAAACGCTCCAAACAATCTGGCCGACGGGAATGGGCGAGAGCTTCTCCAACTGGAGCTCGACCATCGCGACGGTCTCGGTGTAGTCGCTCAGCGGGAATTGGGCAACGCGCAAAAAGACCTGTTCGGGCGGCAGCCAGGCGATGTTCAGCTTCCGCTGGAACAACGAGCGCCAGTCCCGGGCAATCAGCCCGGAGGGCAAGGAATCCCCGGCGGCAATCGCCTGCTCGCGATTCAGCACAAAGCCCCCGCCCCGAGCGTTGAAATGCCAGAGGCGCCGCTCCTGGGCTCCAACCTCCAGCACGTTGCACGAGTGGACGGCGGCGGCCGAACCCTTGCGCCGCGCCATCCGCGCAGCCATCGAGGACGGCGCCCCCGCCGGAACGGCTGCCGCTTTCCTGGCCTTGAAAAAACGAACCAGCAGCAAAACGCCCAGGAACACGCCGAAGAGGCCCGCGGACAGCACCGTGGAGAAGGACGGGCTGGCCCGCCACTGCCGGAACTTTTCGAGAAAGTTCGAGCCGGTCTTGGCCGTGCCGGAGGGGGCCGCCTGTGGAGCGGCGCCCTTTTTGGCGCCGGCCCGAGGTCCCGAAGCGGCTGCATTGGTCGTTCGCGAGCCGGCGCTGAGACCTGGCTGCGGCGTTTTTGGAAATGGGTTGGTCGCCTGGCCGGCCCTGAACCGCGCGCGCGCCGCGTCGAATCCGGGATTGGTAGCCGGGCCGGGCCGCGCGCCGGGGGGAGCCTTCGTCGGCGCGGCGTTGGTTGCGGAACGGGCTTTGGCGCTCGGAGGGAGCGCGTTGGTTGTTCGCGGGACCCGGGGGAGGCCTTGCGAGCCGGCGCGCGAGGCGCCGCCCAGCCAGACCGCCAGGACGAGGAGGCTCGTCCCAGCCCCCAACAGTCCCGTTATTCTTTGCCATTTCTTCATTCCATCACTTCAACTTGGCATGGCTCGATTCAGGGCTTTACCCACACTTCGGCCTTGGTGTCATCCATGAGGGCGTCGAGGTGTTCCTCGATTTGGGTCACGCGCAGGACCTCCTCGATGGTGGTGGAGCCGGAGCGGACCTTGTTCCAGCCGTCGGTGCGAAGCGTGCGCATGCCGTGCTCGATGGCCTTGGCGGCGATGGTGCTGGCGGGGGCGCGGTTCAGAATCAGCGGGCGCAGGCTCTCGGTCAGAACCAGCAGCTCATAGATGCCCATGCGCCCCTGGTAACCAAACTGCCGGCATTCCTCGCACCCGGTTCCGTGCCAGAACTTGGCTGTCTCGATTTCATCCGCGGGGAAACCGATGCGGTGGAGGTAATCGCGCTCGACCTTCTGCTCGGTCTTGCAGTGGGGACAGATCGTCCGCACGAGGCGTTGGGCCATCACGGCCTCCACCGAAGAGGCCACCAGGAACGGTTCGATGCCCATATCGATCAGGCGCGTGAACGCGCTCGGAGCGTCGTTCGTGTGCAGGGTGCTGAAAACCAAGTGGCCCGTCAGGGCGGCTCGAATGGCGATCTCCGCCGTCTCCAGGTCGCGCACCTCGCCCACCATGATCACGTTCGGGTCCTGGCGCAGAATATGGCGCAAGCC
>CAZZFF010000196.1:0-7727 GCA_964653485.1 uncultured Verrucomicrobiota bacterium | reverse complement strand
CGCGACCTGAAGATCGGCCGCGACCTGCCGCGAACAATAACGGAGTGCGCGACGCTGCTGGGCGGCGTGATGATCATCCACTGCGTGGAGCTGGGGTTGACGAGCTATCTGGTGGACGCGGAGGTGCCGAAGCTAATGGCCACGTGGGTTCGCAGCCACGTCGAATCGCAGTTCCTGTTCCTGCTCGGCCTGAACGTCATGCTCATCTTCGTCGGCGGGCTGATGGACATTTTCCCGGCGATCGTGGTGGTGGTGCCGCTGATCACGCCGACGGGCGCGGCGTTCGGCGTGGACCCGGTGCATCTGGGCATCATCTTCCTGGCGAACATGGAGTTTGGTTTCCTGGCGCCGCCGGTGGGCTTGAACCTGCTGCTTGCGTCCTATCGCTTCAACAAGCCGATGACCGAGGTCATGCGCGCCACCTTCCCGATGCTGCTGGTCCTGCTGCTGGGCGTCCTGCTCATTACCTACTTCCCCCCCCTCACCACCCTGCTGCCCAAGCTGGCCCCATAAACCCGCGGGGCTCAAAACCCCAGGTCTTCGCCTTCGTGAATCACAGCGCCGATCTGTTCCAGGCCGCCATGCCGCCCGTTGTACCAGAGCAGCCATTTCCGGCCGTCGAAGATAGCGCAAGGCTTGTAGCAGGCGTCGTGGTCCCATTTCCCAACGCCGGGCCGGATGATCGGGTTTTGGGGAAGCCGCTCCCATCCTGTGATGCCATCGCGAGAGCGAGCGATGCCGATCTGCGCGTGGTCCTCGTCCCGAAAACCGATATAGAACATGTAATGCCAATCTCCACGTCGTTCGACCTGGCAGGCCGTCACTTTGAATCTTTCCCACTCGACCTTGGGATCGGGCGCGAATACGGGGTTGGCTTCATGTTTGTTCCATAGCAGCCCGTCGGGGCTGGTGGCGTAGCCGATGGCATTGGGCTCGTTCTGCTCCCCGCCTGAGTACCACATCCGGAATACCTTGAGATGGTCGTCCCAAATCACATCCGGGCACATGACCGCGACTTTCTCCCAGGGTCGTTCAGGAGAGAGCACCGGCTTGTCGCTCATGCGCTGCCAACGCACCCCGTCCGGGCTGGTAGCGTATCCGATCCAGGAGTGGCCGTGAGCCTGGCCGGTGTACCACATGAGATAGGTGTCGCCGCGCTTGATGACAACCGGACGGTTGATGTCCTCTTCCCAACCGGTTTCCCGTCTCGGACCCAGGACGATGCGAGGCGGCTCGCTCCAATGGATGCCGTCCTTGCTCTCGACCAACGCGAGGCTTTGCTTTGGCCGCCACGAAAGCCACATCCGGTAAACCTCGCCTTCTTTCAGGACCGAGACATCGAAGCACGTTCCGTATTTGCCGCCCATTACAGGGTTGCCTGCGAACTTGGTCCAGCCCGCGGTCGTTTCGGCGGCGGATGAGGCCGGCAATTGGGCGGTGAGGCGGGTCAACTCTCCGGCGCTGGCGAGTTCCATCCCGTCGGCAAAGACACGCAACCCTTTGCCTTTGTTGTACCTCTCGCCGGTCTTGTCATAGAGGATCGTCAACCAATGGCCATGGTAGCGGACCTGGTCGAGACAGAAGTACTCCCACACTCCGACGGGCACGAGCGGATTGACCTCGACCGTTTCATCAGCGCGCGGCCGCAGGCCAACCAGGCCGCTGATCACCAGGTCGCAGTAAGTGGAGTGATTATAGTCTTTGCCGCGCTCTTCGCCTCCTTGGCCGGCATCCCACGAGCCGTTCTTCCAGGATTTCAGTCGTGTCCGTGAGAGCCAGTCACCGCTGGCCGGGTTGAGGTTCTCGTCAATCCAGGGAACCACGCGGCCATCGTCGAGTTTCAGGCGATGAGACTCCGTGTAAACCTTCAGCAGGTTGAAGTAGTCTTGGCGGCTCACGACGTCCTGCGGGCAGTTGTTTAGCAGATTGGCCATGCCGCTCAACGTGACTGCCGTTGCGAACGGCCAACTCGGCCCGTTCCACTGGCATTCGTGGCCCTGGTAGGAAACGGCGAATTTCGGATGGCGTTGCTCGGCGGTGGTGGGTCCGTAGGGCGCGTAGAAACCGCGCGGGTCCATCACTTGCGCCCAAGCGACGGACTTATCGGTATCGGGGAGGTTGAAATACCAGGGGGTATACCCGTGCTCTTCGCGGACATCCGAGAGCTTGGAGGTTTCGCCGCGCGGCAGCACCTTGAAGAACTGGGCCTCAGGGTCCCAGAGTTTCTCCTGGGTAAGACGCTTGACTTCCGCCGCCTTGGCGCGGAAGCGCTGGGCGACGTCTCCTTGGCCGAACCGTTCGGCCATCCGGGCGATGGCCATGGCGTCGCCGTACATGTAACTGTTGATCGTCGCACGGTAGCCCTGGCCTTGCGGATGCAGGGCGCCGCTGATGGAGACTTCCATTCCGTCCCGGTCGTCCTCCTGCCAAAACAAGCCGTTGGCGTCGCGATGGTCCGCCTCCCATGCCTCATAATTCCTGATGAGGTCAGGCAAGAGATCGCGCGCGAGCCGATCATCGCCTGTGACCTGAGCGCGCGCCCAGATGGAATCGGCGGCCCAGAAACTGTACGCGCGAGCGCTCCCTCCTTTGCGAAACCAGAAAAGCGAATAGTCGTCGAGGTACTGCGGGTCGTTCAACCAGCGGCCTTCATGCAAGTGGTGGCCGGCGGCGCAGTTGATGGAGTTGTGCTTTCCCGCCCAGGGGACAGGCGGCAGGAACTCAGTGATGATAAAGCCATCGGGCGTTCGCTTGATGTGCTTCCGAAAAGTCCACCAGCGGAAATAGTAAATCTCCTCGATCTGCTTGTCGGGGCAGTCCAGCAGCGGGATGTTGTCCTTGAGGAATGCCCAGGCCCCCGTGTTAGGAATGTGCTGCGCGTAAAGCTCACGGTCGTTTCGGTTAAACGAATCCACGTGGTGTTTGAAATCGGCAGGCTTGAGAACGAGCGGCTTGGGGGCCTCTTTGCGGGCGTCGGAGGCATCGTCCGCCAGCACTCGCGGCCCATTGAACGAAACGGCGCACAAGCAAACCAACGCGCCCCTAAAAACCCGCGCCGCCAGCCTCGAAGAGGCCACTTGTCGGAAAGAGAGATTCAATCGGATAATGCCAAGCCGGTCGCCGGCATAAAGAGACAGACGCGGCGGCCGGTTATCGTCCTCATATCATTTCATCGAGGAGCGTTGCGCCAATCAAACGCCGCAAATCACAGATGCGACTTGCCCGTCCTCCTCGCTCTGGCCCATCTTGCCTTCATCGCTTCCGAGAGCGCCTTGCTCCAGGCCGCGCTTCTCTTCTTCTTTGGCGTTTCAGACGACTGGCTGGGTTCAGCCGCCGGCTGCGCGTTCGACTTCTCCATTCTCCTTGCCGCCCATCTTGCCTTGGCAGCGGCGCTGATGTGCGCGCGTCCTTCCGGGCTGATCTCTCTTCTTTTCCTCCTCCCAACTTTCGGCTCTTGAGATGCTTCAACGGCAAACTCGAAAGGAGAAGGGCTTTCACCGCCCAGAAGTTCATTGAGTTCTTCTTGCAACGCGTCGATTCTCTCTCTGAGATCGGCTGCCTTCCGCAATTGTGTCGGTGTCAATTTGGTAATGTCCATATAGGCACAGTGTCGCGGTTGTGATGTGGAAGTCAAGTCCCTGCCGGTTCATCGCTCCTAATCTGAATCCTGCTCCTAATGGTGTCACATCACCTTCGTGGTGCATCAATAGAGTCCACACATCCGCCTTGACAGAGCAACGACGCGCGCTCCATATTGGCCTGCTATGACGTACCAGTTTCGGAGCGCTGCGCAGCGCCACATTCGGGATGCAGAACATCTGCATACCGAGCAGCGCCTGGCCAACGCGGGGCATCTGTTCGGCTTCGCCTGCGAGTGTGCTCTGAAGGCATTCCTGGAACGTGAGGGTGTCGCTTTCGACCAGCCGGGACCATGGTGGCAGCACGTTGACGAGCTTTGGGAGCATTTTATCGCCTACATGCGGACCCGGGAAGGAGCTCGGTGGGCAGCCAAGCTACCGCAAGAGAATCCCTTCACGAATTGGAGTATATCAGACCGCTATCGTGACAGCCAGAACATCGTGCTCACCGATCTTCCGCTTTGGGAGAGCGGGGCTAGGAAGGCCTGCAGGTTGCTAACAGAAGCGAGACTCGATGGATACCTCCCAAGTTGATCCCGAGGCGCCGCAGGCAATCGTCCGTTTTACCGAGGCCCTCGACTGCGTCCGCAACTGGGCAGCCGCGCACAAGGCGATCCTGCCGAAGGAAATGGTCGTGCTGCGTGACCTCCGCGGTCGTTTTCGATTGATCTTGGCGGGTAGCGGCCAGACACCTTCCCTGGAATTCCGCGCTGCCTGCAATCTCCTACACTCCGGACTGGGCGCGTACAGCCCAGGCGAAAGGGCGCTCCTCGTGACCGGCGACGATTTTCTCGGTGCGGATGAACTGCTAAAATCCCGCGACCTTCGCCCCCTGTTCCCCGAAGAGCCGGACGGCCTGAAACTGCTCGACCGCGAGCCACAAAATGCGGACTGGCTCCGGACCGCCGATCCAATTCCCGGTGTGAGTGTCACCACTTTCTATGGCCTCAAGGGTGGTGTCGGTCGTTCAACGGCACTCGCGTTGGTGGCATTCAAACTGGCCGAGCAGGGACGCAAAGTAATGGCCGTCGACCTCGATCTTGAGTCTCCAGGGATCACCTCGATGCTCCTGCCGCCGGATCGACTCCCCGCCTACGGCCTTATCGATTGGTTCGTTGAAAGCGCCGTCGGACAAGCAGATGCCCAATTAGTCAAAGGCATGTTAGCCAAGAGTCCACTCGCGCGAGAAACCTCCGGCGAGGTGCTGGTTGCCCCGGCGTTTGGGAGCGGGGAACGCGACTACTTAGCCAAGTTGGCGCGCGCATATTTGGACCAACCATCATCCCGGGAGCCAAAGGACTTCGCTTTGATGTTACACGAAGGACTTTCAGCTCTCGCCGCTCAGGCGGGTGCGGAGGTGCTTCTGCTCGATAGTCGAGCCGGCTTGCACGATATAGCGGCTTCCGCGGTCGTGCGTCTTGGAGCGCAATCACTGCTTTTTGCGACTGATGCCGCGCAGACATGGAATGCTTACCGCCTCCTGTTCAACCACTGGAAGAGTTTCCCGGAGCGACTGCTGGGCTTCCGCGAAAACCTGAAGTTAGTGGATGCCCTCATTCCCGAAACCGAGAGAGGGGCACACGCGGACTCTTTCCTGCAAAATGCCTACCAGCTTTTTTCCGAGACCATCTACGAGCAGGCTGGCCCCGGTGAAACGCCCGAGTTCAGTTTCGACCTTGCTGATCCCGACGCCCCACACTCGCCGCTTCCCATCCGGTGGAGCCGCGTCTTTCAAGGATTTGATCCCCTCGCTAAGGCGGGCCAGGTTGCGCCAGGGGAAGTGGCGGCTGCTTACGGAGACTTCCTGGATGGTGTCCTGGGACTCCTTTCCAACCCATCGGGAGTGCCCTCATGAGCGAGCCGTTCCCGAAAGACGCCGTGCGGCGCGCGATTACGGATTCCATTCCGAAGGAGTTTGCCCAATATGGGGCTGACAAGGTGGATCCGAAGTTTATCACCTGTCCCGCCTCCCATCTCCGCGCCCTGGACCCGGACTGCGTTATCGTCGAGGGCATCCGTGGCGCAGGAAAGAGCCTTTGGTGGACAGCTCTCAAGTCGCCCAAAGTCCGCGCCGTTTTATCTGAAGTTTTCCCCCCGCTACGACCGCGATCCGGCCTGGAGTTCTCATGCGGGTTCGGCGCCGGATCCTCTCCCGATGAATGGCCGGATAAGGACATTCTGGCGGCCCTGCGGCAGGAACACGCCGAACCTCGCCATATATGGAGGACAGTGGTCGGCCACCATGTTTTCTTTGATAAGATTCCCGGAGACGATTGGGCGGAACGAACCCGCTGGACAGCTGAACATCCCGAAGACTTCGCCAAACGGCTTGCAAGTTCTGATCGTCTCCTCGCCATGGAAAACAAGACCCGGTTAATTCTGTTCGATGCCCTGGATCACACGGCCGAGAACTGGCCCGAATTGCGTCAACTCGTCCGGGCGCTCCTCCAAGTTGCCCTCGACGCCCGGTCGCTCTCGTCTGTGCGGTTGAAGCTTTTCCTCCGACCCGACATGTTGAAGGATAGTCAGATTATTGATTTCCCTGACAGCTCGAAGCTCCTCGGCTCATGTGAGCGCCTCTCCTGGCGGCAAGTGGACCTGTACAGCCTCCTCTGGCAGCGCCTGGGGAATGCGCAGCAGGGTGGACAGGAATTCCGCGACGCCTGCAAGAAACAGGGATTAGAGTGGCAGGATCGGGCCGGCGTTTGCGTGTCCCCTGCCGAACTCCAGAGTGATGAGGCCCGGCAAAGGCCGGTTTTCTACGCAATCGCGGGCGAGTTCATGGGCAAGGACAAACAGAAAGGACGAACTTACTCCTGGCTCCCGAGCCACTTGGCGGATGGAAGGAAGGAGGTCAGCCCGCGCAGCTTCCTGGCGGCCATCCGCGCGGCCTCTGATCATCCGAGCCCGGCGGAATGGCCGTTTGCGCTTAACCGCGCCGGACTGCGCGAGGGCGTTCGCAACGCCTCGCGCATCCGCGTGGACGAGATTTGCGAAGACTACCCTTGGGTGCGAACGCTGATGGAACCGCTCGCTTCTGTCATCACCGTACCATGTCCCCTGTCAGATTTCGTTCAGCAATGGAAGCAAAAGGACATTCTCCCGCGCCTGGATGAAACGCTTGCCCGGCAGCGTGGGCTGCAGCCTGCGGGCAGAGCTCGCGAATACGAAGGGCTGGCGGATGATCTGGTCGCGCTTGGAGTCTTTGAGCGTTTGCGAGATGGTCGCATGCAGATGCCGGACGCTTACCGAATCGCCTTCAAATTCAGTCGCAGGGGCGGTGTTCCACCGATCAAATAGGCCATGCTGGCACAATCGCTGTGCCTGAGCCCGCGCTCGAAGATTGACAACCCCCGGGAATGCGGGTTGACTGCCTGTCGAAAGCGATGCAAGAAACCTCAGGCACCTCGGGATGCCAAGCGGACCCTGGTTCCAGCGGCTCGGGCACCCTGGGCCTGAAACGGGCGCTCGGTCTGCCAGCGCTCATCATCTACGGCCTCATCCTTATCCAGCCCACCGCGCCGATGCCCCTTTACGGCGCGGTGGCCGTAGAGGCCCATGGGCACGTGGTGACGACTATCCTCATCGGGATGGTGGCGATGATCTTCACCGCCATCAGCTACGGACGCATGGCCAATGCCTATCCCAGCGCCGGGTCCGCTTACACCTACGTCAGCCGCGAAATCCATCCCGCCCTCGGGTACCTGGTCGGCTGGGGTATGATGTTCGATTACGTGATGAACCCGATCATCTGCGTCATCTGGAGCTGCCAGGCCGCATTGGACCTCCAGGAGGCCTTGGGACTGACCTTAAGGATTCCCTTCGCGGTGTACGCCGTCGTGTTCACCGTCCTATTCACCGGGATGAACCTGCGCGGCATCGAGTCCAGTTCCCGCACGAATACTATCATCGCGGCCGGCCTGGGGGTGGTCATCCTGCTTTTCTTCGGCGCCGTCGTCCAGCACCTGTGGCTCCAACCGCCGGACGGCCTTGCGGGTTGGACCAGGCCCTTCTATGACCCGAAAACATTTTCCTTCTCGGCCGTCTCCGGGGGCGCCGCCCTGGCCGTGCTCACTTACATCGGCTTTG
>CAZZFF010000195.1:0-7791 GCA_964653485.1 uncultured Verrucomicrobiota bacterium | reverse complement strand
GGTGTCGCAACTGGGCATCAGCCAATTGCTGGCGGTGGTGGGCGGTTCGGTCGGCGGCCACCAGGCTCTCACATGGGCGATTCGTTATCCGGAGGCGATGCGGGGTGTTTTGGCGATGGCGACATCCCCGCGGCTGACCAGCCAGGCCCTTGCGTTCGACGTGGTCGGCCGCAACGCCATTTTGCGCGACCCCGATTTTCACGGAGGCCGCTATTACGACTGGCCCAGCGGCCCGCGGGTCGGTTTGGCGCTGGCCCGGATGATCGGGCATATCACGTATTTGTCCCAGGAAGCCATGTCCGAGAAGTTCGAGGCCGACCGCCTGAAACCGCGGGGCATGGCGATGGAATTCGAGAAGCGGTTTTCTGTCGGCTCCTACCTCGGCTATCAAGGGATGAAGTTCGTGGAGCGGTTCGACGCCAACAGCTATGTGATGCTCTCGTTGGCGATGGACCTCTTCGACCTGGGCACCACGAGGGAGGAATTGGCGGCGGCCTTTCGGAACAACCGCAGCCGCTGGCTGGTGATGAGCTTTTCGAGCGACTGGCTCTTCCCTCCGGAACAATCGCGCGACATCGTCAACGCCCTGATCGCCAACAATGCCCCGGTCAGCTACTGCAACGTCCACAGTTCCTGCGGGCACGATGCCTTTCTTCTGCCCGATCAACTGGACATTTACGGCGAAATGAGCCGGGCTTTCCTCGAGAACCTGGCGCCCTCCACGGCCTCGAACGCGAAGATCAAGGAGGAGCCGCACGGACCTACCAGCATCTTTCATCAACACAGGCTCGATTATGACCGCATCATCGAGTTGGTCCCGCCAGGGGTGAGCGTTCTGGACCTGGGCTGCGGCTCGGGCGGGTTGCTGGCGCGGCTCAAGGCCGAGAACCACCGGCGGCTCGTGGGAGTGGAACTGGATGAGAAGAAGATTCTCGCGTGCATCAGCCGTGGACTCGACGTAGTCCAGGCGGATTTGAACAAGGGGCTTGGGGCCTTTGGGAGACACCAATTCGACTGCGTCATCCTTTCGCGGACCCTCCAGGCGGTGTACGACGTCGAGGGGCTGTTGATGGAGATGCTCCGAATCGGCCGGACGTGCATCGTCAGCATCCCGAACTTCGCCTACTTCCGTCTAAGAGAGATGCTCGCGGCGGAGGGGCGCGCCCCGAAGGCCCCGGGGGTCCTGCGCTACGAATGGTACAACACCCCCAACATCCGCTTTTTCACCATCGCGGATTTTGAAGATTTTTGCGTCAAGAAGAACATCCGCGTGGACCGGCGGATCGCCCTGGATACCGAGGCGAGGAGCGAGGTCTTTGAAGACCCGAATCTCAAGGCCGACCTGGCGATCTTCGTGATTAGCAAGCCGGAGGAGAAGGGCGGTTAGGATTTCCAGAACTGCCACCAGCGTTTCCTGGGCCGGGGGTTTTTCCAGTCCTCGTAGCGGCGGGCGATGACGGGCGCCAGCTTGTCGTAGTTCTCCCATGTGTCCGCCACATGCCAAAAGCTGGGCAGGCCTTTGGCGAGGGTCTGCTTGTAATCGGTGAAGTAGGCCCCGCGCTGGCCCGCGTCGTCGCGGTAATAATGCTCGGCAAAGGCATTTCCCTCGACGCCCAGGTCTTTGAGGGCGAACTGCTCCTTGCAGGCGGCCTCGAAGAACTGCCGCCCGGTGATCTCCCGCCGGCGCGTCCGGGCGAGCAGCTCAGGGGAGTGCTGCCGGTGATAATCGCTTTCGAGGTCGTTGAGGATTGCCCAAGCCAGGAACATGCCTATATGCGTCGCGGCATGTCCCTTGGGAAGAGGCTGCTCCTCGGTGCTGTAGTTGAAATCCGCGCGATCGTAGGCCATGGCTCATTCTGGTTTAACCGGCCGGGGGAATCAAGACGGGGCCGCGGCCAAACGCGGGCATCTCGGATTTTTCGAGCGGGATGCTTTTCGGAAAAATCGTTAGCGGACAGAGGCTTTGGTCCATAGGAGGTAACCAGACAGCACGCTGATGATCGTTGCGGCGGTAAGGAACAGCCACATCGCGACCTGCTCCCACTTTAGCTTGGCATGTGGGTGGCTCATTGTAGGTTTGCCTCATCACAGGTGTGTGCCCCAGGAGGGGGCGCCGACGGCAGGGTAGCCGGTGTTGGGATTGTATTTCCATGGATCGGAATCCCCCTGGACACGGGCCGAGGCGCAGCCGCTTAACAGGGAGATTGCCGCCACGGCGCCGAGTATGATGGGAGGGGTTCGCCCCCGCCGGGGATTTGAGTCTTGGGGCGAGGCGTGCCTGAATGTGAATTGGAATGTTGCGGACGATCTATCGTTGTTTTGCATTGGTGCTCCTTTGGATTCACAGGTTGCCAACTCCTAGCCTGGGGGTGATGTTCGAGGGCTGGCGGAGGTTTCCGGCGGGAGCTTGAAAAGCTCATCGAGAACGAGGTGGAGTTGGGCACGCAGGTCCGCGGATTTATCCACAAAGCCGTCGGCACCGGCGGCCATTGCCAGCGGCCGGCACCGGGACGGGTCGTCAGAGGTGACGATGATGACGAGCGGGGGATTCTCGAACTGCTTGATCTGGCGTGTGGCCTCGATGCCGTTGACGTGAGGCATCAGGTAGTCCATGAGAACCAACTCCGGCTTGAGGAAGAAGGCGCGCCGGATTGCCTGGCAGCCGTCGGTGGCGGTGCCGACCAGGGTGAAGCGGCCCTCAAGCTCGAGGACTTGCGCAAGGGCTTTGAGCGCGAGAGGGGAATCGTCGGCGATGAGGGTTCGCACCTGGCGATTCGCTTGTTCGGTTTTCATGGGGATGGACCCTCAAAAGAACCAGCTCATGCCGCCGCTGAAGAGAAAGGTGTTCACGCCTTCGTTCGGGCTGTCGATTCCCGCGTTGGATATATGGAGGTAGCGAGCCTGGAGGGTGAGGGCCAGGTTTTCGCGCCAAAACCACTGAATGCCGCCGCCCGCTTGGAGGTTGAACTCAAACCGGGTGCTCAGGTCCGGATGGCCGATGTCGGTTCCCGTGACGCCCGCCCCGGCGTCGAGAAAGGGGGCAAGGCGCGAGCCGGGCAGGAGGTGGTAGCGGGCTATCGGCGTGAAGCCCGCCAAGCCGGCGGTTTCGGGGTGATACTGCGCCCCGCCCCAAAGTTCTCCGGCCAATTCCAGGTGGCGAAACACAGGCCCCGGCGTGGGCGAATCGGAAACCAGGAGCTTCCCGACATGGATGCTCGCGGCGGTAAGACCGTGCGCCTGGGTGCTTCCCATGGCCTTGACGCCAAAGCCGGCGCCCAGAGTAAAGCCGACATTCCAGTTGGTCGGCAAAAATGGCGACGGCTGGGCAATGGCGGGCATCGCGGGAGGCGCCTCGGGCGTCGGGTTGGTCGAGACGGAATTGGTATCCTGAGCGACGGCGGAAAGAGCCCAGAAGGGGATCACAACGGAGAGGAGTATTTTCATGGGGATGCAGTCAAGGTTTGTGTTTTGAGGATTCCGCTCTTGCAGCGTGGTGGATGGGTGGGGAAGCGCGCGCTCGTGCGACCGGCCGCGGAAGAAACCGGCTGGCTCTGCGTATGAGCCAGATGCCCGGGGTTGGCCAGGCACCGCACGCGCGGGATCGCGCGCGCTTCCCAAAAGGCAAACCGCTACGCGCGCCAGCGTTTTGCGGAGGCGGCAGACAAGCCACGTCCCCGGGGCAAACACGCGCGAGGGCACGTTGAGCGGGCGGGCCGCGGCCAGGACGAAGCCTCGGCGCAGGGCGACCGGGGCGGCGGTAACGCTGTAGTCGCTTTCCCTGTGCAGAAGAGACCGAGTTGCCACAGGCGCATGCTCACTGTGAAAGAGGATCCTCATGGTGTTGTCGGGATTGTGATGTTCGACGGCACAACAGGACCGCCGGGTCCCGCTTTTCACTCTCTTGCTCCCGTTCGGAGCGCGGCGACCAGTTGTGCCAAAACGAGGCAAAGAGGAGCGATTCGGCCACAAACAAGCAAAGCAATGGGATCACGTTGCCCTCCTCGGTAGTCTATTTGGCTGAGAGCGAGCCGCCTCCGGGCGCGCGGCCGTCAGCCGTTGCCGTGAACGTTTTCGGTGTCTTTCTCATCGTGGGCGCCGGTTGTTTTGTCGTGGGCCAGTTGGTCGCCGAAGCCGAATACAAACGCTTTGTCGGTTGCGACGAGCAAGGAGTGAGCGGGGTCGCCCATCATTCGAGCCAAGAGCCCGCCCAGGAGCTCGCCGCCATCGCGTTGGACCGAAGAGAACGGCTGAACGCAGAAGACGGTGGACGGGTCGTCCGTGACGCCCAGCGCCATGTCCAGGCGTTGCCGGACTGCTTCACGCGTTAAAGTTTGCGTCTGATTGCCTCGATTGTTCGCTCTGACAGTATGGTCATTCATAAATCTGTTTCTCCGCTTCCCAGCCGCCGCCCAGGACCGCGTAGAGCCGCACCTGGTTGGCGAGTTTGGCCAGGCGCAGGGAGACCAGTCCCTGCTGTCCGGCGTAGAGGGACCGCTGCGCGTCCAGGACGCTCAGGTAGCTGTCTATTCCCTTGTCGTATCGGGAATTGGAGAGACGGAACGCTTCGGCGACGGCATGGACCAGGGATTGTTGCGAGGAGACCTGGCGGTCGACCGTGCCGCGGACGGCAAGGGCGTCGGCCACGTCCCTGAATGCGCTCTGGATCGCCTTTTCGTATTGGGTCACGGCGAGTTCCCGCTGCACCTTGGCGGCCCTGTGCGCGGACCATGTCCGGGCGTCGAAGATTGGGAACACGATCTGCGGCCCGTAGCTCCACGCTCCCGAGGCGGATTTGAAAAGTCCGGAAAGGTCGGCGCTGGAGGAGCCGATAGCGGCGGTGAGGGAGACGCGCGGGAAAAACGCGGCCCGGGCGGCGCCGATGTCGGCATTGGCCGCCTTGAGTTGGTCCTCGGCCTGAGCCACGTCCGGGCGCCGCAGGAGCACTTCGGAAGGCAGCCCGGCGCTGATCTCTTTGGGGGGAGCGATGCTGCCCAACTCGGTTGGCAGGAGGTTGCCCGGAGTCGGAGAGCCAACCAGGAGGTTCAGGGCGTTCTCATCCTGGGCCGTGAGTTGATCGAAGCTGGCAACGTCTCTGCGGGCGCCATCCACTTGGGTTTGCGCGCGCTCGACATCCAAATCCGCCGCGAGGCCCAGGTCGTGACGCCGCCGGATCATGTTGTAGGTGCCTTGCTGCGACGCAAGAGTCGTTTGCGCCAGGGCCAGGCTCTCCCGGTCGGCGGCCAGGTTCAGATAGGCGTCGGCGACCGAAGAAACCAGGAGTATCTGCGCGGCGCGGCGGGCCTGCTCGGTAGCCATATACTGGTGCAGGGCCTCATCCTTGAGGCTCCGGATGCGGCCGAAGAAGTCGAGTTCCCAGGATGCGGCACCCAGGCTGACATCGTATTGACTTTCTGTAAGGGACTGTCCGGTGGGCGAAAGCACGGAGGGCAGCCGTTGTCTGATCCTGTCGGCTGAGCCGTTGACGACGGGCATCAGTTCGGCGCGCTGTATGCCGTAAAGCGCCCGGGCGCGTTCGACGTTGAGGGCGGCCAAACGGAGGTCGCGGTTGTTCGTCAAGGCGGCCCCGATGACCTGTTGGAGCTTTTCGTCGGTGAAGAACTGCCGCCATTTCAAGTCCGTGGCCGCAGGCGCATTGGTCGCCGCTTGACTTCGCGCGTAAGCCGCGCCGCTCGGCCACTCGGCGGGGATCGGGGCGGCGGGCCGCGCATATTTCGGGGCCATGGTGCATCCGGCGATGACGCCGCCGAGTCCCGCCAGCAGGAGAAAAACGTGCCTATTCATGTTATTCATTCACAGACGGGTTCGCCTGGCCGCTTACGGCCGCTTGCGGCGGTCTGCGTTTGCCAAAGGTCTTTTGGATCACCACATAGAAGAGGGGCGCAAACAGGGTTACCAGGAAGGTCGAGGTCACCACGCCGCCGAGGACGGCAGTGCCGATGGCCCTCTGGGCTCCCGCGCCGGCTCCGTTCGCAAAGGCCAGCGGCGAGACGCCGAATCCGAAGGCCAACGAGGTCATCACGATAGGCCGTAGCCTGAGCTTGGCGCCTTCCAATGTCGCGTCGAGCAGTCCCATGCCTTCATCCACGCGGGCCTTGGCAAACTGGACGATCAGGATGGCGTTCTTGGTCGTGAGGCCGAGGGTTGTGAGGATGCCGATCTGGAAATAGATGCCATTGGGCAACCCGCGGAGGGACGTGCCGATAATGCCCCCGATAATTCCAAGAGGCAGGGCCAGCAGGATGGAAATGGGGATCGGCCAGCTTTCGTATAGGGCGGCCAGGCAGAGGAAGATGACGAGGATGGAAAAGGCATAGATCGGACCCGTTTGGGAACCGGCCTGGCGTTCCTGGTAGGAAAGGCCGTTCCAGTCAGAGCCGATCCCACGGGGCAGCTTCTTCACGAATCCTTCCATGTCCCGCATGGCCTCGCCGGAACTTCTGCCCAGAGCCGCTTCGCCCAGGATGTTGATGGAGGGAAAGCCGTTGAACCGTTCCAGCCGCGGAGAGCCGGAGGTCCAGTGCCCGGAGGCAAAGGAAGAAAATGGGACCATGCGGCCGGCGCTGTTGCGCACGTAGAGCTTTTCGAGGTGTTTGGGCAACATGCGGTAGGGGGCGTCGGCCTGGGCATAGACCCTCTTGACGCGGCCGCCCTGGATGAAGTCATTCACGTACGCGCTGCCGAAGGCGGCCGAGATGGTGTTGTGAATTTCGCTGATGGGCGTGCCCATCGTGCCGGCCTTCTTCCAATCCACGTCAATCCGGTACTGAGGCACGTCTTCAAAGCCATTGGGCCGGACCTTTGCCAATGCCGGGTCCTGGGCCGCCATGCCCAGGAGTTGATTGCGGGCTGCCATCAGATCGGCGTGACCGATGCCGCCGCGGTCCAGCAACTGAAAATCGAACCCCTTGGCCTGGCCCAATTCGACCACGGCGGGCGGGGCGAAGGCAAACACCATGGCGTTGCGGATTTGGGAGAATGCGCGCATGGCCCTCCCCGCAATGGCATCGACTTTCAGGTCTGGCCGGTTGCGCAAATCCCAGTCCTTGAGCTTGACGAATGCCAGGCCCGCGTTCTGTCCCTGTCCGGAGAAGCTGATTCCTGAGACGGTCATGCACGACTCAACGGCGTCTTTCTCCTGGTTCAAGAAGTGGTCATTGACTCCGCGCATCACCTCCTCGGTCTGCTCGAGGGTGGAGTTGGACGGGAGCATGGCCTGCACTATCAGGATTCCCTGGTCTTCGTCCGGGAGATAGGCGGTGGGCATTCTCTCGAAGAGGAATCCCATTGCGGCGACGATGAGGAGAAAGAGAGCGCCGTAGCGGATTTTGTTTGAAAAGGAATGGCCTACGAGCCGCAGGTAGCGGTCCCTGGCCCGAAAGAACATGCGGTCGAACCATCGGAAGAACGGTTGCAAGAACCAGACGCCGCCCTCCGCGGCCTCATGTCCCTTGGGCACCGGCTTGAGAAACGAGGCGCAGAGCACCGGTGTGAGGACCAGGGCGACCACGACCGAAAGGAGCATGGAGGCGACGATGGTTACAGAGAATTGCCGGTAGATGACGCCCGTTGACCCGGTGAAGAACGCCATGGGACCGAAGACGGCCGAGAGCACCAGGCCGATGCCGACGAGGGCGCTGGTGATTTGGTCCATGGACTTCCGCGTGGCTTCGAGGGGGGACAATCCTTCTTCGCTCATGATTCGTTCCACGTTCTCGACCACCACGATGGCGTCGTCCACCAGGAGGCCGATGGCCAGGACCATGGCGAACA
>CAZZFF010000194.1:0-7934 GCA_964653485.1 uncultured Verrucomicrobiota bacterium | reverse complement strand
TGTTGGATGTCCCGCGCGGCCGAAATCCCGACTCGTCGGGACGCTTCGCTCTGCCAGCCCACTCCCTGGCGACAGATTCAGATTGATCCCCGGATGCTGCGGGAGCACCCTTTGGCCATGCGAATCATCAGGCGGGTCAGGACGATGCAGCGGGAGGCGATGAGGTGGCGCAGGGAAGGCGTCCGAGTCGGCTTGGTGCCGACGATGGGCTATTTGCATGAAGGCCATCTGAGCCTGGTCCGGCGGGCGCGCGGAGCGGCCGGCCCCGCCGGAAAGGTCGTGGTTAGCATCTACGTCAACCCCTCCCAGTTTGGGCCGCAGGAAGATTTCTCGCGCTACCCGCGCGACCTGGCCCGCGACGCGCGGTTGTGCCGCCAGGCCGGGGTGGATGTCGTGTTTGCGCCTGAGGATCGGGAAATGTACCTCCGCGACGAAGAGGGGCAGGCCAGCACTTGGGTGGTCGAGGAGGCGCTTTCGCGAGGCATGGAAGGGGCGGCGCGGCCCGTCCATTTCCGCGGCGTGGCCACCGTCGTGGCCAAATTGTTCAACCTCGTCCTGCCGGATGTGGCGGTGTTCGGCGCCAAGGACTACCAGCAGGCGGCCGTGGTCAGGCGGATGGCGCGGGACCTCAACTTCCCCCTCAAGGTCGTGGTGGCCCCTACCTGCCGCGAGCCGGACGGCCTGGCGATGAGTTCGAGGAATAAATACCTCGGTGGTGATCTGCGAAAGGATGCCCTGGTGCTGTGGCACTCGATCCGCTTCGCGCAGGCCGCGGTGCGCCAGTCCGCCCGGCCGCTCGCCACAACCAACCTCAGAGACCAAATCAAACGCAGGGTCGGGCAGGCGCCTTCAGCAAAGCTGGATTATGTGGAGTTCTTCGACCCGGAGACCCTCGCGCCCGTGGCGGAAGTGGGGCGGGGCGCGCATATTGCGCTGGCGGTGTTCGTGGGCAAGACCCGCTTGATTGACAATGCACGATTATGAGAGGATTTGACTTTATCGTAGTGGGAAGCGGGATAGCGGGCCTCTCCAGCGCCTTGAAGCTGGCGCCGCACGGGCGGGTGGCCCTCATCACGAAGAAGGACCGCGCGGAGTCCAATACGAACTACGCGCAGGGCGGCATCGCGTCGGTCACCAGTAAAGAGGACTCTTTCGAGCTGCACGTGCGCGACACGCTGACGGCGGGGGCCGGCCTGTGCAAAGAGAGTGCGGTGCGGACGATCGTCCAGGAGGGACCCGCGCGGATTGCGGAATTGATCGCGTTGGGGATCCAGTTCACGGAACGCGAAATCCCCTCCTCGCAGGGGGCGCGCGAGCTGGACCTGGGCCGGGAAGGGGGGCATTCCAAGCGCCGCATCCTGCACGCCAAGGACATCACCGGCCGGGAGATCGAGCGGGCGTTGCTGGCCGCGGTGGCAGAACAGCCGAACATCAAGGCATTTGAGAACCACCTCGCGATAGACCTCATCACGAGCCAGAAACTGGGTCTGGCCGGGGAGAACCGCTGCCTGGGCGTCTATGCGCTGGACAAGGCCACAGGCGAAGTCCATACGTTCGCGGCGCCCGTCACGCTCCTGGCCACCGGCGGCTGCGGCAAAGTCTATCTCTACACGACCAATCCGGACATTGCCACCGGAGACGGCGTGGCGATGGCCTACCGGGCCGGGGCTCCCGTGGCGAACATGGAGTTCATCCAGTTTCATCCCACCTGCCTCTATCATCCCAAGGCAAAATCATTTCTCATCAGCGAGGCTGTCCGGGGCGAGGGCGGCGTTCTTAAAACTCTGGACGGCGAGGCGTTCATGGACCGCTATCATCCCCTCAAGTCCCTGGCCCCGCGCGACGTGGTGGCCCGCGCCATTGACAGCGAGATGAAGGCCAGCGGCGCTGACTATGTCCTCCTGGACATCACCCACAAACCGGCCCGGTTCGTCATGGACCGGTTTCCGAACATCTACCGAAAGTGCCTGGAATTCGGCATCGATATTACCAAAGAACCCATCCCGGTCGTCCCGGCGGCCCACTACCAGTGCGGGGGGGTGTTGACCAACATGGAGGGCGAAACCGAGATCCCGGGACTCCTGGCAATCGGCGAAGTGGCCTGCACCGGCCTGCACGGGGCCAACCGCCTGGCCAGCAACTCCCTGCTCGAAGCCGTCGTGTGCGCGCATCGGGCGGCCCAAAGCGCCGTCGCTTTCCAGGCGCCGCCCCCGCCGTCCTCCATCCCCCCCTGGCACTCCGGCAACGCCCATAACCCCGATGAGATGGTCGTGGTCGCCCATAACTGGGACGAAATCCGCCGGGCGATGTGGGACTACGTGGGCATCGTGCGGACCAACAAGCGCCTTGAGCGCGCCCGCGAACGCATCGCGAACCTCCAGGAAGAAATCCAGGAGTACTACTGGGATTTCATCGTCACCAAAGACCTGCTCGAACTGCGCAATATCGCCCTGGTCGCCGAGTTGATCGTCCGCAGCGCATCGGGGCGCCCTGAAAGCCGCGGGCTGAACTACAACCTCGACTACCCCGAAGCCGATCCCGCCTGGGCACAGCGGGATACGGTGTTAAGACGCACGCCATGACAGCGGGGTCATTGGCAATTGAATTACCCGGCGCGGGTCCCACCCCCAATTCTCAATTCGCCTGACCGAGCCGTTGACTCAGTCTGGTCCCGCGCCGGGAGCGAGACCTGACCTGAGTGCAACGGGTGTTGTGACTCGAGGAATCCGGCCTGGGGCGCGGTCCTTACTCCACCTTGCCGGTCGCCGCCCATTCGCAGCCGCGGACCGTGAGCTTCTGGACGGTCGGATTCTCGAGCGCCTTGCCGTCGTGGCCAAAGGTCTCATGGAACACGCGGCCCTTGCCGTAATCCAGGGTGAAGACCAGCGGCTCGGTTTTGTGGCTGAAGTCCGAATCGGCTTCGACCAGGACGTTAATCGGGGCGTTGCCCTGGAGCTTGGCGTAAAGCTCGTCATCCGCCTCGAAGTCCTCGAGACCCTTGGTGATCGGGTGGTCCTTTTGGACGATGCGCGCCTTGAAAACGCCGCGCGGACCGTGCCCGGACTTGCCCATGACCCAGCATCGGCCGCAAAGGTCTCGAAACTCCGGCCACTCTTTGAAGGAAGCGCTCGACAGGTGGCACAGCCCGAAGCCCTTGCCGCCGCTCACGAACTTCAGGAGGTTCTCTTTCGCCGCGGGCGAAAGCGTGGGCGTCTGGGCGTTATAGAACTCCAAAAACACAAGGTCGTAGCGGGCCAGGCTGGTTGCCGAGTCAAGCACCCCGGGGTCCTCGCAGACGCGGACCTCGAATCGGCCGCTGGCGGCCAGCACTTCCTTGATTGCCTTCGATACCACCGGCCACGGGTGAACGGAGACGTCGTCCCCGGTGATCAGGAGCACCTTGATCTTGTTGGGCGCCTCGGCCGCGCTGGCCTGAAAAGTCGGGGCCGTCGTCGCCAGCAGCGCCAGGGCGCCAATCGAGATTGCGAGGGTTGTTTTGAGTCGCGTCATTGTTGTCATTTGGTTTGAATTTCCTTTTGACCTTGCCGGCAACCCGCCGACAGAGTCAAGAAGGAAGTTGAAGCAGAGGTGCGAATCCTCTGGATGACCGAGCACTTGTCGGGCCTGACAAAGTTTGTTACCCTATTACCGGACAAGCGGACGCGCGAATGAAGTTCGAGTTATACAAAGATGCCGTGCCGGCGGCGGCGTAATCTATCCGACTCAAGATGGGTCGCACCAACGATAGCAGTGTCGAGCAGCGGGGCCTCCCCGAGGCCGGCGGAACCCTGCCCTCAGGCGGCGGCCGCGCCAATAATACCCGGGTCGAGCAGCCAGGCAGGGTCCTGCCATGGTGGCGCCGAAGTTATGTTTGGGCCCTGGTTGTGGCCGTCCTCGCCTTCCTTGCGTACTGGCCTTGCCTGCGAGGTGAATTCATCTGGGATGATGACGCGTGGACGACGAAACTGGCCCCGCTGTTCCAGAACGTCTCCGGCCTGCGCGCGATTTGGTCCTGGCCCACGCCTTTGCAGCAGTACTACCCCCTGACGGCGACGACCTTTTGGATTGATTACCAGCTCTGGGGATTCTGGACGGTCCCATACCACGTCGAGAATCTCCTCCTGCACTTGCTGGCGGCGGGTCTCTTTTGGAAGTTGTTGAAGCGGCTCGATGTCCCGGGGGCGGGCTTGGCGGCGGCCATCCTGGTGCTGCATCCGCTGATGGTTGAGTCGGTGGCGTGGATTACGGAACGAAAAAACGTGCTGTCACTCGTCCTTTTTCTCGCGGCGCTGCTGACGTACGGGCGGTTTGCCAATCTTTGGGAGGTTGCCGTCCCGCGTCATCGGGGGGCGTGGGCTTGGGCGCTGTTCCTGTTCCTGGCGGCTTACCTGGCCAAAGCAACCACGGTCGCCTTTCCAGCCGTGGTGTTGCTCCTCTGCTGGTGGAAGCGGGGCCGGTTGCGGTGGCGGGAGGACGTGCTGCCTACGCTCCCGTTCTTCGCGGTGAGCTTCGGGCTTGGGCTGATGACCTCCTGGCTGGAACGTTACCACCTGGGCGCCCGAGGGCCGGATTGGGACATCCCCTTTCCTGAGCAGTGCGTCATTGCGGGGCGGGCCCTCTGGTTCTACGTCGGCAAACTGCTTTGCCCCGCCGATCACTGCTTCATTTACCCGCGCTGGGATGTGGAGGGCCGGTCCCTATTGAGATGGCTGTGGCCGGCCAGCGCCCTGGCCGTGCCGATCGCGCTTTGGCTGCTCCGCAGGCGAATCGGACGCGGGCCGCTGGTTGGAGTCCTATTTTTCGCTGGAACTCTGTTCCCGCTCCTGGGGTTCTTTAACGGCGCTTTCATGCGCTATTCGTTCGTGTCGGATCACTGGGCCTACCTGCCCAGCCTCGGATTGATAGCGCTGGCTGCGCCGCTGGTAACCGCCTGGGCGGAACGGCGGCGGGTGCTCGTTTGCGGCTTGGGTGGCATGATGCTGGCCACCTTCGTGACGCTCATCTTCCTGCAAAGCGGGGTTTATAGCGACGCTGAGACGCTCTATCGGGCCACCCTCGCGAAAAACCCCAATGCGGACCTGGCCCACAATAACCTGGGCCTCGTGCTCTTCCAAGCAGGCCAGACTGAGGAGGCCATGTCGCACTTTCAACAGGCTGTGGACATCCGACCCTCGTCCGCCCACGCCCATAACAACCTGGCCAACGCCCTGCGGTTGGCGGGACGAACGCGCGAGGCTGCCGCGCAATACGAGGCATCCTTGAAATATGAACCCCACAATCCAGGCACGTGCAACAACTTGGCCATGCTCCTGGCGATGAGTCCGGATGCCTCTTTGAGAAACGGCCCTCGCGCTGTCGAGTTGGCCCAACACGCCAATCAACTCACCGGCAGGCGCAATCCGCTGATCTTGGGCACTCTCGCCGCCGCTTACGCCGAAACCGGGCGCTTCGCCGAGGCGGCAGCCACCGCCCGGACCGCCCTGGAACTGGCCTCGCGCCACTCGAACATCCAACTGGCCGAGTCTCTTAGAATGCAGATTCAGCGCTACGAGTCTGGCCTGCCGCTTCACGACTCTGGGCCGCAAGGCGGCGCACCAAAGTCAGTGACCCCGTGACCGGGAAAGAGTGCGGATTTCCGCCAACGCTTGCGCAGCGTTGGTGTCACCCTTCTCGGCCGCCGCGGACAACTGCACATTGATGCTCTTGCGCCGGGCGTCAATGGCGGCAATCTGATCAGGCGTCAAGCCCGGTTGCGAGCGCAAATCCTTGAAGGTCAAATAGGCGCCAGTGAAGTCGTTGGTTTGGAGGGCTGCCACCGCGCCGTCCCAGGCGGCTTTCATCTCCGGGGGAGCCGACGCGAAGACCGTGGCATCGGCGCCAGCGGCCGGCCCGGCCTTCTTGCACCCGGCAAGAGCGCAGGCCATGAAAAGAAGGGTGCAGAGGGCGGCTAATGCGCTGAAGCGATTCTTGGCACGAACGAGACGAAGGCACATGGTTTTCCGGGCAGGAGGTTAGGCCGCAATGCAAACGGTTCTTTAGTGCCCGATTGGGCTGCCCGCTGTGTCGGTTGACCACCAGCAGAGAGTCCTGCCCGCCGGCCCTATTGTGCCCTTGCCAGTGGACTCGTTCATAAAGGTCTTCCTGAGGACGAACTGCACGGTCCCGCAGATGCATACGGCATTGCCGCCGTTCTTGCTGTGCAGCACCGAGATGCCCTCGGTAGCATCTGGGGAATTGGATGCATCGTTGTACTCGAACGCGGGGTCCCCCGACGGAGCGTACATCTGCTCGTCCGGTTCCCACGAAAGCCAGCACATGGGGTTCCAGACATCCGTGATGAGCTCATACACCCCGGGTGTTTGGTACGCCTTACGGCCAAAATTGCAGGCGGCTCCATCCATGACATAAGTGGACATCTTGTTCGCCCTGACCGTCGTGCCAACCGTGCCTTGGTTCCGGGGCGTCGTCCATGTCTTGCTCTTGATGTCCACCGGGCAGAGATACGACTGGGGGTTGGGCATGTACTTGTACCAAAGCCCGGTGCCGTAAGCGATGTTTTGCTCGTACTGGTAAACTCCCCCGGGCCCTGTGTCCGGAATTGTGCCGTTCGTCACGCAATAGAGCCAGCCCGGGACATCCACGCCATTGTACGTCGAGCCGCCGTCCCAGTTCGAGAACGCAAGGGCATCCCGATTGTCGTCCGCATACATGCGAATGGCAGCTCCCATCTGCTTCAAGTTGTTGGTGCAGGTGATTCGCTGGGCCTTGGCCTTCGCATTGGCCAATGCCGGCAGGAGCATGGCGGCCAATATCGCGATGATGGCAATCACCACCAACAACTCAATGAGAGTGAAGGCGAAATGGGCAAAAGACCGGGTCGAGTTGGCTTTCATAAAGTCACACTATAGGCATTGCGCGAACGGAGTCAACATGTTTGCGGCCTGCGCCGAGGCTTTTCTTTCAGGCCCATAGACAATCCATCGCGCTTTTGAGCTTCCGTGCATTCCGTAGCTGTGCTTGATGCGAAAAAGTATCCGTTTGCTTGGATTTTGTAAAGTGTGCGTTTGGACGCACACCCTCAACCGGCGGACCTCTCAGGCCTGCCGTAGGGCCTAGTAGCACAAACCGACGGCAAAAAGTCACGCCTCCCGCATGTCTCGAATCAATGTCCAGGTGTGGTGCCCGACACCGTGTCGGGAGCCCACCAGCAAAGCGTTCTTCCCGCCGGCCCCATCGTGCCCTTTCCATCGGACTCGTTCCTGAATGTCTTCCTGAGTACGAACTGCACCGTGCCGCACATGCATACGGCGTTGCCACCGTTCTTGCTGTGGAGCACCGAGATGCCCTCCGTATCATCCGGGTAATTGGACCCATCGTTATACTCAAAGGCGGGGTTGCCCGACGCCTGGGCGTATGCCTGCTCGTCCGGCTCCCAAAGAAGCCAGCACATGGGGTTCCAGGCATCTGTGACCATATCAAAGACCCCACTCTGCTCGTAATGCTTACGCCCAAAATTGCAGGCGGCCCCATCCATGACATAACTGGACATCTTGTTCTCCCTGACGGTGGTGCCGATGGTGCCTTGGTTCCGGGGAGTCGTCCATGTCTTGCTCTTGATGTCCACCGGGCAAAGAAACGACTGGGGGTTGGGCATGTACTTGAACCAGAGCCCGGTGCTGTAGGCAATGTTTTGCTCGTACTGGTAAGTCCCCCCCGGACCTGTGTCCGGGACCGAGCCGTTCGTCACGCAATAGAGCCAGCCCGGGACATCCACGCCGTTGTACGCGCCCCCGCTGTCCCAGTTCGAGAAAGCGAGGGCATCCCGATTGTCGTCCGCATACATGCGAATGGCGGCTCCCATCTGCTTCATGTTGTTGGTGCAGGGTGTTGCTTCGGCAAGAGTGCGTGATGGGAAGGCGGATGCGGGGTAGCGT
>CAZZFF010000193.1:0-7990 GCA_964653485.1 uncultured Verrucomicrobiota bacterium | reverse complement strand
CCGAACCTGGGGGGACTTTCACCCCCGGATGCACACGTCTTCTCCGAGCGCACCGGTTTTCGGATTTCGGATTTCAGCTCACCCCCACCTCTCGATGACGCCCTTGATCCGCTCCGCTATTTGCTTCAGAATGCCTCCATGCAACCGAATTTCGCCCTGCTGTTCTCCGCCTGCCTTCTCCTTCTCCCGGGGGCCTCTCCGGCCTGCGCCGCCGGCCAATCTCCCGTCCGCGACTCCCTGACCATCGACCGAATCTCCTTCGGCACGACGCGGGAGGGCCGGGCCGTCGAGTTATACACCCTCGCCAACACTAATGGCCTCACCGCCAAAGTCATGACTTATGGCGCCATCATTTACTCGCTCCAGGCCCCGGACCGCACCGGACGGACGGCCAATGTGACCGCCAACCGCGAGTCGCTCGGCGATTACGAAGAGAAGAGCGCCTGTTTCGGCTCCCTCATCGGCCGCTACGCCAACCGGATCGCCCGCGCCCAGTTCACCCTCGATGGCCGCCAGGTGGTGCTCCCTCGAAACGACGGCCCCAACCATATCCATGGCGGCATCCGAGGTTTCGACAAGCGCGTCTGGAAGGCCGAATCGACCCGGGGAGCGGACTTCGTCGCCCTCAAGCTAACGTACACCAGTCCCGACGGCGAAGAGGGCTATCCGGGCACGCTCGACTGCGCGGTTGTCTATGAATTGAACCTCCGTAACGAGTTCAAGATGGACTACACCGCCCGGACCGATAAACCGACCGTCATCAACCTCTCCAACCACGCCTACTGGAACCTCGCCGGCGCTCAGTCCGGCACCGTCCTCGACCACCTGCTCACCCTCAATGCCGACCGCTACCTGCGGGTCGATGCCGGGCTGATTCCAACCGGTGAAACAGCCTCGGTGCAAGGAACCCCTTTGGACTTTCAAACCCCTCACACCGTCGGCGAGCGCATCGGCCAAATCCAGGAAAGCCAGTTCAATGGCGGTTATGACCATTGCCTGGTCCTCCATCACAAGGAACCCGGAGACCTGACCTTCTGCGCCAGGTTGGCAGACCCCAAGTCCGGCCGAACGATGGAGGTCTTCACCACCGAGCCGGGCGTTCAGATTTACAGCGCCAACTTCCCCTCCGGCTCCATAGAAGGTCCCCACGGCTATCCCTATCCCAAACACGCCGGCTTTTGCCTGGAAACCCAGCACTTCCCTGATTCACCCAACCACCCGGACTTCCCTTCGACCGTTCTCCGCCCCGGCCAAACCTACCATTCAACCACAATCCTCAGATTCGGCGTCGGAGAATAGCGTTCAATAACGTAGCCCGGACGGCGCCCCCGGAACGCTGCCTCCCGCCGCGCCGCTGCACGGGCGCAACGGGTCGGGAGGCGGCACCCTCAACCCAAGGGATTCCCTAGGACTAAAACCAGGAATTCCCCGGCTACCACGAGGCGGCGTCTCCTGTCATCTTCTTGCGTAATGACGAAGCGTCCAACTTCTCATTGTGGCGCAGTCTTCGCTGGCTGTGCGGGCGGGCGTGGTCTTCGCCGACCACGCCCCCTTTGATGCGCCTGAGATAACCCTGTGCCCGTGGGGTTGAAGTCCCCTCCGGGCCGAACGAACAACCGTCCGACGAGACGAACGCAACTCTTGAACCTGGCGAAAACCGAGTCTCAAATGTGTATCCACAATGTCCCAATAGCAGCCTCATGAGAACCGGCACATTGGCAAAGCTTGCTGGCGGACTCGCCCTGGCGCTGTTCGTATCGACGGGCGCGAACGCCGCGCTGATCTTCGATACTCCATCGGGATCAACCACCCCCGATGGAAGCGTTTCGGCTGCGGCCGACTTTGCCGTCGGCAACGGGACGGTAGCGGTGACGCTGATTAACAACCAGCAAAACCCAACAGCCGACGGGCAGATGATTAGCGCCATCACTTTCAGTGTCAGCGGGGCAACCGGATCCGGCGGTGTAACCACGGTCAACTCCGGGATGATCGCGAGTCTCGGAACCGACGGGACCTACACTCCGAGTGGACCGGATGCTCTCACCCGTTGGGAGGCGTCGCATGTGACAACGGGTGTGACTTTAACCACCTTAAGCGGTGGCAAGCCTGGGGACCTCATCATAGGGCCCGACAACGCGGGCAGCCTGACAGGGGCTGGCGATTACAGTGCCGCAAATGCCTCGATCTATGGACATCTGCCCGTGGTGCTAGGCTCGGCGACGTTCAATATCACCATTCCAGGAGTGACTGCCGCCAGCCAAATCAGTGACGTGGTGCTCCAGTTCGGCACGACGGCCGGACAGGATCTTGTTGATCTCGCGGCCCAGCCAGTGCCCGAGCCCTCGACGCTGCTCGCGGGCGCTTTGCTTCTACTCCCGTTCGGGATGCGCACCCTTCGGAGGGCGCACCCCGGGCGACTCGCCTGAGCGGGCGCGCAAGGACAACTCTGGCGCCGGGGTGGCCCCTCAAAGGCCAGCCTCGCGAGGACGCTGAACCACAACAGCCCTTATCGCGGCGCTGTCTCCGGGAGAATTCTCTTTGAATTGTGCCTCTTCCACGGCAAGATTAGCTTCCGTTTTGTCGGAAAAAGCCAAATGAAACGAACGCATCATTGTAACGAACTGCGCCCGGCCCATATCGGCCAGGCTGTGACACTGGCCGGCTGGGTCCATTCCAGGCGCGACCTGGGCGGGGTGATCTTCATCGACGTCCGCGACCGCGAGGGACGCACCCAAACGGTCTTCGATCCTTCGGACCTCCCCAAGGAGATGTTCGATAATGCCGCCGCCCTCCGCAGCGAATGCGTCGTCCGGATCACGGGCAAAGTGCGCGCCCGGCCCGCCGGCACCAACAACCCCAAAATCCCCACCGGGGAAGTCGAGGTTCTGGCTTCCAGCTTCGAGTTGCTGAACTATGCGGACGTGCTGCCGTTTCCGGTGGACGACCCCGAAGTGACGGCCAAGGTCAACGAAGAACTGCGCCTCAAACACCGCTACCTGGACCTCCGCCGGCCCGAGATGGCTCGCAACCTGCGTCTCCGGAGCAAAGTGGCCACCGCTACGCGCCTGTTCATGGACGAACAGGGCTTCCTGGAAATCGAAACGCCGACCCTCTTCAAGTCCACGCCGGAAGGCGCCCGCGAGTTTCTCGTGCCCAGCCGCTTGAGTCCCGGCCAATTCTACGCCCTGCCCCAGTCGCCTCAGCAGTTCAAGCAAATCCTCATGGTCGCCGGCATCGAGAAGTATTTCCAACTCGCCCGGTGCTACCGCGACGAAGACCTCCGGGCCGATCGCCAGCCGGAGTTCACGCAAATCGATATCGAAATGTCCTTCATCGACCGGGAGGACATCTACCTGCTCATCGAGGGCCTGCTGCGGCGATTGTGGAAAACGGCCCTCAACCTGGACATCCCGACACCCTTCAAGCGTATGCCCTTCCCGGAGGCCATCAACCGCTTTGGCATCGATAAGCCGGACACGCGCTTCGGCATGGAGTTGGTTGACTTTACCGAGGAATTCCGCGCCAGCAAATTCAAGGTCTTCAGCGGCGCGGTGGCCGCCAAAGGAGTCGTCAAGGCCATCAACGCCAAAGGCCTGGCCTGCGCCACTCAGGGGCAAATCGACGCGATGACCGAAACGGCCAAAGGCATGGGCGCCAAGGGCCTCGCCTACATCAAGATCGAGGGCGGCGAATGGAAATCGCCCATCGTGAAGTTCTTCAGCCCCGCCGAAAAGGCCGCCTTGGCCGCCAAGCTCGCCATCGAAGAAGGCGACCTCATCCTCTTCGCCGCCGACCAATGGCTCGCCGCCTGCGAAATCCTCGGCAAGATACGGCTCTATGTTGCCGACATCCTTCGTGCCGCGGGCAAACTGACGATCCCCGCCGACCGCTTCGATTTCCTCTGGGTCGTGGACTTCCCGCTGCTGAGCTTCGACAAGGAACAGAACCGCTGGTACTCGACTCACCACCCGTTTACCGCGCCGGTCGCGGAAGACATTTCACTGCTCAAGACCGACCCCAGGAAGGTCCGGGGCCAACACTACGACATTGTCGTCAATGGCGTCGAACTGGGCGGAGGTTCGATCCGTATCCATCAGCCGGAGGTGCAGAAGACCGTCTTCGAGGACGTCCTCCAGATTCCCCCTGCGGAAACCCAACTCCGGTTCGGCTACATGCTGGAGGCCTTCCGCTACGGCGCCCCGCCCCACGGGGGCATCGCCCTGGGTTTCGACCGCCTCGTTGCCATCCTCTGCGGCACCACGAGCATCCGTGACGTCATCGCCTTCCCCAAAACCGCCAAAGGCGCCTGCCTGATGACCGACTCCCCGTCCCCGGTCTCGCCCCGCCAGTTGCGCGACCTGCATATCGACCTGAAATTGGCCAAAAAGGAAGCCGATCCGCCGGGGTCGATAGGGTAATCGGTGCGGAACTAGATCTTCCTTCTTGCCTCACCCCCCTTGCCTGGCAAGCCCGCAGGGAGGGTGGACCGGCAAATGCCGAGCGCGTTCTGAAAACAGGGCCTTCGCCTCGGCGCGAATTTGACAGCGTGCCGCCCCTAATGAACGTTGTGCGATAGCGAATTCCTTTCAACATCGATGTCTGGTGTAAGCCACGCGGAGGTCTCTCACGCGCCAAGCGAATATGCCTGCGTTGCCTCGCGGGAGGTCGGCGGGCGGAAGGCGGTGTTGTGGCTTTCGCCTGGCCTGCGGGACGACCGCTGGGACGCCTTCCTGCAAACCACCCCGCTGGGCCACTTCCAGCAATCCAGTTTGTGGGCGCAAGCCAAAGCCAGCCAAGGCTGGCGGCCTGTTCGAGTTCTTCTCACAATCGATGGGTCGCTGTCCGGCGGCTTTCAGATTCTCGCCCGGGCGAGGCGCTTCGGAAGCATCGGCTACGTCTCGAAAGGCCCCGTTCTCGTGGGCGAAGAACCGGCCCTGGCTGAGTTCCTGGTCCAGCAACTTGCCGCCACCGCCAGGAGATGCCGTCTCCTGGGGCTTGTCGTCCAGGCGCCAGACGAGAGCGGACTCGATGTCCAGTTGCTGGGCCGGGGCCGGTTCGCGCTCAATCACCTGGTTGATGTCGGACGCGCCACTCTCCTGGCGGATGTCTCTCGTGGACCTGATGAGGTCCTCTCCCGCCTGCGGAAAACCACGGCCTGCGAAATTCGGCAGGCGCGTCGAAGGGGAATCCAGGTGCGGCAAGGGAACGAGGCCGATGTGGGTGCCTTCTTTCGCCTCGTGACAACCACCTGTGAACGCCAGGGCACCCGCCCCGATCCGCCCAGCGAGTCGGCGCTGGCGAGCGTCTGGGCGGCGTTTCACCCAACCGGACACATGAGGCTTACCTTGGCCGAGTATGAGGGCGAAGCGGTGGCCGGATCATGGTGCTTTTGTTTCGGCAACAGGGTCACCGGCTGGAAAAAGGGATGGTCAGGCCGCCACCGCGAGCGGCACCCCAATTCGCTCTTGATCTTTGAGGCGGTCGAGTGGGCCAGCCGCCACGGCTACAAACTGTTCGACTTCTGCAGCCTAAGCCCGGACATAGCCCGCGCCTTGCTCCGAGAAGAACCTCTGTCGCAAGAGCACAGAAGGGGCCGTGACTTCGTGCATCTCAGCTTTGGCAACAAGCCCGTATTGCTACCGGAATCTCATATTTTCATTAATCCCTGGTGGGCGCGGGCCCTTTATCGGGCGGTAATGGCTAACCGCTGGCTCCGGCCGGCTATTAAGCGCATGGCGGGGGTGTGACGCTCCTCTCATTGAGCGCATGGTTCAGGGGAGCCTCCGATGACAATCTGGCCGTGGAAACGCTCATCCAAGCCGGCGGCATCATCCAGCTCACCCCACAGTTTGCGGCACTGCCGCGGCAGGAGTGAGGCCAAAAGAAGCTTCAGGGCCGGGTTGATGTGCAGACGCGCGGGCGTCCTTACGATTCGACACCCTCTCTCCAAGTAGAACGCGTCAACCCCTCTGCCCTCGTTGTATTTGTAAGGGCCGGCGTAAATCAAGCGTATGCCTGGGCATCGGGCGGCGGCGTCCCTGACGGTGTGTAGCATCAGGCTGTTGGCGTGGAGCTTGAGCGCCTGGCCGGAACAAAACGCGGCGGGGCAAAGCACCACGTCTTCCACCCACATCGAAGTGCTGACGGCCGCCAGTTCCCCGTGCTGGTATCCTCCCAGCACGACCGTCTTTGGGAGACTGTACAACCAATCCGTCCATCGGGCGAAGCATTCGAAGTGCCTTCGCTCGGCCATGTAATCGTACTTTGTTCGCTCGTAGAACTCCAGGTACACCGGGTACGCCTTTTCCTTGAATTCCTCCGCGTCGGTCACCGGACGAACGGTGAATTCCTTGGCGGCCAACCTCACCTGCCTGCGCTTGCTTGAATCCAGAGAGGCCAGGGAATAGGAGCTGATATCGTCGAATAGAAGCAGGTTCAGAAACGAGTTGGCGGGCTCGCCCGCCGGTACTCCGTGCTGAAAAGCCGTCCACAACTTTACTCCCGGAGAAACCACCGATGCCGCAGGGTAGGTTTTCATGACCAGCAGCGGCCTGAACAAGAAAGGGCGAACCCGCCGCCAATAGATGCCGCCTCGTCGGACGATCGCCGCGGATTGGCTGCGTTCGTCAGCGGCGAATTCATCGATGCTCATTTGCTGCCACAGGGGCGCGTCGGAGGAACGCGCGCCCGAACCCATTTTCTCAAGCGCTAATGTCGATTCCATAATTCATGACTTCCACCATTCGGTTTGGGGCTGACGCCCCAGCCCTTTGTCTTTGAAACGAGGCAGTCCCCCGATACCACCTGGCGAGTTGGGCGGGGTTGACGTGCCAGAACGAGTCGCCGTAAAGATGGCGCGTGCGGGTCAGGAACTGCTTGTAAAGCGCCGCCGGGTAGCCCGCACCGGGATTGGGATGGCCCTCGAACTGGATATAGTCCGGATGGACGTTCACCAGGGCCATGCCGCCGTGCCGGGCAACCCAATCGAGTTTCCGGAACCAGATGTCCGGACTCCGCTCGCCCAGGATCAGGAAAAGGGTGGAGTCCTGGGGGAGGGTGTAGGGCAATTCCACGTACCCCGGGAGGGAAAAGCCTGAAGAAGCTCGAGGCTCCTGAGAGACCAAGGAAGCAAGACGCGAACGGAGGACCGGGCTTGGTGCCTTGCCGGCGTGTCGGCGCGCGTCCCTGGCCACCCAAAAGGGGAAAATGGTCTTTTGACCGTGTGGCTGAGGCTCGAAGGGGTCGGTGTCGAAGGTCGAGGTGTCGTACTGGAGGTCAAGCTCGTGAATCCAACGGAGGTTGTGGAGCATGAACGCGGAGCGGAAACCGACGGCGCCCCAGTCCTTGAGGTACTGGTTGATTTTCAGCGCGTTGCGCCTGAATTCCTTCTCGCGCAGGAACAGCTTGCCGTTGTGGTACAGGTCGTGGACGCCGACCTCGAAGCCGTGGGCCGCCAGTTCCTGGCGTAATTGGCGGGGCACAGAGTAAGAGCCCTCCGGCACGAAATTGAAACAGGAGCGGAATCCGAGTTGCCGCTCCAGGTTCATGAGACGGCGGCACTTATCCAGGCCGGCCTGGCCCTCGACATCATGCGTGAGGACGAGGGCGAATCTCTTTCCTCCGGGCCAGCCGCGCCAGCCCTCGGGAGGACGCTCAGAACCGGGCAGGACGGGCCATTCATCCCGGACCCTGTGGCGCTTCCTGAGCGCGAACCAGCGGCGAATCTCCAGGCGAATGGAGACGGGAACGAGGGGCTTGATGCCGTAATATATTTTTAGGCGGAACACAAAACCTCAAGGACTGGCCTGGCATCGCTGCAAGGCCACCAGAAACATGGGCTACGCCTCCGAATTACGGACTTAAGGGTCGCGGACCAGGGAATTAAACACACAACGACGGAGGTGTCAAAAAAAAGAATCATTTTTTGGGGGCCGCTTCCGGGCATGATTAAAGGTGGGTGAGGCCGGAGAAGATTTTTGCAGAATAAAAT
>CAZZFF010000192.1:0-8025 GCA_964653485.1 uncultured Verrucomicrobiota bacterium | reverse complement strand
CCACCAGTGGCTCTCCTTGTGGAATTAGCCTCACCCACCTTTAACCATACCCCGCGCGCCCCGGCTTTTATGAGCTATCTGGCCTTGCAATTGACGTTCTGATATGACTGAAAGAACATGAACGCAAGGTGTGAGAATAAAAAGCGCGTCGTGTGCTTTGCGGCGCTGATGGCCGCCCTGGCCGCCGGTTCGTTAAGCGCCGCCGACAAACCTGAACCTGGGGCGGAGGTCGGTCCTTTCCAAGCCACGTGGGACTCCTTGAAGCAGTACCGCTGTCCCGACTGGTTCCGAGACGCCAAGCTCGGTATCTGGGCGGTTTGGGGGCCGGAAGCGGTGCCGATGCAGGGAGATTGGTACGCCCGCAAGATGTACGAGGAGGGCAGCCCGGACTACCAGTATCACGTCGCGCATTACGGCCATCCGTCCAAGTTCGGCTACAAAGACATCATACCGCTCTGGAAAGCCGAACACTGGGACCCGGACCGGCTGATGGCACTCTACAAGAAGGCAGGCGCGAAATACTTTTGCGTCATCGCCCAGCACCATGACAATTTCGATTGCTGGAATTCCAGATTCCACAGTTGGAACTCCGTCAACATGGGACCGAAGCGTGACATCGTCGGCGAGTGGAAAAAGGCCGCCGACGAGAACGGCTTGCGCTTCGGCGTCACGGAGCATCTGGGGGCGAGTTACAACTGGTACAGCGTCACCAAGGGGATGGACAAAGCAGGCCCGCTGGCGGGCGTGCCTTACGATGGCGCCGATCCGCGCTTTGCCGATCTCTACCACGAAGGCAACAAGAACGCCAAGGGCTGGCTGGACAACGTGCCCGAGGTCTGGAAACAAGAGTGGTATCATCGCATTCAGGACCTGTTGGACCGCTACCGGCCTGACCTGCTCTATTCCGACAGCGGGTTCCCGTTCGACGAGACCGGCCGCCGCCTGGTCTCGCACTTCTACAACCAAAACCTGAGCGATCATCGCGGCAGGCTGGAGGCCGTGTACAACTGCAAACAGGAGCCCCAAGGCATGTGGGTGCAGGACCTGGAACGCGGCATCATGGGCGACATCCGCCCCGAGCCGTGGCAAACCGACACCTGCGTCGGAGACTGGTACTATGACATCCGCATCTTCGAGCAACATCGCTACAAGTCCGCGACGCTCGTGCTCCAGATGCTGGCCGACATCGTCAGCAAAAACGGCAATCTGCTCCTCAACCTCCCACCGCGCCCGGATGGCACCCTCGACGACGACGAACTTAAAATCCTCGATGAACTCGGCAAATGGATGCGGGTCAACGGCGAAGCCATCTTCGGCACGCGCCCGTGGAAAGTGTTTGGCGAAGGCCCCTCGCGGGTCAACAGCGGCGGCTTCAACGAAGGCAAATTGAGTTACACCGCCCGGGACATCCGCTTTACCACCAAGGGCGGGAGTCTCTACGCTCTGGCGCTGAGATGGCCCGAAGACCGTCGGCTCATCGTCCGCTCGCTGGCGGCTCCCGCCGGGAAGGTCCGCGAGGTCAGTCTGCTCGGGCACCGGGGCAAGGTCGGCTGGGAACAAACCGAGGCCGGCTTGGTGGTCGCCATGCCTGAAGAAAAGCCGGGCGAACACGTTTTCGCTTTGAAGATCAGCGGAGATGATCTGAACCCGGCGCCGCTGCCCGTCATGGCCAGCCTCGTGACGCCGGAGGCTGGCGGACGCACCGTCCTGCGCGCCTCGGAAGCCGCTATTCACGGTAACTCGCCCCAGTACGAGGAAGGCGGAGGCAAGGACCAGATTGGCTACTGGGGCGAGCCGCAGGACTTCGTTTCGTGGAACCTCAAGCTGACCAAGCCCGGCACTTTTGCGGTCTCGGTCACCTACTCCTGCAACCCCGGCGCGGAAGGCAGCGAGTTCCTGGTCGAGGTCGACGCGCAAAAACTGATCGGCAGATCGAAGCCGACTGGCTCCTGGGCTGAATACACCACAGAGTCGTTGGGCCAGGTGACGCTCGGTCAACCCGGGGCCATCACGTTGTCAGTCAAGCCGAAGACCGACAAAACTCCCTGGAAGGCGATTGGGCTCAAATCCATCATCCTCACTCCCGCGGGGAAAGGGGAAAAAGGCGGGCCATGAATCGCCGTGCAATCAGTGGGGCGCGTCTTCCAAGGCGTCGGGCTCGTCGAGAAGCTGGATGTGCGTGGCCGGCCCCAAATCGGGCTCTTTCCACGAGGACAAAGCCCAAACGATGGTCTTGTCCGGCGCCGCTTCGATGACCTGCGCGGTGCCCGGCCAATGCGATGCGTCGTTGTCCCCGGCAATCCAGCAGCACATCACCGTGTTGCCGTTGGACAGCCGGTGCGCCGTCTGAATGTTGCCCAGCTTGTATCCGGGCGCGTCCGCCTGGGTGAACTCCCAAACCGTCTCCCCCTTGGGGTTAACCTCGCGCGCGTAGCGGCTCCAATCTCCCGCGATCAAGGTGTTGCCGTTCTTGAGCCGGACCGCTTGCCAGGGCGATTTGGCCGGAACCGACCAGAGAGCCTTTGCCGTCCAGGTCGTATTCCACGACTTTGCCCTCCCCGAGGTGCGGAACCAGCAGCGTCCCGGCCTTCGTCATGCGGATGTGCCGGAACTGCCCGTGGGTGCCAGTGACGGGGGTCGGAATGGGGATTTCTTTCTCCACGGCGCCCGTAGCGGTATTGATGATCATGGCCTCGGCCGGGTTGCCGTTGCGCATGATCAACACGCGGTCCTTGCCGATGGACTGGCAGGAGTGGATCTCCGTTCCGCGCGGAGCGGGATAATCCCACAGTAGCTTCTTGTCCGGGCTGACCATTCCCGCTCCCGACATTCGGGAAAAGACCACGTTCCCGTTGGACAGCAGCGTGGCGTCGTCGAACTCCTGGTTTCCGCCGGTCGGGGTCTTTATCGGCATGGAGTATTGCCAGACGATTTTGCCGTCACGGACGATAAAAATGGACTGCTCTTGGGGTTTGCGGGTGTCCCATTCTCCGGCGTAGAGGAAGGGATGTTGCGCCGCACCCTTGCCGGGCAGAATGGCCGGTGCTCGAGGTCCCTCGTTCGCCGCTTTGGCGGCGGCGGCGGATTTCTCCGCCGCAAAGACCGCGTAACTATGGGGCAGTAGATGCACGTCGAAGGAGGCGCGCTGTTCTCCAAGGCCGCGACCGCCGCCGCGCGGACCTTGCCCGGACTCCGGCGGGGACCGCCGCGCGATGACCTCGTCGGTCACCAGATTGCGCAGCCTGTCGAGGTCGCCGGCGACGCCCAGCCGCACGTCCACTTCGGTGTCCTGATAGTTTTGCGCAATGAACGTGTTGTTGTCGTAGGCGAAAAGCGCGACATGGCTCGGTCCGTCGAGGCGAACCGGGAAGCCCGCCATCACGTAATTCTTGATGGCGGTCGTGACGCTCGGAGGCAAGCGGTAGAGGTCGTTGAAGTTCTCCGGCAACGTCCAGACGTAGAGGACGCCCTTGGAATAGCGGTCCATGAGCAATAGCGGGTAACCCCGTCCGTTTGCCAATGCTCGCACGAGTTGCCAGGCGTCATTGGTCAGAAACCGGATGTCCGGGAAGAGCACGTCCCCGGCTTGTTCGTTGGCGAGGCTGGACGCATTGCCCGCGCCGAAGCCGCTTTGATATTCGTGGGCGAGAATCTTGCGGTCGGTGTACTGTAACTCCACGATGTCTTCGATGCCTTTGCCTTGCAGGGCGCGGAGAAGGCCCGAGGTGATGACGACGGACTTGCCGGCGGCCAACTGGCCTTTGACCTTCGCGACGATCTCGGGATCGAGCGCAGCCGCTTCCGTCAATAAAACCAAATTCGCGTTCGTCGGGAATGTTGGGTAAAGCTCGATGGGAATGCCGATCATGCCGAAATAGTTGTGCAGGAAGTCCTCGGCCCAGGCATGGGGCGGGCGGTAACTGGCGATGCCGATCGGCTTGCCCAACTTGCCCAGGAAGGCGTCGGCCTTGGCCAACGCATCCCCGGCCACGCGGCCCCACGTTGGCGCCGCGTTGCCGCCGGCGGCCGACCCCGCCGATTGCGCCAGCCTGTCAAAATCGAAACTGGTGCGCTGGGCCTGCCACTTCGCGCGCGCGCCGGCGTTGGCGGGCCGCGTTACCCCGCCCCATTCGAAGAGCATCATTTCCGGCGCCTTGGCAAATACCGTGTCCACCAACTGCTCTGCGTACCGGTCGGAATACCGCAGGCTGCCGGTGTCCACCCAACCGCCGCCGTTGCGGCCGGGCGCGATGTTCTCGAAGTAACGGTAGATGAGATAGCTCTCGTACGGCTGGAGATTCTGGTCCGTGGCCTCCGGGTCGCGTGTCTCGGTCCCGGTGTAGATGCCGTCGAAAAGCCGCGGCTCCTTGTCCAGGTCAAAGCCCGACCCCGCGAAGTGTTCATACCAGTTCGGGAATTTGATCACCATCTTGACCCTGGGATTGACCGCCTTGGCCGGCTTGATTAAAAGGCTCTCCGCCGCCTCATCCATTAGATCGAGCCTGAACTGCGTCCAACTCCGGTTCCCTTTGGCCGCGATGTCCGAATCGTACTTGGTCGTGACGAAAAAGAAATCGTCCTGGATGATCTCGTCGAAATGGCGCGCCGCCAGTTCGATCGCCCTCCGGATGAATTCCCGGTCGTTCGCGTCGGTGTAGCAGAAGGACTTGAACTGCCCGCCGCCGGGATAATCTCCATCGGACATCGTCGTGCCGCCGGCGACCTTGACCCCGTGGTCAAGGAAGAACCCCTTCACCGTCTCCAACTCCGCGTCCGTCGCCAGGGTGCGATTGCGCTGTGCCTCGATGTACACCTTGTCCACTTTCAATTGGTCGGTGATCCGCTGCCACGAGTTGCTTAAGCTCTCCGGGTTCCGCGCAAGTTGCCGCACTGTTCCGACCACGGTGTAAACGGTGACCTCAAAGTTGGTGTAATGGCCGGCGCGCGACGCGCTGGGAAGCAGAAGAGCGGACAACAACAGCCCGAAGGCGGAACGAGGGAGGCGAGCAGGTGGTTTCATTGATAATCGCGCATACTGAATCACGCGTCACATTCCCGCAAGATAATCTCGCACCAACCGCGGCAGGTTGGCCTTGTCAGGCCAAAATGAACGGCATGTATCTTGAAGGCGGCGGCTCTTTAGGAGGGTTTCTTCACCGCCTCGGGACGTCCATCCTCACTGGGTCTGGACGCGGTAAAACCGGGGGCCGGCGTTTTGCGGTCCGGCGTCGTAGAAATCGTAGAGTCCTCCTTCTCCCTGCGCCGTGCCCAGTTCTGACCATTGCTGAAGGTCGGCCGAGGCCTGGATGACGTACGTCCTGGCTGGATCACCGGAGAATTCCAAAAGCGCCACGCCGCCGGAATATTGGATGGTCAAGTCCGAGACGGGCGTGGCCGGGTGCGCGTAGAGGTCCGGCACGCGGTGGCTGCGGTAGGCCCAATAGCCGAGGTACCCCGAGATCGGATTGTTGTAGTCGAAAATGGAGAGATCGAACACGACCTCCGGGTTCGCATCGTGGGTGACTTCCTGAACGCGCACCATCATCGCGCCGGGGGCATTCGTGCTGGGGGGGAGATAGTTCACGTAAGTGACCGCGCCGAAGTTGACAAGCACGTTGCCGGTGTTGGTCTGCCAGTCGGCGCTTCCCAGGAACGGGGTGAACAACGGCTCGGGGACATTTTCTCCGTACTGCCAGACCTGGGTGACCTCCATCGTCTGCTCGTTGATGTCGTATTCCACGGCGCGGCTGTAATTGCTCGAGTCGGGCACGGGCGGGTCAAACGGGCTGGCGCGGTAATTCCCGTCATCATAGAGGAGGAGCGTGCCCTGCGGCGTCAGCGTCGGCGCGTGTTGCCCGTAATTCCATTCGAACGGAGTCCCGACGGGCGTCAGCAGATAGGGCTGCCATTCCGGACCCCAGTTTTGAGGAGGGCCGAGAATCCACACGAGCTGCCCTGTGGTGCGGGAAAACTTGATGACGGCATTCTGGTGCCGCAGCGAGGCGATGATCGAATCGTCGCGCGGATCCTCAATGACGGCATTGGCGTGCCCCCAATCCACGCCCAAGCTGTCGAGGGTTGTGAAAGTCAGGTAACTGACCCGCACAGGGTCCAGCATATCGAGCAACGACCAGTTGTTCAGCAGGGCGTTGTTCGTGGCGGACATTTCGATGATGGCATTGGCGGCGACCGTCGCGGTCGCGGTTGGCGCGGTGGGGATGGTCGCGCTGGTGGGGAAACCGGCGACCACCTGGCTGTAGTCGTTGATGTACAGGATGGTATTGTGACCGGTGGGCACGCCGTCATGCTCATCGATGCTCAGATTGTCCGGCACCGTCCAGGTGTTGACGACCTCGCCCAGCAGATTGACCTCGCTGAAATTGGTAGTGCCGAACATGAAGAGATTCCCGTCGGGCAGCAGCCGCACATCGATGCCGACCGGGACCTGGTCCAACGAACCGTACCAGACTACCTCGCCCGTGTTGTCCACCAGGATCGTATAGGGCACGTTCGCGGTGGCGTTGAGGACGCGAAACAGAGTGTATCCTGGCTCCATTCTCTCCGGTTCGCTGACCAGCACGTTGATCGTCGGAAAGTCCGCCGGCAGCGGGTCCGTGACGAAAACGACCGGCGCCGGAGCTGTAAGAACGTTGCGAAAGCGGTCCCACACGGTGACTGTAACGCTGTTGGTTCGGGCGGGTTTGAATCCGAACAGAGGCACGTAATGGCTCGTGCCATAATCATAAAAATCCCGCTCCCAGTTCTCCATTCCGTCACTGACGAAGACGCTGACCCGCGAGGGAACGTCCGTGGTTAAGTTCAGCGTGCCTGCGAGGGGGGCGGCGGACGCCGCGGTAAACGAAGGACCGGACAGGATGGTCAACGCTTCCGCGTTGGTGGCTGTACCGAGTCCAATTGCGAGCATCGCCATGAGCATTGATCTGTTCATAGTACCGCGTTCCAATGATGCCCGCCGCTGCGCGATACTTACCGCAATTCGCCGCCCCGACAACTGTGCGTTTGGACGCACACCCCATGTCCGTGTGGATGCCCGGTTCCCGGACCCACGATTGCCAGAAAACGGTTGCACCTTGGCTCCTTTCGGCCAATAACATGGGGGGACGTGAAAAGAACCATGCCGCAGCCTCCAGCCCTGGTTGTTCTGATTATCATGAGGACCTTTGCCAAACTGTCCGCCTTGCTCTGTCTAATCGTGTCGAGCCAGTGGGTGTTGATGGCGGAGACCAGAGCGACCACCCAGGCGAATGAAGAGGTGGAGTGGTCTCTCGCTTCAGCCAAAGACTATGGGGATGCGTTCAATGACGTCGAACTGGATTTCATGGTGACAACACCCGACAACCAGAGACTACGGGTGCCCGCATTTTGGGCGGGCGGCCGGACGTGGCGTGGGCGCTACTCCTCGGCAACGCTGGGGGTTCATCGCTTTCGCACCGAATGCTCCGACATCGGCAACGCGGGACTGCACGGCGTAGAAGGGCAAGTGGAGGTCGTTGCCTATCGGGGAGACAACCCGCTGCTTGTTCACGGCGGCCTGCGCGTTGCGGCCGACCACCGCCATTTCGCTTATGCGGACGGGACCCCGTTTCTGTGGCTGGGCGACACCTGGTGGATGGGCTTGTGCGCGCGGCTCAAATGGCCCGATGATTTCCAGACGCTCGCCGCCGATCGAAAACAGAAGGGATTCAACGTCATCCAGATCGTGGCGGGACTCTATCCGGACATGCCCGCGTTCGACGAGCGCGGCGCGAACGAAGCGGGGTTCCCGTGGGAAAAGGACTACAGCCGCATTCGTCCCGAGTACTTCGACGCGGCGGATCGACGGATTTCCTACCTCGTCCGGGAGGGCTTTGTGCCGTGCGTCGTCGGCGCATGGGGGTACCATCTGCCGTGGTTGGGCGCGGACAGAATGAAAAAGCACTGGCGCTATCTCATCGCGCGGTGGGGCGCGCTGCCCGTGGTGTGGTGCGCGGCCGGCGAAGGCACGATGCCTTTCTACCTATCGAA
>CAZZFF010000191.1:0-8075 GCA_964653485.1 uncultured Verrucomicrobiota bacterium | reverse complement strand
TGTCACGAGCGAGTATCTGGTCAACGCGAGGGAACTGCAGATCAAGATGGCCCAGGGCGCCAAGCCCGGAGAGGGGGGCCAACTGCCGGGCCAGAAGGTCTATCCCTGGATAGCCAAGGTGCGGTATTCGACCCCCGGCGTCGGCCTCATTTCGCCACCGCCTCATCACGATATCTATTCGATCGAGGACCTGGCGGAGTTGATTCACGATTTGAAGAATGCCAATCATCACGCCCGGATCAGTGTCAAGCTGGTCTCCGAGGTCGGCGTGGGGACGATTGCCGCCGGGGTGGCCAAGGCACACGCGGACGTGGTGCTTATTAGCGGGTATGACGGCGGCACCGGGGCTTCGCCCCAAACCGGCATCAAGCACGCCGGGATACCTTGGGAGCTGGGCCTGGCGGAGACCCACCAAACGCTCGTGCTCAACAACCTGCGCTCCCGCATCATTGTGGAGGCCGACGGCCAGATGAAGACGGGCCGTGACGTGGTCATCGCCGCCCTGCTGGGCGCGGAGGAATTTGGGTTCGCCACGGCCGCGCTGGTGTCGATGGGGTGCATCATGATGCGCGTTTGCCAGCTCAACACATGTCCCGCCGGAGTGGCCACCCAGAACCCGGAATTGCGCAAGCGCTTTGCCGGCAAACCGGAACACGTCGTCAATTTCATGCGGATGATCGCCCAGGAAGTTCGCGAGCTGATGGCCCAACTAGGGTTCCGGCAGATGAACCAGATGATCGGGCACTCCGAGCGACTGGAAGTCAGGAACGCCGTCGACCATTGGAAGGCCAAGGGCCTGGACTATAGCCGGATTCTCCATCAACCGGAGGTGCCGACCAGCGTGGGCCGGTTTTGTCAGATCGGCCAGGACCACGGCCTGAACAAGGCCCTCGACAACACGGTCCTGCTCCGGCTCTGCGCCCCGGCCATCGAGCGCAAGGAAAAAGTGGTGGCCGTGCTGCCCATCCGCAACACGAACCGCGTGGTTGGGACGATCGTTGGGAGCGAGATCACGCGGCGCTGGGGCAGCCAGGGCTTGCCGGAGGACACCATCGACATCCATTTTACCGGCAGCGCCGGCCAAAGTTTCGGCGCGTTCATCCCCAAAGGGATGACCTTCTACCTCGAAGGTGATTCCAACGATTACCTGGGCAAGGGATTGTCAGGCGGCAAGATCATCGTCTATCCACCCGAGGAATCCACGTTCGTCGCGGAGGAGAACATCATCATCGGCAACGTCGCTTTCTACGGCGCCACGGAAGGCGAGGCCTATATCCGTGGAATGGCGGGCGAGCGGTTCTGCGTCCGCAACAGCGGAATCCAGGCCGTCATCGAGTCCGTCGGCGATCACGGCTGCGAGTACATGACCGGAGGACGCGTGGTGGTGCTCGGCCCGACCGGGCGCAACTTTGCGGCCGGCATGTCCGGCGGCGTGGCCTTTGTGCTCGACGAGGCCGGGGATTTTCCCCGCCGCTGCAACCTTCAGATGGTTGATTTGGAGAAGCTGGAAGACCCGGATGAAGTGGAGGTGGTCTGGAAGCTCATTCAGCGCCACAAACTCTACACCAAGAGCTCCCGGGCGGCGCGCGTTCTGGCGCATTGGCCCGAGATGGTCCCTAAATTCGTCAAGGTCATGCCGCGCGATTACAAGCGCGTCATCGAGTCCCTCAAGCGCGTCCAGAGCGCCGGCCTTACCGGCGACCAGGCCATCATGGCCGCCTTCGAGGAAAACGCCCACAACGTGGCCCGCATCGGCGGAGGATAGGCGAGTGTGAATATCGGCATATCCTGCGCCATAATTGTTCATGTCATTTTTTCGTGACGCCTTACGTTTTGATTTGTTTCATAATCCATAATCCGTAATTCATACTTCATAATTGACCCCTCCCCATGGGCAAACCCACTGGATTCATAGAATACCTCCGCCAGTTGCCGCTCGACCGCCCGGCAGTCGAACGAATCGGCGACTGGAACGAGTTTCACGAGCAGATGTCCGAGGTCGATCTGCGCCAGCAGGCGGCCCGGTGCATGGATTGCGGCACTCCATTCTGTCACACCGGCTTCCTCCTCAGCGGCATGGCGTCAGGTTGCCCCATCCACAATCTCATCCCCGAGTGGAACGATTTGGCCTATCGCGGCTTGTGGAGAGAGGCCCTGGAGCGGCTCCATAGGACCAATAATTTCCCCGACATCACCGGGCGGGTCTGCCCGGCCCCGTGCGAGGGGTCTTGCGTGCTTGGCATCAATGCGCCGCCGGTCACCATCAAGAACCTGGAATACAGCATCATCGAGCATGGTTGGGCGCAGGGCTGGGTCGTCCCCCAGCCGCCCCAGGTGCGCACGGGCAAGAAGGTCGCCGTCGTCGGCTCCGGCCCGGCCGGCCTCTGCGCGGCGGCACAGCTCAATCACGCCGGCCATACGGTGACCGTTCTCGAACGCGCTGACCGCATCGGCGGCCTGCTCATGTACGGCATCCCGAACATGAAGCTGGACAAGGAACAGGTGCTCCTGCGCCGCATCCGCCAGATGGAAGCCGAAGGCGTCCAGTTCATGCCCAACACCAACGTCGGCCTCAATTATCCGGCGGACCGGCTGCTCAAGGAATTTGACGCCGTAGTTCTATGCACCGGCGCCACCCGCCCCCGCGACCTCCCGATCGAGGGTCGCCAACTCAAAGGCATTCATTTCGCCATAGAGTTCCTGGGCGGCAATACACGGAGCCTGTTGGAAAAGAAATGGAATGGCGATTTCATCTCCGCGAAGGGCAAAGACGTCATCGTCATCGGCGGCGGCGACACCGGCACCGATTGCGTGGGCACCGCCCTGCGCCATGGCTGTCGCAGCCTCGTGCAGGTTGAAATCCTGCCTCGCCCGCCCCTGGAACGCGCCGCGGACAATCCATGGCCGGAGTGGCCCAAGGTCTATCACATGGACTACGGCCAGGAAGAGGCGGCCGCGACCTTCGGCGCCGACCCGCGCGTCTATCTCACCACAGCCAAGCGGTTCGTCCCCAGCCAGGACGGATGGGTCAAGGAAGTCCATACCGTCGAGATACAATGGGAGCGGAACGAAAAGGGCCAGTTTGTCCCCAAGGAAGTGCCGGGCACGGAGCAGGTGCGGCCCGCCCAGCTAGTGCTGCTGGCCATGGGTTTTCTCGGACCCGAGCAACCGCTGCTGGAGGCGCTGGGCATCGAGCGCGACCCCCGAACCAACGTCAAGGCCCAGTTCGAGAAGTACAGCACGAACATCAAGGGCGTGTTTGCCGCCGGCGACTGCCGCCGCGGCCAGAGCCTCGTGGTCTGGGCTTTCAACGAAGGCCGCGGCGCCGCGCGCGAATGCGACCGCTACCTCATGGGCGGCACGAACCTGCCGTAAGGCGGTGGAAAGCTGGCTAAAGCCCGGCGCTGCGAGGGCAGAGTCCGGATGCGGCGGACGGACGCGATTGCTCCGCACCTTCACAGCTCGAGGTGGCCGGGGTACTTAAGCGACCACCCAGGGTTGGCGCCGCGCCAACCCTGGGCTTTGCTACACAACCCCTTTGGAGTTGAAGAATGGCTACAGTATGGAAATGTGGATCCCTGAAGCTGGAAGTAGCTTCCCCCGCGGTGTAAGCTGCCATCGTTCCGACACCGCACGACATCTCATGCAAATGTACGTAACCGCAATCCAGACACTTACGCCTAAGCCGCAAACCTGTCGGGCCGAAGTTTCGCGGCGTCAATGGTGGTTGAGGGCTTGCGAGCGTCCCTTCACGCCTGCGGCGACGCGGTTCAACTGGGCGATCCCGAAGTCCTTGACCAGGCCGGTGCTTGCATCAAACGGCCAATCGAGGGTGCAGACGCCGCCTTGGCGGTTGCAGGTGTTGATCCAGTCGATGAGTTCCTGATCGGCGAATTGGTTGGCGTCTCCCTGGCCGTGGTAAACGTTGCCGCAATAGACCTTGCCGTGCCAGAGGATGCCTGCCTGGGGCGGCAGCGTCTTGGGGGTCAGGCGGGGCAGGTCCTGCTTGCTCCAGGTGTCCCCGCCGCTGTAATCGTCGATGCCATCGCGGACGCAGGTTTGCTCGTTGCCGCCGTAGCTGAAGGCGATCACAGCCTTGGGATTCGCCCGGTGAACGATGGAGTCGATGGCGGCCCAATTGCCCGGCTTTTCGTTGTAGGAGTTGAGTTCCATGCCGTCGAACCACCAGCCGGCGATCTTGTCTTTGTAGCGGGCGGCGTATTCGTCAAGGACGGCGAGACGGCGTTTGCGGCATTCGGCTGACGGCGGGGTTTTTGCGTTGAAGTCACCCCGGCCCGAGGCATTGTCCATCAGCCCGGCGAGGACTTGGGGCTCTTTCATGTAGCCGTTCAGGCCGGCGAAGTAGCAGATGAGCTTCACGCCCTTGGCGTTCAAGGCGTCGGCAACGTCCATGACGAGGTCGCGTCGCGAGCACTTCCGACCCGGCGGATAGCCGGTGAAGGCGCTGAACGTTTTGTTCGGAGCGCACTGCCAGGCGAAGAAATGGTCATCGATGCAGAAGAGGACCCACCCGACCTTACCCCGGGCCATCTGCTCGGCGAAGCCGTTGGCATCGAACCCGTCCACGAAACGGTTCCATCCCTCGGCGGTCATTTCGGAAGGATTGGGGAACTGCGGTTTGGTGCGCACCGAATAGCCGAGGAGAATCCGGTACTGATAGTGCATGAACAGGCCATACTTGGCCTGAATCATCCAATGGCTGTCCCCGGAGCCGGCAAGGGCCTGGGTGGGGAACCAGAACGCCGCCAGCGCGGCGAGAGCGGCAGGCACGGCGGACACCCATCGCGAAATCTCTGCGGGCCAAACCGGGGGCGTGACCTTCATTGTGTGCGCTCATTCATGGTTCAGCGGGGTAAGGAGCCGTTACGAAATAGCGTTTGCAATCTCTCACGCCGGGAGGTTCAGTCGGTCCTCCACAAGTGGAGGTAGCGGCTCTCCATCCAGCCCTGGCCGAGGATGCCGAACTTACCAGGGGCAAGCTGGACCACCTGGGAGCCGACGTGTTGCTCGAACCGGTCGTCGAGCATATAACGGAACCAGGCGGTCCCCTTGGGGTCGGCCATCTTATAGACAAAGAGCCTGCAGCGGGTGTGGTAAGGCTTGAACGGATCGTGCTCGGCGGCAATGATTTCCGGCTGTCCGTCGCCATCGAGGTCGGCGGCGGAGAGCGAGTGGGGACAGATAATGCGGTCGATGACGTGGGGGACGAACCCTCGACGCCTGGGATCGCCGGTGTTTTCCAGCCAAGCCACCCGCGCATAGTAGCTGCGCCGTGTGTTCCAGTCCACGTTTTCCTCAGCCACGACAATATCGGGCTTTCCGTCCCCGTTGATGTCGACCACGGTCGTGCGGGCGACCGCTCCGAAGCCCTCGACCAATAAGTGCGGGGTAAACTGTCCGTCTCCCATGTTCTCGAGCCAATAAGGCCCTGCGACCACGTCGAGCCGTCCGTCGCCGTCGAGGTCGTGGGCCGCCATCTGCTCGCCGTAAGGGATGTTGGCCAGCACGCGGCGCGTCCAGGGAGAGGAGGCGGGGTTATCGGGAATCTCGAAGATTTCCGGATGTGTCCGGTCGTGGTAACCGGTAACGAGGGCCAGCCTTCCGCCGGGCAGCAGCGGGGCGACGATTGTGCTGTGAGGCCAGTCGCCACTGCCGGCGCCGATGGGGTGTTCCTCCCAGCGGCCGTTGAGGGGGTCGATGGGTTTCAGCCAGCAAAGCTCGCTGGTGAGGGCGCTGTAAAAGTCCGCGGCGCCCGGTTTGCCTTTGATCGCGATGAGTTCGTTGCGGCCGTCATGATCGATGTCGCAGGCGTTGAGAATCTGGGCGATGCCGGGAATCTGACGGCGCTCCCAGCCGGGGTTCTTGTACCACCAGGCCCCGCACACCACGTCGGGCGTTCCGTCGCCGTCCACGTCAACCCATGTGATGTCGGTTGCCGTGTAAGGCTTCTGTTGATCGATGAACTCGTGGTGATAATTTCCGAACCGCCGCGGTCCCTGCCGCTGCTTGAAAACCTGGACCCAGCCGATGCAGTCGGGGTAGTTGGTGTTGATGACCTGTGCGGCGTGGCCGACGACTTCCTGGACACCGTCGCCATCCACGTCCGCGACCACCGCCTCGTGGGTGCCCTCGCCTTTGTAGAGGAGTTCGCGGTCCACGGACTTGCCACCGTCGCCCAGCACGTACTTCTGGAGGCGGGCGTCGAAATTGTAGGGAGCTCCCCAGCCTCCCTGGTTCATTTCTCCCACGAAGACGTTCACCGCCTTGGTCTTGGCATCCCGCCAGGCCCGCAGGGAATGTGGGAAGTTCAACCCGCTGTCCATCCGGTGCTCCACCCAAGGATGTTCCGCGTCGAGTCCAACGCGGTTCTCGAACCAGGACAAGTGGCCGTCCGCATATTCATCTTCCACGAGCACAGCGTCGAGCCGACCATCGCCGTTGACATCAATGAGGGCGACGCGGCACATATCGCGGAAGCCGAGGGCGAGCCGGTGTTGCCGCCAGGCTTGGCCCGAAAAGGGGCCCGCCACCGGAGGAGAGAACCAATAAGGGCCGGAAACCAGGTTTATTTGGCCCTTCCCTTCCAGGTCCCCGGCGGCGGTTCCCTCGACGGGAAGTCCGGTTTGGACGAGTTGTTTCTTCCAGGGCTGGGTCGGGTCGGGGCCGGGTTTGTAGGCGTAGAGACCGGGCGTCGACGAGTACATGGCGTTGGCGACCAGTTCCAGCTTGCCGTCGCCATCCACGTCGGCGAAGAGCAGGTCATGCGGCCCGCCGGCGGTGTGCGGGTCTATGACGTGCTCGACGCCCGGATGAAGGAGGTCCTTGCCCGGCTTAAACCAGTAGATGGCCCACTGGTCGGTGCCCTTGCCGTTTTGTTCGATTTCCCGGCCCGCCACGATTTCCTGGCACCCGTCGCCGTCGATGTCCGCCAGCGCAACGCCCACATGAAAATGCCCGCGAGAGATCAGCCCCTTCTCGAAGCTGGCCGGGCGGTACCACAGCATCGCGCCGACCCCTCCAACGACCATTTCTTGCTTGCCGTCGCCGTCGATATCGCCCACGGCCGTGCTGCCGGTCTCACCGATGCCGGGCGGGGCGGCGTCGAGCAGCATCAACTCCCACGCGCCGGAGGCCGGTGACGGCCTTGGGCCGAGGCTGGGCTTCCCATCGGAGGATGCCGCTTCAGGACGCCCCTGTCCATGCAGCGGGAGGAGGGTAAATGCGGATGTGGCGAGAGCGGTGTTTCGCAGGAAGTTGCGGCGGTTGACTTTCTTATCGTTCATTTCAGGGATGTGTTTCGCTGCTGGAGCCATCGGACGTCGTTGTTGTTGGGACAAGGCACGCCATAGGGCAGGTCCTTGTTGAGATTGAGGGGTGGTCTGGTCCGGGGATCAAGCCATTTATGGATTTCGGCGTGGGTGTCGGCGAAGGAAATGCCTCCGGCGCCATTGTGATAGCTGGCGGGCCAATCCACGAGTGTGGTTGGCTCCCCCATTTGCACGGCCATGAAAGCATCATTAATGCTGTCCTCGCGCTCGTCCATAATGACCCACTGCATCGAGGGCGGAGGGAAGGTGATGTCCGCCATTCTATGGAACTCACGGTAGGCAGGGTCGTTATAGCGCCCGTCGCCTCCGACGTAAGTGTCCATGGAGACGCTTCGGACACGAGGATACGTCGTGGCCCATATCCTGACCTGGCTGCGGTCCGCGGGGCATTTGTAAATCCCAGGAATCCTCGAATAGGGACCCAGCCTCGACTGCATCAGGAGAACGGTGTTGGTGTTGTCAGAGTTGTTGCCGTCGAAGTCCATGACACCGTCAGCCCAGCCGGTCCCCTTTTTGCCGGACAAATCCACTCCGAATTGATGATTTGGAGCGAGGGTGCCGTTATTGTCGTCCGCGTACATGACCCACGCCAGGATGAGTTGCTTGAGGTTGCCCAAACAGTAAATGCCCTGGGCCTTGGTTTTGGTCTTGGACAAGGCGGGAAGCAGCATGGCGGCCAGAATGGCGATGATGGCGATGACGACCAGGAGTTCGATGAGCGTGAAG
>CAZZFF010000190.1:0-8115 GCA_964653485.1 uncultured Verrucomicrobiota bacterium | reverse complement strand
GGAGCGAGCAACGAAGCCGGCGGGCAAAAGGACCAGCCAGAAAAGGTGAAGTTATTTTTGCGCGGTCCCTAAGAGCGCGTCCGAAAAACTCCGGCTTTCCATCTGCCGACGGCGGGAATCGTGACGTATCCGGTCTAAGGCCCTCGCCTCCGGCGTCTCGCCGCTGCCAGCGCGGCATCGCGCTGGTGATTGTCATGATCACCATCACGGTCCTGGCCCTCCTGGCGGGCGGCTTTGCCTACTCGATGAAGGTCGAAACCAAGCTGGCGCGCAACGTCAACAGCGAGGCCCAGCTCGAGTGGCTGGGCCGTTCCGGCGTGGAATACTGCCGCTGGATTCTGTCCGAGCAACTGCGCATTCCCGGAGAGCCCTATGATGCCCTGAACCAGATTTGGGCCGGGGGTCCCGGCGGCGTCGCCACCACCAACAGCGCCCTGCTGGATGTGCAGCAGCAAGTCACCCTGGGCACCGGCAGCTTCACGTGGAAGATAACCGACCTCGAACGCAAGTTTAACATCAACATCGCCCCCGAACCCATCCTCCAGCAAGCCCTCATGCTGATGGGCGTGGATGCCGGCCAGATGACCCCCATCGTCAACTGCATCCTCGATTGGATCGATCCGGATGACAACCCCCGCATGCAGGGGGCCGAAAGCGACTATTACCAATCCTTGCAACCGCCCTACCTCGCTAAGAACGGGCCGATCGATGACATGTCGGAACTGCTCCTCGTCAAGAACATCACCCCCGAACTCTATTGGGGGGCGGCCTGCACCAATCATTCTCCGGCCGCCTTCCAGCAAAAAGCCAGTTACTACGCCGCTGGCGCCGCCGTGAGCACCGTGAATTCCGGCCTGGTCGACCTCTTCACTTGCTTGTCCAGCGGCCGAGTCAATATCAATACCGCCTCCCCGGATGTCCTCCAGGTCATCCCAGGCGTCAATCCCATCGTGGCCGAGGCCATCGCCGGCGCCCGGCAGGGCGAGGATGACGGCAGCGGGCTCACCGGCCCTTACCGCAGCGTCGACCAGGTCCGCCGCGTCCCCGAAGTGAACCTCGAGGTGGCTCGGATGCTCCAGCAGTACTGCGACGTCCGCAGCCGCACCTTTCAGGTGCAAATCGACGCCCGCGTCGGCGCCGCCAAACGCCAATTCGTCGCCGTCCTGGGCCGCAACAACCCCCGTGACATCCAAGTGCTGAGCTTCTATTGGAAATGACGATCCTCTTGTCATTCCCGGCGAGAGTCGTATCATGGCCCCGTGAGTGAAAAATGGAGCAAGTATCTGCCTTATGCGTTCATGGCAGTAGCCGCGCTGTCGCGCTGGCCCAATTTGTTTCCGCCGAATTTCAGCGCCTTTTACGCCTTGGCCTTTTGTGCCGGGGCTTTCTTCCCCCGGTCCGCCAAGTGGTGGCTGCCCCTGGGCACCCTGGTCTTCACCGACGTCGCCCTGGACCTTTATTACTCAATCCACCTGCACATCAACGCCTTCAGCCTCTCGCAGTTGATCAATTATGCCGCTTTTGGCGGCATCATCTGGTTCGGGGGGCGCTTCAGCCGGCGGTCTTCCTTCTTACGCCTGCTCTCGGGCGGCATCATTGGCGCCATTTTCTTTTACCTCATCACCAACACCGCCGCCTGGCTGGCCAACCCCGAATACACTAAAGACCTGACAGGCTGGATTATCGCGTTGACCAAGGGCACCAGCGGCCACCCCACCACCCTCGAATTCTTCCGCAACACCCTCACGAGCGGCGGCTTGTTTACCGGCCTGTTCGCCGGCGCGATGAAACTGAGCGAGGCTCCTGAACCCGCCGAAGAAAAGGAACCCGAAGAAGAGTCCCCTCAAGAGCCGGAAGGGCAGGAGCAACCCGAGTCCCAGGACGCGTGAAGTGAACATCGGCGTCCTCTCAGACACCCACAACTTCCTCGACCCGAAAGTCCCCGCTCTCTTTGCCGGGGTGCGTCATATCCTGCACGCTGGAGACATCGGTCTTCCTTGCCTGCTGTCGGAATTGCGCAAAATCGCCCCCGTCACCTCGGTCTCGGGCAATACCGACGACCCCGCCTTCCAGTTCAAGCCCGTCGAAATCCTCGAACTGGCAGGCCGCGGTTTCCTGCTCCAGCACATCGTCAACCCCTATAACCTTACAGACCCTCTCAAGGCGCGCATTGCGCGCAGCCGTCCTGCCGTGGTCGTCTTCGGCCATTCCCACAAGCCATTCTGTCAAACGGTGGAGGGCATCCTGTTCTTCAATCCCGGCTATTGCGGCAAATCCCGCTTTGGCATGGCTCGCACCGTGGCCGTCCTCCACTGCGAGGCGGACGGCATTCACCCCGAATTCCACCCGCTCTGAGTCAGCTTGAGAGGGCGCCCTCGGCGTGGGCCTGCTGCGAGAAAGTCAGGTGGTCCTTGTCGGCGCTGACTTGAATCGGTTCACCCTCATGCAGCCCGCCTTTGAGGATTTCCTCTGCCAACGGGTCTTCAAGGGAGCGTTCGACGGCGCGGCGCATCGGGCGCGCCCCATACATCGGATCGTGGCCGCGCCCGACCAGGAACTCTTTGGCCTTGTCATCGAACACAAGAACGATATTCCGGGCCTTGAGCCGTTGCATGACCTTGCTGATCTCCAGTTCCAGGATTTGCACGAGGTCCGGCTTTGTGAGCGACCGGAAGACGATGATGTCATCCAGCCGGTTGAGGAACTCGGGCCGGAAGGTCTTCTTGGCCTCCTCCATGATGCGCTCGCGCATCTTCTCGTAGCTCGTCTCGTCCGTGACGGGGGAGAAGCCGAGCGTCGATCCGCGCTTGATCGTGTCCGAACCCACATTCGATGTCATCAGGATGATCGTGTTCCTGAAGTTCACCACTCGCCCGACGTTGTCGGTCAGTTTGCCCTCCTCGAGGATTTGGAGAAGCATGTTCCAGACGTCGGGGTGGGCCTTCTCGATCTCGTCGAAAAGCACAACCGAGTACGGCTTCCGGCGGACCTGTTCGCTCAACTGGCCGCCTTCCTCGTAGCCGACGTAGCCCGGAGGCGAGCCGATGAGGCGCGAAACGTTGAACTTCTCCATGTACTCGCTCATGTCGAGCTGGATGAGCGCTTTGGTGTCGCCAAACAACTGTTCCGCGAGGGTCTTGGCAAGCAACGTCTTGCCAACGCCGGTGGGGCCGAGAAGGGCGAACGTCCCAATGGGCCGGCGCGGGTCTTTGAGGTCGGCGCGGGAACGGCGGAGGGCCTTGCACAGCGCGGACACGGCCTCGCGCTGCCCGATGACCACTTTGCCCATCTCGCTCTCCACCTGGAGCAACCGTTGCATCTCGCCCTGTTCCATGCGCTGGAGGGGAATGCCCGTCCACTTCGACACCACGTGGAGGATGTCCTCCTCGTCGACCTTGACCCGCTTTTCCTCCCGCGTGGCGCGCCATTCCTTCAAAATTGTCTCCAGTTTCTCCTTGGCCTGCTTCTCCTTGTCGCGCATCGCGGCGGCGCCTTCAAAGTCCTGGTTCTTGATGGCCTTTTCCTTCTTGGCCTTGATCTCCTCGATCGTGCCCTCCAGTTCTTTGACCTGCGGCGGGCGGGTCATCGTGCCGATGCGGGCTCGCGAGCCGGCCTCATCCATGAGATCGATCGCTTTGTCCGGGAGGTAACGATCCGTGATATAGCGATCGGAAAGCTTCACCGATGCCTCGATGGCCTTGTCCGTGAACTCGGCCTTGTGATGGTCTTCGTACTTGGGGCGAAGGCCCTTGAGGATCAGCACCGCCTCCTCGATGGACGGGGCTTCGACCTTGACCGACTGGAACCGCCTTTCGAGCGCGGCATCTTTCTCGATGTACTTGCGGTACTCGTTGAGGGTTGTGGCCCCGATGCACTGGAGTTCGCCCCGGCTCAGGGCCGGTTTGATGATGTTGGACGCATCCATCGTGCCCTCGGCCGAGCCCGCGCCCACAATCGTGTGCAGTTCGTCGATAAAAAGGATGATGTTCTTCGACCTGCGGATTTCGTCCATGACCGCCTTGATGCGCTCCTCGAACTGGCCCCGGTACTTGGTGCCGGCGACCATCAGGGCAAGGTCGAGCGTGATCACGCGGCGGTCTCGAAGCAGTTCGGGGACATTGCCCGAGGCGATCTCCTGGGCCAGACCCTCGACGATGGCCGTCTTGCCCACCCCCGCTTCGCCCAAAAGCACGGGGTTGTTCTTGGTGCGACGGCAAAGGATCTGGATGACCCGTTCGATTTCGCTCTTGCGGCCGATAACCGGGTCCATTTCGCCCTTGCGGGCGATTTCCGTAAGGTCGCGCCCGAAGGCCTTAAGGGCCGGCGTCTTGATCTCGCCCTTCTTCTCGGGGGCCGGCTTTTCGGGTGACTCGCCGGGGCCGCCCTCATCCTGCGCGGCGAAGTTCGGGTCGAGTTCCTTCAGGATTTCCTGACGGGTTTGCTCGATATCGACATCCAGGTTCTTGAGGACCCGCGCGGCGACCCCGTCCCCTTCGCGCAAAAGACCCAGCAGGATGTGCTCGGTGCCGACATAAGTATGGTTCAATGCCTTGGCCTCCTTGGCGGCCAGGGCGAGCACTTTCTTGACCCGCGGCGTATAGGGGATATTGCCGATCATCTTCTGGTCGGGGCCGGTGCCGACCTGCTTCTCTACCTCCATCCGCACCGTCTCGAGATCGAGACCCAGTTTCTGAAGGACGTTGACGGCAACGCCCTGGCCCAACTTGATCAGGCCAAGCAGCAGGTGTTCCGTCCCGACGAAATTGTGGTTGAAACGGTCGGCCTCTTTGCGGGCCAGCGCGAGCACCTGCTGTGCGCGTGGCGTGAAATTATTCATTGCTTCATCGCTCATACTTACTCATCTCAACAATGCTATCACTTCTCCGGTTTGTCCAATCCGGCGCCGCCCGCCCCTGGCGGCTTTGGAACAGGGCGGCTGACGCCCTTCAATCGCTCGCGCAACATGTCGGCCCGGAGCAGGTCACGCTCCTCGGCCGAGAGCTTCTCGGAGTGCTGTTTCTGCAAGTGCGCCGGTTGCGTCAAAATGAACAACTCTTCCACCAAAGACCGATCCGCCCCCGGAAACAGCCCCACATCAACACCCATCCGCATTAAAGATAGCAGATTCATCGTCTCTTTCGAGGAAATACTGTGGGCGTTGGCCAAAATTCCATAAGCGCGGCCAATATGGTTGAACATCATCTTGGTCTTCTTCTCCAGCAGCATCGCGCGGGCGTTCTCTTCATGCTCGATGATCTGTGCCAGGACCTTCTCCAACCGCTCCACGATGGCGGATTCCGATTCGCCGAGGGTCATCTGGTTCGAGACCTGGAAGACATTGCCCAGCGCCTCCGTGCCTTCCCCGTAAAGGCCCCTCACGGCCAGGCCGAGCTTGTTGACCGACTGGATGATCGGGTTGATTTGCTCGGCCAGGACCAAACCGGGCAAGTGGAGCATCGCGCTAACCCGAATGCCTGTCCCCAGGTTGGTGGGGCAGGCGGTGAGGTAGCCCAATTCCGGGCTGAAGGCGTAGTCGAGCCGCTTTTCAAGGGCCGAATCGGCCTGGTCTATGGCCGTCCAGGCCTGGCGCAGTTGGAGGCCGGGCCGCAGGGCCTGCATGCGCAGGTGATCTTCCTCGTTGATCATGAAGCACAGCGTCTCCTCCTGGTTAAGCACCAGGGCGCTGCCCACCCCCTTGGCGGCGTGCTCGCGGCTGATGAGGTGGCGTTCCACCAGGATCTGCTTGTCCAGCGCGGACAGCGAGTCCATGGTCTCCGAAAAGGAGTCCTTCATCTCAGGCAGCGCGACCACGGCAGGCTGGATGGCCTCCATGATCCGGATGCGGTCCTGTTTCTTGCCCCACCCGGGAAAAGGCCCTTCTCTGAGGTTCCGCGCCAGACGGACGCGGCTGGAAGTGACGATTCGGTCGTAAGGTCCTTTCCGGCGGGCCGTCTCGGCGGGGGGCGTAAGGAAATGATGCAGGTCCATGAGGCTTCCTTTACGTCGTGGCGGGGCTGCTGAGCCGGGCCGTGGTTTGCTTGATCTCGTCCCGCAACGTGGCCGCCGCCTCGAAGTCCTCCGCCTCGATGGCCTTGGTGAGCTTCTTCTGGAGCGTCTTGAGGCGGTCCGCCAGGTCGCGGTTGTGCCGCAGAGATTCGGGGACCTTGCCGACGTGACGAGTGCCTTTGTGCATCGTCTTGAGCAGGCCCTCCAGCGCCTCGGAAAAGGTCTTATAGCAGTCCGGGCACCCCAGGCGTCCGGCCTTCTTGAAATCGGCTTGCGTGAACCCGCATCGCGGGCATTTGACCTCGGCGCCCCCGCCGGCTTGCTCGATCTCTTGCGACGCCCCCAACCCCAGCAACAGGTCGGCGAGGGAAAACCCCGTGGGATCGTTCACCCCCTTGGTCTTGGCGCATTCCTCGCACAGATCCACCTTTTGCATCTTGTCCCCCGCTATCTGGGTCAGATGTACGGTGGCTTCCTTTTCCTTGCAGATGCAGCACAACATAATTCTCTCTACTCGTATATCGGCTCGCCGGACACTTTAGTCAAGGCCCGGTATTGGGCCACCAGGCGGGTCGTAACGGGGCCGGGTTGGCCGGTGCCGATGACGCGCCCGTCGATTTTAACTATCGGCACCAACTCGGCTGCCGTGCCGGTAAGAAAACACTCCTCGGCATTGAAGAGGTCGTAGCGGGTCAGATTGGGTTCATCAACGGTCAAGCCGGATTCCGCAGCCATGTCCATTACCACGCCCCGAGTGATCCCGTAGAGCGCGCCCGCCGAGAGCGGGGGCGTCAGGCAATGGCCGTCTTTGACGATGAAAATATTGTCGCCGGTGCATTCAGCCACGTAGCCTTGGGCATTCAACATCACGGCCTCCTCGCAGCCCGCATTCACCGCTTCGATTTTTGCCAGGATGTTGTTCAGGTAGTTCAGGGACTTGATGGCGGGATTAAGGGTGCTGTGGAGGTTGCGCACGGTCGGGACCGTGATAAGTTCCATCCCCTTTTCGTACACCTCGGGAGCGTAAAGATGGACCTTGTCCGCGATGATGATGACCGAGGGATTCTTGCACCGCACGGGGCTTAAGCCCAGGGTGCCGACGCCGCGCGTCACGACCAGCCGGATATAGCCGTCCCGCAGTTTGTTGCGCCGGCAGGTCTCCAGCACCGCCGAGACGAGGTCCCCGGGGCTCATGGGCACCCGGAGCAGGATAGCCTTGGCTGAGCAAAACAGCCGCTCAATGTGTTCCTTGAGCTTGAACACGCGCCCGCTGTAAAAGCGAATCCCCTCGAAAATGCCGTCCCCATACAACAGGCCGTGGTCAAACACTGAAATCTTCGCCGCGTTCTCGTTGTAGTATTTGCCGTCGATATAGACTTTCATGTCGTTTATTGGCCCCAAAGTAGGGAAACAAAGAGGTGCTGGCAACACAGGAGTTACATCGGCAGAGATTCAGGCTGGACAAGGCGAATTAGACCGGTATATTTCCGACCACTGCGAGGGCCGACCCTATGGTCTAGCGGTTAGGACACCACCCTTTCACGGTGGTAGCCCGGGTTCGATTCCCGGTAGGGTCGCCATGCTAATGAGGGGGCGGGGGCCGTTTGCGGCGCCGCTTATGACGCCAGGCGTCCACGACTAGAAACAGGAAAACAACCACGCCCAGGACCATCAGCACCGACGCGCCCGGTTTGTGTTCCCAGAGCAGGCGGAGATTTCGGCCCATTTCGGTCAATTCCATGCAAGATGCAATTTACACCAGCGCGGTCAAAAGCAAAGCCCAACCCCGGCCCCGGATCAACTCTTCCAATCGAACGCGCATTTCTTGAGGGCGTAGAGGTACCCGACGAAGAGGATTGCAAGGAACGAAATCATCGAGCCGAGGATCATCCCGGGATTCTCTTTGAGCATCGTCCGGTAGATCGCCGCCCAAGGGTAGAGAAAAACGACCTCGATGTCGAACAGGATGAAGAGCATCGCAACGAGGTGGAACTTGATCGAAAAACGCGCGCTGCCCGCGCCGATCGGCAGCATGCCGCATTCGTAAGCCGTGTCCTTGATGGCCGAACGCCGCCCTTTCTGGCCCAGGATGACCGAGCCGGCAAGCAT
>CAZZFF010000189.1:0-8155 GCA_964653485.1 uncultured Verrucomicrobiota bacterium | reverse complement strand
CTTCTAAATCCTTGCCCTTTTCGATCTCGCACCATTGCGCGCCCTTCGGCAGGGCCCGGGGGAAGGCGCCGCCGAGGGCATTCGGCCGGGAACGGGGCCGGCTCCGGGTGCCGGCGTGTCAGCGGCCGAGGCTTTCCAACAATCGCTGACGCTCAACGCCTTTGTGGGCGCTCACAGCGCGGGCGATGGCGTTGAAGGTACCGACGCGCAGGGGATTGTGATTCGGCACCGAGAGCCTTTGATGCGTCGGCGTTTCCGTCTGTAGGATGATGTGGCTCCCCTCCTGGTGAATCACGCGGTAATCCCAATCGCGGCATAAGGCCTTAACCAACTCCATCCCGCTCAGGTCGCGCGGGATTCTCATCCGGCGGCCAGGACTTCATCGCGCACCAAGTGCAGCCGAATGCGGCGCGACGTTGCCGGCTGATCGAAGAAATAACCGCGCACGGCCTCGATGACATTCTGGCGCAAAGCCTCCCAGGAGTCGCCTTGGGTGAAGATGTTCTCCGTTAGACATTCCGCGCAATAACCCCCGTTCGCCTCCTGCGTCACCTCAAACACCAGTTCTTGCATGGCATGAGGCTACGGCGGGCGTTCTTGCGGCGCAAGTGCGGATTCGGCCGAGCTCGAGCCCAACGGGCGAGTAGCTTCCGGCTCATCCTGGTGGTGGTTCCTTACGGAGCCTCGTGTGGGCAATGCCGCCCTGCCAGCGTCGGCGCGCCCAGTCGGCGGTCAACTCGATGCCAAACTGAGGCCAGTCCTGCGGGATGGGCAGGGCGCATAGCTCCACCAGGGCGAAGCGTGGCAGGCGCATGTCCTCCTGGCGGGCCCGGACGAACCACGCGGGGGCCAGCCCGATGAAGACCACGTTGTTGGCGACCTGCGTGGCCTTCTGTAGAAACGCGTTGACAGTCCATGACGCAAAGCGTTATAGTTGCCCCGGATGATACGCAGCTTCGCCTGCCAGGACACGGAGAAGTGGTTCAACGACCAACCTTCGCGCCGGCTGCCGCCGCGCATTCAGCAGTCCGCGCGGCGGAAGTTGTTGCTGCTCCACCAGGCGCGGCGGTTGCGGGACTTGAGTGCGCCCTGGGGCAACCGTTTGGAAGCGTTGAAGGGCGACCGCGAAGGCCAGCACAGCATCCGCATCAATGACCAATGGCGGCTGTGCTTCCGCTGGCAGGGCGAAGATGCGTTTGACGTTGAAATTGTTGACTACCATTGAGCTTATGAAAACCAAGAAGCTGGCGCCCATCCATCCGGGCGAAATACTCCGTGAGGAGTTTATGAAGCCGCACCGCCTCTCCCAGAACGCATTGGCGCGTGGCTTGGCAGTGCCACCGAGGCGCGTCAATGAAATCGTATTGGAGAAGCGGGCTATCACGGCTGACACCGCCCTGCGGCTGGCGCGCTTCTTCGGCACGACGCCGGAACTGTGGACGGGCTTGCAGGCTGATTACGACTTGCGGCTGGCACGATACGAGAAAGGGCACACAATCGAGCGCGAGGTCGAGCCTCTGGCAGCCTTGCAGCCCGCCCCGGCCTGAAGCCCGCCTGGCCAACGTCCCGGGCAATGCCCGCCGCCGCACAAGCCTAAAGAACCGGCAATCACCTTCCCCGCCCCGCTCAATCCACCGGAAAGCACCCCGTCAGGCCCCACGTGTTTTCAGTGCAACAAGTTGCAACATCAAAATGAGCTGCTGCGCGCCAGGGGCTCAAGCCAGCGACGCAACATCCAGTTCAAATTCGGGAAGAACTTCGGAACGGACTCTTCCCTCGGTCGTGGCGCAGCAGAGCAACCGGTAAGCGCCTTCTTGCAGGGAGAGAACTTCGATGGATTGGTTGGCTACGTCGGCAAGCCAGAATTCTTTGACGCCGAAGCGGGCATAAAGCTCCCGCTTGTCGTAGCGGTCGCGGCGGAGGCTTGTCGGAGAGATGATTTCCACAGCCAAATCGGGCGCGCCCATGACACCTCTCCGGTCCAGAATGCCGGCGCTGGCTGTGGAGACGAAAATGATGTCGGGTTGAACGACGTTCGTCTCATCAAGGACAACATCCACAGGCGCGAAAAACACCTCGCCCAATTTGTGGGCTTCCACGTGTCGCTGAACAGCCACAAATATCTTCCTCGCCCAGCGCTGGTGAAAAAGTTCGGGTGAAGGAGACATAAGCGCCTTGCCGTTGATGATTTCGAAGGAGACTTCATCGTTAAGGCCAAGATAGCCCTCATACGTCCAAACTCTGCCGGGGTTCTCAAGGACTGTGTTCACGCCACCAAGGTAGCCGGAGTTGGGCGCTTGCGAAAGAGCTTTTTGCTAACGCGGGCCAAGACCTGGTCCAAACGCTGAAGAGCGCGATCGTGACGATGCCGCCCGGCTTCATTTACCAATCGCAGATTCTCAATTTTCGATTCCCGATCAGCCTCTTCCGAGAAGTCCGAGATGCGCACGAAGCGAGTGGTATGCACCAAGAAAACGGAGAATTCCGTCCTACGCCCGATGCCGTTGAGGGCGGTCGAACAGCCCTTGACCCACTGAGCCTGGGCGGCCTAGACTTCGGCCGCCGGGCGAATGAAAACCGTTTACAAAATGAACCCCCTGCCTGAAGAGCTTTGGCAGGTGAAAGACGACCCGGCGCGCGAGGCGGGCTACGGCATCGGCCGCATCTTCACCGAACGAGATCCCCAACGCAAGACCCGCCCTTCACAAACCCGATGCACACCTTGGTTGAAGACTTCCTTCAGTACCTCCGCCACGAGCGCGGACAGGCCGAGCACACCCAGCGCACCTACGCCGCTCTCTTGAACAAATTCGTGGCCTGGGCGGAAGGGCAGGGGATTACGGATTGGAAATCGGTCGAGTTGCGGCACCTGATGGCCTTCCTGCAGCACGAGCGGGGGCGGGCTGTGGACGGCCCGGCGGGAACCCCGCCCCCCAATCCGGCCCGGCGCCTCAGCAGCGAAAGCGTCTATCTGGAAATCGCGGCCTTGCGTTCGTTTTATCGCTTCGCTGAAGGCGAGAAACTGCTGCCCGCCAACCCCGCCGAGAACCTCTCTCTGCCGCGCCGCTGGAAACGCCTGCCTAAAGCCCTGACCGGCCAGGAGATTGAACAACTCCTGGCGCCCGAATCGGACGCGACGCCGCGCGGCCTGTGCGACCAGGCGGTGCTGGAGCTGGCCTACGCCTCGGGCCTCCGGCTGGCGGAGTTGCGTCACATCCGGCTCGAGCAACTCCATCTGGACGCCGGCTTTGTCAACGTCATCGGCAAGGGCAACAAAGAACGAGTGGTGCCCCTGGGCCGCAAAGCCGTTGCCGCCATCCGCCGCTACCTCGAGGCTGGCCGCCCCAAACTCGTCACTGCCCGCTCCCCGGCCGCCGTCTTCCTCACCCAACGCGGCACCTCGTTCGCCCCGGTCACGCTCTGGCTGCGCATCAAGCAGCGAGTCCGCCGCGCCGGGATTGCCCGCAACGTGACCCCCCATACGCTCCGCCACAGCTTTGCAACCCACCTCCTCGAAAACGGCGCCGACCTCCGCGTCATCCAGGAATTGCTCGGCCACGCCAGCATCAGCGCCACTGAAATCTACACCCACGTGGCCGGCAGCCGCCTGCGCGACGTTCACCGCCAGTTCCACCCCCGCGCCCGTTAGGGAACAGAGCCGCTCTTCAGGTTTTTGGTCGCATGAGAAGCGACCCAGAACCAGTCGGCGTACTCCTGGGTGCCGGTCTTGGCGGCCTTCTCGGCGGCATCGGCGGTGAGCGTATAATAATGGCTTCTCCAACGGTGCATCTCGGAATGTCCGTCCGCGAAGGCGAAGCCGCAGCCGTTATTGTGGAAGGAGGCCGGAAAATCGACGGCGTCCGGCGCCGAGGCAATCACCGCCAGAGCGGCGTCATTGATACTCCAGGGACTCTCATCGACCGTGGTAAAGACCATGGCAGAACTGCAGAAGCCGAAGTCGCTCATTTTGCCGAAAGTGGCGTAAGTCTCGCCCGCTTTGTGGTTCGCCTGGCCATTGAGCCAAGGGCCGTCCGCGGGAAGGGTCGGCTTCCCGGAATGGCTGCCGCCGGCATGAAAGGCGGGACAGATCGTGCCCACCCCCTGGTTGAGCGAAACACTGCGGACCGCCGGGATGATACTGCCTTTGAGGGTGGCGTTCGGGCCGTTGTAAGCGCCGTAGCGCGGGTCGGCGGGGCACTTGAAGACCGCGGGGCTCTGACCGAGATAGATGGCTATCAAGTCCAGGGCCGGGTCGGTCAGGTTATTGGGGTTCGTCATATCGGCCGAGAAGCCCCCGGAACCCGGCGGCATGCCTCCGGATACGTCGCCCGCCACCCAATTGTGCCCGGGCACAGTGTTGGCATCGGGGGGATTGGGTGTGAAATAGTCAAAGTTGTCGCCCGCGTACATCCACATCGCCTTGCTCATCTGGCTGCCGTTATTCATGCACGTGACGCATTGGGCCTTCAGTCTGGCCTTGGCCAGGGCCGGCAGGAGCATCGCCGCCAGAATGGCGATGATGGCAATGACAACCAACAGTTCGATCAATGTAAACCCGTCGCGACACGGACGGTCAGACAGGCGCCGACAAGGCCCTCTCCCGCGCAAGCAACCAGCTTCTGTTTTCATCTTGGTTCAACCGAACAGTGAAACCCGCCGTTGACCCTGCCGGGATTCGTGCGGATCGTATGTTGACCGGCCGACCGCGTAAACACAATTACGGGGCGGCGCGACAGGTCTTTTTTGCGGCCCAGTCCCGGGTCTCATGGGGATGCCAATCTCAAATTGCCGCTTGGAAAGCCGCAACTTTCCGCTAAGTTTTGTGTTTAAGAGAGAACCAGTTTCGATTTATGCCGCAGTTTTCATACAAGGCCCGCCGCCGCAGCGGGGAGGTCGTTCAGGGCGTGTTGGAGGGCGTCGACCGCTCAGCCGCGCTCCTGCAGATCGAGCGGTTGGGGCTGTTCCCGGTGGCCGTGGATGCGGCCAAGGGCGGCGCGGTCTCCGGCGAACGCCCGGCTGCCGGGGCCAAGACCGACTGGCGCGCCTTGCTGCCCCCAACGTTGCGGGACGCCCTGGCCCGAAAGCGCAAACCCAAACTCCAGGAGCTATGCACCTTCACTCAGCAGTTGGCCAACCTGCTCAAATCGGGCATGCCCCTGACGGTGGCCTTGAACAGCATGACGCACCTGGAGTCCAAAGGCATTCCCGCCGAGGTCAGCCGCTCCTTGCGCCAGGATGTCATGGAGGGCCGGAGCCTGTCTGACTCCATGTCCAAGCAGCCCCGCATCTTCTCCGACCTCTATGTCAACATGGTCCGCGCCGGTGAATCCAGCGGCGCCCTGGTCGAAGTGCTGCGGCGCATGGCCGACCATTTCGAGCGGTTTGCCCAGGTCCAGGCCAAGTTCACCTCCGCTCTCATTTACCCCGCCTTCGTCGGCGTGGTCGGCGTCTGCATCATGTTCTTCTTCGTCACTTACATGCTGCCCAAGTTCATGAGCATCTTCGATGGCATGAACGTCGCTTTGCCCATGGCGACCCAGATACTCCTCGGAGTCAGCCACACTTTCGCCGCTTATTGGTGGCTCATTTTGGGCGTGCTCCTCGCCCTCATCGTCGTCTTCAAACGCTTCCAATCCTCCAAGGAAGGCCGGCGCAGATTGGACCAATGGAAAATGAGCGCCCCCGTCTTCGGGAAAGTGATCAAGCTCAATCTGTTCGGCCAGTTCGCGCGCACCCTTTCGACCCTGCTGGAGAACGGCGTCCCGGTGCTCACGGCGCTCAAGATCGCGGAGCAGATCATGTCCAACAGCATCGTCAAGGAGGCCATCGCCAAGACCCGCGAGGAGGTCACCGACGGCAAGACCATCGCCCAGCCCCTGGCCCGCAGCAAAATCTTCCCCCAGCTCATGGTTGACCTCGTCAAGATCGGCGAGGACACCGGCGATGTTCCGGGCGCGTTGAAGAATGTCGCGGATACCTATGAGAACGAACTCAGCATCGCCCTCCGCGTCATGACCAACATGATCGAGCCGGTGATGATCATCGTCATGGCCATGGGCGTCGGTTTCCTCCTGCTGAGCGTCCTCTCCGCCATGTTCGCCATCACCGCAAATATCGGCGGACAATGAGCGCGCCCGGCCACAACCTGTTCCCGGCTGCCGCCCGCCCGCCTGAGCGCGCATCCGAAAAGCCCCGGCGCGCAACTGCCGCCGCCGCGAGAGGCTTCACTCTCGTTGAAATCATGATCGTCGTGGCCATCATGGGCATAGTCATGACGATGAGCATGCCAATGGTCTATAAACTCTGGCACAAGGCCCCTATGATCAAGGCCGTGCGCGACGTGACCGAAGTCCTCAGCCGCGCCCGCGCCCAGGCCATCATGCAGAACTCGATGGCGGATGTCGTCTTCCACCCTCGGGAACGAACGATGCAGGTCAGCGCCGGCTCAGCGCCCTCCCGAAAACCCGCCTCCGAGTATGACGACCTCGGCGCCGTCGCCATGGGGCCGCCGCCTCCGCCTCACTCCGGGATGGGCGCCACGCTCGACTCTTCCATCTCCATCGAGATGCTCGATGTCAACCTGACCGAATACAAGGACGCCGACGTCGTCCGCGCCCGCTTCTACCCCAACGGCACGTGCGACGAACTGACCATCATCCTGCACTCGGACAAGGGGGAGTGGTACAAGATCGCCTTGGAAATCACCACCGGCCTGGCCACCGTCGGCCCCATCGACCAGTGAAACCGCGCCCATCCGCTTTTTCCCTCCTCGAAGTCATGGTCGCCATCGGCATCTTCTTCATGGCGATATTCACCATTCTCGCCCTGGTTTCCAACTCCCTGCGCAGCGCCCGCAAGCTGCGCCGCGTCGAGGTTGACGCCGGCATGGTCGCCGCCCAACTCCTCATCAAAACCAACCGCTTCACCGAAGGCACCGAGTCCGGTGATTTCGGCCAGCTCTATCCCGATTACTCCTGGGCCTATGACTGCACCATGGTGGAAACCAACGGCCTGATGCAATTTGACATCAGGGTCTTCCATCGAGGCAACCGCCAACCGGTCGATAACCTCAGCATCATGCTCTACTCTCCGGACTCCGCAAACCTGAGATTCGGAGGACCCCAGTTCCGATGAACGCCCGGGACTTCCAGCAACGCCAGAGGCCGCCCGAGACCGCTCGAGAGGGCTTGTCCATGGCCGTGCCCTCGGCCCCCGCCCGCCGAGGCGCCTTCACCCTCATGGAGATGCTGATCGCCATCTCCATTTTCTCCCTTGTGCTGCTGGCCATCTACTCGAGTTGGACCGCCATCCTGCGCGCCTCCAAATCGGGAATACGGGCCGCCGCCACGATGCAGCGGCTCCGGATGGTCGTCCGCGTCCTCGAAAACTCCCTCGGCTCGGCAACCTTGTTCGTTTACAACTATCAATACTACGCCTTTGTGGCCCAGAACGGCGAGAACCCCACTCTCAGCTTCGTTGCCCGGCTCTCGAAAGACTTTCCCCGGAGCGGGAACTTCGGCGATTTTGACCTCCGCCGCCTCATCTTTACGGTCGAGCCGGGACCCGATTCCAGCCGCCAACTCGTGATGCGCCAAATCCCCATCATGATGGATTTGAACACCACCTCCGATAACGCCCTCATCGTGGATGAAAAAAACCATCCGGTGGTCCTCGCCAAGAACGTCCGGGAACTCAAGTTCCTCCTCTGGGACCCGCAGCAGAACGACTGGGTCGATGAATGGACGCAGACCAACCAGCTTCCCAGGGGCATCGTTGTCACCTTGAGACTGGCTGACACGGCCCTCCGCGGCTCTGCCCAGGAAGAACTTACCCGCATCATCAGCCTGCCGGCCTCAGGCGTCCAGGTCATCTGGGAGCTGCCCAGAGGCATGCCCGGCATGACGCCAGGCATGCCCGGCGCGCCGGGACCGGGCGGGATTGGCGCCCCAGGCACCGTTCCTCCCGGCGGGATGCCTCCGGGCACAATCCCCGGTGTCATTCAGCCCAGCCAGGTCCCCGGGAAAAGCTGAGGAGACCCGCAATGATAAGGGACCGCGCAAAAATAATTTCGCCTTTTATGGCGCAGAAGTTTTGGCCGCTGGCGAGGCGCGAGCGACGCGCATACCCCGGTAGTGGGTCTGTAAGGAGCGAGCAA
>CAZZFF010000188.1:0-8242 GCA_964653485.1 uncultured Verrucomicrobiota bacterium | reverse complement strand
ACGTTGCCAACGTGAGTGTCGAGGGTTCGAATCCCTTCGCTCGCTCCATCTCCACCGTCATGTCACCTTGGGTCAAAGTGCGACAAACGCCGCCATTTACAGGGGTTTTCGCGCTGTCCTTCCCTTCGCCCGCCGCGCCAGCTTGCGCCACGTTTTGACCCTCTGCGCCCAGATTTGCTAATTTTGCCCTCAATTATGACCACCCTGTACTGGCGCATAAGCCCTGGCCAACGCGGATACCTCTGGCGGGAACAGAAACTAAACGAATGCATTGCCCTCGGGTGGAGTGAAACGGGCAGTGGAAGCTCAGTAAGATTCACACCCCCTTCAGAAACTTGCCAATGTGGGGTGGCCTTATCCAGTCCCCAGAGTACGAGAACGAAGTGATTATCCTGTTCAGTCAAATGCTGCAGCGCCTCGGCATGCGCATCGCCGGATTCGGCACCCGATTCCCAGACGCCATCGTCGAACGTAAGCACCGTGGAAAATGGCAACAGCTGAATGTCGAATTCGACCTGTACTCATCGGGCTTTCTAGCCCACTTGCCTAGCGAGAAGCCCTGCGATGCCATAGTTTGCTGGCAGGACAACGACTGGCGGAAGCACAACTCCGAAAAGCGGCGCTTTAATATAATCGAGCTGAAACACGAACTGGAGAAGATGCTATAGCAACCGTCGAATCTCGACAGCCAGCCTGGCAGGCTGTCCCAAAGAACATTGAGCCGCCCGCCGTTGGAAACCTTGATTTCTTCCACGCCCAGGACGATGGACAGCCCATCCAACTTTTCAAGTTCGATGCTCTCGTCCTTCTCCTTCGTCGGCGTGTAATCAAAGGTCCGGTTCAGTTTCAGCCCGTCATGGGCGCAACGATCCAGGCAGTTAGGCAGCGTAACCCGCCGCTCGTCCCGACTCCCACGAAACCAGACCTCGCGAGAAACGCCTGCGACATAGATTCCAACTTTCATTTGTCATTCTCCTTTGGTTAGTGGACTGATTGTTCACACTCAGGCCGGCCAGGCCCTGGGGGGAATTGCTTTTAGGGGAGCGCTCTGCGCTCGCTTCCCTTCTTCATCGCGATAGGCGCTTCGCTCCGCTGCGCTCGCCCGGATGGCGCCCGCATTGATCTCGCCGCGCGGAGGGTGATGCGACCCGCCGAGGAGCCAAATGGGCTTGCCACTCCCGGAACACGGGGTAATCTTGAGGTGTGCAAACGCTAGACGACATCGAACGGGAGGCGATGAAACTCCCCGATAGCGACCGGGCTTGCCTGGCTTCCCGCTTACTGGACTCGCTCCCAGCGGTCCTCTCCGACGATGACGACGGCCTCGCCGAGGCCATCCGCAGGAGTGCTGAAATGGATCGGAACCCTGGGGCGGCGATGACCCTGGAAGAAGTAGGACAGGCCGTGAAGCGGTAGTCGCTCCACGATGCGACTGGTCTTTCATCCTCTCGTGCCGAAGGACCTCCGTAGCGCGTTGGGCTATTACGAAGACGAGGCTGGGCCGGAAATCGCCAGACGGTTCCAAGAGGAGTTTGAAGGTTTGGCTACCGCCATCGAGGAAAACCCTAAGCGGTTTCATGGCGTCGCCGGCTCCCGTTTCCGCCGCGCCAGCTTGCGCCACGTGGAGTTGAAAGGGGCGCTACCGCCATAGTCGGTCGGCGATGCGCTTGACCTTCAATCGCCTCGTTCGATCACTTCGGAACAAAACGCCTCGGCACGACTTCGCGTCCCCCCGTCCCGACCTGTCGGCCAAGGCCGTTTGAGGCGGTGTCCCGTGATGGGGTTGGGAGGACATTTGAACGAGGACATGTTATGCTGTCATTAATCGCCATTTATGATGCGAACTGGAATGGCAGGTGAGTAGGCATGAATACACGCGAACCGGCGCTCGAATGTCCGGCTAAGGCGGTCGAAAAGCCACGGCGCGAATTGGAGCCCTCTCCGGGGGAGGTCCTGAATGCGCTCCGCGCGGCAAAGGCCCGATTCGAGGGCATTCTCGCCATCGCCGAAGACGCAATCATCTCGGTGGATTCGAGCCAGCGCATCGTTCTGTTCAATCGAGGCGCGAGCAAAGTGTTTGGGTATGCCGACACGGAAGTCATCGGCAAGCCGCTGGATATGCTGCTGCCGCAACGATTCGCCAAAGCGCACCGGGGACACATCGAACAGTTCGCGGCATCTGCGGAGGTGTCCCGCTCGATGGGCCAACGTCGGGAAGTGTTTGGCCGTCGAAGAGATGGGAGCGAGTTCCCAGCCGAGGCTTCCATCTCCAAACTGGACCTCGGCGCCGAGGTGGTTTTCACCGTCATTCTGCGGGACATTACCGAGCGCAAGCGCACGGCCGAGGCCCTGCGCGCGTCGGAGCACCTCGCGCGGGGTCAACTGGACGCCCTGACCCGCACGCTAAACTCACTGGCCCAGGAGTCCGACCCGGACAAACTGCTGGAGCACGTGCTGCGCACCATCGCCCGGCAATCGGGGGCGCACAGCCTAAGCGTGTGGGACAGAGAGGATGAGGGCTGCCGGCTGGGGCTGGTGGCAGCTATCGAGGACGACCGGTTTCAGACTCGGAATGACGCGGTCCATCCCGAGGCGGCGCTGCCGATCCGCGCCCAAAACCACCCGGCCTGGAGCCTGGTCCTGCGCGCGGGCCAGCACGCGGTTTTGGAGGACATCGACCAGCAGACGGCCCGGATGCGTGTCGGCTCTGAGCCGGATGCCCCGTGGCACCCAGTGATGGAAGACGCGGATCCGGACCCGGCCGTAGCTCTGCTCAAGAAGCACCTGCGGGGCCTGGGGGTTTGCGCGATTCTCGCTGTGCCAATGTTGATCGCCGGGAAAGTCGCCGGCATCATCGCCATCCGCTTCAAGCAAAAGCGCGTCTTTCGCAGCGAAGAGATCGAGTTGACCCGGGCGCTGGCGCACCAGGCGATGCTCGCCATCCAATTGATGCGCCTGGCTCGGCAAAGCCGCCAAGTGGCCGTCGCGGCGGAACGAAATCGCATGGCCCGCGAAATCCACGACACCCTCGCCCAAGGTTTCACCGGGGTCATCGTCCAGTTGGAAGCCGCGGAGGAAGCGATGTCCCAGAACCTCTCAGCGGAAGCCGCCGGACATCTGGGTCGCGCCGGCGAACTGGCCCGCGAGAGCTTGCGCGAGGCGCGGCGCTCTGTGCGGGCGCTTCGTCCCCAGGCGCTCGAGGAGAAGGACCTGTGCGAAGCGCTCGATGGGTTGCTCCGGAAGGCAACCGCGGGCACGAGTCTGAGGGCGAAATTCATCCTGGAGGGGGAGCCAACGGAGCTCCCGCGGGAATGGGAGGAGAATCTCCTGCGCATCTGCCAGGAAGCGTTGGCCAATACCCTTCGTCACGCTCAGGCCAAGGCCTTCAAGTTGCGGATGGTCTTCGACCGCCAGGAGCTTCGCCTCGACCTGAGCGACAATGGCGCCGGCTTCGATCCCGCCGGCCGGCACGACGGCTTCGGTTTGCACGGAATCGGGGAACGGGTCGAAGGGATGGGCGGCCAACTGTCAATTCGGAGCGCAAAGGGCCAAGGCACCGCGATTTCAATCGTGCTTCCATTTTCCCGCGATCGCGAGCCGGCCACGTCATGAGGAGCGAATTAAGAGCCCACCCCCGGCCTCCGGCGTCCGTGCCCGCGCGGTCCGAAAACCGGGAGCCAAACAAGCGGCCCGGCCGGATCCGCGTGCTCGTTGCGGACGATCACGTGACAGTGACTGCCGGGCTGGCTTCGATCATCGGCCTGCAACCGGACATGATGGTCGTCGCCGAAGCCGCCAATGGCCGCGAGGCAGCGGACCTGTGGCGCACGCATCGTCCCGACGTGGCCCTGCTCGATCTGCGCATGCCCGTGCTGGATGGCGTGGGCGCCATCGAGGAAATCCGCCGGGAGAATCCCACGGCCCGGTTTATCGTGCTGACCACGTATGACACCGACAACGAGATCTGCCGCGCGGTTAAGGCGGGAGCCAAAGGCTATGTTTTGAAGGATGCGCGGCGCGAGGAGTTGCTGGAGTGCATCCGGCGCGTGGACCGCGGCGAGACCTGCATCCCCCCGTCCCTGGTGGAAAAGCTCGCGGCGGGGATGAGCAGCGAAGCTCTGACCGGCCGCGAGTTGGAGGTGCTGACCTTGCTCGCGCGTGGCAAGAGCAACAAGGAGCTCGGCGCCAATCTCTGCATCAGCGAAACGACGGTCAAAGCGCACCTGCGCAGTGTTTTCAGCAAGCTGAATGTGCTGAGCCGGACAGAAGCCATTGCCGCCGCCAGCCGCCGCGGCCTCATTCAGCTCTAGGAGCAGCCAAGCATTGTCTCTGTTTCGGCCTCGTCCGAAAGAACTAGAACGGCCCGCTCCTTTGGTGCGGGGAAAATCAGACCGTTGGATCAATAGCGGGCGACCGCGTGAGCGGCAACGCTTTTCCCGTGATGAATGCCAGTCGACAATTCCAGTGCTCATCAATGAATACATGCGAAATGTCCGAAGACATCGAAACGACACATGCATACACATTCTCAAAGACTCCACGGCAAAGTTGGCCTCGTAACCGGCGGAACCTCCGGCATCGGCAAAGCCACCGCAGTCGCGTTCGCCCGGGCCGGCGCCAAAGTCATCCTCGCCGGGCGGCGTGAAAAAGAAGGCGCGGACGCGGTCGCCGAAATCAAGAAACTCGGCGGGGCCGCCGCCTTCATTCGCACGGACATCTCCCGGGACGCTGACGTCAAAGCAATGGTTGACTTCGCCGTCGCCACCTACGGCCGCCTCGACGTCGCCTTTAACAACGCGGGTGTCGAGTGGATGGGCGCGTTGGATCAGGCCACCGAAGCCGAGTACCGCCGCGTGTTCGACATCAACGTGTGGGGCGTCCTCAATTCCATGCGTCACGAAATCCCCGCCATGCTCAAAACCGGTGGCGGCGCCATCGTCAACACCTCCAGCGTTGCCGGTCACGTTGGTATGGGCCAGGTCAGCATCTATGTCGCGTCCAAACACGCCGTCGAGGGCCTTACCAAGGCTGTGGCGCTCGAGTTCGCCAAACAGGCCATCCGGGTCAACGCCATCGCCCCGGGCCCGATCGCAACCGAAATGCTGGATCGCTTCGCCGGAAAGGAGAGCGAGATGCGCCAGCACCTCGCGTCCGTCGTTCCTGCGGGGCGAATAGGAAGCAGCGACCACATCGCGGCGGCGGTTCTCTATCTCTGTTCCGATGAAGCGGAGTTCACCACCGGCGCCTCCCTCGTCGTCGATGGGGGCTTTCTGGCGCAATGAAAACAACGATTATGTAAACAAGACAAAACCTATGAGATTGATACTCCGGCGGATTCTCCCAGCCACGGCCGCATTGCTTTGGCTGGCCGGTTGCAGGGACAAGCCCCACGCGACGTTGCCGCCTCCCACGGTGGAGGCTGCCGCCGTAACCGAGGCCGATGTGCCGATTTATCACGAATGGATCGGCTCGCTGGACGGGCTGGTGAACGCCCAAATCCGCGCGCAGGTCGCCGGTTACCTCCTGACCCAGGATTATCGCGAGGGCGACCCTATCAAGAAGGGCGACCTGCTCTTTGAGATTGACGCGCGGCCGTTCCAGGCGGCGCTCGACCAGGCGAAAGGTCTTCTCGCCCAGGCCGAAGCCAGATTCGGCAAGACGGAGCTGGACGTCAAACGCTACGCCCCGCTGGTCAAGGACCGAGCCGTCAGCCAGGAAGAATATGACGACGCCGTTCAGGCGGACCTGGAAGCCAAGGCGGCGGTGCTCTCCGCGAAAGCCCAAGTGGAGCAGGCGCAACTGAATCTTGGGTTCACCAAAATCACTTCGCCGATCGACGGAATCGCCAGCATCGCCAAAGCCCAGATCGGCGACCTGGTCGGGCCGGCCACCGGCGAGTTGACGACCGTTTCAACGATTGACCCGATCAAGGCGTACTACAACGTCACCGAACAGGCCTACATCAACTTCACAAAGCTGTTTTCAACCGAAACGGACCGCAACGAACGACTCAAGCAGTTGGAGATCGAGTTGATTCTCGCCGATGGCACCGTGTACCCGCTCAAAGGCAGAATCTACGCCGCAGACCGGCAAATTGGCCCCACCACCGGCGCACTCAGGCTGGAGGCGCTCTTTCCCAATCCGGCCAACGCGCTCCGGCCCGGGCAATTCGCGCGGGTGCGGGTGAAGTTTGAGACGAAACGAGGCACCCTGCTCGTCCCGCAGCGCGCGGTTTCAGAATTACAGGGCGGCTATCAGGTGGCCGTTGTCGAGGCCGATAACACAATTCACGTCCAGCCGGTGCGGGTCGGCGACCGTAACGGCAATCTCTGGATCATTGAACACGGACTCAGCATCGGCCAGCGCGTGGTGGTCGAGGGCATCCAAAAAGTGCGTGAAGGAATGCTCGTGAACACGACCAGTTTCACTGGGGAGTTTGCAAGCCAGCCGGGCGCGGGCCACCAGAGTCCTTGAAACTCGGAGTATGTCCAGATTCTTCATCAATCGTCCGATTGTGGCCATGGTGATCTCCATTACCATGGTCATCGTGGGTCTGGTCACGATGGTCTCACTGCCGATTGCTCAATTCCCCAAGGTGGTGCCTCCTGAAATCTATATTCAGGCGGATTACGTCGGCGCCGATGCGCAGACCATCGAGGCATCCGTCGCCACTCCCATCGAACAACAGATAAGCGGCGTGGACAACATGAACTACATGTACTCCGTCAACGCGAACAATGGTTTGATGCGGCTGTTTGTAAATTTCGACCTCGCGACGGACGCGAATATCGACCAGGTGCTGACCCAGTTGCGCTACGCCCAAGCGCAATCGCAGTTGCCCATCGAGGTGCAGAACTACGGGGTAACGGTCCAAAAATCCCTCTCCGCCCCGTTCATGCTCCTCTCCCTCAATTCGCCCAAAGGCTCGCACGGCGCCGAGTTTCTGGCCAACTACGCCTACGTCAATCTGAGCGACCCCCTGAGCCGGGCGGCCGGCATTTCCCAGGTGACCATTTTCGGCGCGGGCCAGTACGCCATGAGGATTTGGGTCAAACCAGATCAACTGGCCAAACTCAATGTAACCGTCCCCGAGATCATCAACGCCGTCAACAGCCAGAATGCCGTCAACCCGGCCGGCAAAATCGGCGGGCGTCCCACACCGCCCGGACAAGAGTTCACTTACTCCGTCCTGGCCCAAGGCCGTCTCAAGACAGAGGATGAATTTGGCCGCATCGTTCTCCGCGCCACCCCGGACGGGGCGGTCCTGCGCTTAAGCGACGTGGCTCGCGTAGAATTGGGCGAGGCCGATTATGACGTCGTGGGCCGCTACAATGGCAAGCCCTCGGCCGTTCTTGCCCTGTTCCCACTGCCCGGCTCCAACGCGATCGAATCCGAAAAAGGCGTCAAGAAACTCATGGAAGAATTGAAAACCCGCTTCCCCCCGGACATGGACTACCAAATCACGCTTGACACCACGAAGTCGGTGACCGAAGGGATTCGCGAAATCGGCAAGACCTTCTGGGAGGCCCTTGCCCTGGTGATGCTGGTCGTTTTTGTTTTCCTCCAAGGCTGGCGGGCGGCCTTGATCCCTTTATTCGCGGTTCCGGTGTCGCTCATTGGGACGTTCGCGCTCTTTCCATTGTTGGGTTTTTCCATCAATACGCTGTCGCTCTTCGGTCTGGTCCTCGCCATCGGCCTCGTAGTGGATGATGCCATCGTGGTGGTCGAGGCGGTTGAGCACCACATCGGCGAGGGAATGTCGCCCAAAGACGCCACCCTGAAAGCGATGGAGGAAGTCTCTGGTCCAGTGGTCGCGATCGCCCTTATCCTGTCGGCGGTGTTCTTGCCCACCGTGTTCATTCCCGGCATCACGGGCCGCCTCTATCAGCAGTTCGCGGTCACCATCGCTATTTCCGTCCTGATTTCCGCGTTCAATGCTCTGACGCTGAGTCCTGCCCTGTCGGCGTTGTTGTTGAGACCCAAGTCCCTTGCGGACGGTCATAAGACCCAAGGCCCTTTAGGCCGCTTCTTCGATCGGTTCAATCGCGCCTACGGCCGGCTGACCGACGGCTACGTCGGCGTGTGCCGGGCGTTGGTCCGCAAGTCCGCGTTTGGCCTCTTGTTCCTGGGCCTGGTGGCGCTCGCCGCCGGTTGGTTTGGCAAAACACTCCCCACAGCCTTCCTGCCGGAAGAGGACCAGGGGTTTCTCTATGTCAGCGTTCAACTCCCCTTCGCCGCTTCG
>CAZZFF010000187.1:0-8263 GCA_964653485.1 uncultured Verrucomicrobiota bacterium | reverse complement strand
CGCCCCTCACGCGCGGAATTTCCTGGATTGCGTGAAAAGCCGCGCCAAGTGCAATTGCGACATCGAGATCGGCCATCGCAGCACCTCCGCCACCCTCCTGGCGAACATCGCCTTCAAGACCCGCTCCGTCCTGGACTGGGACCCCAAGGGCGAGCTATTCCCCCACCACCCGGAGGCAAACAAACTGCTCGCCTACGACTACCGCCCCCCGTATCGCTTCCCTGAGGAAGTCAAGTAGCTCCCGTTTTCTTTCGGGCCGGGTTGAGAGCGCCTGCCCGACCCTCTCGCTGCTCGCGGGCTACTGCCCTCGCGGCGCGGCCCTGAGCAGGTCCAACTGTTTTCCGGCCTCTCGGAACCCAGGCCGGAGCTGCAAGGCGACGGTGAGATGGGCCGCCGCCTCGTCGCGCCGCCCCAGGCGGAGGAGCGCCTCGGCGAGGCGATAGTGGAGGTCGGGATTGTTGGGGGTCAGCCCGACGGCCGCCTGGTAATGTTCGACTGCCTGGGGCAGGTTGCCCTGGGCCGCCAAAGCGGCGGCGAGGTTGGCGTGAGCTTCGGGATTATTTGCGTTGAGGCGCAGGGCCTCCTCGTATTGGCCGATGGCCGGTTCGAGCTTCCCTTGCCCGACCAGGGCGTTTGCCAGGTTGTTGTGAGCCTGGGCATCCTCGGGTTTGAGGCGCAGGGCCTGCTCGTATTCCTGGATGGCCTCATCGAGTTTGTGCTGGACCGCTAAGGCGTTGCCCAGATTGCTGTGCCCGCTCGGATCGTCCGGCTTGAGACGGATGGCCTTGCGGAAGTGAAGGATGGCCTCGTCCAGTTGGCCCTTCATGGCCAGGGCCACGCCGAGGTTGTTGTGGGCGTCCGCATGGTCCGGCTCTTGGGCGAGGGTGATCATGTAGTGCTGGATCGCCTCATCGATCCTGCCCAATTCAGACACCGCATTACCCAGGTTGTTGTGGACCTCCGCATGGTTGGGCCGGATGCGCAGGGCAGCCTGGTAGTATCCGATGGCCTCCTCGTACTTCTTCTGACCGGCCAGCGCATAACCCACGTTGTTGAGTGCGTCGTCGTAGTTCGGGTTGATTTCAAGCGAGCGCCGGTAATTCTCCATTGCCTCGGCCGTCCTGCCTTGTCGGGACAGGTAAAACCCCAGGTTATTGTAAGCGAGGTAATTCTTGTCAGTCACCGTGACGGCGTGGCCGAAGAGGGCCTCGCTGTCGTGCCAATACCCCTCCTGGCGAACCGTCAGAGCGGCGCAAGCCGCCAGCGCCAAAGCCGCCGCGAGGCCCAAGGCATCGGCCCGCCATGCCCGCGGCGGCAGCAAATCCGGCACGTTCCACAGCAGGAGGACCAACAGGCCGATCATGGGCAGGTACATGTACCGGTCCGCCATGGACTGGATTCCGACCTGGACCAGCCCTATCACCGGGACCAGCATTCCGAGAAACCAAAACCAACCTGCCGCCAGACTGGGGCGTCGCTGTGCCAGAAGCACCACCGCGCCGGTGACAACCGCCAAAAAACAGGCGGCGGCGATGACCTCGAACACCGGCCAATGGCCGGGGTGAGTGTAGAGGACCCCAAGTTTCGCCGGCCAGAGCATCTTGGCCATGTAACGGACGTAAGAGATGACCGCGTTAGCGAGGCGGGCAGTCAAGGGCAGGACTGTCGAGACGGCGCCTCCTTTTCTCTGCGCCAGAAAGGTGACCACGCTCGATGCCAGGCTCAAGGCCAGAAACGGCGCTTTCTCCAGGACCAGAGGCCCAAGCGCCGGCCGCCGCACCCGCCGCAACGGCCAGTAGTCAACCAGCACGAGCACGAAGGGCACCGTCACCAGCATCGGCTTGCTCATCAGGCCCAAGGTGAAGCAGATCAGAGACAGCACATAATAGAACAGCGGGCAGCTCCGGAGGGGGGAGCCGACAAGGAGTCCGAGCCGGAGGCTTTGGGGCGCGCTCTCCGGCTGCCCCTGGGTCCGCGCCCGGAGTTTCTCGACGTAAATCGTGTAAGCCCCAAGTGTGAGCAGGAAGAACAACCCGCTGAGCACGTCTTTGCGTTCGGAAATCCAGGCCACCGACTCGACGTGCAACGGATGCAAGCCGAAGAACGCCGCCGCCAGGAAACTCCGCCACCTGGCCCCGGTCATGCGCCAAAGGAGGAGAAACAAGAGCAATGTGTTGGCGACATGGAGAGCCACGCTGACCCTGTGATGCGGGCCCGGGCGTTGGCCGAACAGTCCGCAGTCCAGGGCGTGCGACAGCCATGTGAGCGGGTGCCAGTTGCTCGCATGGCCGGTCGTGAATGCCCAAACCACCGTGTCCCAGGTCAGCCCGCTCTGAACATGGGGGTTGGCGGTCACATAATCGGCATCATCGTAATCGACAAAGCCATTCCATCCGGCAGGCCAATATACAGCGAGAGTCGCAAGCCCCAGCAGGAGGCATAGAACGCCCGGACGGCCGAGCATCCGCTTCCAGCTTCTGCTGGGCGCCGGGGCAACGGCGCTCCGGTCCCGTTTTGGCGTTTGACGCGCGCTCATGCGTGGGGTCGCAACCCGTGGAGCTTACAGAAAACGCAGACCGACGAAACGAAAAACCGTAACCCTTCGCACGGCGGGTGGGTCAATCGCAAATGATCCGCGCCGAGCTTGCGGCGCGGCCACTCATGAGGTCGGGGAATTATGCGGTCTCTTCGTTGGAGCAAGCTTCTTTCAAAGAGCTTCTCGCCGCGCGTAACGCCCAGAAACCCGGCGCACTAACCCCGATGCGGCTGCCGGCTTGTCCAAGGCCATGTAGTCGGCGAGCGCATCGAGGTCATCCAGCGCCGGCTGCGTCCAGATTATTTCAGCCATCGCGACATGCGTTCCCTGGCATTCTCGTGAGCAACAACACGGCATGACCGACGGTCACAGACGCGCGTGCAAGATTCGACGAACTCGCACAAAACTTGGCAAGTGCGCTTCCAACACCTCGGGCCCCAGCCTGCCTAGAAGCTGAAAAGAGCGTTTGCCTTTTGCATAGGCATTGGGGCAATTGCGGGTGGCGCGCACCAAATCCTCCTGTACCTCGTGCCGATTCCGGCTTTCAAGGCCATTCAAGGGTGGCAGGGCGGAAACCTGCAACTCGTTTCCAAAGTGGGTTCCCAAGGCCGCCCGATCCGCGACGAACAATGTCTCCATGCAGGTCGTCATGAACAGCAATTGTTCATCCTCAGCCCCTTCAGGCCGCGGCCACTGATCGCACGCCCGCAAGTGGTCCCGAGCGGCCTCCAGGTCAGCCAGAGGCTCTTCGCTGTCAATCCAGAGAGCCACGAAGCCGGCGGCAGGCTTTGTCTTTAGGGCTGTCGTAAAAGCATCGAGGCCAGCCCCACGGCCGCCGCAGGCGACCAAGCGCGGCATCCTGCCCTGAAAGCGGCAGTTTTCAAGCAGTTTGCGGAATCCTTCACGACAGCGAATGTCGACGTCCTTGGACTGTTCTCCTGTGCCTCCGCCCTCGATGTAAATGTACGCGCTCACCAGCGCGTCCCTCCGAGTTGCCCTTTCGTCCACAACTGGCCAAGGCGGTATTTTTCGAGCCACTCGCTCAGGTCCTCTTTTCTCAGTCGTCGCATTTCAGTCTGGCCGTCATGCTTCTCACAAACCACCACCGACTCCGGGCATTCCGTCATGGCGTCGACCAGGATGTCGGAATGGGTTGTGATCACCAGCTGAGTCCGATCGGAGGCATCGATCAGCAGTCTGGCCAGCTCAGGCAGTACATCCGGATGCAAACCGAGTTCCGGTTCTTCCACACACACCAAGGGCGGCGGGTCGGGATGGCAGAGAATTGCCAGCAGACACAAATAGCGCAATGTCCCGTCCGAAAGCCGGGTGGCCGGAATGCTAAAACTACTTTCTTCGAGGAACAACTGCACGCGGCCCGCCTCCACCTGCACGTTGAAGTCCTGGATGTCCGGGTAGAGCGCCTTCAACGCCTCCAGCAATCGCGTGCGCCCCCTGGGCCGAATCTTGTTGAGCACGAGCGCGAGGTTCTCGCACGTCGCCATCAACGAGTCGGTCCGCAAATCCGCCTTTTGTTCCTGGCGCGGGGGGGTGTAGCGACCGAAGGACCACTCCCGGTAGATGGCAATCCGACTGTAGCTGGCCTCCAAATAGGCGAGGACGGGGTACCGCTCCGGGTCTTTGACCTGGGAGAGGATGGATTGCTCCGGGTTGAGCGATTCCCGCTTCAATTCGCGCTCCGCACCCGCCTCCTGGCTGGGCGGCGTTCCCCCCTGGGGAGTTCTCGGCTCCTCATCTCGACTCTCGTTGAGCACAGGATATCCATTCTGAAACCGGTAAAAGAAATATGGCGTGGTTTTCCCAATCCCCGGGAATGGCCGTTCGTATTCAATCCGCTCCTCGACCAACTCGAACCGGCTGCCGTGTTCGGTGAATTTCATCGCGTGGCGTAGCGGCATCTGGCCGCGCGGATTTTCCACGATGACCTCCAGCCCAGCCACAGCCTTGGAGCCTCCTTTCCACAGCCAGTCGCGCAGCCCGCCAACCTCCTTCACGGGCGCAGACAGGTCTTTCGGGGCGGCCTGTAACAGGCTTATCGCTTCGAGAAAGTTGGATTTGCCGGAACCGTTCGGCCCAATCAGCACGTTCAAGCGGCCAAGCGGCAGCGATTCCGCCTCCGGTCCGAAGGAAAGCAGGTTCGTAATTCGAAGGCTCTTGATCAACATGCTGGCTGCAATCTAACTTTTACCCGCGGAGCGTCAATGAAGGAACGCCGCGTCACAATACCGTTCTTTACAGCAGGCCCAGTTCCCCCGAAGTGAGCCGGCGGAATGAGCCTTTGGGGAGGTCGCCCAGCGGCAAAGGGCCAATGGCCACGCGGATCAACCGGAGCACCTTCACGCCCAACGCGGCGAGCAGCCGGCGAATCTGCCGGTTCTTTCCCTCGTCAAGCACGATCTCCAGCCAGCTTGTCCGGGTGCCCTGCCGGAGGACCCGGGCGCGCTTGGCGGCCAGAAAATCGCCTTCGGCCGTCACACCCGCCTCAATCCGGGAGGTCAACCGCTCGTCCGAGACGCAGTCCACCTGCACATGGTAGAGCTTGTCCAGATGAGCGGCCGGGTCGGTGAGGCGGGCCGCCCACCGGGTGTCGTTGGTCAAGAGCAGCAAGCCCTCGCTGGCCATATCGAGCCGGCCCACCGGCGCCACGAAGGGCAAGCCTTGCCCGGCCAGGCATTCGCAAACCGTCCGGCGGCCCTTCTCATCTGAAAGGGTCGTGACCCATCCGCGCGGCTTGTTGAGCATGAGATAGACCTTCGCTTCGGGACCCACTGCCTGCTCGTCCACCGCGAAGCGGTCGCTCTTCAAATCCACCCGCCACTCGGGGTCGCGGCACACCCGCCCGTTGACCCGCACCCGCCCCGCCCGGATGAGTTCCCAGGCCCGGCTCCGGGAGCAGAACCCCAGCTTGGACAAAGCCCGAGCCAGGCCCGTCCTCCGGTCCTCCGGGCGAGCCTGCCGACGGCGACGAGAACCCGGCGCGTTCACTCCGCATAGCAAACACGGAATTCGCGACCGAGGGAATTCTTTTCTGTGCAATCTTTGGTATCTGTGGCTCAATTACATGGAGAAACTGTGTTTGCGAGAACGCTTTTGATCGTGGGGATGTGCGCGGGTCCGATGGGGCGGATGCCCGTCCCGGCCGCCGGTCTTCCGGCCGGCGGACAGGCCGGCGGTTACGCCGGCTCCTCCAGTTGTAAGGAATGCCATCGGGAGTTCTATCGGTCCTGGGCGCCGTCTCACCACGGGCTGGCGATGCAGCCCTACGCGACGGCCCGACCGGACCTCATCGAGCAAAAGACCCCGCTTCGGATCGGGACCAACAGTTACCTGGCGAACGTAGCCAAGGGCGTCGTGCTCGAACGCGGCGCGGATGGGGAAAGGCGCTTCACGATCGAACATGCCATGGGCGGAAAAAACGTGTATTATTTTCTAACCCCTCTCGACCGCGGCCGGCTGCAGGTCCTGCCAGTGGGCTATGACCTGAGGCGCAAGGAGTGGTTCGACGTGGCGGCCAGTGCCATGCGCCATTTCGGCAGGCAACCCGATGAACCGCTGCATTGGACCGAAGCGCCCTACACCTTCAACACGGCGTGTTTCAGTTGCCATGTGAGCCAACTCACCAACAACTACCGGATGACGACCGACACTTACCAGACTTCCTGGTCGGAGCCGGGCATCAATTGCGAGACGTGCCACGGGCCGGGGGTGGAGCACATCCGAGTTGCCCGGCAAACCCCCGAAGGCCAGCCGCTCCCGGACCTCAAGCTAGCCAGCCTCAGAAACGTCCCGTCCGAGCAGATGAACTCGCTGTGCGGGGCCTGCCACGCCAGGATTTATCCTCTGACCGCCTCATTTTCGCCGGGCGCCCGCTTCTTCGACCACTTCGGCCTGGCGACGCTGGAACAGGCCGATTTCTACCCGGACGGGCGCGACCTCGGCGAGGATTTCACCTTCACCTCCTGGCGGCTGAATCCCTGCCTGAAGTCCGGCCAACTCGACTGCGTGAAGTGCCACACATCGAGCGGGCGCAATCGTTTTCCTCGCGAGCGAGCCGACGAGGCCTGCCTGCCCTGCCACCAGGACAAGGTGAGCAACGCCGCCACCCACTCTCATCATAAGGCGGGAACTGAGGGCGCCCAGTGCATCGCCTGCCATATACCGACGACGGAATTTGCGCGCATGCGCCGCTCGGATCACTCCTTCCGGCCGCCGATGCCGGCGGCCACAATCGCCTGCGGCTCGCCCAATGCCTGCAACCTTTGCCACACCAACCAGACTGCCGCCTGGGCCGACCGGCAGGTCCGGCTATGGCATCCGAATGATTACCAGGCCCCGACTCTGCTGCGCGCCGGCTGGGTCTCCGCCGCCCGGAAGCGCGATTGGTCGAAGCTGCCCGAAATCGTCCGATACCTTGCGAGTCCCGGGCGCGAGGAGATTTGGGCGGCTTCCCTGCTCCAGTTGCTCGGCGGATGTGAAGAGGAGGTCAAATGGGATGGCGTCAAGCCATGCCTCGAAGACCCTTCGCCCCTGGTGCGGGCGGCCGCCGTGCAGATCATGGGCGAGGGGTTGCGGCCGGAGTTCATCCCGCTGCTGGTGGCGGCCACGCGGGATGATTTTCGCCTTGTTCGCCTGCGCGCGGCGGCGGCGCTGGCCGGCGTGCCGCGGGAGATGATCGCCGCCGGCGGCCAACCGGCAGTGAGCAAGGCGACGGACGAGTTGCTGGCCTCATTCATGGCCCGCCCTGACGATTCCGCTTCGTATCACAACCTGGGCAACTTCCGTCTCGAACGGCACGAATACGACGCGGCCATCGAGGCATTCACGACGGCCATCCGGCTCCAGCCTCGGGACATTTCCCCCCTGGTAAACGTCTCTCTGGCCTACAACCTCACCGGCCAGAACCCCAAGGCCGAGGCCAGCCTCCGGCGGGCCCTCCGTCTGGACCCCACCAACGCCGCCATCCACCTCAACCTGGGAATGCTCCTGGCCGAAATGGAACGGCCTGTCGAGGCCGAGGCAGCCTTCCGGGCCGCTTTCAAGTACGATGCCCGGTCCGCGCCCGCCGCGTTCAACCTGGGCGTGCTCCTGGCCAACGACCGTCCCGAAGAAGCCCTGGCCTGGTGCCGCCGCGCCGCGGAGCTGCGTCCGCGGGAATCGAAGTATCTTTACACCCTGGCTTTCTATCAAGACCGCCAGGGCGACGCCCCCGAGGCGGCGCGCACCCTGGAAAAACTCATCGAGCAAACCCCTCCCGCCGCGGAGGCCTACGCGCTCCTGGGCCGGATTTACCAACAACTGCGCCAGCCTGACAAGGCGGTGTCCGTCTATCGTCGGGCCGTCCAAAACAGCAATCTTTCCGAGCGGGAACGCGCTCAGTTTGCGGATGAACTCCTCTCCCTGCGGGGCGGCAGCCCTTGAGCGACCGGAGCCTGGGAGACTGCCGGAGAAGCTCGCCGGAATGAAAGCTGGGCGCATCCCGCGAATGACGGCGGTGGACGATGTGGTCTTGCGGAACTGCGCCGGCAGAGCGAAGCGATTGGTTATTGCGGCACCCAGGTCCGCCGCTTGATCTTCGCTGCGACGACCGACTTTCCCGGTGCGCGGGCGTCACCGAGCGGGGTTCTTCAATGGCCAATGACCATTTTTGAATCCTGTCGCGGTAGGGACGCCGGTTGCCCGGCGCCCCCCGCACAGATCCCGGCGGGC
>CAZZFF010000186.1:0-8483 GCA_964653485.1 uncultured Verrucomicrobiota bacterium | reverse complement strand
CGGTGTTGCACCTCCACCATGTCGCCTATGGTGATAATCGGGAAGTCGGGACCGTAGGACTTGCCGCTGGCCGGGTTCACGCTGCCCGGACCGGTGGTGCCCCGGCACCCCCCGAGGAGATTCGGGCAGATCACGAAAAAGCGGGTCGTGTCAATCGCTTTGCCGGGTCCCACCAGCACGTCCCACCAGCCGGGGTCGTCCTGCTCATCGTGGCGGGCCACGTGGGAATCGCCGCTGATGGCGTGGCAAATGAGGATAGCGTTGTCGCGGGCGGCGTTGAGTTGCCCGTAGGTTTCATAAGCGACGGTCACGCCCGCCAGTTGTCCGCCTTTTTCGAGGCGCAACGGCCCTTCCAGGTCAAGGGTCTGCGCATAGCGCAACGGCTTGGCGCTGCGCACGCTGTCGGTGCTTTCAAAAAGGGTCTCGTTCACTATCAAGTCCGGGGTTGCTGCGAGGCCCTCAGGGCCTGCTCAAGGTCGGCCCGGATATCCTGGATATCTTCAAGCCCGATGGAGAGCCGGATGTAATCCGGCGTGACCCCCGCGGCGGCCTGTTCCTCGGCGCTCAGTTGCTGGTGCGTCGTGGAGGCTGGGTGAATGACCAGGCTCTTGGCGTCGCCAATGTTGGCCAGGTGTGAGAACAGCTTGACCGAATCGATGAACTTGCGGCCTGCGTCCAAGCCGCCCTTGATGCCAAAGCCGACGAGGCCCCCAAAGCCCCTCTTCAGATACTTGGCGGCGATGGGATAGCTCGGATCATCCGGCAAACCGGGATAAGTCACCCAGCTTACCAGCGGATGACCCTTGAGGAACGTGGCGACGGCAAGCGCGTTTTCCGAATGCCGGCACTGGCGCAAAGGCAGCGTCTCGAGCCCCTGGAGGAGGAGAAACGCGCTGAACGGGCTGAGGCTCGCCCCCAGGTCGCGCAGCAGTTCCACGCGCTCCCTGATGATAAACGCGACGTTCCCCAGACCGGGGAAGTTGCCGAACGCGTCCCAAAACTTCAACCCGTGGTAACTGGGGTCCGGCTCGGTAAACTCCGGGTACTTTCCGTTGTTCCAATGGAACCGCCCCGAATCCACGATCACCCCGGCCAGGGTCGTCCCGTGCCCGCCGATGTACTTGGTGGCCGAAGCCACGATGATGTCCGCTCCGTGCTCGAAGGGCCGGACCAAGCCTACGCCGACGGTGTTGTCCACCACCAGCGGGACGCCCGCGTCATGGGCCACCCTGGCCAGCGCCTCGAAGTCCGGCACATCGAGCTTGGGGTTGCCAATCGTCTCCGCGTACACCGCACGAGTTTTGGGAGTGATGGCCCTGCGGAAGGCCTTCGGGTCGCGCGAATCCACAAAATGGACCGTGCGGCCCAGTTTCGGAAAGGTGTAGTGAAACAACTGGTACGTGCCGCCGTAAAGATTGTTGGCGGCCACAATTTCATCCCCCAGTTGCGTCACCCCCAGCAGGGCCAGGGTCGTGGCGGCCTGGCCCGTGGCAACCGCCAGCGCCCCGGTGCCGCCTTCCAGCGCGGCTATCCGCTGCTCGAAGACGTCGGTGGTCGGGTTCATCATCCGCGTATAAACGTTGCCGAATTCCTTGAGGGCGAACAGGTTGGCCGCGTGTTCCGAGTTCTTGAAAACGAACGAGGTGGTCTGGTAAATGGGCACGGCGCGCGCCCCGGTCGTCGGGTCCGGCGTCTGGCCGGCGTGCAAGGCCAGCGTGCTGAGGTTCTGCTTCGGCGAATTACTCATAGACTGTCAATCATGGCCCGTTTCCGCGCGGAATCAAGCGATCAAGTTGCAGCCACAGGGCGGGCGGAGGGCGGGGGACAGGATTCTTCAACGCCGCCGCTTCAGCGCCGTGCCTAAGGCAACGAGCCGTTCGAACTGGCGCTTGGATACGGGGAACACCGAAAGACGAGTCTGTTTCACCAGCGGTATCGCTCTTAAACTCGGGTCGGCCTTGATCGTCTCCAGGCTCACCGGTTTGTCGAGCGCCTTCACGGGGGCCAAATCCACACACACCCAATCGCCCTCCTGGGCGGTGGGATCAGGATAGGCCCCGCGCTCGACGCGCGCGATCCCCACAACCTGCTTTTCGCTGACGCTGTGGTAAAACAAAACCAAGTCCCCCGCCGCCATGGCGCGGAGGTTATTGCGCGCCTGGAAATTGCGGACGCCAGTCCAAGCCGTCCCGCCCTCCGCCACGAACGCGGACCAGGAGTAGGCCTGGGGTTCCTGTTTCACGAGCCAAAACTGTCTCGCCATGCGCATCAGATTATCCCGAATGGCGTGCCGAAGGGAAGGGGGCTGTTGAACCCCAAATCCTCGCCTAAGATGTTTTTGAGGAACCGCGGAATAAGCGGAATACGCGGAAAAGGAATGGTTTTCCGCGTATTCCGTTTATTCCGCGGTTCTCTATCTTCTCTCGATTGGCATGAGATTTGAGGGGCTTTGATTCTCCTAATCTTCCTTGCATCCGAAGGTCATTAGGCGAGGATTTGGGTGAACCCAGGCTTGCCCCTGCGGTCCACCCCTGGGCTTTGTGACACACCCTGGACGGGGTCAGTATAGAGTGTTTTAATCCGGGGCCTCCTTGCCACGCTCGCCGCCCTTGACCCTTCGTCGGCGCTCCGGCAGTCTTGCGCCATGAAGCGACTCCACGCGGTTCCCTCTAGCCGAGCCACCCGGCAACCGGGCCAAACAGGTGAAAGCGCCCCCATGCTGCCCCCGCCGGCCGGGTCTTGCCGGCCTTCGGGGATGGCAATGCCGTGGTTGACCCTGATGACCCTGTGCGTCTCGGTTGCGATGGGCGCGGAGGATGCGTTGAAGCCCTGGTCAACCAACGTTCAGCCGGGCGATGCGAACAAGGTTTACGTCGAGGAGATCGCAGCCGCGCGGCAAACATACAAGGTCGTTCAGGGCGGCACCATGGATGGCCGGAATTGCCGGTCGCCCATGGGGTGCGGCATCGCGCGGGAAGGGGCCATGCTCCAGAGCTGGGAGTCCAACCGCTCGGTCCGGATGGAGAACGTGGGCCATTCGGACCTCGTCAACCCCTGGCTGTCCAACGGACGCAACACATTCCGCAACATCGCCGAGATTGTCGCCTCAGCCACCACCCCGGAGATGACCGATGCCGAAAAGGCCTTCGCGCTTTGGTTCCAGGAAATCCAGTGCCGCCACCACTCCGGCGGGGACAATAACGAACTCCTGGACCCCGTGAAGGTCTTCAATATCTACGGGTACAATACCTGCGGCAACGATTCCATAAGCCTGGCCACGCTCTGGCGCGCCGCCGGCATCAAGGCCGCCCCGGCCCAGGCCCTCGGGCATTGCATTTCCCAGGCCCTCTACGATAACCGATGGCATTTCTACGACGGCGACATGCACTCGGTTTATCTCCTGCGCGACAATGAAACCGTCGCAGCCGAACAGGACATCGCCCGAGACCATGACCTGATCAAACGCACCCACTCCAAAGGAATCCTCTTTCCGGACACCTGGTGGGATGGACAGGGCATGTGCGCAATCTATTCCCACGAAGGCCCCGCCACGGGCCAGCGCGGCGGGGATGCCGCCGCCACGATGGACATGGTCCTGCGCCCCGGTGAGGCCATCGTTTGGCGCTGGGGACAGCTCGACCCGCTTAAATACCACGGGGCGCTGATGACGATGCCCGTCTATCCATCCCTCATCTATGACGGCCTGTGGGAGTACCGTCCGGACTTCGCTAACGACGCCTGGCGCAAGGGAGCCGCCGGCGCGGAAAATGTCACCCTCAACTCGGACGGTCTGGGCGCGGTGGAGGGCAAGAAGGGCACGGTGACCTGGACGATGCGCAGCCCTTACGTGTTTGTCGGCGGCCGCATCGAGGCGGAAGGCACGAATGCCCAATTCTCCTTTTCCGCCGACGGCAAGACCTGGCGCAAGGTGAACGACAATCTGGACAAGTGCTTCTCGACCGTCGGGCCGGCGCTCTACGAGTATAGGCTCAAGTGCCAACTGGAAGGGCCGGCCCGGCTCCGACGCCTGGCCATCATCAACGACCTGCAGATGGCCCCCATGGCCATGCCCGAGATGGGCGTGGGCGAAAACACATTCACCTATTCCGACCAAACCACCTCGGACCGCCGGGTGCGAATCACCCACAAGTGGGTCGAGCGGTCCGCCTCGGCCCCTCCGCCGGCCCCTCCGGCCCCGCTCTATCCTCCTGATGGCGGGGAGGCCAACGGCACCGACGTCGCCTTCCGCTGGGCCGCGCCCAACGCCCCGGATGGCGCACCTGCCGCCGATTACCACTTCGAGCTGTCCGCCCGTTCCGATCTGCGCTGGCCCCTCTCCATGTGCTTCTACAAGCTCATCTCCCGAACCGCTGACGCAACCCGGCAGAAGGGCAAAGATGGAGGCGAGGAAAAAGCCATCGTCAAGCCCCAATATACACTCGTCCAGCCGGGGCTGTTGACGCCCGATCGCCGGTACTATTGGCGGGTGCGGGCGATGAACGAACAAGGGGTGTGGGGACCTTGGAGCAAGACCTGGAGCTTTACCCCGCGCGGCCCGGCCTTTCCCGTGAACGTTACCTTGGATTACGACCCCCTCCGGAACCTCGGCACCCTCCGCTGGCAGGCCAATCCCGTCGGCCGCCGGCCCGCCAAATACCGCGTGTACGGCAGCGACGAAAAGGGCTTCACCATCGCCGACCAGAACTTCCAGAGCACCGTGGGCGTCACGAAAGACGAGATGGCCGCTTGGAACCCGTGGTTCCCCGCCAACTTCATCGCCGAGACAACCGCCACGGAATTGGCGGTGCTGGGCCGCGACGTCAACTTGCCGGCCGCCAATAAGACCTTCTATCGCGTCGTGGCGGTGGACGATCAGGACAAGCGCAGCGGACCGTCCGACTACGCGGCGGGTCCCCGGCCCGTCATCTATAGCAAGCCCGTGCTGACGGCCGCCGTCGGCGCCGCCTACCTCTACCAGGCCCGCGCCACGCGGTCCCTGGGCGACCTGAGCGCGCGCATGAAGGGAGACGACCAGGTCAGCGGCTACTTCGACATCGAGAAGCCCGTCTTCACGCTCGACCATGGGCCGGCCTGGCTCAAGCTCGACGAAACCACCGGCGTGCTGTCCGGCACCCCGGACGCCGCCGGCGACGTCGAGGTCGCCCTCACCGCCGCCATCAACCGCCAGGTGCGGACCCTCGACGAAAAGGCCCTGATCTGGGGCGCTGAAAAGGTCCTCTCCACGGCCAGCGAGCGCCTCGGCCCAGCCTCTCAGAAATTCGTGATCGTCGTGCGGTAGCCAAACCATGAATAGAAAAGACATCGTGAAACGGGGCCTTCTCATCGGTCTCATCGCCCTGTGTATCGGCCCTTCGGCCTTGGGGCAATCGCCCCGTCGCGCGAGCCTGGAGGACCTGCGGCATCTGCGCCTGCCGGACGTGGTCCTGGAGTCGGTGACGCCGGCGGCCCCGGACCTCCAGAAGGACCCCCATGCCGTGCCTTATGTCGAGGTGCAGGGCGTCATTGGGGGCAACATCCGTTTTGAGCTGCTCCTGCCCGACGCGTGGAACGGCCGGTTCGTCATGGGCGGCGGCGGGGGATTCGTCGGCACCGTGCAGAACGGGGCTCGCGATTCAGTCGATCGCGGTTACGCCACGGTGGGGACCGACACCGGGCACGAGTCGCAGCCGGTCTATATGGGCGGTTGGGCGCTCGACAACCTGGAGGCGCAGTTGAACTTCGGCTACCTCGCCGTGCATCGCACGGCTGAAGTCGCCAAGGCCCTCATCCGCGCCTACTACGGCGCGGATGCCGCTTACGCGTACTTCATCGGCTGCTCGCGCGGCGGCGGCCAGGCCATGATGGAGGCCCAGCGCTATCCCAAGGACTTCGACGGCATCGTCGCCGGCGCGCCGGCATTCAACTGGACCGGCTTCGCCGCCACCATGGTCTCTATCGCCAAGGCGCTTTACCCGAATCCGGCGCATCTCGACGGCACCGTGCTTACCAGGGAAGCCCTCGGGAACCTCCAGCAAGCGATCCTCGAACAGTGCGACGCCCAGGATGGCCTCAAAGACGGCATCGTCGCAGACCCGCCTTCAGTCCGCTTCGACTTGTCCAAAGTGCCGGGACTCACCGACCCGCAGCGCAGGGCCATAGAGGCAATCTACCGGGGAGCGCGCAACGACAAAGGGCCAATCTACCCGGGATTCCCACGAGGGGCGGAATGCGACGCAAACCAATGGTTCGCCTGGCTGGTCGGCCCCGTGCCTCCGTTCCTGGCCAAAGACCATGTTCCCAGCATCATGTTCGCCTTCGGCACCCAGGTCTTCAAATACCTGGTCTTCAACAAACCCGATTGGGATTATTCGACCTACGACCTTTCCAACTTCGAGAGTGACACCCGGCTGGCCGCTTCCTTCCTCAACGCGACCAGCCCCGACCTCGACGCCTTCAAGGCGCGCAAAGGCAAACTCATCCTCTGGCACGGCTGGGCCGATCCCGCCCTCCCCCCCGAAGCAACGGCTCAGTATTTTTGCCAGGTCCAGGCGCGCGACCCGAATGCCACCGACTACTGCCGGCTCTTCATGATTCCCGGCTGTCTCCACTGCGGCGGAGGTCCCGGCGCAACCGAGGTCGATTGGCTTTCAATCGTCGTGGATTGGGTCGAGCACGCCAAGGCGCCCGACACCCTCATCTCCTCCAAGAGCGACAATGGGAAGATCGTAATGACTCGTCCGCTCTATCCCTACCCGCAGTCCGCCGTTTATAAGGGCAGCGGCGATCCAAACAACGCGACCAACTTCGTGGCCAAGTCGCCGTCCGGCACAGCCCGGTAAGCGGGCCGCGCCGTGCCTACAGCTTCACAACGCCTGGACGCCTCTGCCGGCTTTGGCCCCCCGCCTCCGGCCTTGTGTCGCTTCGCACTTCGCCCGTCGCCCTTCGGCCTTCCGCCAAATCGCCTCGTGCAGCGGCGCTTTGCCCCGCGGCCTTCGGTCGCCTCGCGCGTCCGCCGCCCGCGGCCCAAATGCCCGTCAGTCCGGCAAGTCCCAACGTCAGGAGGCCGCTCACGGCCAGGGCGCCTGCGTTGGCATATTGAGGCAGGAAGTACAACGAGGCGGCGCCGACGGCGGGTCCGGCGAGGTTCCCCAGCCCGATGGCCGCTTCATGGAGTCCGCCATGCTCGCCCTTGGTATCCCCGACATCCATCGAGTAGAACAGGGAAGAATAATACATCAGCCCCACGGCGGCGCCAAAGACGACCTGTGCCAGCAGGAGCACCGCAAGACTCGGCACCGTCAGGATGGCGGTGAAGGTCCCGATGAGGGCCAGGTATGCCAGCAAGAGCCAGCGGAAGCGGTAATGCCAGCCGTTCCAGAGCCACAGAGTGAAGAACGTCCCGAACCGCGAGAAACACCAGACTGAGCAACAGAACCCGGCAAAAGTGGTCGAGAGCTGGAATCGCTGCGCCAGGCCGGGGATCACGGCCACGAGGGTATTGATGGCGATATAGGCAAAGGGATTGGCCAGCCATGCCATGCGCAGGAACTTCCGCGCCGTTGCCGGCGCAACGGGTCCCGCCGCCGGCGCCGGGAGTGCCCCGTCCGCGGTTTCCAGAAGAGATGCCGAGCCCGGCGAAGGAGAGCGCCAGGAGGAGCCGGCGGCTTGAGACTCCAGCCGGAACGTAAGGGCCAGTTGCGCAATATGGATGAGAGCCGGGATATAGAACAAGCTGTTCAAGCCGAACTGGGTCAGGAGCGCGCCGCCGATGAAGTTCGAGACCGCCGCCGTCGCCGCCCACACCACGTTGTATATGCCCACCATCCGCTGCAAACCGGCGCGCGTCTCGCCCTCGCAGGTCAGGCCCTCGAGGTTGGGCCAGGTGAAACACATCCCGGTGGCCGCAACCAACGTGACCACGACGTGTCCGAACGCGGACTCCACTTGCGAACCGGCCACCATTGCCCCGAGCATCAGGCCCCAGCCCACTTTGAGCGCCCTGAAATAGCCGAACCGCTGGCCGAAGTTGCCGCCGAGCCAGCTCCACAGCGCTGAGACCGCCCCGGTCAGCGCCGCCAGTTCCAGATTGGCCCGGTTGTCGAAGCCGTGCCGGGTCTGCATGAAAAAATAGAAGTAATAGAAATAAAAAACGACGGCGAAGGAGTTGAGGCCCTCGAGTAGAAAGACGCCCGGTTTAAGTTTGCGCAACGGCATGGAAGCCTTGGAACGGTGAGCCGTGAGAAGCAGCGGCTCTCCTCGGCGTTGAATTGCTGGGTTGGGCCCTCAGGCGCAAGGAGTTCTACCCCTTGGCTGCTTGAACGCTCCGGAACCCGGAAGCTTCAGCGTTTCTTTTCAATAGTCATACAGCCCGCTGTCGTGCGAGTAGCCGCCGCCCGGACCGCCGCCGGGACCGCCGCCCTCCTCGTCTCCGCCCATGAAATCGCCCAGCACGTCGCCCATGTCGGCCTCGATCTTCTCCGGGT
>CAZZFF010000185.1:0-8897 GCA_964653485.1 uncultured Verrucomicrobiota bacterium | reverse complement strand
AACACCGGCCCGGTGAAGGCGGACTCCGCGATAAACCTGAAGGAGTTCCACTTCCTGAACAACCTCTGGACCCGGCCGTACGAAGGCGACCCCCAGGCCAAAACGGGGGACCCGCTTTTCGTCGCCCCCAACGCCCACGCCCCGGAAGGCTACAAGCTCCGGAGCGCGTCAGCCGCAAAAGACCAGGGCATGCTTCTTTATGAAAACCCGTTGGATTTTTGGAACGGCCAGCGACCCCATCTATCCAAGACCGAGAAGTATGATATCGGCGCCCATGAATTCGGCGCCACCGGGGCCGCGCATATCGGGCTGGATATGACCGCGTTCCCGTTCGAGGTCCCACCCTTCAAGCTACAGTTCAAGGCCAAACCAAAACGCTGAATGCGCCGGGTTTCACAAGGCCCCCCGCCCCGCCCGCCCCGCCCGCTCCACGCCGCTCAGCGGAATATCCGGCCGAGCAAATCTTGGCGCGCGACAGGTCCGTAACTGCGGCTGTCGGTCGAGTTATTGCGGTTGTCGCCCAGGACGATGTAGTGGTCCTTGGCGCACCGCAGCCATTGTTGGGGGAGCGATCCTTCCGGGAACGTCGGCGTTCGCGGAGGGAGGTAAGGTTCCTTAAGCTTCCGCCCGTTGAGACAGACGCTCCCGTCTTTCAAATAGACCCAATCGCCCGGCAAGGCGATGATCCGCTTGACCGCGAGCCGATTGTCAGCCGGGTCGCGGAGCACGACGATATCGGCCCGCCGAGGGGCGCGAACGTAATAAATCCAGCGGTTGAGGAGGTATCGCCGGGAGTCCTGGAGCGTGGGCACCATGCTCTGGCCGACCACTTGGACCGTTTGCAGGAAGAAACGGCTGATCAGGAGGTAGCTGGCGAGGGCCACCGCGGCCACTGCCAGGCACCGGCACAAGTGATGAACAAGGCGGCTGAGCGAGTTCATTCGATTCCTTCACACTATCGAGGCCCCCGCTCATTTCAACAACCCCGGAGAATACGCACGCCCCTGACGGGTCGAGTACGGATGAGGCGGCGCGCCCCGTGGAACTGCTTGTCATTGGCGCCGCTTGTGGTGCATTTTGTGGCCGTCGGGCGGAATTCGCAGGATTTGACAAATGAACTCAAACAAGACGCACCCGGAGTGCGGTTCGCCGGAAACGGCTCGGGAGCTGGCGCTGCTGGAGAAGGCGATCGGCATCGCTGTCCAGGCGCACCGAGGCGCGCGCGACCGTTATGGGTCGCCGTACATCCTGCATCCGCTGCGAGTGATGGCGCGCGTGGAAACCGTGCCGGAGAAGATTGTGGCGGTCCTCCACGACGTGGTCGAGGATACGCAATGGACGTTCGAGAACCTCAAGAATGAGGGGTTTCCAGACGAGATCGTTCTTGCCCTGGATTGTCTTACCAAACGCCCGGGCGAGGCTTACGAGGGACTCATTGGCCGCGCCGCCCTAAGTCCCCTTGCGCGGCGCGTGAAGGTCGCTGACCTGGAAGACAACATGGATATTCGCCGCTGCGCCCAAGTGGGCGAGCCGGAGGAGAAGCGCCTGGCCCGTTACCTGGCGGCGTGGAGAAGGCTCACCGGAACCCACGGACCCTGAGAAAGCAACCATGCAGCAGCCCTTCCCTCCCTTGGTTCCCGGCACGCTTTACCTGGTCGCCACGCCCATTGGCAACCTGGAAGACATCACGTTGCGCGCCCTGCGCACACTCAGAGAGTGCGACGCCGTCGCCGCGGAGGACACCCGCCGCACCGGGCAATTGCTTCATCACTTCGAGATCTCCAAGCCATTGCTGAGTTGTTTCCAGTTCAACGAAGCCAGGCGAAGCCAGGAGATTGTCGAACGGCTCCGCCAGGGTCAGAAGATTGCCCTGGTGACCGACGCGGGCAGTCCCGGCATCAGCGACCCGGGCGAGCGGGTGGTCTGCGCTGCTGTGGCCGCCGGCTTGCGAGTCGAGCCGGTGCCCGGACCCACCGCGCTGGTGGCCGCCCTCACCGCCAGCGGGCTGCCGAGCGAGGAATTCCATTTCGGCGGCTTCCTGCCCCACAAGCCCGGGCAGCGGCGCAAGCGCCTGATGCAGCTTGCGGGCATCCCGGGAACGCTGGTCCTTTACGAATCTCCCTACCGCATCGAGAGGCTGTTGGGAGAACTCCAGGAGGTCTTCCCTGAGCGCCAGGTGGTGCTGGCGCGGGAGATCACCAAGAAATTCGAAGAATACCTGCGGGGACGCCCGGCCGAACTGATAAAGGCCCTGGCGGGGCGCTCGCTCAAAGGCGAGTTCGTCGCCCTGGTGGGCGGGCCGGCAGGGCCGCCCTGAGCGCGCGCGGCGCGGGGAGGCGGGTGGGCCGGCGGCCCTGAAATCCGAAATCCGAAATCCGAAGAGCGAGGTCGAAAACTCTCCAGGCATTGGCTCTGGAATCCATCCGCCGGCTCAATTATTTTCTTGTCTGTTGGAGGGATTTGCTCTTTAGTACCGGCAATTCAGCAGCAGAGACTAGTGATGCGGTAATTGTCTATTGTGCTCTTCGAGCAGACGATTTGAAACCTCGAAACGGGAACGTACACCAGCCCCCGCCGCGGAGAAACTGATAACCGTTATGGCAGCCAGATTATTCGTGGGGAACCTACCTTTTACAACGACCGAAAACGACCTGCAAGATTATTTTGGGCAAGCGGGCGCCGTGGTTGGGGTGAATATCATGCAAGACCGCGCGACGGGTCGGTCGCGGGGCTTTGCATTCATCGAGATGCAGTCCCAGGAAGAGGCGACCAAGGCCATCTCGATGTTCCACCGCAAGGACTTCCAGGGCCGGGCATTGACCGTGAATGAGGCCCGGCCCCGCGAGGAGCGCCCCCAGACGGGCAGCGGCGGGTATCGTGGCGGGCACGGCGGCGGCAACCCGTATCACGACCGCCAGTAGCCCACGACTAGATAAACTTCCCGGGATTGAGGACGCGGCGGGGGTCCAGCGCCCGCTTGAGGATGCGGTGGAGTTGGAGCGTCTCGGGCGAGACTGCGAGGGGCCACCAGGTCTTTTTGGCCAGACCGATGCCGTGCTCCCCGGTGATGGCGCCGCCCCAGCGCAGCACTTGCCGGAATAGTTCGTCCAGGGCTGCGTCGGCCCGCGCGCCTGCCCGCGGTTGGTTGTAGTCCACCATCACGTTCACATGGATATTGCCGTCGCCGGCGTGGCCGAAGCAGGCGACCGGCAGCCGGTGCTTCTTCTGAAGACGCGCCGCGAAGCCAAACAGGTCCTCCAATCGGCCCCGCGGGACGACAACATCCTCGTTTAACTTGGTCAAACCCGTGTCGCGGAGGGCGTAAGAAAACTCGCGCCGGAGCTGCCAGAGGGCTTCGCACTGGGCGGAGCCGAGCCCCTGTTGGACGAAGCGCGGGTTTTGGCCTCGAACCAGACGCAGCACATCGCGCAGTTCGGAGCGGACGGACCGTTCCTGCCCATCCAACTCCACGATGAGATGGGCCTGGCACCCTTTGAGGCGGCGGCTGCGAGTGCGCCGGTAAGCGGCCTCAAGGGTGAAGGCGTCGGCTATCTCAAGAGCGCAAGGCAGGAAACCTGCGGCGAAGATCGCATGGAGCGTCCGGATGGCATCGGGGGTGGCGGCAAAACCGACGGCCAGGCAGGCGCGAAACGGAGGCAGCGGGAGCAGCTTAAGCGTGGCCTCGGTAACGACCGCCAGGAGGCCCTCGGAGCCGACCAAAAGCCGGGCAAAATCGAACCCGGTTTTATTCTTGTGCGCGCGGCCTCCCAGGCGCACCACGGCGCCGTCAGCCAGCACCGCTTCCAATCCGAGCACGTAATCGCGCGTGACTCCGTATTTGAGGCAGCGCGGCCCGCCGGCGTTGGTCGCTATGTTGCCTCCGATGGAAGACTCCGCGCGGCTGGCCGGATCGGGAGGGTAATACAGCCCCTTCCTTTCGACGGCCGCTTGGAGCCGGGCGGTGATTACCCCCGGCTGGACGACGGCAACGAAATCGGCGGAGTTAATCTCGCGGATGCGATTCATCCGCGCCAATGAGAGGGCGATCCCTCCCCGGACGGGCACGCAACCGCCGACATAGCCCTGGCCGGCCCCTCGAGGGGTCACGGGAATCCGGTGATGGTGAGCGAACTTGAGCACGGCCGCCACGGAGGCGGTGCGGCGCGGCAAGACGACCACGTCCGGCTTGTGGGCGGCGAACCACTTGTCCCCGGCATGGGCCTCGATCACTGAGTTTGCGAAGCTGACTTCGCCTTGAGGGAGGAGTTGCGGGAGGCGGCGGAGGATTTGATTGCGGTCTTTCACGTTGGGAGCAATTCAGCGAAGATGATGACGCCGGCGCCAGTCTGGAGGAGGCTCTGGACTTGCACCTCGACCTGGTGGCCCACGAGGTTCTGGGCGTTGTTGACCACGACCATCGTTCCATCGGGGGTGTAGCCCACGGCCTGCCCCTTGTCCTTCCCTTCGCGCACGAGGCGCAAGGACAGGGACTCTCCCGGCAGCAGGACGGAGCGGAGGGATTTGGCAACCTCATGGACGTTGACGCACGGGACCGACTGCAACTCCGCGATCTTGCCCAGGTTGTAATCGTTGGTGAACAGCTTGGCCCCCAGGTTGCGCGCCAGACGCACCAGCTTGGCGTCCACATCCTTCTCATCCGGGAAATCCCCGTCATGGATTTTCACCTCGTTGCGGGGATTGCGCTGGATGCGGTTGAGGACCTCCAGGCCGTGGCGGCCGCGGGACCGTTTGAGCGGATCGCTGGCGTCGGCCACTTGCTGCAGTTCCTTCAACACGAACCGCGGGACCACGATGATGCCTTCGAGGAAATTGCTCTCGATCAGGTCCGCGATGCGCCCGTCTATGATGACGCTGGTGTCCAGCAACAACAGGTTCTCCGGCTTGTTCTGCGGCGCGAACCTGACATAGGGAATAATGAGCGAGAAGTCCTCCTTGTTGCTGCGCATGGCGAGGATGATGCCGATGTAGCCGAAGCTCAGGAACAGGCTCAGGCGGATGAGCCAGCGAGTGGGCTTTTCCTCGACGTTCTCGAAGAGGCCCGATTGGTCGATGAGCAGGGCCACCACCGTGCCCAGGAGCAGGCCGAACGTCGTCGCCGAGAAAGCCCGGAGCGAAAAGCCCTTGAGCATCTCGTCCACGGCGATCATGAGCCACCCGAACCCAAACCCAACCATGACGCCGAGCAAGCCGCTATGGGACAGGCTGACAAACTCCGGGCGGACCTGGCTCACCGCGTAGCCGCCGGTCGTGCAGAGAAGCAGAAACAGGATGCGAATAACCCAAAGCGCCATAACTCATTCCGAAGCGTCGGATTCCTTGGGCGAAACCAGCGGTTGCCGTGCCGGGGTGTCCGCCCCCTTGGGCGGCTTGTGGCGCCACAACACGCCCCAGAGCCCAAGGCGATTGAGGTTGCTGGTGGTCACGCTCAGATTCGAGGCCACGAGGGACACGTTGGCCGCCAATTGTTCGTTCTCGAGCAAGGCGCCCGCCAAGCCCTTGCCGGCCTGGACCCCGGCCGCCAGGTTCTTGAGGATTTCGGTCGAGTCGTCGAGGTTCTTGACGGCGGCCGCGATTGCGGTTCGGTTGCTTTCCACCACGCCGTTAAGGTTGCCCGCCAGGTCGTCCATCCTCGAGGAGAAAAGCAGGACGTTGCTGGTGGACTGGGAGAAAGCCGGGCCGTTCGTCGTGACCAGTGCGTCCAGGCGGTCCACCGTATCCAAGGCCCGCTCGGAAGCGGCCCGCAGGTTGGCGGCGACGGCCGAGAAGTTGGTCAGGGTCTCCCGGTTGAGCAGGTGCTTGCGGACGTCGGTGATCATGTCGCCGAGGCGCTCGACCGTTTGGTCCAGGCGCTGGATAAGCCCCCCGGCGGACCGTGCGAACTCCTCGAAATTGAACGACGCCTCCGCCGTTACGGTGGCTCCGTCCCGCAACACCGGCCCCTTGTTCTTGGTCGGGATGATGGCGACATATTCATCTCCCAGCAGCCCGGAGGGCTGAATCACGAAGCGGGCGTCTTGCCGGATCTTGTAGGGCGCGTAAATCTTCAAGTTGATCGTGGCGCCCTTGCCGTCGGGAGCCAGGCTGATTTGAGCCACGCTGCCGACCTTCACGCCGGACATGAGCACGTCTGCCCGGCTTTTGAGGCCGACCACGTCGGGAGCATAGACATAGACCGTGTAGGTGTGGCGGAGGAAAACGGTGCCCTTGCTGAACTCGATCAACAGCCCGCCCAACATCACCAGCCCGATAAAGACAAATAATCCAACCTTCCATGCCAACGATTGTTTGCTCATAAGCTCTCGGGGCTCATAGTCGCGGCCCTCTCGTCTGAAATTCCATCAATGAACTGGCGCACCACGGGGTCTTTGGACTGAAATATCTCGTCGGCGGAACCCGTGGCGTAGATTCTCCGGTCGTGCAACATCAGGATGCGCTGGCCGAGGCGCCGCGCGCTCCGCATATCGTGCGTGACGACGACTGTCGTGACCTGGAGCCGGTCCCGAACACGCAGCATCAGGTGGTCTATGCTGTCGGAGACGATCGGGTCCAGGCCGGTCGTTGGCTCGTCATACAGAACAATTTCCGGCTGGTAAATGATGGCTCGCGCCAGGCCAACCCGCTTGCGCATCCCTCCCGACAACTCCGACGGGTTCTTGGATTCGGTCCCTGGCAAATCCACCATCTCGAGCATCTCCGCGACGCGGCGGGCGATTTCCGACTCGGAGAGCGATCGGTCCCGGCGGAAGGCGAAGCCGACGTTCTCGGCCACGGTCATGGAATCGAACAGGGCCGCGCTCTGAAAAAGCACGCCAAACTTGCGGCGGACCGGGAGCATTTCCCGCTCGTCCAGCGGCACGATGTTCGTGCCTTCAATCAGCACCTCGCCGGCATCGGGCTTGAGCAGGCCGATGAGGTGCTTGAGCAAGACGCTCTTGCCCCCGCCGCTGCGTCCGATGATGACGACCGACTCCCCCTTTTCGATGCGGAAACCGACGCGCTCCAGGATCACGTTCGGGCCGAAGCTCTTGCTCAGGTCGCGGACTTCAATCATAGCGCATGCAGCACGCGGCCGAGCGTGAGCGTGAGGAAGAAATTGCTGATGAGTATCGTGATGGACGAATAGACCACCGCCTCGGTGGTGGCGCGGCCAACTCCCTCGGCGCCCTGGCCGCAGGACATGCCTTTGTAACAGCCGATCAGCCCCACGATGCCGCCGAAAATCAGCGCCTTGATCAGCCCGATGCCCACATCCGCCAGGGTGGTGTACTTTTGCGCGTTCGCCCACAAATAAGTGGGGTCTATCCCCATCAAGCCGACCCCGACCAGGTACCCCGAGACGATCCCCACCACGATGGCCTCCGCCGTCAGGAGGGGCAGGACCAGCACAAGGGCCAGGACCCGCGGGACAACCAGGTAATCCACCGGGTGCGTGGCCAGCGTCCGCAGCGCGTCGATCTGCTCGGTGACCCGCATCGTGCCCAATTCGGCGGCGATAGCCGCCCCGACGCGACCCGCCACCATTAGCCCGGTCAACACGGGTCCCAACTCGCTGCACATCGAGACGCTGACCACCGCCAGCGTGGCTGTGTCCATCTTGACCTTGTGAAATTGGAAATAGGTTTGCGCGCACAGGACCATGCCGGTAAACGCCCCGGTAATCAGCACGACGGACTGCGACTTGACCCCGATGAAATACACTTGGTAGAGCAGGTCGCGCCAGGCCACGCTGAACTTGAAGAGCGAAAGCACGGCTTCTCTTCCCAGGAGCGTGAGCTGCCCCAGGCCTTCCAGCCATTCTTCAATCCACCTGTTGCCCGGAAAGTTCATCGGTCGGCGCAACCTAGCAGAGCGTTCCGGGCTTGGCCAGACTTTGATCGAGCGGAAATAATCGATGCGTGCTTGACCAAACGGCGCGGCGCGGCATAGTTTTGCGGCCCCATTTTGGGGCCGGCGGTCCCCGAGGCCTCACACCGGGGCGAGACAAGTAACTATGACAACGGATTCTTTAGGGAAACTCAACACGACCAATAAGGCCGTGTTGAGTTGGGTGGCGGAGATGGAAAAACTCTGCCGTCCTGACAGGGTGTATTGGTGCAACGGTTCCAGGGCGGAAGCCCAGGCGCTCACGGCGCAAGCCGTCGAGACAGGCCTGCTGATCCAACTTGACCAGAAAAAGCTCCCCGGATGCTATTATCATCGTTCCCACCCCAATGACGTCGCTCGCGTTGAACAGTCCACGTTCATCTGCACGAAAGACCAGGAGGAGGCCGGGCCGATGAACAACTGGATGGCCCCGCGGGAGATGTACAATAAGCTGCGGGCCTTGAGCGAGAGGGGGATGCAGGGGCGCACCATGTACGTCATCCCTTATCTCATGGGGCCGCCGGGATCCGCGCTTGCCAAGGTGGGCATCGAGGTCACCGACTCGATTTACGTGGTCTTGAGCATGGGCATCATGACCCGCATGGGCAATATCGCCCTCGAGCAGCTCGGCGATGACGACGACTTCAACCGCGGCCTCCATTGCATGCTCGATATCGCCCCCGAGCGCCGCTTCATCGCTCATTTTCCCCAGGACAACGCCATCATCTCGGTCGGCTCCAATTACGGCGGCAACGTGCTGCTGGGCAAGAAGTGCCTTGCCTTGCGCATCGGTTCCTACCTCGGGCGCGAAGAAGGCTGGTTCGCCGAGCACATGCTCATCCTGAAGGTCGAATCGCCGGCCGGCGAGAAAACGTACGTCGCGGCCGCTTTCCCTAGCGCCTGCGGCAAAACCAACTTCGCCATGATGATTCCCCCGCCCCATTTCAAGGGGTGGAAGATCACCACCATCGGCGACGACATCGCCTGGATGCGCCCCGGACCCGACGGCCGTC
>CAZZFF010000184.1:0-9011 GCA_964653485.1 uncultured Verrucomicrobiota bacterium | reverse complement strand
GACCCAACTGTCTTTGCCGTTCCAAACGTAGCTGGTCTTGCCGTCGCCCATCTTGCTGAACCACAAATCCTGGGAGTTCTGGAGGAACGTGACGAAAGGCTCTTCGTAGAAGGGGATTGCGCAGTAGGTCGGGCCGTAGCTGTTCTGGACCCACCAGGCGCCCCAGGTCGGTCCTTCCACCAGCCCGTTCCATTGCGGATTATAGAGCATTGCCATGTTCTCGAACTCCGAATCCGCGTCATACATCCGGCGGGCGTTGTCGAGGAGTTCCAGGTATTCGACGTCGCCCTCACCGGCGAAGAAGCGCCCGTTGAATGGCGCCGCCGCGTTGGCGGGCAGGACTGCCAGGGACGCAAAGAGAATAAGGGCGGCGCAGGCCGCACCGAGGGTCGTTTTCATAATCGTTCTTGTTCGGGGCGATTCTGCCTCTCGGGCGCCGCCAGGCAAAGCATTTACTGTGTTCTGTCCCGGAGTCAGTAAACGTTTTCGGGCGCCCATTGTCGCTTGAATGCTCCAGGGCTTTTTGCTCAAATTGCCTCATGAAAGAGAAGACCTCGTTTTCCTCCAGGGTGGATGCTTACCCGTTGACGATCGCGCCTCGGCCGCTGGGGCGTCGCGCTTTTCTGCGGCAAACGGTGGCTCTTGCGGGCGGCTGCGCGGTCTGTGTCCAGGCGGCGGCGGCTGCCGGGGAGCACGAGGCGCTCAAGCCTGTCGGGGTGGCCAGGGGCATCCGTCCTGGGCGCGTCGCATGGGTCCATGACCCGGAGGTGACCGATTGGAAAGGACCCGGCGACGGGCATTGGTGGGAAGGCAACCGTGTGAAACAGGAGCGCGTGGATGCCATGATGGCGCGCGCCGTGTGCGAAGTGACCGGGGAGACCGGGGTGGGCGCAGCGTGGGCCAGGCTATTCCGCCATCTGAACCAATCCCGAGGCAAGGGAGACGTGGGGTACAGGGCCGGCGAGCGAGTGGCCATCAAGCCGAATTGGGTGGGGATGATCTACCGGGAGGGCCATGTGAACCTGGACACCTGCACCTTCGTTTCGCGGCCGGATTACATGAACACGTCGCCGCAGATGATCATCGCCCTGCTGCGCCAGCTTGCGGGCGTTGGCGTGCGCCCGGCCGACATCACGGTCTGCGACACCCTCGCGTGCCTGGTCAAGGAGTATCATGACCTTTTTCGCCGAGAGTTTCACGAGGCGCATTACGAGGATTACTCGGGCAAGTTCGGGCGCATCAAGGTGAGCCAATCGAGCGTGCCGCTGCACTGGAGCAGCCGTCCCCAGGGCAAGGCGCAGGACTTCTTGCCCGCCTGTTTTGCGGAGGCCGACTATTTGGTGAATTTCGCGAGCCTCAAAGCTCACACGGCGGGCGGCGTGACGCTCTGCGCCAAGAACCACTTCGGCTCGCTCATAAGGTGGCCGGTCCAGGAAGGCTATTTCGACATCCACCCAAACTGTTTTTCCACTCAGAGCGGGATTTACCGCCCCCTGGTGGACTTGACGGGACACTCCCATCTTGGCGGCAAGACGGTGCTCTACCTGGTGGACGGCTTGTTCTCCGGCGTGCATCCGCAGGATCCGGTCGCCCAGCGGATGCAGCAGCCGCCTTTCAACGGCCATTGGCCCTCCAGTCTATTGGCCTCCCAAGACCCGGTGGCCATTGACTCGGTTGGGTTCGATTTTCTCGCGGCCGAATGGCCGGACTTCGCGCGCAAGGGCGCGGACGATTACCTGCGCGAGTCCGCGCTGGCCAACGATCCCCCGTCCGGGACGGTTTACGATCCCAACCACGCGACGCCAACGAGCCGTCTGCCCAGCCAGGGCGTCCACGAACACTGGAACAACGCGCGGGAAAAGAAATACTCGCGCAATCTCGGCGCGGGCCAGGGCATAGAGTTGGTCGGCGCGAAACTGGGGTAGAAGCCCGGATGGAAGTTTCAGGTGGAGAGCGCATCAACGGGGATTAGGGTTGATTCGCGGTTCGACGGTCCAGCCTTGGGCCTGCGCTCCAGCGTGCCGGGAATCCAAAATCAGGAGTGCTGACTTTGCTTATTTGCCGTTCTCCGCTATACTGGGAGGAAAGGCGAAATGAAACCTGACGCGCTACACAGCGCCGGCTCGAGATTTGGCCGGGCGGCGGGTTACGCGGTGGCGGTGGCCGGCACGGCGGCGGCGGCGCTCCTGTGCTGGATGATTGGCAAGACCGTTGGCGAGCTTCCGCCCTTCATCCCCTTCTACCCCGTCCCCATCCTCAGCGCCGCCATTGGCGGAACCGGGCCCGGGTTGCTGGCGACCGTGCTGACCGGGTTTGTCGCCTCGTGCTTTCTGAGAGAATCCCGAGGACCACCGGCGATCGCCTCTGCCGGAGATGCCGTAGGCCTATGTGTTTTCATCGCTGTCAATGGCGCCTTCAGCATCGTGGGCGGCCGCCTCAGAACCGCCCACCAGCGGGTGAAGGCGTTGAATGCCCAATTCCAGCGCAGCGAGGAGCAGTTGCGGCTGCAGACTGCCGCCCTTCAGTCCGCCGCCAACGCCATTGTCATCACCGACGGGAACGGAGCCATAGAGTGGACCAACCGGGCATTCACTGAGCTGACCGGCTACACGGCGGCCGAGGTGCTTGGTCAAAGTGCTCGCCTGCTCAAGTCCGGCAAGCAGGGCGGGGCCTTTTACAAACAGATGTGGGACACTATTCTGGCTGGGCGCGTCTGGCATGGCAAAGTAGTCAACAAGCGGAAGGATGGGAGTCTCTACACGGAGGAGATGACCATCACCCCGCTCGCGGGCGCTCAAGGCGCAATCACCCGGTTTATCGCCATCAAGCAGGATGTCACTGAGCGCGAGCAATTGGACGAGGCGCTGCGCGAAAGCGAGCAGCGGCTAGCGGCGGACCTTGCGGGCATGCGGCTGCTGCATGAGATCAGCGCTCACTTCGTCTCGCAGGAAAACCTGCATGGTTTGTTGGAGACCATCGTCGACGCTGCTATCTCCATCACCGGCGCTGCCAAGGGCCATATCCAACTCCTGCACGCCGCCACGGGCGAACTCGGCATCACGACGCATCGGGGCTACGACCGGGCCTTTATCGAGTATTTCAGCCACATCCATCCCGGCACCGTTGCCTGCGGCACCGCCGCTCAGACTCGGCAATGCGTGGTTGTCGAGGACGTGGCCCGAAGCCCTCTTTTTCTCGCTGAGCCGCGCGCGCTTGATTTGGTGCTTACAGCCGGGGTGCGGGCGATGGTCTGCACCCCCTTGTTGGCCCACACCGGCCAGTTGGTCGGCGTGCTTTCAGCGCATTTCACAGCCCCGCACCGGCCGAGCGACCGCAAGTTGCGCCTCCTGGATTTGCTCGCCCGGCAGGCGGCGGATTTCGTCGAGCGAGCCCAGGCCGAGGACGCGTTGAGGGAAGCGCGAGACCAGTTGGCCCGGGCCAACGCGGAGCTGGAGGAAAAGGTCCAGCAGCGCACCGCCAAGCTCCAGGAAGCCATGGCCGATTTGGAAGGGTTTTCCTACAGCATCACGCACGACATGCGTGCCCCGCTCCGCGCCATGCATGCCTTTGCCACCCTGGCCGAGGAGGACTGCACGGGCTGCCCCCGCTCCCGGGGGCATGACTACTTTCGGCGCATCAAGACTGCTTCGGACCGCCTGGACCACTTGATTCAGGACGCCCTGGACTACAGCAAAATCGTGCGCGGGGAACTGCCTCTTATTCCCTTGGATGCCGCAAAGCTCTTGCGCGGGATGATCGAAAGCTACCCCAACCTGCAGCCGCCTGGAACCGAGATTGAAATCGGATTCGACCGGCTCCTGCTGCTGGGCAATGAGTCGGCCCTCACGCAGATATTCTCCAATCTCCTCGGCAACGCGGTCAAGTTCGTCGCGCCGGGTGTCAAACCGTCCATTCGGGTCTCGGCGCAACAAATACCGTGTGTGCAGGGCGACACCGGTGGCGAGCGTCGGGCATCGACCGACGCGGAAGCTCCGCCATGCGCCACGCGGTCCGCCTCGGACCCAAGGACACCCGACACTCGGCAGTCCTCGCTCGTCGTCAGGATCTGGATCGAAGACAATGGCATTGGCATCCCGGCGGAGGCGCACGAGAGGATTTTCGGCATGTTCGAGCGGATGCACCGCGCGAGTGAATACCCCGGCACCGGCATCGGCTTGGCGCTCGTTCGCAAGGCCCTCGAGCGCATGGGTGGCCGCGCCGGTTTGAAATCTGAGCCGGGGCGCGGAAGCCGGTTCTGGATCGAGCTGCCAGGGGCCGGGGCGTGAGCCATCAGGCTGTTGAGCTACAGATTGCCCCGGTTGCTCGGAACGGAACTCCTTCCCGCATAATTGCACTGAGCATCGGCTCCTCCAGGCGCCCCCGCCAGGTGGGTGATCAAAGTATTGACAAATCGGTTTGAGGGTCCAGGGTGGAAATCAAACGCACTCCTCTGTTGGTTGAACCTGGACAGGTTCAGGATGCGCCAGACACTTGTGAAAACAGAGCAACAGAAGGCGAGGAGGCCGGACGGCGGCAGTCGATCGACAAGACGAACCGCGGCTGGAAGCCAGGCCGCCCGACCCATCGTCGCCGGCTCGGAACCCCACGCCTCCGCGCCGGGATCGCCGTCGGATGCTGGGTCGGTTGTTGAGAGCGCGCAGGGGCGGCCCGCCGGCGCCAACCAGGCCCAGCCCTTTCCGATTGTGGGCATCGGGGCTTCGGCGGGCGGACTTGAGGCCTTCACGGAATTATTGCGGTGCCTGCCGGGGGACACCGGAATGGCCTTTGTAGTGGTGCAGCACCTGGACCCCACTCACCAGAGCATCCTTGCGGAACTCCTGTCTAGAACCACCGCGATGCCCGTGCGCGAGGCCCGGAACGACATGCCATTGGAGCCGAACCATGTTTATGTGATTCCCCCCAACACTACGATGACGGTGGCGGGGGACGCCTTGAAACTGGTGGAGGCGATACGGGTGGGAGGGGCTCATCACTCGATTGACCAGTTCCTGGAGTCGCTGGGCGGCGGCCGTGGACCGCAGGCCGTTGGGGTGATTCTCTCGGGCACGGCTTCGGACGGGACGCTCGGACTGGAAGCGATCAAGAACGGAGGGGGCGTCACCTTTGCCCAGGACAACTCCGCCAAGTACGACAGCATGCCCCGGAGCGCGATTGCCTCCGGGTGCGTGGATTTCGTCTTGCCGCCGCGACAAATCGCCGAGGAACTGGGGAGGATCGCGCGCCATCCGCGCCTGGTTCCAAAGGAGTCCGAACCGCCCGGCGAGTCTTCCAAAGAGGCCGGCGATTACAGGAAGGTCCTGCGCTTGCTGCGGGGGCGGACCGGGGTCGATTTCACATTATACAAATCCGCCACGCTCCAGCGGCGGATTGCCCGGCGGATGGTGGTGACCAAGGCGCCCCGCCTTTCGGCCTATTTGAAGTTCCTGCGCGCCCATCCGGAGGAGGTGGACGCCCTCTATCAGGACATGCTCATCAAGGTCACCAGCTTCTTCCGGAACCCGGAGACCTTCGAGTCGCTCAAGGAAGAGGTCTTTCCCAAAGTCGTTGTGAACCACACGGCTAACCAACCGGTGCGGGTCTGGGTGCTGGGCTGCTCGACAGGGCAGGAGGTCTATTCAATAGCAATGACGTTTTTGGAGTTTACCTCCCAGGCCGGGACGCAAGTCCCGCTCCAGATTTTCGGGACGGACATCAACGACTCTTTGCTTGAGAAGTCTCGCGCCGGCCTCTATTCCAGGACCGAGGTTCAGGAGATCGCCCCGGAGCGCTTGGGCCGGTTTTTCGTCCAAGAGGAGGCGGGCTACCGCATCTGCAAATCGGTTCGTGAATTGTGCGTCTTTGCCAAGCACGACGTGCTCTCGGACCCTTCGTTTTCGAGGATGGACCTGGTGAGCTGCCGCAACCTGATGATCTACCTGCAGCCGGTGCTGCATGAGCGGTTGGTGGCGGTCTTTCATTACTCGCTGGAGCCGGGAGGTTTTCTGGTGCTGGGGAATTCGGAAACCATCGGAGGCTTCGCACAACTGTTTTCCACTCACAACAAGGCACACAAGCTCTATTGCAAGATACCGGCGCCCAACTGTCCGGTGACGCCGTTTCAACCCAAGGCTGGCCCGCCCGAGAGGTTTGCGGCGGTCCGGAGGCCCGGCCCATTGGCTTCGGGACTGGCGGGTGAAGGGGATGTCCAGAAAGAGGCCGACCGGCTCCTTTTGGCCAAATACGCCCCGGCCGGCGTGCTCATCAACGAGGCCATGGAAATTCTGCAGTTTCGCGGCCGCACCAGCCTTTACCTGGAGCCGCCGCCCGGCCGGGCCAGCTATCATCTTTTGAAGATGGTCCGCGAGGGGCTGCTCATGCCGGTCCGCGCCGCCATTCAAAGGGCCAAGACGAGCCATGAGACCGTTCGGGCCGAGAACGTCGAGTTCCATTATGAGAACGAAACCCGGCGAGCCAGCATCGAGGTCGTCCCGCTCAAGAATCTCAAGGGACGTTGGTTTCTTGTGCTGTTTGAGCCGGCACATCCGGGGGAAGCGGCCCAGGAACCGGCGTCGCCGCGTCAAACGGAGCGTCCGCTTCGGCCCGACGTGGAGAAGGCGTTGGGCGAGAATGCGCGTCTGCGCAGTGAGTTGGCCTCGGTCAGGGAGTACCTGCAGTTGGTCTCCGAACAGCACGACGCGGCTAATGAGGAGCTCCAGGCCGCGAACGAGGAAGCCCAATCGAGCAACGAGGAGCTGCAGAGCATTAACGAGGAGTTGGAGACCACCAAGGAGGAACTCCAATCCACGAACGAGGAATTAACGACGATCAATGAGGAGATGGGCAATCGCAACCTGGAATTGCACCGCACCAACAGCGATCTCCACAACGTGATGGGCGCCGTCCAGATGTGCATCGTTGTCCTGGATGGGGCATTGCGCATCCGCCGCTTCACGCCTCTGGCGCAGAGTGTGCTCAACCTGGTGCCGACCGATGTGGGCCGGCCCATCACGAACATCCGCCCCAATTTCGATTTGCCCGATTGGGAAGGTGTGATTCTCGAAGTCATCCATACGGTGCGCCCCCAGGAGAAGGAGGTCCAGGATAAGGAGGGGCGCTGGCATTCGTTGCGCATCCTACCGTACAGAACGCTCGACAACAAAGTTGACGGCGCGGTGCTGGTGTTTGTCAATATCGATGCCCTCAAACGGAGCGAGCAGCGCATCCATGCCGCCTTGGATTACTCCGAGTCAATTATCGAGACCGTTCGCGAGCCGTTGGTGGTCCTCAGCGAGGGCCTGCAAATCGAGAGGGCCAATGACTCCTTTTACCGGCTCTTTCAGGTCGCCCCCGCCCAAACCCAGGGCCGGGTTTTCAGTCAGGTGGGCGGCGGGCAGTGGAATGACCCCCGGTTGCGCGCGCTGCTCGAGGATGTGCCGCTCAGGGGTGCGTCGTTCGACGATTTCGAGTTCGAGCGCGAGTTTGAAAACATCGGACATCGCATCCTGCTGCTCAACGGCCGGCCTATCCCGGGCGAGCGGGAGAACCCGCGCCGGATTCTGCTGGCCATCGAGGATATCACCGAGCGCAAGCGGTTGCAGAAAGGGATCGACGAACGGACCGCGCAGTTGCGAGCGATGGTGCAGGAACTGGAGGCGTTTTCCTACAGCGTTTCGCACGACCTGCGCACACCGTTGCGGGTGATGTCGGGCTTTGCCGAGCTGGCGCTGGAGCTGGGCGGAGAACAGCTTACCGCCCAAGTGAAGGACTATCTCCAGCGCGTGATTGCCGGCGGGCACCGGGCCGACCGGTTGGTGCAGGATGTCCTGACCTACAGCCGGGCATCGCGCGCGAGCGTTCACCTGGCCTCCATCGAGTTGGAGAAACTCGTGCGAGAGGTCATCGAGCAGTATCCGCAGTTCCAAGCTCCCGTGGCGGATATCCAAATCCAAAGCCCGTTGCTGAATGTGATCGCTCATGAGGCCGCCCTGGGCCAGTGCATCACCAATCTCCTGGGCAACGCGGTCAAGTTCGTCCTGCCTGGGACCCTTCCACAAATCAAAATCCGGACGGAGCCGGTCGAGGGACAAGTCCGCATTTGGTTCGAGGATAACGGCATCGGAATCGAGCCGTCCAACCAAGACCGAATCTTCGGCATCTTCGAGCGTGTGCATTCAGCCCAGGAATACGACGGGACCGGGATCGGATTGGCGATCGTGCGCAAAGCCGTCGAGCGCATGGGGGGAAGCGTTGGTGTCGAATCGGAACCGGGAAATGGAAGTCGATTCTGGATTCAGTTGAAAGCAGCGGAGACTTATGACCAAACTAGTACTGCTGGTGGAGGATGAGGAGTCCGATGTCTTGTTCATGCGGATAGCCATGGAGCGGGCCAACGCCCGGAATCCCCTGGCGGTGGCCAAGGATGGCCGGGAGGCGATCGCTTACCTGGAGGGGACGGGCGAGTTTGGCAATCGGCAGGAACATCCGCTTCCGGGACTGGTGCTTTTGGACCTGAGGCTGCCGCGCGTGCCGGGCCTTGAGGTCCTGAAATGGATTCGTCGGCAACCGCACCTGGCCCGTCTGCCCGTCATCGTTCTCTCTTCCTCCAACCAGGATTCCGATGTCGACTCAGCCTACCGTTCCGGGGCCGACGCTTACGTCGTCAAGCCGTTGCGGCCGGCGGAGCTGCTGGAAATCGTCCGGCGGATCAAGCAGTACTGGCTCGATATGGACGGTCCTCCGCCGAATTGCGAAGATTGGCTCTCAGTCACGGTGCCCCGTCCGGCGTCGGAATCGTCCGGCTGAGCGGGCCGGGGTAGGTGTCCGCCCGTCCCGCTAAGCAGTGAGTCATGCCCGGGCTTGTGGCAGCGTCCCGGGTTTTTGTGAGGGTTACCGTCCGTGGCCGCCGCCGTGTCCGAAACCGCCATGGCCGCCCCATCCGCCGCCGTGGTAGCCGCCCCATCCGCCGCGGCCACCCCATCCCCAGCCCCAGCCGTAGCGAGGGCCGCCCCATC
>CAZZFF010000183.1:0-9068 GCA_964653485.1 uncultured Verrucomicrobiota bacterium | reverse complement strand
GGGCGCAGCACCTCGCATTCTTTTTGTCGCTATTCGCTAAGGCGAGGATTTGGGGTGTTCTCGGTCGGAACCCAGGACTAAGGCCGGGACGATGCCGTATAATTCACCGGAACCTCGATATGGAAGGCCCCCCGGAGCGGAGGGTTGGCACGAGACTTGCCATTGCTAACTTCATTAAGATATGTCGCCATGTATGAAGATCGATTTCCTGGGAGACTGCATGATGAGGCTGAGGCGGCGTTCGCCCAGCGAACAATTCATGACATGGCTGTCAAAAAAGTGGACACTGCACGGGACAAACCCAGACGAGAGCAGTGTAAGTCCGCCGATAGCAAACCAAGACTTAACGAGGTGAGACTATGAATGCGATAAGCATGGTTTCCGCGATTTCGCGACAGTACCGGGTGCCGACTCAGAATTCGTGGCAACAGAGGGTCAACGGTTTCGAGGCCCTTCAAAACGCGCTCCAATCCGGCGACCTCCGCGCGGCCCGGCAGGCACTGGCGACCTTGGAGGAGAGCGGCTCCCAGACGGCCAGTGCCAGCAACGGATTCAGCAGGGACAGTCTGGCGGACGGCGCGTTTCAAGCCCTTCAAGGCGCCCTGAACTCAGGGAATTTATCGGCGGCCAGGCAGGCTTTCGCGACCGTGCAATCTGAATGCACGGCGTGACTGGGGCCACAAAAAGGGGATCGACTCTTCCTTCCATCGTTCTTCCGCCTTGACCCGATAGAGAAAACGGGGCAGGTTGTTGCAATCAAGGGTGTTGCGAGCTCTCGGGCTGCGACCACCTCGAATGGATTCTTTTGTCCCGGCATCGCCGACCATTTCTGGCGCGCCACACGCCAGAAGATGCTGTACAGACACGAACTCACACCCGAAGAAAGAACAGGCAACGACGAACAAGTCAAACCGAGCATGTCATCCTGGTCTTGAGAATCAGTTTGTTGAGGCGAATGAGCTTATCAAAGCAGACGGTGCAGACGATCCTGACGCACTCGGTTGACACCCTGTTGGACCAACAAGACACCCAGGGCCGCTGGAGTTTCCCCGCCCACCTGGGGTCTCATTATATATCGCTCTACGCGCTGTTTCTGGAGTGGCTCCGCTTCCGGGGATTCTCATCTCGGCTGGACTTAAACCGCCTGGCGGGAATCCTGCTGAAAACCCAATTGCCGGACGGCTCCTGGCGGCAGGCGCGGGACCCGGCGCTGCCTTCGGGCGACATCAACGCGACCGTGCTCAACTACGCGGCCCTGAAGCTCTTCAGAACCTCGATCTCGACGGCAAACGTAGAGCCAGCGATCCATGCGGCCGGAAAGTTCATCTTGGATGCCGGGGGAATCAACGCGACCAATCAATTCACAAAGACCTTTCTGGCGCTGTTCGGAGTGCGAGGATGGGAGGACATCATCGAGATTCCTTACTTGATTTTCGTGGAGGCGCTGCCGCTCAACTACCGGAAGTTCTCCCAATGGGTCATTCCCCACCTGATCCCCATGGCCTACCTGCGGCACAACCGGGTTTCCAGGAAAATCCGCGGCACGTTTGGGCCGGAATTTGACCTAAGCGAACTTTACGCCGGAAGTCCGTGGAAGCCGCGCCAGGCTGAGGCGGAGCCGTCCGCCTGGTATGACGGTTTCATTGTCAAGAAAATCCTGCGACAGCAGCGGGCATACGGGAGCTGGGGCGGCTACACGGTCTCGACCCTGTTTAGCATCGCCGCGCTGGACCATTTTTACCGGAAGCATCCGGGCCGCTTTTCATCCGTCCCCTCGGCGATAAAGAGGGGATTGGAGTTCGTGGATGGGCTGTATTTCGACCATGGCAAGGGCAACTACCTCGGCTGTCTGATGGACGGCGGCGTCTGGGATAGCATCCTTTCGGCCCAGGCGCTGGCCCAGGCCGGACAAAGGAGCGATCCCCTGGTGCTGGCAGCGGCGAATCTCTATGAGCTGCAGACGGCCGAGGGGGGCTTCCCTTACGGCCGGGACTTCGAGCAATACCCGGACGTGGATGACACGTCGAGGGCGCTGGTGTTTCTGCAGAAGATGGCGCCGTTGACTCGAAGAACCGGCGCGGCGGACTCCCGGGAAAGGGGCCTGCGGTGGCTTTTGAACCGGCAGAACTCCGACGGCGGCTGGGGTGCCTTTGACAAAGACAACGTCGGAAGCCGGATGCTGAAGCTATTCGCCAAAGACCTGAGTGATTCGGTGGAGTTGTTCGATGCCAGCTCGGCGGATAACACGGGGCATGTGCTGGCAGCACTGGGCGCTTATGGCATGACCTTGGCCGGCTCCAATGCGGTCAGGAGGGCGGCGCGCTTTCTGCGCCGGAGCCAGGATCCCGTCACGGGTCTTTGGGAGGGCCGATGGGGGGTCAACACCCTGTACGGAACCACCCGGGCGGGCACCGGGCTGCTGCGGGCGGGAGAATCGCCGCAAGCGCCCTATCTCCAGAGGGCGGCGAGGACACTCATGGGTTTTCAGAACGCCGACGGCGGATTTGGCGAATCGACGCTGTCATACCTTGACGATGGGCACCGAGGCCGAGGGGCCAGCACCCCGACGCAGACCGCATGGGTGCTGGACTTTCTCTGCCAAATGGGCCTGCAACACACCGATGCGGTGCCTAAGAGCGTGAATTACCTGATCGAAACGCGGGACGAGTCGGAATCCTGGCGGGATGGCTCCGTGGTCGGGACCGGCCATCCCGGGATTCTGTACATGGAATACCCGGCGTATCCCAAGACCTTTCCAGTGATGGCCTTGGCCAGTTACCTTCATCCTCGCTAATCATTCTTGCTCTTTTCGTTCTCCATGTTCTCGATCTCGAGGCGGAGCTTTTTCAAAGCGATGTTTTGGAGCTGACGCACGCGCTCGCGGGTGACTCCCAACCTGGCCCCGACCTCGTCAAGGGTCTTTGGGGACTGCCCGTCCAGCCCGAATCGCTCGGAGAGAATGATCTTCTCACGGCGGTCAAGGGTCTTCACGAGTTCTCCCAGTATCCGCAAAATGGCTTTATCCGCCAGTTGCTCGTAGGGTGTGTCCGCGTTTTCATCCGCGATCAGCTCCGCATGGCTGATCGAGTCCTCGTTGTCGTCGATGGTCCCGTCGAGGGAAATCGGTCGCAAGGCCGCGATCCGCATTTGTCCCACGCGCTTGCCCGTGGTGCCTAATTCCTCGGCGAGTTCTTCGTCGGTCGGTTCTCGGCCCAACTCCTCCTGGAGGCGGGTCGCGGTCCGGCGCATTTTGGAGAGCTTATCCACCAGATGCACCGGGAGGCGAATGGTTTTGCTTTGGTTGGCCAGGGCGCGCTTCATGGCCTGTTTGATCCACCAGGAGCTGTAGGTGGACAACTTGGCTCCTTTGGCCGGATCGAAGCGTTCAACGGCCTTCATCAGCCCGATGTTGCCCTCGCTGACGAGGTCCAGCAGGGGCAGTCCAATCCCTTCGTATTCACGGGCGATTTTGACCACCAGGCGCAAGTTGGCTTTGATCATTTCCTCGCGGGCCTTCTTGTCGCCCTTTTTGATCCGGGCGGCCAAGTCGATCTCCTCCTGCGGCGTCAGCAGTTTGACTTGGCCTATCTCGCGCAGGTAGAGCCTGATGGCTGTGTCGCTGCCGTACGCCGAGCGATCCCGCGGGGAAGCCTCGGCCAGCGACTCGGCCTCCCGAAGAGTCGCCGCCTTGGCCTCTTGGGCCTCGGCGACCGCCTCTTCCTGGGCCAAATCTTCCGGGCAAGGCTCCCGGTCCTGTCTCGATGCTGCTTCATCTTCCCACGATGGGAACTGGGCCGGCGCCAATCCGGGAACGTCGTGAGCGTGTTCGGCGGGAGCGAAGGCATTGGTTCCATGGCCGTTCCCGCGTTGCGCAAGGCGGTGGCGCTTAGCCACCGGCGGACCTAAATACACTTGACGTATCATGGAACTACCCTTACCGCGGTCAGTGCGCTGAAACAATGGGGTCTTTACCTGAGGCGGCGGGTCCAAAGGGCCTGGGGAAGCCACGCTGGTCTGTTGGCGGCGCGGACGCGGTGTCCGCGGCATCAATCGCCGGGCTGCCCGGGAGAAGGGCCATGGTCAAAGTAGGCCCGAGAGCATTCGCTTAAGAAGCGGCGGATGTTGTGTTCTCATGTTTGCTTGGCTTGGATCGTGCGGACCCGGGTTCGCAGGCGGTTCTTACGGACCGGGCTGCGGCTCCCAGGCCACGATGTCATACCTTCGCCCGGCGAACGGGCCGGTGCTCTCGACCTTCCCGCCACCGTCGGCCCGCCAATTCAGGACGACGCGGTTGAACGCGCCCTTTTCGAAGTCATAGGTTTGCCCGTCATCCTCGATTAACGTGAATGGCGCCGGGTTTTTGCCGTACACCTTTACGGTGATTTTGAAGACCGTGTCGCGATCTACGTGTTGCACCGGTTCGGCCAGGGGCAGCAACGAGTTCTCCTTTACAAAGAGCGGCATCTGGCCCGGTTTTCCCGCGACCGACACCACGGCGCCGCCGTCATGCCAGCGGCCCTGATTCAACTCATACCAGCGGACCCCCTGCGGCAGGGTGAGCGTTCGGGAGCCGGCTTCGCCGATAAGAGGAGCGGCCAACAGGCTGTCGCCGAACATGAAGGCATCATCCACGGCCCGAAGTTTCCGGTCTTGAGGGAACTCCAGGAGCAATGATCGGACGGGCGGCAGCCCCTCGGTCCGGTAGCGATGGAAGCAGGCATAAAGGTAGGGCAGCAACTCGTAGCGCTGGTTGACGATGGAGCGCAGGCGGTCGGCGACGGCCTGACGCTCGGCTTCAGGCAGCAATTGGTGGTCCTTGTTCTTCCCGCCGTCATACTGTTCCCAAAGCGGGTGGGGCATGAACCATAAATTCAAGCACATTTGGGGCGCAAACGCGCTCATCGCCACGCGATTGAGCAATTCATCCAAGCTGCGGGCTTCCCTGACCTCGGGCGACCAGAGCAATCCGGTGAAGGAGGCGTTGACGAGTTGGCGCAGGTACTGGTCGAACGTGTAGGCGTCGCTGTAAAGATTGAACGGCAGGGGACCGGCCAGCGCCGTCGTGGCCCGCACATCGCCCCAGGTGCGGAGGTTGTGCGCCCGGAAAACCGAGAGGAGCGCGCGCTGCTGGAAATAGCCGAAGAGCTGAGTCATCTGGTCGCCATCGATCCCCGATGGGAACACGGAGCTATACGGATAGTTGAACGGCGTGGAATCATCGAGCGGTTGATTGTCGCACTCATCGGCCTTGAATCCCATGATGCCCTGGCTCACGAACTCCCGGTCGTGATACTCGGCAAAAATCCGGAAGGCCTCCGGATCGGCAAAATCCACGACCAGCCCGCCCCAGACCAGGAAATCCCCGGAGCGCGAGTACAGCGGGGCGTGCAGCGGTGAAGTCGGGTGGATGTAGGCGTGTTCCCACAGGTTGACCTCGAAGCCTGCCTGCCGGAGTTCCCGGACCAGGGTCGCCGGTTGTGGAAACCGGTCTTTGGACCAGGCCAGCGAACAGGAATAGGCGTGGGACTGCCAGCCCGGCTCCAGTCCGATCATGTCGCAAGGGATTTTCATCTCGCGCAAGGAGCGCGCCACCTGCATGACTGAGGTCTGGTTGGCGCCGGTGAAGGTCCGGTACTTGAGTCCCAGGCCCCAGAGCGGCGGGACCGCGCCGCCGCCCGAAAAGAGGTTGTACCGCTGCACGGCCTCGCGCAACGTCGGCCCCCCGAAGACATAAACATCGACTCCTCGAGGATTGCCTTGCAACTCGAAGACGACTTCGCTTCGACCGTGGGTTGGGCCCGTCGCGTAGAGTTCGCGCTCGCTTGTCTTGAGCGCGGGAGGGGGAACGTCGCTGGAATCGTTTTGGTCTTTGGCGGTTAACCGCGCGACGTGAACCAAGGGCACCCGGGAGGTATCCACATAGACGCCGTAACCCCGGGTGCTGACGTAGAACGGAACCGGCCCATGGCTTGCGCCGGTCTTGCCCATCACTCCGGCACACACGGTGAGATACTTGCGCAGGCCCTTTTGCTCGTAAGCTCCCGGGTCGAGGCCGAACCCGTAAATCTGCTCGCCGGGTTCGTCGCAGGGCACATAAATCGCGGTGTGAGACGGGGTGATGCGGCCGCGGATTTGGCCCGGCTCGAACGGAAGGGCCGCCGGCGGCGGCAGACGCTTCAAGTCATCCAGGCGAGGTCCCGCTTCCCGGATCGCAACCGGCGTGAAGGCTTCCGGAGTTCCAAAGCGGACCCTCCACAAGCCCGCGGCCACTTGCTCCACGACCGGCTTTACCCAACCGGCGGCGGTGTCTTCCCGGCTTTCAGCTCCGAGCGCGGCCAGGACGAGCCAGCCGGTTGCAACTGCCTTCAGGCTTGCGGATGGTATGATCAGTCTCATAGGTCTCCGGCATAATCCCCGGTTTGGCGGGCCGGCCACAATCTAAAAAGCGTGTGCCCGCCCGCGAAGGGCAAGGGGCAAGCGGAGCGCGACACCGCTTTGGCTCGGGCAAGCCTCTGGCGTGTCGGATGTCCCGCCGCTGTTACGACTCAGTTCGACGGCGGCTCGGCGACACGGATCGGGCCAAGCCTGTAGCGCCGTTGCCCGTCGTGACCGGTAAGGCGTGACGGTCCGGGCATTTCATCGGTGGGGCGCCCGTCCGCGCTCGTGGCGGAACGCGCCTCTGCGCCAGTCGGCATGGTATCTCTCCCATCCGTGGAAGCGGCCCAGAATCAGGGCATTACAGGGCAGCCAACCGCCCCCACCCCAGTACACATAGGCTCCATTGCAGACGCCGACGTACTCAAACCCATCCCACACATAGTACTCAGGTTCATAGGCGGGGCTGGGCGCGACTACGGGCGGCGACGGGGGCGGAACCGGCTGCACTTCCACCGCGGGATTGACAGCCACTCCGTACGGCGTCGCTCGCACAACGCAACCCGACGCCATCGCCACCACTGCCAGCAAACTTGCGCAATATAGTGCTCGTTTCATTGTTCCAAACCTGTCCTTTCCTTGACCCGGTTGTCGGAGTGCCTTCGAAGATATCTACGCTATATAAGGTAGGTTAGTCGTTCAGGCGGGGATATGGGGGTTTTGCCCCATGTTCTTTTTTGCCTTTCAATCGGGGCCGTGACGGTGTTTTATATGCCGGGTTTTATTCTATGCCCAAGCGCGCTGACATCCATTCGGTCCTCATCATCGGCGCCGGCCCGATAATCATTGGGCAGGCGTGCGAGTTCGACTATTCCGGCACCCAGGCCTGCAAGGCGCTCAATGAAGAGGGCTATCGCGTCATCCTGGTCAACTCCAATCCGGCGACCATCATGACCGACCCGCAGTTCGCCGACCGCACCTACCTGGAGCCGGTCACGCCGGAGTGCGTCGAGAAGATCATCGCCCGCGAGGTCCAGGAGCTCAAGTCCCTGGGGGTGAAGGGCAAACTGGTCCTGCTCCCGACGTTGGGCGGGCAAACCGCCCTGAACACGGCCATGGCCCTGTTCCGGGGCGGCGTCCTTGAGAAATATGGCGTCGAGATGATCGGCGCCAACGCCGCGGCCATCGAGCGGGGCGAGGACCGCCAGGTCTTCAAAGACTTGATGATTTCCATCGGGCTGGACGTGCCGGTCAGCGGCACGGCCCATTCCCTGGAGGAGGCGCGCGGTGTTGCCGGGCGGATCGGGCGTCTGCCGCTCATTATCCGGCCCGCCTTCACACTGGGGGGCACCGGGGGCGGCATCGCCTACAACCGTGAGGAGTTCGAGGACATGGCCAAACGGGGGCTGGACCTCTCCCCCGTCTCGGAAATCCTCATCGAAGAATCACTTCTGGGCTGGAAAGAGTTCGAGATGGAGGTCATGCGCGACCGCCTCGACAACTGCGTCATCATCTGCTCGATCGAGAACGTCGACCCGATGGGCGTCCACACGGGCGATTCGATCACCGTCGCGCCGATTCAGACGCTCACGGACAAGGAATTCCAGATCATGCGCGACGCGGCGTTCGCCGTCATCCGCGCCGTGGGGGTGGAGACGGGCGGCTCGAACATCCAGTTTGCGGTTGACCCAGAGAGCGGGCGGATGGTCATCATCGAGATGAATCCGCGCGTCTCGCGCTCTTCGGCCCTGGCCTCCAAGGCCACCGGCTTCCCGATTGCCAAGATCGCCGCCAAACTCGCTGTGGGCTGCCTGCTCGATGAAATCAAGAACGACATCACGCGCGAGACCCCGGCCAGCTTCGAGCCGACCATTGACTACGTCGTCACGAAGGTCCCCCGTTTTGCCTTCGAGAAATTCCCCCAGGCCGACCCGACGCTCAACACGCAGATGAAAAGCGTCGGCGAGGCGATGGCCATTGGCCGCACTTTCAAGGAATCGCTGCAGAAGGCCCTCCGCTCGCTGGAAATCGGCCGCCATGGCCTGGGCGGCGACGGACGCCATTGGCGCTTCGGGGAGAAGGTCTTCGGCGACCGCGACATCCTGCCCAGGGACCTGATTGCCCGCAAACTGAGCGTACCCAACGCGGACCGAATCTTTTTCATCCGCCACGCCTTGCGCGCCGGCTTTACCGTCGAAGAGATCTTTCAACTGACAAAGATCGATCGCTGGTTTCTGACGCAGATCCAGGAAATCGTGGATTTTGAAGAGGAATTGGCCGGGACCGGGCCGGCGACGAAGCATTGAGGGGCGGCGTGAATGAGATCGGGTTCCAGGGGACGCGAGAGGCCGATGGCGGATTCGCAGCCGAAGCCCTGTCCGAGGGTAAGGCACTTCTTTGCGGTCTCCGGGTTCTTTGCGGTTGATCCGCAGGCCGCAAAACACCCCGGTTCTACTCCGCGGACTTCGGAGGCTTGGGGAGCGGAATGAACAGCTTCTTGCCTACTGGCATGCGATTGGGCTTCAGGCCGGGATTGGCTTTGAGGATTTGATCCTCCGTAACCATCACATGCTGCTCGCGGAAAGCGGCGATGATCGCGGTGAGTGTGTCATCCTTTGCGACGGTGTAGTAAGTGCCTCGCTCCGTGCCACCTTCCTTTTCATCGGCCGTATTGTCCGGCGCGGGGTTGCTTC
>CAZZFF010000182.1:0-9109 GCA_964653485.1 uncultured Verrucomicrobiota bacterium | reverse complement strand
TCGTCTCGATAACCCCCTCGCTTTCCAACTCGCTGTAGGCCTTGGCCACCGTGTTCCGGTTCAGGCGCAACTCCTCCGCCAGCGGGCGAATCGACGGCAAAGCTTCCCCAGCCCGCAGCCCCCCCGCCGCCGCCGCCGCTTTGATCTGGTCCACCACCTGGAGATACACCGGCTTGCCGGACTTGAAATTGATCTGCAAAAGCATGGTCGTTATTTACTGTCCTATGACAATAGGACAGACGCGGGCGGACGTCAACAAAAAAATGAGGGAGAGCCGAAGGGAGGGGAAAAACGAAAACCGAAATCCGAAAACCGAAATCCGAAGGAAATCCGAAATCCGAAGGCCGCATCCAGTCCCTTATCCGGCGGTGCCGCCGTGTGCCGTACCAACACCAGTCGCCTCAGGGCCGAATGCGGAACAAATGCCCAAAATCTCTGCAATCTCCGCCTTCGGATTTCGGATTTCGGTTTTCCTTCGGATTTCGGTTTTCGGATTTCGGATTTCCCTTCGGATTTCCCCTGCCAGGGTCAGATTTTCGTCCGTGCGCCGAAAAGGCCGGTTCCAATGCGGACCATCGTTGCGCCTTCCTCGATTGCGACCTCGAAATCGCCGGTCATTCCCATGCTCAAGCTCGGCAGCGGCGCCCCCAGGAGTTGCTCGCACTGGTCCTTGAGCTCTCGGAGTTGGCGGAAGAGCGGGCGCGTCTTTTCCGGGTTGGGCGTCCAGGGGGGAACGCTCATGAGGCCGTGAATCTCCAGCCGAGGCAAGGCATTGATTTGGCTGAACTCGGCCAGAAGCCGCTCGGGGCTGTAGCCGGACTTGCTGGCCTCGCCGGCGGCATTGACTTCGAGCAGGATGGGTATGGTCTTGGCGGCTTGTTCGGCGCGCTGATTGATCTCCTCGGCCAGGTGGAGGCTGTCGACGCTCTGAATCATCTCGAACATCCCGACGGCATCCCGGCACTTATTGGTTTGGAGATGACCGATCAGGTGCCAGTGCAGCCGGCTGGGGCATAAGGGGATTTTGGCCTTCGCCTCCTGGACCTTGTTCTCGCCGAAAAGCGTCAGGCCAAGCCGGGCCGCCTCCGCGACCGCCTCCGGCGGTTGGCCCTTGCTCACCGCGATGAGAGTGACCGTCCCCGGAGAGCGCCCGACCCGGGCGCACGCCGCCGCCATCCGTCGCTGAATCGCTTCCAGATTTTCCGCCAAATCCATGCCAGGAGAATAGCGCGGATGCCCGCGCCTGGATAGTCATTTAGGCGTCACGCCTTAGCCAAGCCGGTAAGCGGCGCGGAGAGTGGGAATTCCGCGCGCCGTGAAGTCCCGCTCGAAATCGGTTGGCAGCCCCGCCAGTTCAGCCGGCGTCTCCACGGGCCGGAAGGCGGGGCTGGCGGCGAATACCGCCGTCATCTGCTCGAAATAAGGCTGGTCATCCGTTCGGAGATAGACCGTGCCCCCCGCCTCGAGGGCCTGGGCGGCCAGGGTCGGGAATCGCTCGTTGATGAGCCGGTGCCGGTGGTGCTTGCGCTTGGGCCACGGATCGGGAAAATAGACGTGGAGGGCGCTGGCCGAGCGTGGCGGCAGGAGGTACTCCAGGAAATAGGCCGACTCGATGCGCACCCCTCCCAGGTTTGCCAATCCGGCCCGCCGCCCCTTCCGGTCCAGCTTGCGCATCCGGCCCAGCAGCCGTTCCACCCCAATGAAATTGTGCTCGGGATGCCGCGCCGCGTATCCCGCCAGGAACGACCCGTCCCCGCTGCCCAACTCGACTTCGAGAGGTTGCGGTGCGGGAAAGAGCCTCGCCAGATCGATTCTATCGAGGATCGACGTCAACGGGTAAATCATGGCCTATCGGCAAGGGGCACGCTGGAGATTGTTTTGTTCATGAACGCCGCACTGCGCGGCAGTTGTAAAGGAATGTCCGAAAAAGCGCGAGTGGAAACGGGCCTTGATTCAGCCGGAGGGCAGAACCTGGACACGCCCTCCAGGTCAAACTTAAGCTCGCGCAGCCGGAAGGAGGTTGGCAGACTGCCCCTATGGGTCGATTGGATCAAGCACTGGTCGAGCGCGGGCTGATAGGGAGCAGGGAGATGGGCAAGAGGGCGATTTTGGAGGGGCGCGTCCGCATTAACGGGCGGACGGCCGCGAAGGCCAGCGATTCGGTGCGGCCCGCGGACCTCATCGAGGTGGCGGGGCCGGAGAAGTTTGTCAGCCGGGGCGGGCTCAAACTCGAGCATGGCCTGGAGCACTTCCAACTCGACGTTGCGGGCTGGACGGCCATCGATATCGGGGCCTCGACCGGCGGGTTCACCGACTGTTTGCTGCAACGCGGGGCGCTCAGGGTCTATGCGGTGGACGTAGGCCGGGGCCAACTGGCCTGGAAGCTCCGTTGCGATGCCCGGGTGGTGGTGATGGAAAAAACCAACGCGCGCGAACTCAGTCCCGCGCATTTCCCCCCGCCCTTTGAACCGGCGGACCTTGCGGTCATTGATTGCTCGTTCATTTCCTTGCGCAAAATCCTTCCGCCCGCCGTTGCATTGTTGCGCCCATCCGGTAGAATAGTGGCGCTGGTCAAACCACAATTCGAGGCGGGCAAGGCCGAGGCCGATAAAGGCGCGGGTGTGATTCGCGACCCAGCGATACATGAGCGGGTGTTGCGCGAGTTGGCCGAGTTCGTGGTGGGCCTGCCCGGCCTGCAGTGGCGCGGGGTCACCGAGTCCCCTCTGCTCGGGCCCGCCGGCAACAAAGAATTTCTGGTGCTGCTTGAGAAAACTGGCTGACAAAATCCAAAACGTCGGAGTCATCGGCAATTCAGAGAAGGCCGCCGCGTTCGGGGCTGTGAGCCAGGCGGCCCGCCTCATCGTCGGCGCCGGGCGCAAGCTCTATAGTGACCCGGCCACCGCCCAACTCGCCCGGTTGAAAGCCACGCTTTGCCCCGACGCCGCCCAATTGGCCCGGGAAGTGGATTTGCTGCTGGTCTTCGGCGGGGACGGCACCATCTTGCGCGTGGCCCGGCAAATTGCCGGCTCGCGCACCCCGCTCCTGGGCATCAATATCGGGAGCTTGGGCTTCCTGACCGCTGTTTCTTCGGAACAGTTGTCCCAAGCCCTCGACCGTGTCTGGAGAGGAGAGTTCAGGTTCGAGGCGCGGGCCTTGCTGGAGGCGAGGGCCCGGTGCAATGACCGCCTCATCGAGCACCGCGCCTTGAACGACATCGTCGTCAGCCGTGGCATCGCCCCCCGGCTCATCGAGCTGGACGTGCGCGTCGATGGCGACCTCTTGACGCGCTATCGCTGCGACGGGCTGATCGTCAGCTCGCCGACGGGCTCGACGGCTTATTCCCTGGCGGCCGGAGGCGCCGTCGTTTTCCCGACCGCCGCCGTTCTGGCCTTGACCCCCATCTGCCCTCATACCCTCTCCAACCGGGCGTTGATCCTGCCGGAGGACTCGACCCTCGACGTCACGGTGATCAGCCCCAAACCGGCGACCATGCTCAGCGCCGACGGCCAGGTCGTCAGCGACATGGCCCCCGGAGATTCCATCCGGATACGCCGCAGCCGCCGCGCGGTCCGCCTGATGCAACTGGCCGGCAACTCGTTCTGTGAGACGTTGCGCCGCAAGTTGCACTGGAGGGGAGCCACGATCTGAGACCATGGTCCGACTCAAAGACATCGCCGAGCGGGCCGAGGTCTCCGTAATGACGGTCTCCAAAGCACTGCGGGATGAACCGGACGTGTCCGCCGCGACCAAGACCCGCATCAAGGTACTGGCCGAGCAATTGGGCTACGTGCCCGATTCCACCGCCCAGGGCCTCCGCAACCGAACAACCAAGCTCTTCGGCCTGGCGGTCGCTTCCTCCGCGGACCCGTTCCTGTCCAGCCTCGTGCTCGCCATCGAGGAGCGCGCCTACGAGATGGGGTATGACGTGGTCCTGGCCCACACCCGAAACATCCCGGAGCGCGAGGACGCCTGCATTCGCCGTTTCCTGGCGCGGCGTGTGGATGGCCTGTTCATTTCGCCCGTCTATCGCATCGCCCCTGAGGCGCGGGTATACCAGGAGTTGCTGGCCCGCCGCATCCCCACTGTGCTCCTGGGCAACTCCGCCCCTTTCTGCGACCAGTTTCCGTGCGTCCAGACCGACGACCTGCCCGCCAGTTCCGCCCTCACAAGGCATCTGCTCAAGCTCGGCCACAAACGCATCGCCTTCCTGGCCGGACCGCCGGCCGCCCCTTGGGCTCGCGAGCGGTTCGAGGGCTATCGCCGTGCCTTGACCGAGGCTGGCTTGAACGTGGACGAAACGCTGGTGTTCCAAGCCGGCCGCACCATCGAGGATGGGGCCAAAGCGGCCGCCCGGATGCTGGCTGAGTCCGCCAGCGCCACCGCGGTCCAGGCGGTCAATGATCTCGTCGCCCTGGGCTGCGCCAGCGTCTTTCGCGAACGCGGGCTGGGCATTCCCCGGGACATTTCGCTGGCCGGCTTCGGCAACATTGCCCTCTGCGATTACTTTCAGGTGGCCCTGACCACCGTGCGCCAGCCCAAATACCGGCTCGGCTCAGCCGCCGTGGCCGCCATGCGGCAGCTTCTGCGCGGCCAGCGCCCGGATGTCAGGCCCTTGGCCGCCGAACTCGTCGTGCGCGCCAGTACCGGCATCCCACCTGCTACACCTCAAGTCAGATGAAAAAAGTCCTTGCCATCCTGCTCGTCGCGGTCGGCGCCGCCTCCGCCTTATGGGCGGCAAAGACCTGGACCCAGCGGCAACTCGACCGGAATGTCGCCCGCTTTAACGCCGTGGCGGACAACCTGATCGTGAGCCTCCAACAATACCGGGAATTCTTCGGCAGCTACCCCACCGGCAACAATGCCGCGATCACCAAAGACCTCCTCGGCCGCGGTGAAAAGAAGGTCGTCATCCTGACCGCCCGCAACCACAGCGAGGTCAATGACAAAGGCGAGATCGTCGACCCTTGGGGCACCCCGCTCCAGTTCTATTTCTCCGACACGGAAGTGCTCATCCGTTCCGCCGGCCCGAACCGAATCTGGGAAGACACCGCCGTCCCATTCGGAGACGATCTGTACCGAACCGCGCCAAAAGAGAAATGAATGGGTCTCAGCCGGGGATCAAGGTCCGCTTGCGGCCCGCTCTCAGCATGAGCATTCCCAGGGCGTCCAGGAACAGACCCGACCCAACGAGTGTGGCCGCCACGGTTCGGTTCGGAGAAGCTGGCCGCTGAGGCGGCGCGGCCATGTCAATGATCTCAACCCCGATCCTCGGCGGCGGCCCCGTCGATTCCACAGCGATCTTGCCATCCAGGACGGCGCGGAACTTTATGAGTTCCTCGAGACGCCGCCGGGCATCGAAATAGGGCTGGCTCCGGTTGGCTTTGTCAATGTCCTCCTGAGTGGCCCTGGCCAACTGCTCGTTGAGATTGGTCAGGCTCATTCCCAAGGCATGCACCTTGGTCTCCAACCCCAGCATGTCGCCTTCGGCGCGCCTGTTGATCTTCTCCTCCAGGTCGGCCATCGAGGCCCGTGCTTTGACGACGTCGGGATGACCGGGGCCAAAATCCCTCCCAGCGGCCAGCAACCTCTGGTCCGCGAGGCCCTTTTGCTCCAGCAGAGAGCTGAGCAGCGTGTCCTGCGCGGCGGCAAGGAGGGCTTGAATGCGATCCTCCGCTCGGAGTCGCTTCAAATCAGCCAGCAACGTTTCCTCCCGAAGACATTCGGCCTGGGTCTCGATGCGCAATCGGTTGATCTGGCGGAGGGTCTCCGCAGTGATGGCCGGCGCCGCGGCGTTCTCGTCCGCCATCGAGTCGGAGATGTTAAGTTGGAGGCGCAGCCGCTGCAGGTTGTTCTGCGCCGCGGCTATCTCTGTTTCCTTGGCCTCGCGTTGCGTGAGCAGGAAGTCGATAGAGCTCTTCGTTCGTCCGCCCATTCGCGGCTGGCAGTACTCTCCGTATACCTCGCTGACGCAATTGGCGATGCGAGATGCCTCTTCGGGGCTCTGACTGCAGGCGCGAATCTCGATGATCGTAGTCTTGCGAGGGGAGCGCAGAGACATCCTGCCTTTGAGCAAATTGACGGCTTCAAGGCGCGAGAGCTTCCCCCCGCGGGCGTATGTCTTGCCCCATTCTTGCTGCAGGCTCATTTTGTCAACAACTCTGCCCAGAATCAGCTCGGACTGGATGACTTCCAGCTCGGTCTGAAGAAAGTAGGGGTCGCAAGAGCCGGAGCCGATTGGCCCCTCGGCCAGCGTCACCGGACCGGTTCCCTCGCGGATAATACGAATGCGGCTCCTGGCCTCGAAACAGGGAGTGCTGAGCACAAGGCAGACCCCTGCGAGGATTAGCGGCAGACCGAAGGTCAGCAGGCTGAGCCCGCCCAAGTGGCGCGTCCCCCCCGCGCCGCTTTCAGTCCCGACGCCCAGCAGCCGCCGAACGCGCGCGAGCAACGGCCCCCCGCTTGCCGCGAAGGCCCACTCCGGCAACCCGGCGCCTGATTCCGCCAATGTCGCCAGCGCTCGGGCGTACGCCAGCCTGTTTCCACACACCCGCACGACCATGTCATCGCAGCAGTTCTCCCGCTCCTCGCGCACGCAGCGCGAGACCCACCATACGGCCGGGTGATAAAACATCAGAGTCTCGATGACGCACTGGCAGATGTTCACCAGGTAATCGAACCGGCGCGCGTGGGCCAGTTCGTGGGCGAGAATCGCCTCCAGTTGCTCCGGCGCCAGACCGGCCAGGGCGGCCGCGGGCAACAAGATGATCGGACGAATCCATCCAATGACCGTTGGCACTTCGACAAGCGCCGATTTGAACAGACGGACGGGCCGGCTGATCTCCAATCGGAGCCGCAGGTCCTCCAGTATCTCCAGCCAGACCGGTTCGACCGGCTCGGTCTCTCGCCGGCGGGTGCGCCGCACCCACAGACAACCTCGCGTCAGTCTCAAAAGGCACATCGCCACCCCCAGCGACCACGCCCCCGCCAGCCAGGGCGCCAGCCGCCCGCAGAAGTCCATTCCCATCCGGAACAACGAGTAGGCCCCATCCCCGATTGGCCATGCGTTGCCACCCAGGCCGGAAGCCGGCGAGAACCTTGCCGGACCGCCCGGCGCAACGAGGCCCGCATCCCCCGGCCCTACGGGCGCTGGCCAAAGGCAGAACGTCGCCGCCGCGCCGGCCGCCACCAACAGCAACGCCAGGCAACCGGCCACGTACCGGACCTCCGCCGAACGCCGTCGCAATCCATGCCGCGCCAGCTCAAAGGCCGCCCCCACCAGCGCCCCCTGCCACAGCGAATGCAACAAGACCCATCCAACTCGTTGTGCCAGGGGATGGTCCGCTATGCCGGCTGGAAAGTTCATTCGGCTCCTCCTTCCATCTGGTCGAGCAGCCGCCGAATCTCCGTCAACTCCTCCCGCGTCGCCTTCCTCCCGGCCAGGGCTTGCATGACCAGTTTGGGAGCTGAGCCGCCGAACACCCGCTCCAGCACGTGCCCGACTGCCTGCCGCTGCGCTTGCTCTTCGCTCAGGCTGGCGGAATAGACGTGAGACCGCTCCGTCTCGTCGCGCCGGAGCAATCCTTTCTCGAACATGATTTGCATCAGCTTTAGAATCGTCGTGTAGCCGGTCTGGTGCTCCGGGTTGAGCTGCTCCCAGACGTTGCGGACGGTGCTGGGGCCGTTGTCCCAGAGCGCGCGCAGAATCGAGAGTTCCGCTTCGGTCGGTTTGGGGAGTTTGAGTTTCTTCATGGATGCTTGTTTGCGAAGAGCATCATACGACATTCTTCGTAGTTGTCAACGAAGAATTTCGTACAATCTCTCATCGGCGCCGCCGGACCGCGCGGAACCACGTCCTCATGATGGCGCGGGACCTTCTCCTCTTACGCGGCCCGGCGGGCCGTTCCTGGAGGCGTCCCGAAGAAAGACCCGGCTTCCGGAGGCCTCGCGCTATTGCACGAGTACCCGATAGAACCCGCTAATACCGTTAGTCACCGGGTAGGATTGGGTGATGATGCCGCCGGTCCCGTTGTTGGTCGCCAGGGCAAGCCAGTTGGCATCGGAGAGACGCGCCTTATATTGGACGAGGTAAGTGACATTGGACGCGCTTTGGAAGGAGAAGTTGAAGGCGTCGGCCTGGATGGCCGGCTCGACGAGCAACGGAGCGACCAGAGACACCAGGGTCAATTGGGCCGGGTTGCTGGTGATGGAGCCGGCCGAGTTGGATATGGTAACCGTGTAGGCGCCCACATTGGCCGGCCCGACGATGGGGATGCTGTAGCTGGCGTTTGTTGCATCGGTTATGGGCGTGCCGTTGAAGTTCCATTGGTAGGCCAATGGCGGGCCTGTGGCGGTCACACTGAAGGTGGCCCCCTGCCCTTGGGTCACGGCGAGGTTCTGCGGCTCCGCGGTGATGCCGGGCAAGGTCCCGACGCCCAGGAATGCCTGGGCATACGCGGGACTGAAATCGCCGGAAACCACCACGGTATAAGTCCCGGCGTCGCTCTCCTGAACGCCTGGGATGCTGTATGTGCGTCCGACACCGGAGATATTAGTGCCATCATGCTGCCATTGATAAGTGAAGGCCGCCTCGCCCGAGGCATAAACGGCCAGGGTGGCCGGGCCGCCCAAGGCCACGGCTTGACTGGCCGGACTGATGTAGGGAACGGGGTCAACGGAGAGAGTCACAATCGCGCTGGTGATGCCGCCCACCGCGTTTGTGATGACGACGGTGTAATTGCCGCCGTTGGTGGCATCTACCGAAGTCAAGGTGTAGGTAAAATTGGTTCCGACTTGGTTGGTGGAGGCCCCTGGGATGTTCAGAGTGTCGAATTGCCACTGAAACGACATGCTGCGGTCGCCGTTGGCGGCCTCGCCGATGGCCGTAACCTGGAACCAGGCAAGAGTTCGCTCGAAGGCCTCTATGCTGCTCGGTTGAACAGTGATCGAGGGCAGGATGCTCAGAGAGACCACATCGCTTGTCACGGCGCCAAGCTTGTTGGAGATGACAACGTCGTAATAGCCGACGTTCGTAATATCCAAAGAGTCGAAGCTGTAAGTGGCATTGATCTGGCCCGGAACGTTGGTGGGGCTCACAGTATCATTCGTGCCG
>CAZZFF010000181.1:0-9495 GCA_964653485.1 uncultured Verrucomicrobiota bacterium | reverse complement strand
GGATTTCGGATTTCGGATTTCCTTCGGATTTCGGATTTCGGATTTCGGATTTTTCAAGGCAATCCTTTCCAGCGGCGCAGGCCCCATTCGCCGAGGAGGCAGGCGAGGGCGAAGGCAAAGACCGCCGGGGTGTGCCAGAGGGGATAGGTCCAGGCGTCCATTACCGGAGCGGGCCGTTGAGGCACACGGCGGGCGAATTGGTTCAAGGCGTCGGCGCGGACCATCTCGCCTCCGGTTTTGCGGGCAATGGATTCGAGGAGGGCGACGTTCGGAGTCAGGGAGCGGAATTCTTCGGCGGCCAGGTCGGTGCTCCAGCCTGCCTCGGCGCGGCCGACTTCGAGACCGGCCGAATTTGTCACGCAGGCAGTGACCTTGTAGCCGCCGGTGGCGCGTGGGAGGTAAGCGGCTTCGTAGAGGCCCGGTTCGGCGGCCGAAGGCTCGGCGCGGAGGCGGATGGAGTTGGTCATCGGCTCGGCAGCGACGGCTTCGACCATGACGGGCTGCACGTCCAGGCTGACGGTGGCGTTATCGAGGGGCTGGAACTTGGGATCGCGCACGTGGACGCGCAGGGACACGGCCCCGTTGGGGTCCTCCGGCAGGCGCTCGGCGGCGAGGTCAACGCGGTTGGGCACGTCGGTGACCAGCCAGCGCATGAGTTGGCGCCATGCCTTGTCCATGTCGCGATGGGCGTCGGCGTCCCGCAGGCCCCATCGCCACACGTCGCCCACGGTGAGCGCCACGGTGCGGCCGCGGCCAAACCGCTGGGCGACCACGGCCGGGGATGACTTGCCCGAATCATCCTGGACGGTGGCAATGACGCTTGCGCCGGGCTTCACGCCGTGGACGCGATTGAAGACCTGGAACGGGGCCATTCCTTGGAGGCGGTTCTGTTCGTCGGCCTCGGTATTGCGCAGGCGGGCCCAGGATTGGAGCAGGCCCTCGCGAGTGAGGGCGAGCCGCAACGGGCCTGGGGCCTTGGTCTGCTCCGGGTGGTCCAGGTACACCGGCAGCATGTCGCCAATAGGCGTGCGCTGATACTTCCCTTCTTGAAAAGACTCCGTGCCGCCGAGCATGAGAAAGCCTCCTCCGCGCTCGGAAACGAATTTCTGGAGCAGCACGGCCTGGTCCGGCGTGAAAAACTCGGCCTCCACATCGTCGAGGATGACCGCCTGGTACGCATACAATTCCTCGGCGGTCTTCGGAAACCCGCCGCGCAACTCGGACGAGTCGCGGGTATTCAACCGCACAAGCACCTGCTGGTCGTAGCGTTCGACCTCTTCCGCGGACTGGTCTTCAAAGCCGCGGTAGAGCGGGTTGCTGGCCTCGCCGGCCCGGCCGAGAAAGGTGAACTTCGGCTCGCGGCGGGCGACCCGGATGAGACCCACAAGCTGGAGTTGGTCGTCTTCCTGCACCGCCCGGTTCAGGAACTTGAATTCCCAGTTGGGCCGCCCGGCGACGTAGAGAATGCGATAAGGCCCGCGCCCGCGGTCCGCGGTCACGACGGAACTGTTGTTTGCAAGGGTCGCCTCTTCCGAATCGCCGGCCGGTCCGGCCGAGCCCGTCTCCTCTTTGGAGCGGACGCTGACGCGGTAAAAGGACAGGCCCGGTTTTTCGGGCCGCAACTGGAACCGAAATGCGAGCGGGTCGCTGTCGCCGCGGGCCCTGAGGGATTGTTCGGCCAGGAGGCGGCCGGAAGGATCGAGCACCTGCCCGACAACGGTTTGCCCGGCATACCCGATGGCGGAGACATCGGCCTGGAGGGAGACGGGGGCGTCTTCGAAATCGGTCTGGGTGGCGCGCACTTGTTGCACTGCCAGGTCCTTGACCGGCTCGCGGCTGCCGATGACCACCGGGTAAACTGGAGGCAGACCGGTCAACTCCGGCGCGTCCCGCAAGTCGGTGGCGTTGCCGTCGGTCAGCAGCAGGATTCCCGCCAGGGGCCGGCCTTGGAACCGCTCGCGGAGGCTGCGCAGGGCCGCGCCCAGGGCGGAGGCCCGCCCGTTGAAGGTCAGGTCCTCGAAGCTCCGGGTCGTTTGAAGGCGGGCATCGAAAAAGTAACGCCGGACCTCGAAATTCTCCTCGAGGGCGCCCAGCCAGCCGGCTCGCCGCGCATCGAGCAGGCCGCGAAGGAAGTCGCCCCGGCTCCCGCCGGCGCCGCGGTCTTTGATCTGGAGGCTCTGGCTGTTATCGGCGACGACGGCAAAAAGGTTCGCTCCGGGCTTGGCCCTCTGACCCGACCACAGCGGCTCGAGCAGACAAAAGGCCAACGCCGCCAAACCGAGCAGCTTCAGCCCCGGGCAAACCCAGCGCGCGAGTCCCGGCGGCGCCGCCCGGTAACCCCAAAACAGCAACAGGGCCGCCACACACAGCACGGCGGCGGCGGGCCAGAACCAGGCTGAGTCAGGAATGATGAGCGGCGCCATCATTTGTCTTTCCCCAGTTCTTCGTAATAACGGCGGACCAGTTCCGAGTAGCGGCTGGGCACGGGGTCGCGGTCGATCGGGACAAGGGCCTCGCGGGATTGACGCCGAGCCAGCTCGTCGGCTATCCGGTCGCGCACCTCCGCCAGGGGATTCACGATCTGCAAACGGATTACGTCCCAGTCCGGTCTCTTGTGGTCGCGCTTGATGCCTTGGCGCAACACCCTCGCGCGTTCGCGGGCCGCGGCCACCTGGTTTCGTAAAGCGGGCTCGTCGATCATCTCCTCGACGTCCCGCAACCGGTCCGACCAGGAGACGAAATCGTCGCCCGCCAACGGCCCGTCGCGGCGCCACCCGCGCTGGTCCAGGAGCCGGTTTAAATCGCCAGGCCCATTGGTGCCGGCATCGCCGCGACTACCGGCGAGGGCTTCTCTGCCAGCCGGTGGGTTCGAATCGCGAGGTCCATTGGCGCCGGCGCCGCCCCGGCCACCGCCCGCCGACCCGGCATTGGGCCGCCCCGCGGGATCGGCCGAGGAAGGCTGATTGGCGCGGCCCGGTTGCTCGGCGGCAGACGCCGATTGCGCGGACGCCGCGGTGTTGGTCGAGGAAGACGGATCGCCCCGGCCCGCTCCGGCTTCGGCTTGGGTATTTCGGATTTCCTGCTGGAGCTGATCGGTCAATCGATTTAGTTCCTGCTGGGCGAGCCGGAGCGCCTCGGTGTCGTCACCCAACACGCTCTCGGCGGCGTTTTCGACGCCGCGTTTGAGGTCTTCGAGGCGCGGGGCGGCGCGTTGGGCGACTTCGCCGGCCTCGGGCAGCAAGTCCTGGCGCAGCAACTCGGAAAGGGCGTCCAGCAGCTTCGCGCCGTCCGGTTCCTGGCTGCTGAGGCGCTCGAGCAAGCTGCGCGTCATGGCGCGCCGGGAGAAGAGTTCTTCCTGGAGGTCTTTCACGTCCTTGGCGCTGTCCTGGCTGAAGCGGCGCACGGTATCGTAGAGCTGCTTGGAGAGCAGCGGCTCCGGGGCTTCGGCTTGTTCGGAGACCTGCGAGGCGCGCTCGACGAGGTTGGTCAGGCGGTCCCTCTGACGGCTCATTTGCTCGAGCATCTGGCGGCGCTCGGGAGAGTCCGACAAGCTCTTGCGGGCGCCGGCGGCTTCCTGCTGCATCCGTTGCCGGAGGTCTTCCTGTTGGCCGGCCAATTCGCGGGCCTGGGCGCGCATTTCGCGGAGGTCCTCGGCGAACTGGCTGGAGTTCTCCTTGCGGAGATTATCGCGGAGCTGCTGCAACTGCTCCTGGGCCCGCGTCCCAGCGGCGACAGCCTGCGATGCCTGGCCCTGGCCCGCGGCTTCGGCCGCCTTTTGGACATCCTGGCGTGTTTGCTCCAACCGCTGGCGTTCAGCGGCCATGCTGGATTGGTTCTCCGGCTGTTCCATTCGTTGGCGCAGTTCGTCCATGTCCGCCACCATCTGCTGCTCTTCTTCCTGCAGCCGTTTGAGGCGGCGGCGGATTTCGGTCCGTTCCTCTTCGTTGCGGGCCTCCTGCAAGGCGCTCTGGAGCTCTTTGAGCCGGTCGTTCAAGTCCTGCTGGCGGCGGGCCAGCTCCTGGAGTCGGTTGAGCACCTGCAACTGTTCCCGGCGCTGGCCCCCGACCGGGGCCTGGGCCTGGCGCTGTTGTTCGTAACGGTTGTCCGACTCCGTCAAGTCCATCTGGTCCAGTTGACGTTGCATCGAGCCGCTTGAGGAACTGCCTCGCCGGCCCCGGTTGCTCCGGCGGGAGACCTGGTATTCATGCTCCTGCACGCGCAACAGTGCCTGGTAGGCGGATTGCTCGGCGGCCAGGGCCTCGGGGAGCGAGGCCGGTGAATTGGTGGCGGAGCGGAGCCGGGCCAGGGCGCGCTCCATCTGCTCGACGGCCGTTTTCCACAGAGCGGCCGCACGAGGATCGAGCTGGCGCGGCGCCTCGGCCTCGGCCTGCTCGAGGGCTTCGGCTTGCGCTTCGAGAACGACCCCCAAATCGTCTCCCGCCGCCGGCAGCTTCCGCGTCGGCGGCGGGTCTTGAGAGGGAGAAGACCCGATACCGGCGCGCGGTGGCCGGTCTGGAGGAGCGGGGACCTGAGCGGCGAGGTTGTAGCGAGAGGAGAGAGAATCGAAATCCGAAATCCGAAATCCGAAATCCGAAGGAAATCCGAAATCCGAAATCCGAAGAGCTTTGGGCTTCGTAATTGATGTTGGCATCGCGGGTTTCGGTTTTCGGATTTCTTTCGGGCGTTCGGATTTCGGATTTCGGATTTCGGTGGCAGGCCGGTTGTCGGTCTTGGAAGGCTGGAGCTTCCAGGTGGCAATCACAATCTGCTTCTCCAAATCCGCCAGGCGGCCAGTCCGTTCGCCCTGGCTGCCGGATTGCTCTCCCCCCTGCGATTCCTCCTGGGCGTCCCCCTCCGCGCCGGAGCCTTCGCGGAACACCTCGTCGAAGGGCCGGACCTCGGCGAAAAAGAGGTCGCCGGTGGTGCGCCGGGGTTGGCCGTCCGGGCCGATGTCCTCGGCCCAGAGGAACCATGAGATGAGCTGGTCAGGCTGGGCGCCGAGGTCCTCGAGGCGGAGCAGATAGTGGAACGGACGCTTTTGCTGGGCGGGCACGGCGCCGCCGAGTTCGACGAACCGCGGGTCTTTGCCGGCGATGGTGTAGCCCAGCCCGTAGGCTCGAACGCCGAAGTCATCCCAAACGGTGCCGTCGAAGGCGATCTCTTCGAGCGGAGAGGGGCGGAGGTCGCCGCGCGGGGCGGCGAGGCGCAGTTCCGGGGGGCGGTTCTTCAGGACATCGATGACAAATTGCGCCGGCGTTTTGTTGGTGCGTCCGTCGGCATCCACAAGTTGCAGCTCATAGTTCCGGCTGGCGGTCAGAGGGAAATGCTGGAGCACGGCCATGGCGGCGTTGGTTCCGGGGACCAACGCGAGCACGCTGCGCTCCTTGCCTTTGGCGATGAGCCTGGCAGAAGCAACCGGCTTGTTGAACCGGACCGCCAGGTCGAGGGTTGAGCCCTCGACCGCGCTGAGCCGGCGGGTGTTTTCGATGTGCTTGGGCGGCTGGCCGGTGTAGTCCGGAAACGTGACATCCGCATCGGCGCGCTCGAGGCGCGGATAATCGAACACCGTGACCGCGAAGTCGCGGGTGCGCCGGGCACCGTATTCGACGTGATAGAGGAGGTTGCTGGACAGGTCGGGAACCGTGCAGCCGAAAAGGGGATCGGACAGGCTCTTGAGGAGCGGGATGCGGCGGATGGCCGCGGGGGCCTGGCCGATGACGAGGTCCACGTTGGCTGGCAGGACGCGGCCAAAACGCGCCAGCACCACCAAGCTCTCGCCGCGTTCGATCTGGGCGTCGCCCGGCGACACCGTAACCTGGAAGTCAAAGTCGGGGTTTCTGGCCAGAAGATGGCGGCCCCCGGCCGAGCGAAGCCCGGACAAGGTCCCCGCCAGCAGGATCAGCGTGAGCCAATGGGCTGCCTGCGCCCACCTGATGCGCGAACTGGGAACTAATTCGGCCCAATTGCCTCGCTGGTTTTGCGCCAGGACCTCCCGGACCAGCCGTTCCTGCATGAAGCTGAGTTCCCGGCCGGCTTGAGGTTCCTGTTGGATGGCCGTGAGCAGCCGGCCGTCGAGGCCGGGATAGCGGCCCTCGATTTGCCTGGCCAAGGCGCGCCAATCCGGCTCGACGCGGCCCTGCCGGATGAGCACCACAACCACCGTCGCGACGCTCAACACGGCGAGCACAGGAAACCCCAGCGACGAGGTCCACCCAATGGACCGTTGCAGCGCTACCAATCCCAGCCCGGCCAAGGCAGCCCCGGCCCAGCAGGCGGCGAGACTCCACCAAAGCCGCAACCGCCGCTGCCGTTGCGCCACTTCTTCAAGCAGCACTTTAAGATGAGAGTTCATGGGCGTGGCAATTCGACGGGGTTGGCGCCATCGGCGACAACTCTGTCAGAAGCCTGTTGAGAGATCCCGGCGCCGGCCAATTCTTATGGAGTGCGGTGGCAAGCGAAGCGCGACACCGCTTTGGCTTCGGAGGAAAAGCGCCGTCGCCGCTTCGCTCTGCCGGCGCACTCCACAAGCGCGCCGTTGTGATCGAGAGGTAACTCAACAGACTAATCCAGGTTTCTTTCATGCGTTTTCCGGGGACACTCGACTTTGTCGAGCCTCGCGCCCTCCCGCTCGAACCATTCTCGCGGCAACCCACGTCTCGAGGAGAAGCGCCGCGAGGGCAACAAGAAGGCAAAGGCGCCAAAGACGTTGGCGGCTTTCCAGTTCGGCGTCCTGGAGCCGGATTTTTTGTTGTGCCTCGCGGGCGATTGCGGTGTCCTGGCGCGCCAGCGGCACGCCCAGCCGTTCCAACTCGTCCGCCGGGAGGGGCGCGGTGCGGCTCTCGGCGGCATCCAGATTGACGGCGTAGCGCCTGGGCGCGCCCGCTGAGGCAAGCGTATAGACGCCCGGCGCCAAGGTGCGGGAGAAGTTGGTTTGACCGGCCGGCAGCTCGATTGTCGAACCGTCCGGGGCGCGGACGACCGTGCCGGACTTGGCTCTCTCCCCAGGACCGGCGGGCGGGAGAGGGATGAGGTCGCCGACATGATATTGGGTGGGGAACGGAGTCGGGGCGCCGCTCTGTTCGAGCATCGCATAGAGCAACGGGACAAACTTCGTCGAGAGGGCAAGCTGGCTGTCTTCGGGCTGCCAGCCGGACGTCAGGATGAGCACTCGGCCGCGGCCAAGTGGGACTTCGATCAAGGCCGGATCGCCGCTATCGAACCTGGCCAGAACGCGGGCCGACGGGATGGTCCCCGCGTCGAGGCGGCGGTATTTCCAAAAGTGGATTTTGCTGAAGTCGTTGAAGCGGGGGTCGGCAAAAGGAGCGAAGAGCGGGTGGCGGAATTCGATCTCGCCCAGGATGGCATAATTCCTGGGAGCGGCCTCTTCGGAGACCAGGCGTTGGAGGCCAAGCACGGCCGCCAGGGTGTTTGGGGGCGCGCCCGCCATGAGGACGAAGAGGGCGGTCTTGCCGGCGGCCACCTGAGCGCGCAGGGCCTCCGTCAGCGCCTCCGGCAGGGGGTCGGCGACGACCACGAGGGTTGGCGACTGGAGGTCCGCGGCGGAGAGCGCCGGGGACGCCGGATTTTGAGAGGCGTCAGCCGTGGGCCGGCGGACAACCAGTTGAACCGCCTGACGCCGGGTTTCCTGGAAGGCGCGCGCCAGGAAATAAAGCGGCTGTGCCGGGTCTTTCTCCGGGCCGCTGCCGCAATAGAGGACGCTGAGCCGCTGGGTCTCCGGGGGGACAACGAAGACAGTGTTGTCAAAATTCTCGTCGTCGCCTTGCAAGAGGATGGTGTCAGGCCCGGCGTCGGGGGCCGAGGCGGGCGCTTGCGGCAGGGGCAGCGGCACGACGCGGCTTTGGCCCGGGGGCACATAGACCTCCGTCGGGGAGCCGGCAAAGGTGCGGCCGTCTGGCCGCGCCCAGCCAACCCGGAACTGCTCGCGGCGAGAATCCGCGGCATTGGTCACGCGAACGCGGATGGCAGGGGCGGGCTGCGGGGCTGCGTCGTCCGGCTCGCTCACCAGTTGGAGGGCGGCGTTGCTGCCTGGCCTGGATTTGAGCGGCTGGACGGAGACTTGGACGTTCCTGGGCCACTCATAGCCCTGGAGCGGTTCCAGGCGGCAGCCCTCTTGCAAATCGCTTATGAGGACAATGCGGCCGGGTCCGAGGACCTGTTTTCCTCCGGCATCGGCCAGAGTCTCGGCCGCCTGGATCAGGGCCTGGCCCAGGTGCGTTGCGGACCAACCGGGGGAAAGAGCGGCGAGTTTGGCGGCAACCAGGGCCTCGCGCCGGCCCGGGCCGGCGGCTGTCCACTGGTCGAACGTCACCACAGGATTCACTTGCCGATCAAAGGTGAAGACCGCCACCTGATCGGCCGGGGCGGCCTGGCGCACAATGGAGGCGGCCTGCTCGCGGGCGGCGGCCCAGAGGCCCACGCGCCGCATGCTGGCGCTGGCATCAAGGAGCACCACTACCCGCCGGGCCGCCGAGGGTGAAATGTCCGGAACCGCCTTTCTGAGAAAGGGGCGTGCGAAGGCCAAGGCCAGGAGACCGACGACCGCGCAGCGCAGGAGCAGCAGAAAAATGTGCTCCAGGCGGCTGCGCTGCGTGAGGCGCGGCGGCGAGCTTGTCAGGAACATCAGCGAACTGAATGGCGTTTTATTCCGAGTGGCGCGTCGGATGAGATGGAACAGGATGGGCAGGGCCACCGCCAGGCCGCCGAGCAGAAAGATTGGAGTTAGAAAGCTCACCCGGTTGTCGTCCTCCCGGGCTGCGAACCTCCGCTCCCGCGGGCCAGGCGCCTGGGACCGCGCTTGTGCTGCATCCGGCGGCGAAGGAAACCGAAGAGGGCCAGTTCGAGCGGCCGGTCCGTGGTGAGACGCTCGCAGGCAATGCCCAGGCGCTGGCAGGCGCTATCGAGGGATTGGCAGTGAGCGTGGAGCTTGCGCTGGTACTCCTTGCGGGCCGAGCGGGGGTCAATGAAGAGGGTGCGCCCGGATTCGGCATCCTCGAACATGGCCGGCTGCTCGAAACTGAGGTTCAATTCCGCCGGGTCAAGAACCTGGAAGACGATGACCTCGTGTCCGCAGGCCGACAGCGCGAGGAGATCGGATTCCAGGCGCTCGATGGGGGTCAGGAAATCGGAGATGAGAATCACGAGGCTGCGTTTGCGGACGATTTCCACGATGCGCTGGAGCGGGACGGTCAGGCTGGTGCCCAGGCCCTGGGCGGGCTTTTCCAGTGCGAGCATCACTTGCCGCAGGTGTCCGGTGCGATGCCGCGCCGGGAGATAGTCGCGGATTTCCCGGTCGAAGGTCAGCACCCCCACGGCATCGCCCTGCATGTAAAGAAAGTAGGTGAGGGTCGCCGCGAGGGTGGCGGCATAATCGGCCTTGGCGCAGCCGGTCGAACCATAGGCCATCGAGCGGCTGCGGTCGGTGAGCACATAACAGCGCAGGTTTGTCTCGTCCTCGAATTTCTTGATGAAGTAGCG
>CAZZFF010000180.1:0-9658 GCA_964653485.1 uncultured Verrucomicrobiota bacterium | reverse complement strand
AACGCTACCCCGCATCCGCCTTCCCATCACGCACTCTTGCCGAAGCAACACGGTGTTCAAGGTCGTGAATGAAGTGGGAAACTGGGCAGGGTCCATCCGGTTCACCGATGCCCAGGGCGATCCGGTCAAGGGGATCAAGGTCACGCTGGACCCGGAGGCCAAAGACTAAGGGGTCGTGCAAGAATTAAGTCCGGGATCTGGCTGTTGAGGTGGAGCGTAGAGCGTGGAGCGTCCAGAGCGTCTCGACGCCTACACGCTCAACGCCCCTGCGCTCCACGCTCCCACGCTGGGCCGAACTCAAAATGTCCTGCATTACGCCTAAATGTCCGAAGCTATTCTTGCACGGGCGCTTACTGCGACCGATCTCAAGTTCACGCCTGAAGGCAATGCCTTGGCCTGGTGGTAATGGCAGACCCCATCCAACCTGCAGGGTTGCCATCCGCAAATCTTCGAATTTCTTTGGCCAGGTTCGCCGCCCGGTTGCGGATGTAGAGGTGTGAAAAAGCAAAAGGTGAACCGAATTATGAAATCCTACGCAATCCTCCAAACCACCACCAGGCTTGGCCTGGCGCTTCGATGCAAAGCCAAACGCGCTCTGCGCGCCCTGGCGCTACCGGTGTTTCTGGCGCTTCCCGGAAGAGCCTTGGCCCAGCCGGAGCCAACCGTTGCCGTAGCCAACGGCGACGTGGCCGGCCTCATCGAGGCGATCGACAAACTCAACGCCAGCGGCGGCGGGACAATCCAGCTTGCCTCCAACGGCCTCTACTCAGCTACCCAGCCTTCGGACTGGTGGTATGGGCCGAACGCGTTCCCGGCGGTCAGCAGTGTCATCACGATTCAAGGCAACGGCGCGACGATCGAGCGCGCGAGCGGCTCGCCTGGCTTTCGCTTTTTCTATGTTTCGGGCGGCTTCAGCACTCTCCCACCCGGCAACTTGGCGCTGCAGAACCTTACCTTGACCGGCGGTCTGGCCAAGGGCGGCAACGGTGGAGTGGGGTATGTTGGCGGCGGTGGTGGCGGCGGCGGGGGCATGGGTGGAGCGATTTTCAACCAGGGAACCTTGGGCCTCGAGCAAGTGACGATTACCGCAAACCAGGCTCTCGGAGGGAATGGGGGACCGGCCGGAGGGGGCGACCCTGGAGGAGGCGGTGGCGGAGGATTGGGAGGCAACGGCGGCAATAGCGTGCAGCAGGGAAGCGAAGGTGGAGGTGGGGGTGGTGGGTTTCGGAGCAATGGTGGAAACAGCTCCGTCGAAGGAGGCAGTGGTGGCGGGTTCCTCGGAGGTGAGGGCGGAGCGGCTTGCGGAGGTGGGACAAGCTCCTTCGGCGGGCAGGGCGGAAACTCGAGCGCCAACGATGTTGGCGGTGGCGGTGGTGGCGGCTTTGAGGCCGGGGAAAATGGAGGTGGGCCGGGAGTCAGTGAAGACAGAATCCCGCCGACTGCCACTGGCGGAGGCGGCGGAATCGGCGGCGGTAACGGTGGAAGTGCTGTGGACGGCTTTAATGCCCTGTGTCCAGGCGGCGGTGGCGCGTTCGGGGGCGGGGGCGCCGGCGCGGCCAACGGCGGAGGAGGTGGCGGGGGTGTGGGTGGGGGCGGTGGCGGTGGCGACACTGAAGGCGGTGGCGGTGGCAACGGCGGGTTGGGTGGTGGGGGTGGCGGTGGCGGCGTAGTCCCTGGTGCAGCCGGCTTTGGTGGCGGCAACGGTGGCCGGTATTATGGTGGTGGTGGCGGTGGCTGGGGGCTGGGGGGGGCTATCTTCAACCACCTCGGTTTGCTCGTGGTGCAGTCGTCTTCCTTTTTCTCTAACTCCGCGATTGGCGGCGGTGGTGGCGCCGGTGTTAGCGGGGTCGGTTACAATGGTGGCGCGGGCTTGGCGCTGGGTGGCGTCATTTTCAACCTGAACGGAGGGGTCGAGATGCTCGAGGTGATTACGTCCGGCAACAGCGCCGCAGCCGCTGATGTGCTCTCCAACTGGTCGGATAATCGCGGGAACGTCGCCCCGGGCGCAACGCCGAATGCCGCGCTCTACCTTTACAACACAGCTCTGTCGACGAACGATCTGGTCACCAACCAAGTGAATGGAACGGCCACAAACGCGCAATTGCAGAACCCCATTGCCATGACCTTTGGCAGCTCAACGCAGGGCCAGGCCATCGAACTGGATGGCGTTTCTCTCCCCACGCCATTGACGTGGTTTCTGGAGGCCGGGAGCACCCACACGATCGCAGTCTCCAGCACGAATGTTTATGCAGCAACGCGGCTTGTGTTTACGCGTTGGTCCGACAACGGCGCAGCCAGCCATAGCATTATTGTCCCCTCGACCAGCACGACGCTCACCGCCAGCTTCGAAACCCAATATCTGTTGACCACGCAAGCGTCACCGCCGGGCGCGGGGTCCCTTGCCGTTAGCCCGGCATCCCCGGACGGGTTTTACGCTGCCGGCGCGCAGATTTCGCTCGCCGCGACGCCGGCCGCCACCAATGTCTTCATGGGGTGGACTGGCGGAACGCTCGGCGGCGAGGCCAACACTGCCGTTTTGACCCTCTCCGCTCCGGCGATGGTCAATGCCCTCTTTGGCGCCGCTCCCATCACGGGTTGCGTGAGCGCCCCAGCCGGTCTCGCGGCCTGGTGGAAAGGAGAGGGCATCGGGCTGGACCTCACTGGCAATTTCAACGCCACGCTCGGCGGGGACACCACCTCTGCGCCGGGGGAAGTCGGGCAGGCCTTTTCGTTCGACGGCACCCAGAGCCCCTACGTGGCTCTGCCCAGCGCTGTGTTCCCATTCCCAGCTCCCTCCCCCTTCACCCTCGAGGCCTGGTTCCAGACGACCGCGGGCGGAGTCATCCTCGGGCAGCAGGACACCCCAGCCTATGTGCAACCCGGGGGCTGGGCCCCCGCAATCTACGTCGGCGCCGACGGCCTGCTGCGGACGGAGGTATTTTGGGCCGGAGTAATCAGCCCGCTGGCCAGCCCGGCGCCGGTGAACGATGGCAAATTCCATCATGTCGCCCTCGCCTATGACGGGACCAATCAAACCACTTATCTGGATGGAGTACTGATCGGCAGCCAGGCCGCCACCCCAACCGGTTATGCTTCGGCGTACCATTACCAACTGGGAACCGGTTACACGGTGGCCTGGCCAGGCGGCGTCTCCGGACGCTGGTACACTTTCGCCGGTCTGATCGATGAAGCCACCGTCTATACTAACGCGCTTTCGCTGGCCGAAATCGAGGCGATCGCTCTGGCTGGGAGCAATGGCAAGTGCGTGGTCATCAGCGCCGGCAGCATTCCCGACCAGTCCGCCACCTACGGTACACCCTTCGCTTACGCCATCCCGGCCGACACCTTCGCCGATCTGAACTCGGCCAAGAGCCTAAGCTATAGCGCCTCCGGCCTGCCCCCCGGCATCGCTTTCGCCGCCTCATCGGGGACCTTTAGCGGGACGCCCACCGCGGCAGGAACCTACACCGTCACCGTTACGGCCACCGACCAAGCCGCACCCTCGTCCGGTGCGAAGGCGAGCTTCCACCTCGCTGTTCACCCAGCCTCGCTGAGTATCGCGGCCAACAACCAAAGCAATGCCTATGGGGCCCCGACGCCGACACTCACGGTCAGTTACACCGGATTCGTCAATGGCGACACGCCTGCCAGCCTCGCGACCTCGCCGACGCTTACGACTACGGCGTCCGCCAGCAGTCCCGTGGGCAGTTACGCTATCACCGTCGGCGGCGCCGTTGGCGCCAACTACATCGTCAGCTACACAGGTGGGACCTTGACCGTCACTCCGGCGCCCCTGACCGTCACGGCCAACCTAAGCATGATCTACGGCGGGCCGCTGCCGGCCTTGACCGCCATTTACAGCGGATTTGTCAACGGCGACACCGCCGCCAGCCTTACCGCCCAGCCGACCCTGGCGACTACGGCTTCGGCGAGAAGCCCGGTGGGCACCTACCCCATCACCGTCAACGGCGCCAGGGACGCTAACTACACCATTTCCTTTGCGCCCGGCAGCCTGACCGTTAGCCCTGCGCCCCTGACCATCACGGCCAACAACCGAAGCAAGGTTTACGGGGCCCCGACGCCGACACTCACGGTCAGTTACACCGGATTCGTCAATCGGGACACCGCCGCCAGCCTCACCACCCTGCCCATAGTCACAACCACCGCTTCGGCCAGTAGCCCGGTGGGTAGTTACGCCATCGCCGCCGCCGGCGCTGCTGACCCCAATTATGCCATCACCTACGCGGCCGGCGCCCTGACCGTTATCCCCTTCGTCTCGACGGCCACTGTCACGGTGACCCCGTTGTATTACAATAATCGTACGGGTACCATCAATGCCACAAACCCACCGCCGGCGGCTTGCGCCAGGTCGGCAGTTCCATGCCAGCAATACGGCGCCTATGTGAACCTGGGAGTCAATGTCCCCATGCCCGGCCTTAACCTGTTCCCACTCAATCCTGACTGCGCACAGTCTGCCTCAGGATTCTGTGCCGAGGTCGCGCTCGGGTCGGAGGTGTATTCTGTCGGGCTATCTCCGGCTTCGGGTGAGCTCGCGCTCGTGGGCGGGCTGACCAACGTCCAGATCCTGGTGGCCCCCAGCAACTACAGCTTGACGGTCACCCCGGGCTCATCGGTCAGTTCCAACTTCACCTGGTCCAGTCTGGGCACCACCCTGGTCGTCAAACCGATGGACGCTTATGCGGTGTACACTGGATTGGCGGACTTTACCGTAGCACCCACGCAGACCGATGAAGAGCTCGACCTGACTTACAGGCTAAGCCCACCGAATTTGCTGGGCACGACTAATCCGGTTTACAATCCGTATCTGCCGCCCTCGGGGAGCCTGTCCAATGCCCTGGTCCAACTGACGCTCACCGGTACCTCGCCCAAGGGATCTTATACCAAATCGTCTGGGCCAGTGCCCGTTGGACAAGACGGCAGCGTCGCCTATGCGATGAAACGTGTGCCCGTCAATGGAAGCTACACGCTGACTCTCAGCGCCGCCCCTGGCTCCTATTACAACCCCAACGCAGGCGACACGAACCTGTCCACGGTTACGGACGGCAACAACGGCGCCGGTTCGATTGCGGGCAGCGGCTCCCAGCCCGTCAGTTATCTGGCCACGACGAATCCGGCGCTGGGGAAGTATGCGCCCGCGGGATTGCTATCGCCGGCCCCGGGGACGGCGGTTACCTTCTCGATAAACAGCAGCTACGCCCGGAAGGACACCGAATTAACCGGCCTTGTCAAGGTCACGCTCAGCGCAAAACCTCCGTCGGGCATTGCCGGCTACGTGCCCAAGCCCGGGCGCAATGGGTTGTGCACCTACCTGATCACGGCCAACTCGATTAACAACTTGTCGTTCTATCCGCCGCCACCGGCGCCGCCGTATGCGACGCTGGTGGGCACGGCGACCATCGAGGATGTCACCACGTCAAGGGCCAGGGTAGTGGCCACGAATGTGGTAGTGCAGTTAGTGGCTTACTATGACGTGGGCGCCCGGGGCAGCCAGTCCACGCTGTCGATCCAAGTCAGCGATGATGCGGCAGGTCTGTGGTTCTCGAACAACTGGACGGGGAGCCAAACGGCGGCCGGTCCGCAAGCGCCCCTGGTGCAGACCGGGTCGCTAAAGATTGTGCCGTGAGCCCCGGGTTCGGTGTGAGCGGTGTCCGTGGTCTGCGCCACTCTCGCTTCACTGATGCTTGCTCAGTTCGCCACGCTACTATAGCGGTTTCACCGTCCAAATCACCCTCAGTTTTCGGTGTGCAGCGCCCCCTGCTCGGCATTCGTCCGCCATGAAAGCGTTTGAGTGTCTTTGGCCAGGTTCGGCGCCGGGTTGCGTATGTAGAGGTATGAAGAAACACAAAATCAAAAATCAGACCATCATTAATATCGGTGCGGGTGGTGTCGTGCTTTGGCCGGCCGTCCTGCCTCTGGCTGTCAAGGGCCAGGGCAAATTCACCACTCCTTACAGCTTCACCACTATCGCCGGAAAGGCGATCGTTGAAGGCAGTGGGGACGGGATGGGAAGCGCCACGCGTTTCGCGATTCCTTCGGGCGCGGCCGTGGATAGCGCGGGCAACGTCTATGTCGCAGACGATCGCAACTGCACGATCCGGAAACTGACGCTGGTTGGAACGAATTGGGTGGTGACGACCCTGGTCGGGCTGGGCGGAGTTGATGCGAGCGGCATCCCCTTGCATACGGGCAGCGCGGACGGAACGAACAGTACTGCGCGGTTTAGTTATCCCGACGGCGTGGCGGTGGACAGCGCCGGCAACGTCTATGTGGCCGACCAGGTCAGTCAAACGATCCGGAAAGTCACGCCGGTCGGAACGAATTGGGTGGTGACGACGCTAGCCGGGCGGGCGGACACTTCTGGCAGCGCGGACGGGACGGGGAGCGCCGCGCGGTTTAATCTCCCAACCGGCGTGGCCTTGGACAGCGAGGACAACGTCTATGTAGCGGACTGGAACAACAACACCATCCGCAAAGGATCTCCGGCACTTGTGATCACCTCCCCTGCAGCAACTTTCGGGTCCAACGGCCGCCAGTTCGGCTTCGATCTCGCCGGACCGGCGGGAAAGGTGGTCGTCGTCGAAGCTTCGACGGATCTGGTGAGCTGGCTGCCTCTATGGACCAACACCTTGACGGATGCACTCCATTTCACAAATCCGGAAAGCGGCGTGGATTCGCATCCCTTTTGCCGTATCCGTACGCCGTGATTTCAAATTTCAATGACCGCCACTCCGAGACAATACAACTCTTGGGGCGAGGTCCGGTCACCTCTTCAATAACGGACACGGAACGGGCGCTGGCCGGGGGGCTGGCGCCCGTTCCTGTTGTTGCCCGATGGCCAAAGCCCCAGAGGCCGAGAGCACGCGCGCCGTCCGGTCCGGCGGACTTCGTTCGCGTAGCAACGGTCAACCTCATCCCGACTGAGGCCGTAGCTCCGCCCCCTGAAAAATGTGTGGACTTCTTTGGCCATGTTTCCCGCCCGGTTGCTTATGTAGAGGCATGAACCTCGCCACTGGCGAACGGTGGCGGAAACAAGAAACCAAAAGCAAAGACCAGAACTCAGGCGCGTGTCGCCTGAAAAGAAAAAGAACCAGAATGAAAAACAAATTGAATCACAAACACGTCGGGCGCCACGCGTCCGGTAAACTTCTCGGCTTGCTGCTGATGGCCGCTGCCTTGGTGGGCCTAAAATCCATGGATGCCGTGGCCGCGATGCGGTTCCAGTTCACCGAAATGACCGCGCCCGGCGGCATAACCCCCGGGGTCTTCGGCATCAACAATCACGGAACTCTCGTGGGCAACTACTGTCTGCCAGGCAGCCCGACCGACATTCGCGGCTTCCTTCACCGCGAGGGTGTGTTCACCGATGTGGTTATTCCCGGCGCCGGCGGCGACCCGAATCCGTTTTTTGGCTATAACTGGTTGGCCGAGTTGAATAGTATCAACGACGCCGGAACCGCCGTCGGCACCTACACCGATGCGCATTCCTTCTTCCAGAGCTTTCTTCGCAGCCCCACAGGAGAGATCACCTTGCTGCCCGATGCGATCAGCAAAGGCACAAGCTCAATGTACGGCATCAACGATGCCGGGGCCCTCGTGGGGTTCGGCGCCACTGATTTGGAGTCCGTCCTCAACAACGTTGGCCTTCACGGCTTCCTCTGGCGTCACGGGAGGTATGCGCAGATCGACTATCCGGGCTCCCTCGGCACTGCTTGCAGTGCCCTCAACGATGAGGGGCAAATCGTTGGGTGGTATGTTGACGCCTCGCAAAACACGCACGGCTTTCTCCTGGATGAGCATGGCTTCCGCACTCTGGACGTGCCCGGCGCCGTTTCGACCTTCGCTCTTGGCATCAACAACCAGAGCCAGATCGTCGGCCGCTACGTGGACGCATCCCAGGTTCAACACGGTTTTCTGTTGAGCCATGGGGATTATGTCACGGTGGATTTCCCGGGCCAGACGGGGAACGAACTGTACGGGATCAACGAACATGGCGAGATGGTTGGGAACTACAACTACGAAAGCAACGCCTTCATCGCGACCATCGTCCGCCCTGAGGGGGAAGAGGCGTCCCGGTAAATGCCTCCATTCGACGGGCGACCAAAACTGAACCTGACGGCCAGGCCGCCTCAAAGGCCAGTGTCAGACCATCGGTGGGGTGCGCCGACTTTCGCTCGGCGCACCCCCTCTCCGGCATGACCCTGAGGTTCTTTTTGGCGACTTCAGCACGGATGGCCGGCGCCGAGTCACTTCCGGCCAGGAATTGGCATTTGGTCCGTGCCGTGCAGGCGAGAACTTATGACTTGGATCTGTTCGTTCCGACGACGGCTGAATCGCGGCTTTTTTACCGGATTGCTCAGGGGCGTTAGCGCGGTGCGCTGCCCGGCCCGGAAGACTCTGAAAGAACTGTGCAGCAATAACGCCAACCCGGGAAGCGGGCCGCGGTTTTGCCGCGTTAGCGTTCGGAACTGAGAAATGGGGCCGGTTGACGCGCTACTCCGCAGTGCTATGGTGCAATTCAATGCGCCCTGTGCCACCACGTCGGCCAAACCTCCACGGTCTCCAGGCGCAAACCGACGAGGAGGCGGGAAGCCTCGCTGTCCAAACCGCGAACGAAAACGCCGGCCTCCAGGCCGTGCTTGATCGTCTATGAACCACTGCTTTGATTTCTGGAATACCCTGGCGCGGTTTCACGCCGAGATCGAGGACACCAACTTCGATCGGGCAAGTGTTCGCCGTCTGCTGCCGGAGATTGAGTCCCCGGTATTGGTTGTCGGAGCGGGTCAGGGGTTGATCGTCGCGGAGTTGCGAAACTCTGGTTATGAGTGCGATGGCGTTGATCTGAGTTCGGAAATGGTCCGGCAGGCGAAACTTCGCAGGGGGATTGCCCTGGTCGAGGCTGATGCCAAGGCCATGCCCTTCCCGACGGCCAGTTACGCGACCATCATCTACGCCACCGGGGTGGTCGATTTCACTCCGGAGGAAGACGAGATCCGAGCCATTCTCAAGGAAGGACGGCGAGTCGTCAAAGAGTCGGGGAAGGTTTTCGTGGCCTTCTACAAAGCAAGTGCGGTCCAGGAGGACTTCCTTGAGATGGTCGGCCTGCTCAGCAACGCCAAGCTCGCGTTTCGACAGAGTTTGGAGATTTACCTGTTGAATCCCGCTCAGATGGTTGGCTGGGTGGCTGAAAGGGCCGACCTTGGTCGCCTTCGCGCCTCGCTCGCGTTGCTGCGCGTGTCCCTGCTCTGCACGATGCAGGAGAAAAGGAACACATTCAAAATGCAGCGCGTTATGCGGAGGTTTGCTAATCCCCGCACCCTGATTAACGCCGCCCCGGAGACACTGCCATATCGGAATCAGAGCGATATCAAAACCCTTTTCGAGCGCCTGGGCCTTCCCGTAAAGCAGCTTAGTGCATTTGCGAGCTGCTGCGTCGTCCGCGTTTAGCCACAACCCCTTCCGAGCGGCTTACGGTCGCAGACTGGGGGCGCATTTTATGCTGAAACCGGAGGGCAACCAGTGAGTCTGCCGATTACCAGGGCTTTTAGCGGCTGTTGAGAACGTGGCCGGTTTTCCGCTCCGGCCGGATGGTGGAGCCGAGGGGGTTCGAACCCCTGACCTCCTGAATGCCATTCAGGCG
>CAZZFF010000179.1:0-9907 GCA_964653485.1 uncultured Verrucomicrobiota bacterium | reverse complement strand
CCGCCCCATCCCCACCCCCATCCGCCCCATCCCAAGCCAACGCCGAAGCGCCAGCCGCCGCCAACCCAAATCCAGCCGTTATCCCAGCCCCAGTAGCCCGGCGCCCAATAATAATCCGGGCCTGGGGAGACCGGGATGACCTCCGTGGGGACTGGAGGCGGTGTCTGGCCTGCCGGCGCCGGGCCAGGGGCGGGGGCAACGAACTGCTGTTGAGGAGCCGGTTGGGCCGGAGCGGGCGCGCCCGGAGTCTGTTCGGCGGGCGGATAGAGCCTCTGGTTGTAGTTGAAAGGCGCCGGCGGGTTTTGGCCGCGCAACGAGGTGTCGTGGGCCAGCATCGCCGCGATTAGGGGCGAGGTGACTCCAGCGTCTTTGAGTTGCAAAATCGCATCGGCTGAGAGGGTAAACGGCGATTGGCAGCTCTTGATGTAGGCGCGGATCACTTCATCGCCCATCCCGGCGCGGGACAGTTTTACGACTTCGGCCGCACTCGGGGAAACAGCCGCCTGGTTCTGCACCGGGGCGCTTGAGACGCCCGCCGGGGGCGGGGGAGCGCCACCGGGCGTCGAAGAATCCGCCGCATACGCAGGAACAGCCAACAAGGCCGCCAACCCAATCCAACTCACATTTCTCGGTTTCATAATGTCAGGTCCATAATATTAGACGCCGTCAGCGGGGGATCATTCACACTTTTGCGTTCGCGCCGCGCGGGTTCCGTGCTACGTTTTGAGCTTTGGACGTGAAACTACAGAATGAACGATTGGTGCTGCTGCTGCTGGCAGCCATCCAGTTTACCACGAACCTCGATTTTTTGATCATCCTGCCGCTGGGACCCCAGTACATGCGCGTCATGGGCATTACTCCGGCCGAGTTCAACATGATCGTCGCGGCGTACGCCATCGCGGCGGGGGTGGCCGGCGTGGCGGCGGGGTTTTTCCTGGATCGCTTTGATCGCAAGACAGCGCTGCTGTGGCTCTATGTGGGTTTCGCGGCGGGCACGCTGCTGTGCGCGCTGGCCCCCACCTATCGCCTCTTGGTGGCCGCGCGCGCCATTGCCGGCATGTTCGGGGGTGTGACGGGTGCGGTGATTCTCGCCATCGTGGGTGATGTGATTCCGGAGCACCGGCGGGGCGAGGCGATGGGGCTGGTGATGTCCGCCTTTTCCGTCGCTTCGATTTTCGGGGTGCCGCTGGGGCTTGTGCTCGCCTCGGATTTTAGCTGGCACGTGCCGTTCTATGTGATCGCCGGGATCAGCGCGCCGATTCTCATGGGCGTGATGCGGTTCGTGCCCGTCCTGCGGGGTCATATCGACCATGGCCATGAACAGCATCCGGTGGCGCGTATGCTGGCCGTCCTCATGGAGCCAAGCCATCAAATGGCCTTTCTGTTTATGGCGATTCTCACCTGCGCCGGCTTCAGCATCTTTCCCACCCTGGCGACTTACATGGTGTACAACGTGGGCTTGACTGAGAAGCAACTGCCGTTCATTTACGTGGCAGGGGGTTTATGCACGCTCTTCAGTATGAACTGGGTGGGGCGGTGGGCTGACCGCGCGGGGAAACTCCGGGTTTTCACTCTGATGTCGCTCGCCACGACGGCGCCCGTGCTGGTGCTGACGAATCTCCCGCGAGTCCCGCTGCTGGTGGCGCTGTCGGTTTCGACGCTCCTCATGATCTGCATGTCCGGCCGATTTGTTCCGGCCATGGCGATGATGACGGCGACGGTCGAATCGCGCTATCGGGGCGGCTTCATGAGCGTCAATTCCTCGGTCCAGCAATTCTCCTGCGGCCTTGCCGCCTGGGTGAGCGGAGGCATCATTGGCCAGGGTCCAAACCAGGAGATCACCCATTATCCACGGGCGGGCCTGGTTTCGCTGGCCTGCGTGGTGGCATGCATCTGGCTGGCGCGGTTTCTCCGGGCGGCTCCGGGGGAGATTCCCAGCGCCCCGGCGTTTGTCCAATCGGCCTGACGCCCTAAGACATTTGTCTGAGGCTGGTTTTGAGTATCTTGCCCGTGGCATTGCGAGGGAGGGCGGGCAGGACGACGACTTTGCGGGGCACTTTGTAGTTGGCCAGCCGTGTGCGGGCGAACTGCTGGAGGGCCTTTTCTTCAAGGACGGCCCCGTCGTTCGGGGTGATGAAGGCGACGGGTTGCTCCCCTTTGCGGGAATCGGGTTTGCCGACGACGGCCGCCTCCTTGACGCCGGGGAATTGGTAGAGAACGTCCTCGATTTCGCGCGGATAGACGTTGATTCCATTGACCAGGAGCATGTCCTTCTTGCGGTCGGTGATGAAATAGTAGCCTTCGGCATCCCGGCGGCCGATGTCGCCGGTCAACAGCCAGCCATTGCGCAGGACGCGGGCGGTCTCGTGAGGTTGGTTCCAGTAACCGAGCATGACGTTGCCGCCGCGCACGCAGAGTTCGCCAATTTCGTTGGCGCCCAACTCGCGCCCGGCCTCGTCCTGGATGCTTACCTCGACATTGGGGATGGGCAGTCCTATTGAGCCGGGCTTGCGGCTGCCGTCGAGCGGGTTCTTGGTCACCACCGGGCTGGCTTCGCTCAGGCCGTAGCCCTCGATGAGCGGTATCCGGAACTTGGCCTCAAACTCCTTAAGGACCTGCGCCGGCAGCGGGGCGGCGCCGCTCACGCAGATGCGCAAAGGCAATGGGCCCTGGATGGGCGCGCTGACGATGCTGCGGTAGAACTGGGGGATGGCCGGCAGCACAGTGGCCTGGCGGTGGAGAATCTCCTCCAGCACGCTTCGGACCGGGTGCAGCGATTTGACCAGGACGATCGACCCTCCAACCAGCAAAGGCAGGAGGAGCCCGACGGTCAGCATATAGCTGTGGAACATCGGCAGCAGGACGGCAAAGCGGTCGGCTTCCACGGTCCGCAAGACAACGCGGCAGCTCTCGACGTTGTGCAGGAGGTTGTTGTGGGAGAGCATCGCCCCTTTGGGCCGCCCGGTGGTGCCTGAGGTGTAGATAAGCACCGCCAGGTCGGCCGCGCGCCGAGGCTGGCCCCTGGGGCCTGTTTCCCGTTCGGGCGCCCATGTCGTCGCCTGCTGGACCTCGATCAAGCGGAGTTGGGGGCGCGCAGCCGCCAGCGCTCGGGAATGAGAACTCAACTCGGCGTCAGTAATGAGCACGTCGATCCCGGCGTCGGCCAGGATGTAACTCACCTCATCAAGCTTGAGGAAGCTGTTGATCGGCACCGCCACAGCCCCGGCGTCAAGAATCCCGAAGAGCGCCGGAATGAACTCGGCGCAGTTTCTCAGCCAGAGGCCCACGCGGTCGCCGGGCTTAACTCCGAAATGCCGCCGCAATCTGAGGGAGAACACGCAGGATTGCTCCCAGAGTTCCGCGTACGAGTATTCACGATCGCCCCAGTAGAGGGCGATCTTCCGGGAGCGCCTATGCGCCGAGTCGGCAAACGCGCCAGCTAGATTCATCGGGCGGAATAATACCAATAAGGCCAAAGCATACGCAAGCGCGCGGTGGTCGCCGTCGCTTTCGTGGTGGCTCTTTGCGGAGGGATTATATAGTTTTTGGTGTGGTTGACACCGAAGAACGATTGGCGGCTTTTTTGCCGGTGGTGCGCGCCGCCCAGTGGGTGGCGCTGGACACCGAGGCGGACAGCCTGCATGCCTACCCTGAGAAGGTGTGCCTGATTCAGATCGGCACCGTTTCCGGGGATCGGCTCATTGACCCCCTGGCGGGGATCGACCTGAGCCCGCTGCTGGACGCCCTCGCCGGGCGCGAGTTGCTCATGCACGGGGCGGATTACGACCTGCGCCTGCTGCGCAAGCACCACGAGTTCGTGCCGGGCTTCATTTTCGACACCATGTTGGCGGCGCGGTTGCTTGGGCACCGCCAGTTCGGCCTGGGCGACCTCGTCGAGAAGCACCTCGGTGTCAAGCTCGAGAAAGGGCCTCAAAAGGCCAATTGGGCATTGCGTCCGCTGACCGAGCGCATGGAACTTTACGCCCGCAACGACACCCACTATCTCAAGCCGCTGGCCGACAGGCTCAGGGAGGAACTCAAGGGCGCGGGCCGGCTCAGTTGGCATCAGGAATCCTGCGCGCGGCTCATCGCCGACGCGACGCGGGAGCGCCCGCCGGATTTGGACTCCGTTTGGCGCGTCAAGGGCAGCCATTTGCTCGACCGCCCGGCGCTGGGAATCCTGCGAGAGCTATGGCAGTGGCGGGATGCCGAGGCGATAGCCGCCAACAAGCCTCCCTTCTTCGTGCTGAGCCACCAGTTGCTGGTGGACATCGCCGCCGCCGCCGCGGCCTCCCGGCCCGTGGAGCCGCTCTTGCCCAGGCACCTGAGCGAGCGCCGTCGGCGCGGGGTGTTGAAGGCGGTCTCGCGGGGACTGAGCCTGTCCCCGGACCACCACCCCAAGATACTGCGCTTTGCCAGCCGCCGTCCCAGCCAGGGCGAACGGCGGCGGTTCCTGGAACTCCAAACCTGCCGGGACGCCCGGGCGAGCGCATTGGGAATTGATCCCACGCTCATCGCCAGCCGCGCGGTGCTCTCGGACCTGGCTTACGACTGGGACAAATACCAGCCCGACTTGATGAACTGGCAGCGAGAGCTGCTCCGGGGAAGCGCCGGCTGAGCCATCGTGAGGATTTCGCTTCCGGGAATTCAGCATTCGAGGTGGGGGGGGAGCTTTGGAAACGTAAGAGGGTGGCGGGCGCCAAAGCCTTCCTACGCCGCAGGCGCCCGCCCTGGGGTTCCTTCCAGGATGGCCACTGCCACCGCGTGAAGTTGGGCGTGGCTCAAGCTCAGAAGCAAGGCCTGCGCCCCGCGTTGCTCGAACAACTTCCTTCCGGCGCCGTGCAGGACGACAAAGGGCTCGCCGCTGTCCCGGCGCCTTACCTCCATGTCCAGCCAGCCAAGCTGGGCGCCGATGCCGGTGCCGAATGCCTTGGAGATGGCCTCTTTCGCGGCAAAACGGGCCGCCAAGAACTGGGCGGGCTTCTGGTGCGACAGGCAGTACCGAATCTCGTCCGGGAGAAAAACCCGGTTGAGGAACCGCTCGCCAAACCGCTCGTGGGAGGCCGCAACCCGCGCCACCTCTATCATGTCGATGCCGAGACCCAGAATCATTCAGCCTTGATGAGCCGGAGCATTTCCTGAACGGCGGCGGGCAGGCCGACGGCGATGGCGCGGCTGACGATGCTGTGGCCGATGTTCAGCTCGACCAAGTGCGGAACGCGAAGGAGGACCGGGAGGTTCTGGTAATTCAAGCCGTGGCCGGCATTGACCTTGAGGCCGAGGGAGTGGGCTTGGCCGGCGCCGGCGATCAACCGCTGGAGTTCGGCTTCGCGCCGCGGCGGGTCGTCGAAGGCCCCGGCGTAGGCGCCCGTGTGCAACTCGATGAATTGACTGCCCGCCTGGGCCGCGGCCTGGATTTGGGCCGGGTCGGGCGTGATGAACATGCTCACCTCGATGCCGGCGTCGTTGAGTTTCATCCGGGTATCGGTCAGGGCGCGCACGTTGCCGGCGACATCCAGGCCGCCCTCAGTCGTAACCTCCAGGCGCCGCTCGGGCACCAGGCAGGTGATGTCCGGCTCGAGCTTCAGCGCGATTGCCACGATCTCGGCCGAGTTGGCCATCTCCAGGTTTAGCCGTGTCCGAATGGTCTGGCGCAGCTTCCACACGTCCCGGTCCTGGATGTGGCGCCGGTCTTCCCGTAGGTGCGCCGTGATGCCGTCGGCCCCGGCGGCCTCGCAGGAAAGCGCCGCCGCCACGGGGTCAGGCTCGCCAAAGCCGTTTCCGCGATACCGCGCCTCGCGCAGAGTGGCCACATGATCGACGTTCACACCCAGTTTTAACATAGCTTCGCTCCTAATTTCTCTTCCTAATCTCGATCCGAATGTTAATCCCAACCTCATTCCCTGAGCAAGCCCTCGATCAGATTGGTCATCCTGGCATTGCCGTCGCTGGCTTGATATTCGAGCTCGCCCTCCCAGCAGTATCTGACGCGGCCTTGCTTATCGATCAGGTAGATGGCCGGCCAATAGCGCTGCTGCCACCGTTCCCAGTTGGCCCGGTCCGGGTCCAGCAGAACGGGGTAGTCGATGCCCAGTTCTTTGACTTTCCTGGCCACGTTGGCCGGGTCGCGTTCGGCGGGGGTCTCCGGCGTGTGGATGCCGATGACCTCAAGGCCCTGGGCCGCGAAGCGCCGGCGCCACCGCAGATAGAAGGGAAGATTGTGCCTGCAGTTGACGCAATCGAAAGTCCAGAAATGCACGACGGTCACCTTGCCGTACCGGGAGGCAAGCGAGAGCCGGCTCGCGTTCGTCAAGTTGAGCCAGACATTGCCGGTGAGTTCCGGGGCGGGCGGGCCGGTGGGCGCGCCCGGGCCTGGCTGCGCCGAGGCGCCAAGGCCCATCGCCAGGAGAACCAACCAGGGGATGAGATGCCGTCGCGGTGCGGCTGCGAACGCGAAATGAAACTGGCTCCAGCGACTGGTCCGGCCCATAGGATGCAACATACCCGCCGGAGTATGCCCGTCAAGTTCAGGAGCGGGAAGCCGTCACCCGGGAGAGTGGAATGATGCCGGGCCGGGCGGGCGCGGGTTTCGGGTTGACCGGGCGCTCGCGAGGGGTAGAATCCGCCGAAACGCTGAACAGAATGCTGGAACAATGTCCATGTTTTTCCGGACTCACGGCCGACGAGTTGGGCGAGTTGCGGCGCATGGCGCGCGAGGGGTCCTACGCGGCGGGCCAAACGATTTTCAAAGAGGGCGAGCCGGGGGATGGGGTTTATGTCCTGCAGGACGGCTTGGTGGAGATCTCGATGCTGGCGGGACCCAATAAGCAGCGGGTGCTTTCGCGCCTGTCGGCGGGGGCCCTGTTCGGGGAAATCGCGGTGCTGGATGATCAGCCGCGGTTCGCCACTGCGGCGGCGGTCGAGCCGACCGCGGTCTTGTTTTTTCCCCGGGCCGATTTTTTGGGGCTGGTGGACCGCTCGCGCGTGCTGTCGCGAACTCTTCTGCGCGAGACATCGAGGAGACTGCTGGAATTCAACCGCCAGCACGTGCGCGAACTGCTCCAGGCCGAACGGTTGGCGCTGATCGGCTGGTTCGCCCGCTCGATCGTTCATGACTTGAAGAACCCGGTCCATATCATCGGTCTGGCTGCGGAAATCGCTTGTCTGCCCGAAACCAGCCGCAACGGCCGGCATCGCGCGAGGAACACGATTCGACAGCAGATCGGCGCCATCAAAGAAATGGTGGGGGAGATCCTCGCCTTCACGCAGGATTCACCGGAGAATCTGCTGCTCACCCCCTTGAACTACGGCGCGCTGGCGCATGAGATACTGGAGGAGGCCCGTCGCCCGGCGGCGCTGAAATCGGTCAACCTCCAGTTGGAGGGCGCCTTGCCGCTGGTGACGCTGCAGATTAGCCCGCAGCGCGTGCGCCGGGTCTTTTTCAACCTCATCCATAATGCCACCGCCGCCCTGCCGCAGGGAGGCACGGTCTTTGTGCGGTTCCAGGTGAAACCGACGGAGGTGGTCACAGAGGTCGAGGACACCGGGCCGGGCATTCCGGCGGAGATGCTGGGACATTTGTTCGAGGCCTTTGCCACTCACCGGAAGGAGCACGGCACAGGCTTGGGACTGTTCATCTGCAAACGCATCATCGAGGACCACCAGGGCTGGATCTCGGCCCGCAATCTGCCCGGCCGTGGGGCAATCTTCTCTTTCGGCCTGCCGCTGCCAAAAGAGGCCCAGGCGGAAAGTGTGGAACCACCCGCGCAGGGCCGATAAGACAGGCCGGGAGCCGCACGCCGCGGATTTCGCCGGCCCGCCAATGATGACTATTTTGTTGCGCAGCGGGCCGTGAGTTGCTCGATCTGCTTTTCCATTGCGCGCATGCGGTGGAGCAGTTCGGGCAACTGCTGGATGGCGACCATCTGGCGCTTGGCCTGGGGGCCGGGGGCAGCCGGGATGCCCAACACGCGGCCGCCGTCCGGGATGTCTCGCATGACGCCGGACTTTGCGCCCACGACCGCGCCGTTCCCCAGGTTCAAGTGGTCGGCCACGCCGGATTGGGAGGCCACCACGACGTAATCGCCCAGGTGGGTGCTGCCGGCAAACCCGACTTGCCCCATGATGAGGCAGTGCCGGCCAATGACGACGTTGTGGGCCACTTGGACGAGGTTGTCAATTTTGGTGCCCTGGCCGATGACGGTCGGGCCGAGGGTGCCGCGGTCGACGGTGGTGTTGGCGCCAATCTCGACATCGTCGTGGATGATGACGTTGCCAAGCTGGAGCATCTTCCGGTGGCGTCCTTCGTCGAGCACGTACCCGAAGCCGTCGGCGCCGATGACGGCGCCTGCGTGGATGGTGACACGATGGCCGATGTGCGTCTGCCGATAGAGGACGACGTTCGGGAACAAACACACGTCATCGCCCAGTTGGCAGTCGGCGCCCAGGTCGTTCCCACCGATCAGAACGGAGCGGGCTCCCAGCCGCACCCGATCTCCCAGGACGCAGTTTGGCCCGACGTGGGCCGTCGGATCGATCCGGGCCGAGGCGGCGATGACGGCGCTGGGATGGATGCCCATCGGGTGTTCCTCAGGCGGGAAGAACATGGGCAGCAGCCGCGCCAGGGCGATCCTCGCGTTCGGGACACGAATGAGAACTTTGCCAGGGCAAACAAAGGGCCCGTCCACCAGGATCGCCGCGGCCTGGCTTTTCTCGGCGGCGGCGAAGTAAGAGGCATTCTCGGCGAACGTCAGTTCGCCGGGACGGGCGCGGTCAGCGGGCGCCAGGCCGACGATCTCGACCGAGCCGTCGCCGACGAGTTGGCCCTGGAGTTCCCCAGCAATCTGCGCGGCAGTGAAGGACATAGTCCAGGTCTCCGAGCTCAATCCCTCGCGGGCTTAAGGATGGACGTTGGCCTGCGGGGTGGCGGTATCGATGTTCGGGGTGACGTCAGCATCGACGTTGCGAACGGCCCAGTTGAGGCCGCCGGCCAGGACCTGCTGGAAGACGGGGTTGGTCCAGACGTCTTCGCGGTGGCCCATGCTGGTGTAGAACACGCGCCCTTTGCCGCACATCCGGGCCCATGTGGCGGGGTAGGGCGGGCGCGCATAGCAGCGGTTGTTGCCGTTGGTTCTCATCCCGGAGGTGTCCTGGACCAGCAAAACGTGGAGATTCGGAGCGAACCACTTGAGCGCATACCACTCTTCGAGGAGCGCGAAATCAGCGGGCACGGCGCTCTGGCCGGGAAACTTGTTGTCGGCGCAAATCATGCGGGTCTTCTGCTGGTCGGCATGAACGATGAACTCGGCGCCGATCATCTTGATGTAGGGGTCGAGGTTCTCGGCGTTGGGGGAGTGAAATGTGTCGGTGGCGCTGTGCATTCCGACGAAGCCCTTGCCGTCTTCAATCGCCTTCAGGAAGGCCGCCTTGCCTTCCGGGGACATGGGCGGCTGGTGGTCGGTGCCGCTCGTGGTCAGGTCGCCCGTGGTATAAAACGCAAAGGCGTCGTATTTGGCGATGTTCTCCGGGGTGAAGAGGCTGCCATCTTTGCTGAAGGTGAATTCGATGTGGTTCTTTTCGCCCAGTTCCTTGAGGACCTTCTCCGCCGCGCTCATCTCGCCCTCCGCGCGCTTGATGGCGGAGTGCTCGAAGCCGGAGGATTTGGAGAAGAAGAGCACCTTTTTGGCGGGCTGGGCCGTGGCGGCCAAGGTGCCGGCCAACAGCAGGGCAAACGAGGTGAGGATGGCGGTCCGAGTGATTTTCATAGAAGGTTTCATAAACGCAAACAGTTCGCCGCCGAGCATGGCAGGCGCGGCGGCAAAGAAAAGAAGAAAGTGAGCGTCGCCCTCTGGCAGGGTATGGTTAAAGGTGGGTGAGGCTAATTCCACAAGGAGAGCCACTGGTGGTT
>CAZZFF010000178.1:0-10012 GCA_964653485.1 uncultured Verrucomicrobiota bacterium | reverse complement strand
CATCGGCGACGACATCGCCTGGATGCGCCCCGGACCCGACGGCCGTCTCTACGCGATTAATCCCGAGGCCGGCTACTTCGGTGTGGTGCCCGGCACCAACTCCAAGTCCAACCCCAACGCAATGGAGATGATCCAGCGGGACACCCTCTATACAAACGTGGCCCTTACCCCGGACCTGGATGTTTGGTGGGAGGGCAAAGACGGTCCTCCGCCCAAGGAATGCACAGATTGGAAGGGCAACAGGTGGACGCCCGATTCCAAGACGAAGGCGGCGCACCCCAACAGCCGCTTTTGCGCGCCCATGACCCGCAACCCGGTGCTCGCCCCCGAAGCCAACGACCCCCAAGGCGTCCCCATCAGCGCCATCATCTTCGGCGGCCGCCGCACCGACACCGTGCCCCTGGTCTTCCAGGCCTTCAACTGGGTGCATGGCGTTTACGTAGGCGCCACTATGGGCTCCGAGATGACGGCCGCAGCCGTCGGCGGCGCCGGCCAGGTCCGCCGCGACCCCATGGCGATGCTCCCGTTTTGCGGCTACCACATGGGGGATTATTTCCGTCACTGGATCAACATGCACCGGTTGATCAAACATCCCCCCCGCATCTTCCACACCAACTGGTTCCGCAAAAACAGCCAGGGTGAATTCCTTTGGCCCGGATTCGGCGAGAATATGCGCGTGCTCAAGTGGATTATCGACCGCTGCCACGGACGCATTGACGCGGACGAGTCGCCCCTGGGTTGGGTTCCCAATCCCAAGAGCTTCGACCTCACCGGCATGGCCGATTTCACGCCGGACAAGCTCGAAATCGTCCAGACGGTGAACAACGAAGAGTGGCGGCGCGAGATCATCATGCAGGAAGAGCTTTTTATGAAGCTCTACTCGCACCTGCCCAAGGAACTCATCTTCCAGCGCGAACTCCTGGTGGCCAGGTTGTAGGCCGCGTCCCGGACCTCGTCGGCGGCCCGTTGGACGTTCCAGAGCGGCGGGCGCGCCGCTTGCACCCGCGCATGGCAGCTCACCGGAGAATGCCGGCAAGGAACAGGCCGCCGGACTTTTTCGTCGCCTTGCCCGGAGGGATGATTTACCTTGGGCCCGATGTGCCGGAGACTTATGGCCCTGTTGGCAGCCGCGCTGGCGATGTATTCGTCCGCCGGGGCGGGCGAGATTTACCAGGCCACTTCGGCCTATCACCATATCCGCGTGGTCGAGGACGGGAGCTACCGTCTGCTGTGTTTCGACGATGCGACGGAGAGTCGGATTTCCCTTCAAGACCCGTGGCGGGGCCATTTCGAGTACACCGAGTATTTCCACATGCCCTGGCTTTGGAATACGAACCTGAGCCGCGTCCTCATGATCGGCCTGGGCGGGGGCAGCGCCCAGCGGGCCTTTGAACATTACTATCCCAGCGTGACGATCGACACCGTGGAACTGGACCCGCTCGTGCTCCGGATAGCCCGGAACTACTTCGGATTCGAGGAATCAGAGCGCCAACGGGTCTTCATCGAGGATGGCCGTCTGTTCCTGCGACGCAGCGCCAGGCGGTATGATCTGATCATCCTCGATGCCTACGTCCAGGGCCGCTACGGCTCGTCCATCCCGCAGCACCTGGCCACCAAGGAGTTTTTCGAGTTGGCACGGGAGCACCTCACCACCAACGGCATCTTTGCGGACAACGTCATTGGCACTCTGGACGACTGGCACGCCGGCATTGTCGGAGCCATTTACCGCACCTTGAAGACCGTGTTTCCACAGGTGTACCTCTTTCCGGCCAAATCGAGCATGAACGTCGTGGTCCTGGCTACCCGCGCGACAGTGCTGCCCGACATCAACGGCCTGCGCCAGCGCGCCGCGCTGCTCGCCCAAACCGGGCGCGTGACCCTGCCGGGATTTGGCGAGCGCCTCGAGCGAATCCGCATCACCCCGCCGGCCAGCGCCGCCGCCAGCCCAATCCTGACCGACGACTACGCGCCGGTCGAAGGGATCTCCGGCACCGGAGGACCCTGAGAATCCGCGGCACTTGGGCGATCAGGATGTAGGTGCCTTTGTCTTCGGGCAGGTCCATCGTGTGAGAAATTGCCGCATGTCCATGGCTCATGGCCGAACGGTCACGCCTTTCACAAAAGCGTTCGTCTTCACGTCCGCGAAGGAGAGTGCCGCTCCGTTCACCGCGACGTCCTGGAACAGGACGTTCTCCACCAGGTGAGTCTCGTCAAAGCCCTGAAGCTGGACGCGCAAGGGATTGGTTGTGGCGCGGATATTCTTGAACACCACGCCGTCAATATGGCCCCGCTCATCGTCCCGAGTCCACACCGCCTTGCCGATCCAGAGGGACATCAAGTGCGGCGACTCTTCGATGCGGATGTCTTCAAACCGCACGTTGCTGATGCGCGCCGAATCACAATGGTAAACGCGCAGCGTCCATTCCCGGCCCTTGTCGTGGATCACGTCGCAGTTGGCGAAGAGCACGTCATCCACGTTCTCCCTCAACTCGGCGCCGATGCTCAGGGCGTGGGCCACCTCGTTCCAAAGCACGCAGTCCTTGGCCACGATGTGGCGCGCCTCCCCTTGCCCCTGGTCCGTCTTGATCACGATCAAGTCGTCCAACGTGCGGATAAAACACCCTTCAACAGTGACGTCCCGGCTGTTGCAAATATCGATGCCGTCCGAGTTGGCCCGGCAGCCCAGGAGTTTCACGTTCTTGACGGTGACTCGTTCCGACCGGCGAATCGGGATTGTCCAGGTGCTCGAATCCCGCAGGATAACCCCTTCCAGCAGAATGTCCCTGCCCTGCACCTGCACCAGGTGCCGGGCATGAGTGGGGCAGAAACTCCCATCAACGATCCCTCGCCCGCGAAACTTGATGTGATTGCCTCGCAGCAAGAACGTCGGGGAGTAGGTTCGCAGCCCGCTGTAACCGCTGATATTGAACGGCTCGTTCGTCCCAATGACACCGCGCACGACCGCGCCTCCAGCCACGTAAACCGTTTGGTTATCGGTCACAACCAGGCGGCTGACCTCGTGAATGCCCGGGCCAAAGTAAATGACATCCGGGTCGCCCGGCTTGGGGAGATCGGATTCCGGCGGATTGGCAAAGAGGTGCAGCGCCTCGACCCAGCGCCCGTTCACCTCGATGGTCAACTGCCTTGGCTCTGCCAGGCTGAAGGTCAGGCTCTTCCCCTGCACATTCGGGCGAATCTCCAGCGCGGAAGGAAGGACCTTAACGGATTGAATCACCTCCGGGCAGCTCACCGTCACCGCAACGGCGCCTTGCATGTCGAAATAGGCAAACGAGGCCTTCTCGAAATAGTCGGCCGAGTGGGCCTTGTCATCCATGGCCTTCCAACGGCGCGCCGCATCCGCCGGAGCGACTTTGGCCGCGTAAACGGGCGCCTCCTTTCCCTCGACCTGCACAGAAAAGTCCTTGGACAACTCCTCGCCAGCGGGCGCCGGATAAACGCGAACGCTGCCGGCCCAGGCCACCGGCGCCCCTGGCGCCACGCATACGAGCAAGAGCAATGCGGCTAAAAGCTTCATGTTAGCTGGATCACGTTCGTTTCTGGTCTTTACCGGACTCGATTGGGCCACCGATTCAGGGAAAAGGCCAGCGGAATTGCGACCGCCAGCCAATCCCTCCGGTGGCGACGGCTTTTTCGTGCTCTCGATGCGCGACTCTTTCCCGGCCTACAAACGGGAAAAGGGATTAAGGCTAGTCTAGGGAAGCCATCGCAGCCTCAGCGTGCAGCTTGTGCATCAGGCGATCCCTCTGCTCAACCTCGGCAATCCAACGGTAGAACGGCCCGAGGACTTCATCTTCAGCATGTGCCTGGGCAGCCTTTACGGCCTCAGCTTGGACGTAGTCCAACCTCCCGTCCAATGCACCTTGACTATACAGTCGGAACTGTGGCCCAGAAGCCGCATAAAGTGCTGAGCGCATCTTCTCGGCCGTTCTTCCTCCCAAGGTCTGAGCGCGGCTCAGCAGCGCCCGCGTCAATGCGGGAAACCGGAATACGACCAAAGAGCCTTCGAACCTGATTATCCAGGCTAACCAGAGCAAGTCCTCCTCCGATGAAGCAATTTCAATGTCCCGCTGCATCCAACTCGCCCAGAGAGGGGGGCCGTCGAATGCAACAGCCTGGAACAACCGAACCCACCAATCGGCGTTTTGTCCAAGGCGACAGGACGCTTTCTGCCAAAGGTCATCGCAGATGCGCGCAAAATCCTGTTCGCTCGCGAGGTCGGGAATACGGAATCTGCTTCGAAAATCGGTCGGGATAGGATAGTAATCGTCGGGAGTCCCGCCGGAGTTCGCTTGGGCGATGCGTCTGCAGACGAGCTCATATATCTCTCTCGGATACGCTTTGGTCAGCGCATCCCATTTCAGTCCGAACCGGTCGAAATCGAGCTTCGGCACATCCACCAGGTCTAACAACACGCGTCGAACGATTGGTTGTGGCATCACGAGCTTCCGCCCCGGAGTGGGTACAAGGACATCGAGTATCTGCCAAAGCACGCGACTTGCAACCTCTCGCAGCGGCAGGCGCTCCAGAATTCGAAGCGCGAGCGGAAAGTTTGCCTCTCCGCTGCACTGTACAAAGTGGAGCAGACAGGTTGCATCTTCCACGGAAGCCGTTGCGTTCCCTGCCTTTTCCAACACCATGCCTTGTTCAGTCTCGCTTAGGGGGTGGTTCTGACTGGCCTGGGAGGTCAACGCTCTAATCACCGAGGAACTGACGCTTGCCACGGGGCTCTGGATGCCGCGCCGATACAATTCGATCCTCTTGGCATCCCCGGCTTGAAGCTTACTAGCGACGAGTGCTGGCCAGGCGCACACCAGCGGAGTGTCCCCTTTCATTTCAACAATGCCTTCGGCCAGCCCTCTAGCCAGAACGGGGGCAGTCTCGGCCAGTGTGGAAAAGAGCGAGTCGGCGAAAGGCTGATCGCCTGCCTGAACCAGCTCATCCGTCAGTTGTGAGAGAAAGTCGCGCAATGTGGCCGGGGCGGGATAGGACGCAGCAAGTTCAAGGGCACCCTGACGGACCATTTCGTTCCACTGGCCCTCGGATCTCTCCGCTTTTTCTGGGGCCTTGGTTGCATCGAGCGCTTCCATGAACTCATCCGTGGCCGTTGACAAGAGGATCACTGCCGTACGGAGGCGCAAGTCATTGGGGACATTAGTGAGCGCGCGGCGGCACTCTTCCGCGAAAACCGGGTCCTCCTCAAACATGAGGACCTGCTTGAGGGTCCGTCGAACTTGATATCGAATCGCAACGCCAGGGCGCCCTGCGATGCACTTCTCGAACAGAGCCAAGGCCTTTAGCCGTTCGGGACGCCATCGTTCCCGGAACCCGATCTGGACCCGTCCAGAACGCGCGTACGCTTGGTTCGCCGGCCAAAGAGCCAACTCGAGTGCCGATAATGCGTCCAACACGGCGAGCCCGGATCCGCGTTTGATCACCGAGGCCAGGACGGCTAGGGCCAGGTCACGGATGGGCTGCGTATTCTCGACTAGAACAGCTTCGTGGCAGAAATAAACCGTTCTCCCCTCACGCCTGGTGAACTCAACGATGCGGTCAAAGCAGGGACCAACCAGCGCCCGAAGAACAGGCACCTTGGCCTCCAGTACCTTCAACCCATCCTGCCGTTGCAGCCGGTTGTTGAGCCATTCAAGAGCCTCGAGCGTAACACTGACCTGCTTCTTCGGCTCGAACCGGATGACTTCGGCGATCGTCGACCACGGGTGGTTATGATTTGAACCACGGACATCAACCCACTTTCTCGTAGAGCCGAGTTCCCACAGCAGATCAAGCGCCGCATGGCGGTGCTCTTGGTGGTATTTGGCCACCGGCTTGAGCAGCGCAGGCACTTGATCGATCACATGATCATGAGAATCCCGCTCACGAGAAGCAAACAGCGGCGGTGACGTATCTTTCGGAGCGGTCTTCAACGCAACGGCTCGCCTGGCCAAGCCCAGGGTCTCTGCGGGCAGATAAACGCTGAACCTGCTCCAATGTTCAAGCATCTGAGCACGCTCACGAAAACTCGCCGCTTCGAACCGGCGATGCTCCTGGTCAACCAGCGTCTTGAGCAGCTCTTCATCCGAGACGCCGTTCGCCCGCGCAATCCACGTCGCTTCCGAGAGATTGCGCAACAGCGCCGCGCCGCAGTCGCCGAATTCCCCCAATATCCGCCGCGCGAAGGCCGGCATTCTCGTCTTAGGCTCGTAGCAGGTGTCATAGACCAGAAAATCTGCAAAGAGGTCGGGCACAATGCGCAGTCCATCGTCGCGCCCGGCAACCAATCCACTCTCCCGCAGCCAATTCAGGTGGCTTTCCACCCAAACCGCGGTGCATCCCAGAGCACGGGCCGCGGTCTCGGTGAATTGCGGCCCGATGGCGACCGGGGCGAGCATGGCAAGGAGCCGGATAAGCCAACGGACAGCATCGCGGTCGCCTTCGGGAATGATCTCGAAGTTCTTCTTCTCGAACTCCCGGAACACGTGCCCGCGAAACTCCCCGTCACTCGACCATTTTCCCCACCGGAGGCGGCCCTGGCGGAGTAACTCGCCGGCAATGACGGTGAGGAACGGACAGTCCGCGGTCAGCCTCGCCAACTCCGCGATCTCGTCCGTTGCCGCTTTCGGGCCGAGCGCCTCGGCGGCAAGCATTTTGGCCTCGGACCTCGCCAGGGGAGCAAGGGAGATTTGCGGCGCAATACTGTTCGCCAAGCCGGTCTCATAGAGTTTGTGGAAGAGCGATTCGATGCCTTGGGGCCGCGTAGCGAGCACGATTTTGGCGCTTGCATCCTCGCGCGCGAGGGTCAGGAGCTGCGGCGGCACCTGTTCGGTGCGATGGGCGTCGTCCACGAGGATGAGTCGCCGCGAAGGGTTGCCCACAAGGCCGAACGACAGATCACCGCGCAGGTGCGGGTTCAGAAAGAGGAGTTGAGTTTCTGGCGATTCGACGGCCAGCTCCCGGCAAAGCCCCCAGAGCAGCCGGCTCTTTCCGTCACCCCCTTTCGCCGCGACGACCTGGACCTTTTGGGTGCCCGAAACGAAGCTGAGCAGTGCGTCCAGTTCCTTTTTCCGCCCCACGAGTTTCCAGTCGTGGCGGAACAGTTTGCCGGCCCCGAGAAACGGCTTGAAAAACTCCTCCGGCGGAATCAGCGCCTCCGTAGTAAACGGCACGAAGCGTTTCAATTCTTCGCGCGGGAGGAAAAAAAGGACTTCGGCATGCCTTGAAGGATGCACCCGCAGGCGAAATTCAGCGCATATCGTGTCAAGGTTCCAAAAGGTCCAGTTGGGATGTTTCTTCATCTCGTCCTGGACTCCCTCGTGCGGGTCGCAGGCGACCACCAGGAAATAGTGGTTGGCCTGGTATTTCGATGCCTCCTGGATAGCCTTGCGCGTCTGGGCCGGACTCCAGGTCTTGTGCCGCTTGCACTGGAAAACCCACTCTTCGCCCCCCTCCACGACCGCCCGCAGGTCAATTCCTTTCTGGCTTCGCCCTCGACCGGTCGCATAAGTCTCCGCCGAGATCACGCGCTTGGTTATTTGCTGGCCATTACGCGCAATGGTCAACCGCACATCCGCGCGCAAGAAGTGCAAGAAAAACTTCTCGAACATCTCAGGCTCGAGGTCGGACAACCGCAGGCGCAGATGCTCATCCAGGTATTTCCATTTCCCACTCACGAATGTCTTGCAATATAGAACCGACGACTCTAATCTGCAAGAGAAATGCAATTCCAGTCGCAGATTCCTCGGCCGACGATGGTTGCCCGCATCAAGAACGCGCTGGCCAACTCACCCATCACCGCCTTGCTTGGACCTCGCCAGTGCGGGAAAACCTGGCTGGCGACCCCGTTCGCCACTTGTCCGGAGAACCATTTCGACCTCCACAAACTCCTGGACCGTGCCAGGCTGGAGGACAGCAATTTCCGGGTCCTCGACAGCCTGGAAGGAGTGGTTGTCATTGACGAGGCCCAGGACAAACCGGAACTGTTTCTCAAGCTCCGCGTCCTCGCGGACCGCCCGCAGAGCCAGACCCGCTTCCTCATTACGGGCAGTGCTTCGCCCGGCCTGGTCAAAGGGGTTTCGGAGAGCCTTGCCGGCCGTGTTCGCCTGCTCCCCCTCAGCGGATTCAATGTCGGTGAAGTGAGCTGGGAGAACAGGCAGAAGCTCTGGCTGCGGGGCGGATTCCCGCGATCCTATTTGCATGAAATCGAGGAGGAGTCGCTCAATTGGCGGCTCGACTACATCGAGCAGTTTCTGAGGCGGGACCTGCCGCTGCTGGCAGAGACGCACATGACGGACGAACAGCGGCGCCGGTTGCTCCAGCTTATTGCTCACAAGCACGGACAGTATTGGAATCACTCCGAGGCCGCTGAAATCCTCAGCGTGAGCTACAAAACGATCCAGCGCCACATCGAAATACTGAAGGGCGCCTACATTCTGCGAGAGCTGCCGCCCTTCCATGCCAACCTCCAGAAGCGCCTTCGGAAGGCCCCGAAACTTTACCTCCGTGACAGCGGACTGCTGCACGCATTGTTGCTGATACAAGAGCACTCGAAACTGTCCGCACATCCTGCCCTGGGTTCTTCCTGGGAAGGGTTCTGCATCGAGCAAATTGTGAACCTCACTGGCGCCCGAGAGCAGGAGTGCTTCACTTGGTCTGTCCAGAGCGGACCTGAAGTGGATTTGGTTCTAACCAGGAGGAACGGCTTGTTTGGATTCGAGTGCAAAGCCTCTGACGCCCCCAGGCTAACGAGCTCGATGATCACCACGGTCAAGGACTTGGACCTGACGAGATTGTACGTCATCTACCCCGGCGAAATGGATTACCCTTTGGCCGATAGAATTAGCGCGGTTGGCTTCGACAATCTGCAGCGGATTCTACCCCTCCCTTGAAACCCGCCAAGCCAACGCGAAGTCTTGCGCCAACCCTGGTGATTTCAAGAATCGCCCGGATCATTCCCGAAAGTTGCCGGGAACCGGTCCCCAGGGTTGGAACTCCCGCGCGATTGTCGCCGCAATTCAGTAACCGAGCACCCGCCTCACGAAATTGCGGCTGAGCTTCCAGGTTTCGGGCAGCGGACGAGTCGGTTGGAAGCCCTTCTCGTGCGCCAACTCGATGACCGCGTCGCCTTCAAACGCGATGTCATGCAACGCCCGACCGATGCCGACGAAATCCGTGTCCCCTTCGCCCAGGCCTTCCGACCAGCGGCCGTCCTTCTTCTGGTCTCGCAGGTGCATGAAGACGATCTGCCGCCCAAAGTGACGGATGAACCAAGCCGGGTCCACTCCCGCCCGCACAAGCCAGTTCAAGTCCGGCCCGAGCTTGACATCGGGGATGCGGGCCAAGGTCCCCTTCAGGTCGTGCAGGTCATCGGCGACTTCATAGGTGTGGTTGTGGAGATTGAGGACGACGCCATGCCTTTGGCACAGAGCGATGAGCTTGCGCAACAGTTCGGCCTGGTCGTCGAGTTGCGGCTCGGTTTTGCGGCCTGGCGCCGCCCCGACCGACGTGCCCAACGTGCGCCCGCCCAGCTTGGCAAGGCGGGGAATAATCACCTCCGCATCATCGAGGATCGCCGGGTGCTGGGCGCGATCCCACATCGCGCCGCCAAATGACATCCCGATGACCGGCAGATGGTGCTTTTGGGAGAGTTCGCCAATGCGCTCCACCGCATCCCTTGGGCGCAACGCCGTGTGCATCAACTCGACACCGTCCAGCCCCGCGTAACTCATGTCCGCAAAGATAGTGGGCAGCACGGGAGTGATGTCGTAATTGGGTCGAGTGGCCGCGTAAACCCACGGATGCCCGCCCACTCCCACCTTCTTGCCGGACGGAGGGCCACCCTCGGCCTCCGCCGCCCGGACGAGCCTTGGATTTAACACGGCCAGCGAGAGGGCCGAGGCCCCGGCGCCGGCCAGAAAACGCCGGCGCGAAACTGTGGAAGACACCCTGATCCTCGCCTAGTTTCCCAGCTCTCCAAGAAAAGTGAAGCAGGGGGCGC
>CAZZFF010000177.1:0-10031 GCA_964653485.1 uncultured Verrucomicrobiota bacterium | reverse complement strand
ACATAGCGGGCGGGGTCTTCGCCGCCTTCGCCCGTGTTGCTCTTGCCGCCAATGCGGTTCATCGCGATGGCCAGCGTCTCGTGGGCCTCCTTGCTGATGGAGCCGTAGCTCATGGCGCCGGACTTGAACCGCTTCATGATTGACTCCACCGACTCGACTTTTTCGATGGGCACGGGTTTGACCGTCTTGAACTCGAGTAGGCTGCGAAGCGTGCAGAGGTGGGCGCTCTGCTCGTTGACCAGGGCCGAATACTCTTTGAAGAGTTTGTAGCTGCCCGTCCGCGCCGCCGCCTGGAGCTTATGGATGGTCTGGGGATTGAAGAGGTGAAACTCACCGTCTTGCCGCCATTGGTATTGACCGCCGGACTCGATGGTATGGCCGTTGACGGGCCGATCCGGAAAAGCATGCTCGTGGCGGGCCAGGACCTCCTGGGCGATGACCTCGATGCCGACCCCTTCAATCCGGGAAGGCGTCCAGGTGAAATACTTGTCGATGAAGGACTGTTTGAGACCGACGGCCTCGAAGATTTGGGCGCCCCAGTAGCTCTGAATTGTTGAGATGCCCATCTTTGAGATAACCTTGACGACGCCTTTCATGGCCGCCTTGAGATAGTTCTTGCAAGCGGTCTTGTGGTCCATGCCGGACAACAGACCCTGGCGGAGCAAGTCGTCGAGGCTCTGGAAGGCCAGGTAAGGGTTGATGGCCCCGCAGCCATACCCGATGAGCAGCGCAAAATGGTGGATTTCCCGCGGTTCGCCCGACTCCAGGACCAGCCCGACGCGCGTGCGCGTGCCCTCGCGAATGAGGTGATGATGGACCCCCGACACCGCCAGCAGCGCCGGTATGGGCGCCCATTCCGAGTTGACGCCGCGATCGGAAAGGACCACCACGTTATACCCGTCGGTGATCGCCTGGCTTACGCGGGCGCACAACTGGTCCATCGCTTTCTCCAGCCCGGCCGGGCCGTCGGCGACCTTGAAAAGAATGGGCAGGGTGATGGATTTGAACCCGGGCAGGTCCAGGTGCTTGAGCTTGGCAAACTCCTCGTTTGTGAGGATGGGGGATTTGAGCTCGATGAGTCGGGCGTGTTCCGGGGTGGCCTGGAGCAGGTTGCGCTCCGAACCGATGGCCGTCATCGTGGACATGATGATCTCCTCGCGGATGCAATCGACGGGAGGATTGGTCACCTGCGCGAAAAGTTGCTTAAAGTAGCTGGAGAGCAACTGCGGACGGTTCGAGAGGACGGCCAGGGGGGTGTCCGTGCCCATGGAACCGACCGCCTCGGCGCCGTCGCGCGCCATGGGCAGCATCAGAATCCGCAGGTCCTCAAAGGTATAGCCAAAGGCGACCTGGTGCTGGAGCACTGTGTCGTGGCCGGGGTCGGGGAGGATGCCCGGATCGGGCACGTCGGCCAAGCGGACGAGGTTCTTGTCCAGCCACAGGCGGTAGGGCTGTTCGGTGGCGATTTTCTGCTTGAGTTCCTCGTCGGCAACGATGCGGCCCTCCTCGGTGTCAATCAGGAACATGCGTCCCGGTTGGAGCCGGTCTTTCTGGAGCACGCGGTCCGCTGGAATATCGAGCACGCCGACCTCGCTGGCCATGACGACCAGGTCGTCTTTGGTCACGTAATAGCGGGAGGGGCGCAGGCCGTTGCGGTCCAGCACCGCCCCTATCTTCTTGCCGTCGGTGAAGGCAATCGACGCCGGCCCGTCCCACGGTTCCATGAGGCAGGAGTGGTACTCGTAAAAGGCCTTTTTCTCCGGGCTCATGCTCTCGTGGTTGGTCCACGGCTCCGGGATCATCATCATCATCGCGTGCGGCAGCGAGCGGCCGCTTAGCACGAGCAACTCGAGGCAGTTATCGAACATGGCCGAGTCGCTGCCGTCCGTGCAGACGACGGGCAGGATTTTGCGGATGTCGTCCCCGAAGAGCTCGGACTCGAACATCGCCTGGCGGGCGTGCATCCAGTTGATATTCCCGCGGAGCGTGTTGATCTCTCCGTTATGGGCCATGTAACGGTAGGGATGGGCCCGGTTCCAACTCGGAAAGGTATTCGTGCTGAAGCGCGAATGGACCAGCGCCAGGGCCGATTCCATGGCCGGGTGGAGCAGGTCCGGGTAATACTCCTGCAACTGCGTGGTCAGGAGCATCCCCTTATAGATGAGGGTCTTGTACGAAAGGCTGGAGACGTAGAAAAAGTCTCCTCCGGCCACTTTGCCGGAGTAGTGGATGGCATTCTCGGCGCGCCTGCGGATGACATAGAGTTTACGCTCGAAGGCCATGTCGTCAGCCAGTTTGTCGTTTCGGCCGATGAAGACCTGGCGCATGATCGGCTCGCCGGCCCGCGCGGTCTTGCCCACCGATTCGTTGTTGGTGGGAATCGTGCGCCATCCCAGGACCTTCTGTCCCTCCTCGGCCACGATTTCGCCGAAGACCTTCTCGCATTCGGCGCGTTTGGCACGCTGGGAAGGCAGAAAGATCATGCCGACGCCGTAAGCGCGGGGTCCCGGCAGGCTGACCTGCGCCTCGCGAGCGACCAGTTTGAGAAACTCGTGCGGGGTCTGGATGAGGATGCCGGCCCCGTCCCCGGTATTGGCCTCGCAGCCGCAGGCGCCGCGGTGGTCCAGGTTCAGCAGGGCCTGAAGCGCCTGCTGGATGATTCCATGGCTCTTGCGGCCCTTGATATTGACCACAAAGCCCACCCCGCAGGCTTCATGCTCGAATTGCGGATCGTATAAGCCGGTCCTGGGCGGCGGCCCGTTCCGTCGCTCCCGCCGTTGCTCGTTATTATTCTTTGCGCTGCTGGTCATTTCTTTGGAGATTTGAGTCTCCACACTCTATGGATCTAACCAAATTTTAATAGTTTGTACTCCAGAACCCGCGCGATGCAATACTTGTTTTTGGAAAAACGGGGGTGATCGGGCGAAAAAGGGCGCTTCCCGCTTCCTTCCGCTTGAGGTTTTCGGCAAGCCCGCTATGATTCTCTCATGCCGATTTACGAGTTTCATTGCGACAAGTGCGACAACGACAGCGAAATCCTGGTTCGTTCCAGCGATTGGAAGGGGACGAAATGTCCGCATTGCGGTTCGGTCCATCTTACAAAGAGGCTGTCGGTGTTCGCCTCCACGGGCGGCAGCAGCAGCGGCAGTGAAGCCTGTTGCGGGGGCGGCGACGGCGCCTGCGCCGCCGAGGGCGGCGCCTGCGGGTGTTGCTGCGGTGGCGGCAAACACCACCATTGACCCGATACTCAATTCTCAATCAGATTCGGCGCAAAAAGACTCGCTTCGATCAGCCTCAAACGCCTGCCGCTGCTCCGTCGCCTCGCCCGTCGGCCCCCACCACCTCGGCAGGCTCAATCCGGCTCAAGTCAGCCACCGCCCAATCCGGCTCGCAGGACTTGAGGTCTTGGAGGGAGCAAGCGCCGGTGGCGACTGCCAGGACCTTCGCGCCGATCGCTCGCCCGCACCGAATATCGAGGGGCGTGTCGCCGACGACGAGCACCTGGTCATCCCGCAGTTCTTCCCGAAGAAACTCGCTGCCGCGGCGGCGGGCGATGGCCGCGATCTGGCTGCGTTCTTCGTGGTCATCGGCGAACGCCCCGGTGGCGAAGGTCTCCCAGAGATGCAGATGACGAAGCTTGATCTCCGCGCCGAGCCGGATGTTGCCCGTCAAGAGGCCCAGAAGCGGCGGCCGCGCCAGTGCTCCGAGGCCCCTGATGAAATCGCAAACCCCGGGGCAAATCTCGGCCTGGCCTTCCCGCAGGAACTGATCGAGCCAGAACACGTAGCGGTCGAAGAACCGCCGGAAGTTCTCCTGCGTGGCGGGAATGCCATGAAAGCCGAAGAACTCGCGGATGAGGCTGAAGTCCGTGCGCCCGCCGAACTTTAATCGCTCGAAGCCGTCAGCGGCATTGAATTCGGTTGCGAACACCTTGGCGAAGGCCCTCATCCCTGCCCCCCCCGTCCGGATCAAAGTGCCGTCAACATCGAACAATGCCAGGCGCACCATGAATCACGAGGTCTGGCCCTGCGCCGCCGCGGCGGCTTGCTCAGCCGCCAGGCGTTTCTTGTCCTGGCGTTCCCAGTACCAGGCAATCCAAATGGTGATCTCGAAGAGGACCTGCAGGGGCAAGGCCATGAGTATCTGAGTCAGGACCTCGGGAGTCGTGAGCATAGCCCCGAGGACGAGGTTGATGACGATGACGTAGCGCCGGGCCTTCGAGAGGACCGAGTAATTGAGGATGCCGATCCTGACCAGGACCAGCAGGACGACCGGCATTTCAAATCCCAGCCCCATGCCAAGCATGAACTTGGAGACGAAACTGATGAAATCCTCGGCGCGCCACTGTTGCACGGAGAAGCCAAGCCATTCGGTGTATGCGACGGATGCCCGAAGCGCGACCGGCATCAGAATAAAATAGCAGAACCCGACGCCCGCCGCGAACAGGCCAATGCCAAAGAACAACCCCCGATAGACATATTTCCGTTCTTTGAGCTTGAGCGCCGGGAATACAAAACTGGCGACGAAGTAGAGAATGAAGGGAGAGGAAATGAGGATGCCCGCATACACGGCGACCTGCACGGCCACTATGAACGCGGCGGCCGGACCTAGCGAGACGATCGGAATCGAGAGACGCTGCGCCTCGGTTGGGTCCGAATCCACCCTCACGCCGAGGGCGTAGAGATTGGTGTTCGCCCCCTCCTCCGCCCGGTCCCGGGGGAGGATCTCGAGGTGGAGCGTGACGAATTGGTTGGTCGTCAGTTGGACCGCGTTCTTGCTCGATCTCGACTCTTGGAAAACCCCCAACCGGTTCGTTCCCCACAGGAAGGTGACGACCTGGCGGTCGTGGGGATAGGAAATCCTGGCGCGGCTGAGGGGCCATGTCAGGACCTTGATGACCTGGTCGCCGGCGACCATGCACACGATGAACGCCACCCCGAAGGCGACCAAGCTCTTGATGAGCACCCACCGAAGGTCCTCAAGGTGCTCGAGAAACGATTTAACCGGGCCCCCTTCTTCCTCCTCCTTCTCGGAAGCGGCGGCAGTACGCAATTCCTCGGGGTCTTGGGCCATGAGCAAAAGCCGGCAACAGGAGCTTAGGCCTTCTGCTCGCTAGACTGGGGAACGACGGCGGATTTCTCGGCCGGCGGCGCTTCGACGATCTGCTTGTGCTCGACCGGAGCAGGCGCGGGAGGGGGAGGGGGAGGGGTGTAGCTCGATGAGGTCTGAATCTCGTCCGTGACCTCGCGAGTCGCCTTTTTGAACTCCTTGATGCCCTGGCCCAGGCCCTTGGCCAAATCGGGAATCTTCTTGGCGCCGAAGAGAATCAGAAACACCAAAAGGATTACGATGATCTCGCCGCCTCCTAAATTGAACAGTGCAAACATTTCATTCATATAATAACCAACGACATTGACAGCAGGTTAAGCCCCGCTCACCCAAGAGTAAAGCCCCAAAGGGAGGAAAAGGACACATTAAAAAACTCCGACGGCCGGGACGCTCTAAACTCGCGATGTTCCCGGCCTCGGGCGCGCCGCCGGCCTCCCGTGGAAGCGGCGGCAATGGCGGCAGCGGAGCCTTTCTCCGCTCCGTCCGTCTGCTCCTGCTCCGCTCCGCGGGCTTAGGGCGCGGTGGGAGGGGTCAAAACCACGAAATCGCTGCGGCGGTTGAGGCGCCAAGCGGATTCATCGTGGCCGGGGGCTACGGGCTTGTCTTTGCCGTAGCTGATCGTTTCAAGCACAAGCGCATCAGCGCCTTGCTCGACCAGGGCTTCGCGGGAGGCCAAGGCCCGGCGCTCGCCCAGGGCGCGGTTGTATTCCTCCGTGCCGCGCTCGTCGCAGTTGCCTTCGATTCGCACGGCCTCACCCGGGTGTGCCTTCAAGTATTCCGCCACGGCGGTAATCTTGGGCTTCTCGCCGGACTTGATGACCGAGCTGTCAAAGTCGAAGTACACTGAATACGCCTTCAATATCTCGGGGTGAGGAATGTAGTTCTTGAAACGATCCGGCCCGACGGAGGGGATGCCTTCTTTGGGGAGCGAGCTGGCGCTGCTCTCGGGGCCTGTCTTGATGGGTTCGGTTGGCGGGAGATTGGAGATGGACTCACTCCCTGCTTCGCCGTATCCCGCCCGGGGTCCGTTCATTTCCGTCACCTTGACCGGGGTCTTCTTGCAGCCCGCGGCCGCAACGGTTAGGGTCAACGCAAGCACCAACAATTTGCTGAACTGAATTGGCTTCATGTTTCGTCTTTTGTGCGAGGGCTATTTTGCCCAACTCGGTTGTGAATCTGAGCTAGTTGTCGAAATCCGTGACACATCCTTGACCTGTTTTGTCATCACGTCAAGCAGAGAGAGAACATAATTTCCCTTGCCGCCGGCACGGCGGGCGCAGATGAGCGTGCGCGAATTGGGCGCCCAGGAGGGGTCTTCGCCTTCGGCAATGTCCTCGGCATCGCCCCCCTCGGCGGGGATGACGCGAATGCGGAAGTTGCCGCCGTTTTGCGATGTGAACGCGATGTACTTGCCGTCCGGCGACCAATCGGGCTCGGTGGGGCTGGAGGCCAGGCGGGTGGTGAGCCGCCGCGGGGCGCCGCCCGAGGGGGAAATGACGGAGAGAGAGCGACGCTCGCCGTCCTTGGAGGCATAGCAAATCCATTGCCCGTCAGGCGACCAGCAAGGGGAGGACTCGTCCTGGGGCGACTTGGTGAGGCGGCGCAGATTGGAGCCGCCGGCATTCGCGACATAGAGGTCGGTCCAGCCGTCTTTGCTGAGAATCATCGCGACCCGACTGCCGTCCGGGGAAACCGCCGGGCTCATATTCGAGCCGCCGTACCGGGCGAAGACGCGGCGCGTGCCAGTCGAGAAATCGTGGTAGAAGATGTCGGCGTTGTTGAGCTTATAGGAAGTGTAATAGGCCGCGAGCCGGTGCGGCACCCAGCAGGGGGCCGCGACGATGGAGCCGTCCCGGGTCATGGGCTGGGCGTCATACCCGTCGAAATCGGCTATGTAAATCTCACTCGTTGAGCCCGTCTGGCCTTTGAACATGATCCGTGTCTGCGCGATCCCCTTGGCGTGGCCGGGAATGGCGTTGACGAAATCATCCGCCAGGTGGTGGACCTGACGGCGAAAGGGACCCGAATAAACCCTGTTGCCTAGCAACTCGCTCTTGTTGATGCGCTGCACTACCCGGGCCTCGATGTTCCCGTTGTTGCTGCCGATGACCTGGTATTGCGCCGCCTCCGCGTTGGTGAAGGCAAAGCCCTGGACGTAAAGGTCAAAGCGCAAGACCTGCGCGGCCTCACCGCTGAGGCCGCTGATGGAGACCAGGATGGGAGGTTCCTGGCCGAGGCCGAAGAGATGTGTGATCGTCATGTCCAGCGGTTCGGCGCCGGGGCAGGGGGTGCGGCAGACCACAAGCAGGCCAAGCAGGAGGAGGGCGGATGCCTGACAGGCCGGCCGCATTCTCATTGGCACCGTGCTCTCAGCCCGGTGCGCGTGAACGAGCCGCTTGAGGCGTCTGGCCAACGTGCGAATTGGCCGCGTCAGTGATGGGTATATGCGAGTCATTTCTTCTCTTTTCATCAAAGTGTTCGTTTAGTCTGGGGGTTTGCGTAGAAATTGATCCTGACGGTGACCGTATCTTCCTCCGAGTTGGGCGGCAGCGGCGGCACCTGCCTCACGCGGTCCAAAGTCAACTGAACCGATTGGTCGACGGCCGCGCTGCCCGACCTTCGACTGATAATTGCGGAAAGGACCTTGCCGTCCCGAGCGATTTTGATCTCGGCTACGGTGGTGGCATCGGTCTCGGACGCCCCGTCCGGCACAATCCACTCCCGGTTATAGATGCTCCAAACGGCCTGGTAAAAGTTGGCATAAGGCACGCCGCCTCCGCCCGGGCCTTTGATCTCGACGGAGACGGGGCCGGAGCGGCTGTCGCCGATTTGGCCGGCTACCTGGCCTAGCTCCTTCACCCACCGCCGGCGGGCGTCAGCCGCCGCCCTGGCCTGTTCCCTGTCCTGGGCTTCGCCATCCTCATCGGTCTCCTTGGGCTTGGGTTTGCTTTTCCTGTTGCGCGGACGGGTAACGATATTCGATGGATCGATCTCCAGCTTCTTGTGCGTGGGCCGGGTCGAGGGCGTCAACGAATCCTCTTCGGGCTTGGGCTGAGGCTCGCGGACGGCCTCCCGGGGAGCGGGCTCGACGGGCTTCTGCACGGCCGGGGCGGGTTCCGCCGGTTTATGCACGACCGGCGCCGGCGGCGCTGGTGGTGGAGGTGCCTGTAGGGTCTGGCCGTTGGGATTGCCTCCGCCCGTCATGTTCTCAAAGGTGGTAAGAACGGGCGTAAAGTCAATGGGGGCGAATTCGAGCGGCTGCGGCGCGGCGGGGCGGAACGCCGAGAGCAGGACAACCGATGCCAACAGCCCAACATGCAGGCCCGTCGAGACGATCAAGCATCTGGCTTGGGAACGGTTCATTGGCGTCCAAGGGGCTCGGTCTTGAGGTCCATGCGCGTAATCCCGTGACGGCGGCAAAGGTCGACCACCGCATACAAATCCTTGACCCGGCCTTTCTCGTCAGCCCGGATGGCGACGACGAGGTTCTTGTTGGCGTTAAAATCCCGGACCAGAACCTTGATCAGGTCGTCCAACTTCATGGGGACCTTGTTGAGGCGGTAGGCGCCTTGAACGCTGATCTCGATGGTGCGAATGTCGCGGGGGTCCACGCGGGGGCTGGGCTGGCCGCCGGCGGGCAGTTTCAAGGGCAGGCTCTGTTCAAGGAGCGGCGTCGTAATGACGAAGATAATCAGCAACACGAACGCCAGGTCCAGGAGCGGCGTGATGTTAATCTCGCTCAGTGTGACCAAGGCACTGCGTTGTGAAAAGCGGCGCATGGTTGAAGACGATCAGGTTCCGGGGCACTAGTCCTCCAGGCACTCGGTTTCAATCTTGGAGACGAGTTCCTGGGCGAAGTTGTCCAACTCGACGGTCAGCACGCGGAGATTATGCACCAGCCAGTTGTAACCGAACATCGAGGGAATGGCGACCAGGAGACCGGCGACAGTAGTGATGAGGGCGGCCGACACACCGGGGGCCATGGCGGCCATGCTGGCGTTGCCCTGTTGGGCGATGTGGCCGAAAGTGCTCATGACGCCCCAAACCGTGCCCAAGAGCCCCAGAAAAGGCGAGCCGCTGACGGCGATCGCCAGGAGGATCAAGCCCGACTCCAGCTTGAGCGATTCCTGGGCCACGCTGTTTTCCAGCGAGCGTTTGACGTGCTCCATCCCCTTCAAGGAGATGTAGCGCTTCCGGGCGGTGCTTTCGGGGCTCTTGAGCCGCGCGTCCAACTCGGTGCCCCCGGCGTGGTACACCATGAACATCGGGCACCCCTCTGCGTCGAGCCGGCGGTCGAAAAGGTCCAAAACGGATTTCTGCGTGCGGAATTCGCTCGTGAAGTACCGGTTGAGCCTCTTGGCCCGGCGCATCTCCAGCGCCTTGCCAATCATGACCGACCAGGCGATAATCGAGAAGATCACCAGGCAAAAAATGATGACCTTGGCCTCGGGTGTGGCCTGTCCCCACACATAGACCAACTCGCTCTCGTTCCCTATCCCGGCGGCGCCAGCCGCCAAAAAAAATGGTGCGTTCATTCCGACACGATCTCCACCCAGCTCCACAGACTTGGTCGTGAGGAATAGAATCGCCCAAGCGGAAGACGTTCAAAAAATAATCGACTTAATCCGGATAAAAAATCAACCCGCGCCTGTTCTACCAGTGTCCTGAAAAAATGCAACACACAAATTGCGGCAATTCTACAAACTTTTGATCCCTTGTCCAGTCCCGCCTTTATCTTATTAAGGAGGCGGGGTGGCGCTGCCTGTTTCTCTGACGCGGCGCTGCATGAGGTCGAAATACCGGTCGGCTTCCTCGATGCTGGCAAAGATGTTCTCGGCGGGCAGGGCGTTGGCGATGTCGATGACAGTGCGGATGGGCGGCTGAAGCCGAAGCCGGCTCGATCGCATCCAGCCTCGGGCTTC
>CAZZFF010000176.1:0-10115 GCA_964653485.1 uncultured Verrucomicrobiota bacterium | reverse complement strand
CCCTGACATCAATTGGGAGTACGACGGCCAGTAACCGCGGCGCGGCGGAACCCAGTCTTTTCGTCGCGGGCCTTCACGCGAAATTTGAAAAGTGACGCCTAATGAGTGCCGAGGACAGAATCTCCCCTCATGGCGCCACGTCGGCCCATTCGAAGACGTTCAAGATAGCGCCGAAGGAGGTGTCGAGGTCGAAGTCGTTGCTGAGGTTCACGGTGAACCGGCCGTTGGCATTGGGCCGGGCAAGGGCGTGGCCGTCGGCGAAAAGAATGTCCGTCCACCGCTGTTGGTGGTGCGTGCTGGACGCGATGCCGAACATGGCAAAGGCGGGAGGGCAGAGAAACTGGGTGTCCAGGGCCAGGGCGCGAATGGGAAAGCCGTTGCGGTTGTTGCCGAGATTGTCGAGTTGCAGATGCTCGGGGTTGGCCGGGTTGTTGGTGGGACTGTCAAACAACTGGGTGTTCCCGGCGTGGCGATAATAAAAACTGCCTTGGGCCTGGCGCAGGCCGACGTTGGCGAGTTGGGCGTCGGCGTCAATCCGCTGATCGCTGCTTGGGCAAAAGAGGACCTTGGGCTGGCTGGCCAGTCCGAGGTTTAACATCAGGCCCAGCGCCACGGGCGCCCCGCTGCCCAGTGAAAGCAGGCTCGTCGGCGCGCCCGTCGAGGGATAGAGGTCGAATGGGCTGGTGAAGGCCGAGGCGATGGGACCGTAGGGGATTCGGCCCGAATTGTCCTGGGCATAAAGGACGACGGCGATGCCGATTTGGCGGAGATTGGACAGGCAGGCGACCCGGCGGCCTCGTTCCTTCGCGGCGGCCAGGGCGGGCAAGAGCATCGCCGCCAGCAGGGCCACGATGGCGATCACCACCAGCAGTTCGACCAGCGTGAACGCCCGGCGGCCCGCTATCAAACGACACATTCGCATCACCTGCCCCGAAGCATATCACAATCAGCCCACGCGGCAAAGGCGTTGAGGAGCGCCCAAATCCTCGTGAATGGCCAAATCCCGGCATAGGCAGACGTTCAGGCCCGAGGCCCCCGGCGGCTCCAATTTGTATTTGGCGAACAAATCGACGAATCCCTGGCGCGCACGGCGATAGTAGTCCAGCGAGGGCGGGGTGGTGGAGCCTCGCACAGGGCGGTTGTGAGGCAGCCAGAGAGAGAATAGCGGCACTATTCCGCGCTGGGCCACATATTCGGCCCCGGCCATCAGACTCTCCAGCGGCTCAAGACCGATGACAAATGCGCTGCACGTCTTGTTCGGGCCGTGCCGGCGGGCAGCATACTCCAGGGCCCGCAGTTGCTGCCCCCGGCCGATGTGCCGGAAAATGCCCGGGCACACCTGTTCAAAGACCGCCTCGTCCCACACGTTGAGGTCGTAAGCCACCCGGTCCACTCCCGCCGCAAACAGAGCATCCACCGCGGCGGGGTCCCTCGGGGCGCTCGTGTAAGCGTAGATTTCTCCGGGGATGTTGCCCAAGCCCACCTTCCGGTCGATGGCGGCCAGGATGTCCGCCGCCAGCGGGACTTCACCGCAGGCGGAATCCACTTCGGAGCCGCCCGTCAACTGGACGTCGCGGATGCCCTCGTGGCGCACGCAGTGTTCGACCGCGTCAGCCACGTCGTCCGGCGAGGCGATCGGAGGCAGTGGTTGCCCGGCTTGTCTCATCGCCAGGGTCATGTTGCCCTGGTAACAGAAATGGCAGGGCTGTCCTCCCAGCGCGAACTGGCAGGGCCATAAATACGGAAAGGAGACCACGTCCACTCCCTGAAGCACCGCCATCATCCGGAAAGGGAATCCGCGGCGGCTTTGCTGCTCGTAGAAACGCGTTGCCGGGGGAAAGTCCACTTGGGTCACCGGCTGCCCCCGGTACGTCAGCCATGGACTGCCGGCGGCATCGACGGCGAGGCTGAACTCCGCGCCCGGACCGACGTGAAATAGATGCGCCGGGATGCCCCCGGGCAGGAGAACGCAATTGCACGCGAAGGGGTCGCTCGTCGGCGCCAGCCGGTGGGTCCGCCCAAACCGCGCCGTGATCTCCTCCGGCACGTTGATCCCTCGCGTGATGAGCAGCGTCTTCAGATCGAGAACGTCCACCGCCTGGCCGCCGAGATCGAACGAGGCGGCCGCCGTTCCGGAGCGTTCTTGTTTCGCGGGCCCGGCGTTGGTTGGTAACCTCATAGAATATATGCGCAACAGTGCAAATATAGACGGCCGCGGTCAAGGTCTTTATTCACCGCCTCGGGGAGCTATCTCGCCAGCTTGTCGAAGCGGAACGTGCAGCAGCCCAACTCGAGCACGTTCCGGTGGGCCGCCAGCTCGTCCTTCAGGCCGGGGACAACGCCGTAAAGCCGCTGCCTGCCCGATTTCTCCATCTCCAGCAAACCGGCTTCTTTGAGGATTCGCAGGTGCTTGGACACGTTGTATTCCGAAATCCGCAACCGGCGGGCGATGGCATTCACGCCGAGCCGTTCCTTGAGCAGCAGCCGCATGATGCGCAGGCGATTCATCTCGCCCAGCGCCTTCAACACCGCCATGCACTTTACGCCGGTCACGCGCCACAAACTACACTCGGCAACGTCTCTCCGGCAAGAGGAGTCGGATATTCCGCGGTCCTCTATCCTCCGCTTCAGAACGCCGCCGCCAAGGGCCGGGCGTGGGCGTCGAGCCGGAGCGACCACCAGCATTCTCCCGCGTCGCAGCGGATGTCATTGGCGTTGTAGGCCCCGGCGTGCCCGTCCGCAAACACGTAGTTCGCCTTCCCGCTGTGCCGGCGGCAGCCGTAATCGTCCTGCTGAATGCGGTTGAAACCGGCCTCATCCTCCAACCCCGGAACGATGTCCTTGATCCACCAATTATCGTCGCTCCATAAGGCCGTGCCGCTCCCGCCGTCTCCGAACCAGATCAGTTTCGCCGGCGCGCCCATCTCCGTCGTTTTGTGAAGACCTTCATAATAGCCTTGGTTCTTCGGACGCCCGAAGGGCATGGTGCTCACCCGCGCCAGAGGGTCCGTGTCATCCCGCACCGGAATCCAGTGCGCGCCGGCCACCCCGAGGCCGCTGGCGTTCCAAACCTCGTAGGGGCTGGGAAAGCCGTAAATGTGGCTCCAATCCGTGCCGGGGGTCAACGCGAAGCCGCCCAGGGCGGCGTCCGACGCCGAGACCCCGTCCGCATACACCGCCACCCGCTCCGAGGGACAATCGAAAACAGACGGCGCGCCCCCCAAGTACCTCCACAGCACGACGCGATAAGTTGTCTCACACGCCGTGCCGTCCGGCGCGGGGCGCACGTCCTGCAGCGGATTGAGCCACTCGTTGTAATCCAGCGTGTAGGTCGTCGCGGCGATGGCCAACTGCCGCTGGTTGGAGGCGCACATCGCCATCCTGCCCTTTTCCTTGGCCTTGCCCAGGGACGGCATCAGCATGGCCGCCAGGACCGCGATGATCGCGATCACAACGAGCAACTCGATCAGCGTGAAGCCGCCCTCTTTGCGCTCAGGTCTTCCTGCATCCATCATCGCAAAGTTCGACAGCCGGGAGCGAGATGCCTCACGCTTCATCGCCTTGAGGCCGTGAAATGTTCAAACGCTGTCAGCGTTTCAGGGCTCACATGATGTTCCATGCCTTCTGCGTCGGCTTGCGCTATCGCGTCCGGCACACCCAGCGCCCGGAGGAACGCCAACACAATCTCATGGCGGCGCTTCGATTCGTCCGCCAGCCGCAAGCCCTTATCCGTCAGAAATATCGAGCGATACGGCCGGGTCGAGACATACCCGTCGCGTTGCAGTCGGGCGACCGTGCGAATCACCGTGACATGCGAGACGCCGAGGCGGCGGGCAAGGTCAACCGCCCGCGCTTCGCCGTGAATGGCGGCAAGGTCCGCAATCGCCTCGGAATAATCCTGCGCCGTTTCCGTCGCGTGCTCCAGGCGCGTCTGCCGCAGGGCGGAGGCTTGCACGTCGGCAGGCCGGGCTGCCCCCCGCTTTGGCGCGCCCGCCGCATCCTTTGGTAACTGGGCCATGATCTTAGTCGAATAATGTCAAAAAACCGTTTGACAGTCCACCCTGGATAATGTAGCTATAGCTACATGTGGTTGTCAATACTACACTGCGAAGCCCGTCCCCGCCCCCGCCTTGCCGTCCGGGCGGCGACCGCTCTCGCTGCGGCCTCCGTCTGGCTTGCCTGCGGCTGGCCGGCCTCCGGGCAAGGGACTAATGCCGCCGTCGAGGCCGCCCCGCAGAAGTGGAATTGGCACGTTCAGAACACCGACATCCTCCAAGGCGACCCCGGCTTCGCCGCCAAATACTCCGGCACAAACAGCCTGCGACCCGGGGGCGAGGTGAGGGAAACCGTCTCGCTGGACCTTTATGCGGGAGTGCGGCTGTGGCGCGGCGCTGAGGCCCACGTGGATGGCTTGATGTGGCAAGGGTTCGGGCTGAGCAAGACGTTCGGTGTGGAGGGTTTTCCAAATGGGGAAGCCTTCAAGGTCGGCACGAAGGTCCCCAATGTGAACATGGCGCGGTTGTTCATCCGCCAAACCATCGGTCTGGGGGGCGAGGAAGAATCCGTCGAGGATGATCAGCTTAGGCTGGCCGGCAACCAGGACGTTTCCAGGCTCACGCTCACGCTCGGCGAGATGAGCGCCAAAGACATCTTTGACAATAACGCCTACTCCAACGACCCGCGCACTCAATTCATGAATTGGGCGTTGATGGCAAACGAGGCCTGGGATTACCCGGCGGACCCTTTGGGTTATGCCACCGGTTTTGCGGCGGAGTTGAACCAGCCGAAGTGGGCGGCGCGCTACGGCTTCTTCCAAATGCCCGCCAGGGCCAACGGCTTGGCGCAGGACCCGCATTACCTGGAGGCCTGGGGAATGGTCGCCGAACTGGAGCGGCGCTTCTTCCTGAACCGCCATCCCGGCGCCGTCCGATTGCTGGCGTTCCTCAACAGCGCCCACATGGGCAGCTACGAGGAGGCCCTCCAAAGCCCCGTCCGCCCGGCGGACATCGTTGCGACCCGCGCCTACCGCTACAAGTACGGCTTTGGCCTCAACATCGAGCAAGAGCTGATCAGAAATGTGGGCGCCTTTGCCCGCCTGGGATGGGACGACGGGCACACCGAAAGCTGGGTTTTTAGCGACGTGGACCGCACCGTAACAGCGGGACTGAGCGTCAAAGGCCAGTTTTGGGGCCGCCCCAATGATACCTTGGGCCTGGCCGGGGTATTCGACGGCCTTTCAAGGGTGCATCAGGAATTCTTCGAGGCCGGCGGCGCGGGCATCCTCGCCGGGGACGGCCGGCTCAATTACGGCTGGGAGAAGACCATCGAGACCTATTATGACATCCAGGTCTGGAAGAGCCTTCATGCCGCGCTCGATTATCAATTCATCACGGACCCCGCGTTCAACCGCGATCGCGGGCCGGTGTCTGTTTTGGGCGCCAGAGTCCATTGGGAACTTTGAATCTGAAAACCTTGGCACCGATAACCCAACCCTCCCCGCGTCGGTTCCTGCCCCCCGGGCGGGAATCCTGTATCCGCCCTGGACTGCCGCCGGTCACAAATCCTTGCCTAAGATGTTTTTGAGGAACCGCGGAATAAGCGGAGTACGCGGAAGAGGAATGGTTTTCCGCGTACGAGGATTTGGGCCGGTTTCCGCGTGTTGACTGCCTTCACCTTTTCAACCAAGCTTGCGAAGTTCGCAGCGGCGCCGCCATCGGTATCGCCGCCCCGGCCTGCGGACCGCGCCGGGCATTCTAAGGCGGGCTTGTCGTGGCCTTTTGATTTGAATGAAACGCCAATCCTGGAGCGTAACGGCATCGGGCTCTTTTCGAGATCGGGGTCTTATCTCGAAATCGCGATTCAACGCGACCGCGGTCGCGGTCGTTGCCGCTCGCTTCGTCTCGCTTGCATTGGCCTGCCTTGCCTGCCAGGCGCAACTCGCCGCCGCCGGAGAACCGCTCGTCCGCATCGGCTCAATTCCGCTCAAGGGCGCTGAAGGACGGCTGGACCATTTGACCTGTGACGCCCAATCGCGACGCCTCTTCATCGCCGCCCTGGAAAACCACAGCGTTGAAGTCGTTGACCTGGCCAAGCGGCGCCGCGTCCATCGGATCACCGGCATCAGCGAGCCGCAAGGGCTCTTGTATGTCCCTGGGAAAGACCGCCTCCTGGTGTGCAGCCGCGGAGACGGCACCTGCCGCAGCTTCGACGCCGCTACCTTCCGCGAGGGGCCGTGGGTCGACCTGGGCCGCAACGCTGACAACGCGCGGTTCGACCCCGCTGCGCAACTCATTTATGTCGGTTCGGGCGGCGAGCCCGGCAATGGACTGCTCTCGGCCATCGATCTGGTTTCTCTGCTCCCCGCCGCCCAAGGCGGCCAGCCCGCCCCGCCTCACTCACCGGCCGATTTTCTCCTGGACCGTCCCCGGCAAGCCGATCCAAGGATCGAAATCCAACTCCCGGCCCACCCGGAATCCTTTCAACTCGACCCCCGGAACGGGCGTCTCCTGGTGAACGTCCCGGACGAACACGAGATCGCCGTGCTTCGGATCGGGACCAACGGCTTCACCCAAATCGCCGCCTGGCCCGTGACGGCCGGCGAGAAGAATTTCCCCATGGCCCTGGACCCCGGCTCGGACCGGCTCTTCATCGCCTGTCGCAAGCCTCCGCTGCTGGCGGTGTACGACAGCCGCGCCGGCGCGCTCCTCTCCCAAACCCCGTGTGCGGGTGACGCCGACGACCTGTTCTATGACGCCGCGCTCAAGCGCGTGTACGTCATCGGCGGGGAAGGGTTCGTGGACGTCTTCCAAATCCCCGATCCCCCGCGGGAGCCGACGCGCCTGGCCCGGATGCCGACGGCCCCCCGCGCGCGCACCGGCCTTTTTATCCCCGAATTGCGGCTGCTGGCCGTTGCCGCGCCTCACACCATGCCTCGTCCCGCTGCCGTTCTGCTCTTCCAGGCACGCCCATAGCCCGCGCCAGGCTCTCCGCTTCGCTAAGGCCCCCGACGCGTGGGGCTGATGGTCAGTTCGGGAGCGTGCGCTCTTGTTGGACACCGGTTATCAAAAGCACGTCAAGCGCTTCCGATGGGTCGTTCTCCGTGGCGATGTACAAAATCCGCCCGGAAGGAGATATCAAGCTGCTCGGCGAGAAATGGTTGACCACGCCCTCCGCGAGGGCTTGAAACTCGGCAAACCGGCCATGGGGGTTACGGCCGCCACCGGCGCACCGTGAAAAGCCTCTCCTCCGGCATCCTGGCGCACTCCTGGCACAGCGCCTCCAGCTTCTCCGCCGGCTCGTCCAGGATGGACTCCAGGTAGCCCTGCTCGGGCCGAAACTCCAGCACGTCGCCATTCCGGTCCTTCCGCCTCACCGCCACGAACGATTCCTGGTAAACCAGGACCTCCGCCAGCCGCAGGTCCAGCCGTCCCATGCTGTTGCCTGTTCCCACGGACAGCCCGTCCACCAGGCACGTGAAGGGCGTCCGCGGCGGCACGCAGCACACCACCTCAAGCTCGTGCTTCCCCCATTCCGATTTCATTTCCCTCAGCGCGGCCTGCCCTATCCGCCAGCCCAGCACATTCCACGGGCCGACGTGCCCGTGGTAACGCTCCATCTCCCCGTGCCAATCCGCCGGGGCCCGGCCCGCGTTCCACGCGTTGCTGCCCGGCTCGGATCGCGCGGGCGTTGATCCCGCCTCCCGGTCGCGCGCCGCGGCCGCTATCCCCAGGCCGGCCGCCACCGCCAGACCCGCGATTACCGCCTTTAGTGTCGTCATACGATTTTGTTGTTGCGTAACACTGAGTATAGTATTACTTTCGCATTCGTTAGTAACACCGCCGGCCGGGCGCGTCAAGCCTGGCGCGCGGCCCGGCGCCCGATGCAATCGACCATGAACAGAACAACTCTGAAACTATATCCCGCCGCCCTCGCCCTTGCCGCGCTCTTCGCTGCCGGCTCGGTCCGGGCTGAGACGGTCACAAACCTCGAAGCTGTGGACATCAACGGCGTCAGCACTTGGAACGGGCCTTTTCCCGTCGTGCTGACGGGCGTGATCTTGAACGGCCCGGGCGAAATGCTCGATGCGACGCCCGATTACCTCCCGTGGGACGACGGCGCCAACGCCTACAACCTGGGTGCCCAGTGGCAGATTTTCATCCAAACCGTGACGCCCGGTGATCGCGGCGGGGTGGAGTGCTGGATGGCCCAGGACTACGGCAATCTCCCTTGGGAGCCGCACGACGGGAGCGATAGCTATACGGACGCCCAATGGACAAACCAGGTGGTCTTGGTCAGCCTGGACCCCTCCAGCGGATACACCTTTCAAAAGGGTGATCTGGTCACCGTCACCGCCAACGGCTCGCTATTTTATGGAGGAATGCAGAACATCAACCAGGAGCACAGCACCGACCCCGCCTACGACTTTTCCATCTCCTTGGTTTCGTCCAATTACGGAGTGCCGCCCCCGCAGGTCATTTCACTTTCCTCCGTCATCGGCGCCAACCTAAGCCCCAGCGGCCATTACGACATTTTCGATCCGACCCGCCGGACCGGCGGCGAGTTTTACCAGGGAATGCGCGTGCGAATCAACGGCCTCACGCTCGTCACTACGGACGGCTGGACGACCAATTCCGACTGGAGCTCGCGCTACTGCACGGCGACGGATGGGGAAGGCCGGCAGTTTCCTTTGATCCATCCCCTTTACGATTTGGGTCCGGCGCCCACAAATACCTTCGATGCCACCGGCGTTTTCCTCCAGGAATCCGGGTCCTCCACCGACGGCACCTTCGGCTACGAACTGTTCGTCCAGGAAGTGTCTCCCTCCGACCTGCCTATCCTGGGCATCACGCGGCAGAATGGCTCGGCGTCCGTCGCCATTTCGTGGCCGGGGTCGCTTTCCAACTATCAACTGCTCTGCGGCGCCTCCCTCTCCCAGCCGAACTGGACGCCTGTCACCAATTCGCCCGTGGTGGTGGGCAACCGGAACACCGTCACATTGCCATCGGCGGCGCCGAACCAGTTCTATAGACTTCAACGCGCGCAATAAAGAAAAGGGGTGCCATGAGGCGAATTCTGAAAGCCGGGACGATGGACGAGCCGGCCTCCGCCGGGAGGGGACATTGCGGATTCACTCTCGTGGAAGCCCTCGTGGTGGTCGCCATCATTGGCGTGATCGCCGCTTTGCTGCTACCGTCGCTGGCCCGCGGCAAGGAAACGGCCAAAGTCGCCAGGGTTCGGGCGGAGCTTTATGGCATCGGCCTGGCCCTGGACATGTACGCAGCCGACTACGAGGGCCATATTCCCCCCGTCCGCGTGAACTGCAATACTGATCTGCGCTCGGATTGGTGCGAACTTCCTGTCGAATTGGCCAACCAGCGCTATCTGCCGCATAGTTACCAAGGCGGGTTGGAGGCCGATTTGGAGGACGTGTTCAACCCCAACCACACCTACAAATATGCCGCCCCTGGCCCGCAATTGCTCAATGGCAGCCCCACCGCCAATTATGCCCTGTGGGCGCCAACCAATCTGGCCACCATGTCCGGCGGCGGCCGGTATTTCACCGACCCGAAACTCAGCCCGATCCGCTGGGTGGTCTGGAGCCTGGGGCCCCGGCCGGACAGCGCGAAAGCCCAGGACACCTATGCCCCGTTAAACCGCGAAAGCTGGTACACCCACACTGGCGACACGGGTGTGATAGCCCGTTACGCTGACTCCCAAGGAACCCAGTTCCTGACCCACTAAGGTTGGCATCGGCACGGATTCACGGAAACCCGGTACCTACCTTGCCCTGCCGGAAGTCACCGCGCGGTTCCCGACTCGACCATTTCACTGACCGGCCGCCGGTCTCTCATTCACACCGCCGTCTCAGCGCGGTGTGCGCATGCGCCGAGGCGTCCCAGCCGTTTTCAACGGCCTTCCGCGCTCCCAGCCAAACCCTTAAAAAGGTTGCGGCGCTCCGGGCGTCCGTTGACACCGGGCTGAAGCCGCGGTGTTAATGAGCCTCCGGCCCTGCAACTGAAGGTCCCTCTCTGGGTTGGCGTCTTGCTCGGATACAGGCCGGGACAACAGCCCATCGTCTGGCAGAAACTCTGGCTGAAATGGCTGAGGCTGGAATA
>CAZZFF010000175.1:0-10286 GCA_964653485.1 uncultured Verrucomicrobiota bacterium | reverse complement strand
CGGCCAGTTGGTTCATCGTAATCGTGCCCGTCTTGTCCACGCAGAGCACGTCCATGGTCGCGGCATCCTCGGCGGCGCCCAGGCGCGTCACCAGCACGCCGCGCTTGGCAAGTTCCCTCGACCCGAGGGCCATGGTGACCGTGAACATCACAGGCAGGGCGACCGGCACCGCGCTCATCAACAGAATGACCAGGAGCGGAACCACATCGAGGAGCGGAGTGCCGCGGACCAAACAGAGCACGACCACCACGCCGAGCAGCGCGCCCACGATGACGAAGAGCCAGCGGACGACCTTGGCCACCACCGCCTCGAAGTGGAGTTTCGGCCGCGCTCGCTGCACCAGTTCGATGGTGCGTCCAAAGCAGGTCTTCGCCCCGGTCAACAGGACCACACCGTTCCCCTCGCCCCGGCGGACGATCGAACCCGACGAGAGGACCCCGCCGGGTGCCTTCTCGGCGTCATTGGACTCGCCCGTGAGGGCCGACTCGTCCAGGCTCACGGTTCCGGTGAGGAGTTTCACGTCCGCCGGGATGAGGTCGCCGGGCCGCACGCGAACGATGTCGCCGGGGACCAACTCTCGGGCGGGAATGACCTGCCAGATCGAATCGCGCCGGACTCGAGCGCTGACCCGCAACCGTTGTCGCAGTGTCTCGACGACGCCTGCGGCCCGGCGTTCCTGGGTGAAACCGACCACGGCATTGACGAGCAGCAGCACGCCCACCAAGGCGAGATCGGGGAAATTCCTGAGCACCGCCGACAGCACCATGATCAGTTCGAGCATCCACGCCGACAGGCCCCAGAACTTGCCCAGAAACATGAGCCACGGGTGCCCTTTCTGCTCGGCCACTTCGTTGTAGCCGTGCTCTTTCCGGCGGACGTCCACCTCCGCGCGCGCAAGCCCGGCGCCGGGGTTCACCCGGAGCGCCGTGAGCGTGTCGGGAACCGACACGGAGGCAATGTCAGGCGGCTTGGCGCCGGCTGACTTCGAGGGCGCCGGTAGTGTCACAAAACCGGTAGGTTTCATGGCATGCACCTCCCCTCTTTCCCTGAAGCGGGTTGTTGATCAATCCTCCGGGAAGCGTGAGATTCCTGCCAGAATCCTATCACTGAAAATTGCCCCCTTGGTGATCTATTGCCGGAGATTGAAAATCAGCATTGGCGACTGACCTGTTCGGAGTGGAAGCGCATCCAACCGCCAACGTGAGCGGCAGCGCAAGCCAAAGCAACGCTTTGAATATCGGCAGCCGATGCCCCGTACCGGCGGCATCGGTGGATTTGGCGGCCTTTGAAGTTCTATCACTGGTTATGGAGTTTGTTGACATAGTATTGTTTTCGTCTTTGATGGTTATTCTGTTGTGACAGCAATCCGGTCCTCTTTCATCGGGAACCCGTTTCTGTCTATGCCATCCCTTTAGCGTGGGGCGTGCCAGGGGCACTCCGGCATGGCCGAGGCCAGAGATTGAACGGGAGGCCTTCGCTCCGGGGAAAGTCGCAACCGCCTTGCCAGCAGCAAGCGCCGTTGGCAATTCTGGCCGGCATGGCTTGGAGAATGACCAACCGAGAGATTTCAGGGCAGCCAATCCAAGTTTCTCGTCCACATTGCAAGATGCACGCTGCAGCCGTCGCGCCAGTGCATGTAGCATGACTGCGGAGCGTTCACGGATTGGACATCCGCCCTTGGTTACGACTTGTTCATTTCCTGTCTGGGCCGCCGATCGCAGGTGCGTTTATGCCTCTTTCCGCCGCGGCAATTGACCTCTCAGGCCGGAACATATAGAGTAGAAGCATGGCGATTTTGACGCTTGAACTGCCGGCGCACAAGACGCAGACGGCCTTCAACCTGCGCCGTTGGGCCGAATTGCTGGCCGACCGGGAGTTGGCCAAAGTCGAAGGCCGCATCGAAACCGATCGTCACGGTCACATCATTATGAGTCCTCCTCCCGCCCCGGCTCATGGGAGTTTTCAACTGGAAATCGGCCGTCTGCTGTGGAACCTCCTGCCCGAGGGACGTGTCTTGACTGAATGCCCGATCTCGACTGCCGATGGGGTGAAAGCGGCCGACGTGGCCTGGGCGTCGCCTGAGCGGATGATGGAGTTGGGGGAGCAGGTTTGTTTCCCTCATGCGCCAGACATCTGTGTGGAAGTCCTGTCGCCGAGCAACACTGAGGCCGAAATGAACGAGAAAATGGCGCTCTATTTCGACGCAGGCGCCAGAGAGGTCTGGTTCTGCGCACGAAGCGGCACGATGAGTTTTTTCAGCCCCGGCGCTCGCCGGTCCTCGTCAGCCTCGGAATTGTGCCCCCAGTTCCCGCGGCAGGTTGAGCTGCGTTGACCTGGAAGCCGGATTATTGACCGAAGACGCGGCTTTGAAGACCGGTTTCCCGGCGCGTCGCTTCGAGAGGTCCTTCAAGACATTCGGCACTTGAACCAGGCAAGGCCCTCCAAGCTTCCGGCATGTCCCCTTTTATGTGGGGTTATGAAAGCCGTGAACCCGTGTGCGGTTGCGTTCCGCGATCAATTGCGTCTCGGCGTCCAGCCAATGCTGCACATCGTGTCCGGGGGACGACCCCTGGTTCACATAAGTGAAGTATGCCCTTCGGGCCACTTCGTCCGGTGACGGCACAAAATTCACTTTGCTTTGGTTTAAGTCCCCAGCCGGGGTTGGCGGCGTTGGACTGGCTGGTTTGTGGTTTCGGTCATTGCGGAGTTTGTTGTGTCTCATAAAGGGAGAGTGTGCAGGGCACGGTCAACCGGCCGCAGGGCCCGGAGCCATACGGTGCGGGGGACTCTGCTCGACCGCCGCACGGGTCAACGTCACGAACACCGTGGATTCCTCGTAACTAATCCGGTCGACCCTGCTCGCCGGTATCTCCACCTCGTTGCCGGAAAACCGGTGGCCGATTTTAATGACCAGTTCACGAATCGCCCAGGTCCGATCGTCCATCATAAAGTCACAGATGTGGCCCACCGCCCCGTCACTTGCCTGGATATGGTAGCCGTTCACCGCCTGGGTGCTGCGCAAGTGAACCTCGGCGCTTTCGGCGAAGCGACCGCCCGCAGTGGCCGGGTCGCCCGGAGGAGGGCTGGACGGCATCTCCAAGAGCGGGAAGCCGCTCATGCCCCACAACCCGCTGCCCTCCCAGTAGTAGGGCCAGCCGTAATACCGGTAGTACTCCTCTTCGTATTGTCGCGACACCGGCTTGTGCGATTCGATCGAAGGGCTGTCCTCGATCTGTTTCCGCGTCAAATTCACCATCAGAACTTTTCCGCCCTGATCGAGGCTGCCGAAGGCGTGGGGGGAGATGAGCACCTTGCGGCCGGATAACCAGGAACCCGTGTCCGCGACCAGGTAACGCACCACCCACTTCTGATCGTCAAAATAGAAGTCCTTCACATGGCCGATTTCGCCATCTGACGCGCCGAGTTTGTCTCCGTAAAGCTGCTTAACACTTCGTAACATAACGTTGTCTTTCTTGATTGAACCCGACACGGCGGCTATGCCGGTTTGGTGTCCGCCGAGAATTGCCTGGCAAAGGCCAGCAGATGGTCGGCAATTTCCTGATTGGCCCGATCTTTGGTTATTTCGCCGCGGCCAAAGTGCTCGAAATGCTTGGCAATGATCGACGCGGAGCGAATGGAATTTGAGGAGGCGATGGATACTGCGTTGTTCAGGCTCATGCACCAGGGCGTCAGGGCCAAGGCTTCCAGCAGATCGGTTGCGGCCAGGTAAGCATCGATCTTGGCTTTGTCTTGCTCACCGGCTTCGAGTATTTTCGCTCCGTAAGGCTTCCCGCCGAATTGCGCGTTAAATGTGTCGAGCCGATTTCTGAGTTGTGTTTCCTCCGCCGCCGGCGATCCCATGAAGGCCCGCTCGAGACGCCGGAAAGAGAGAAAGGCATCGCAGTAATCCCGGTTTAAGAGCATGTGCTCGAAAATGGGCATGCCGAAAAGGTCCTCCTGCATCATAAAGGACATCAGGTGCTCGCGGTCAACCTCCGCCCCCAGGATAAACAGGGCGGTGGAGAGAAAAGAGCGGCTATGCTCCTTGCTGCCGGTAAGGTCGCTTACGAGGGAATTGCCGGCCTGCGGGGTGTTGTACTTTGAGGCGAAACCCAGCATGTGCTCGAAGATCGCCCTGAACAGCCGGCAGGTCAACTGCGCGTTGCCTGAAAGCAGGCTTTTCATGTCGTCGAGAGCGGCCTCTCGCCCGGCCCCGGGCTGTGCCAGGGCAGTGGGCGTTTGGCTGCTCGGACGAGCCCAGCCAAGCGAATGAGCGGCCATGGCGCCCCCCTGGTGAGGACCGGCGTCCATCTGCGCGACGGTTGTGTTCTCAACATTTGCGGCGGAGGCCAACGCGCTCAGAAGCATCCGCGAGTTGTCGAAGACGCGAGCGACATGATCCGTCACCGAAGGCTCTCCCCAAATCATGACGAACCTCTGGGCGCCGATCATCGCCGCAATCGTCTGAGCGTCATTGAACACGGCCTCCTCCACGCCGACAAGCCTGCTCGTTTCGCACAGGCATTCCTTGAGCGTCCTTTGGTTGGAAGACATGGGGAGCCTCCTTTTCAACTCTGAGGCGTTCTCAAGCAACTTCAGGTGGTTGTGCAAGGTCTTGAGCGTGACGGCGGACATGATGTTGCTTTCGTCTCTGATATTTATCTGATGTTGACAGCAATCCGGTCCTCTTTCGCCGAGAACCCATGTCTGTCTATGGCAAAGTCATAGCGTGCCGCGTGCCAGGGGCGCTTCGCCATGGCCGTAGCTGCAAATGGAGTTACAGGCCGTCGTCCCAGGAAAAGTCCCAACCGCTTTGGCAGCAACCAGCGCCGTCGGCAACTGTGCCGGGCAAGGGCTGGAGAATGATCCACCGAAAGATTCAGGAGGGCCAATCCGAGCTTCTCGTCCGCGTTGCAAAATGCACGGTGCATTGCCGGCGCTCGTGCAAGTTGCACTCCGGGCTTGGAGCGTGTTTGTGGAGTTCGGAAACCACCATCGATGGGGGAAATACCCTACGGTTTTCCCCATACTGGACACCCCGTCACTTTCCGATTATCCTTATGGTATGACCAGGGACGCGGAAAAAAGCGCACAGCCTACCATCCGGACTTCCAGGTTTCGTTACCCATTATGAACGCGCCCGCAAGAGGAACGTCGTTTGTGACGCACATCATTGGTTATGGCGACGGCCGTCTCGACTCGCCCTCCTGGCGCTCTAACAGACTCTGTGGGTAGTTGGGGGAATCTGGCCGGCCTTCCCTCTGAAGTTGGACCGATCATGAAAAGCAAACTGAACGCACTGTCAGGACGTTACCTGGCCGCGTTGCGAAGGCACCTGAAGCCAAGCGCGCCGGCCAGCGTGGAGCCGGCGCGGGGACTGGGACGCCGGGCCGTAGCCATCGGGCTCGAGACGTTGGACATGGCCAGGATCCACGAGGGAGCGATTGCCGCACTGGGCGCATCCGCCGGCGATGATGCGATCATGAAGCGCGCAGACATCTTCTTTGCCGAGACCATCGCGCCCATCGAGAAGACTCATCGCGCCGCGATCCGGGCCACGGCCCGCTTGAATCGACTGAACAAGATGCTGGGGCGGCGCACCGTGGACCTGGCAACATCCAACCGATCCTTGAAACGGGGAATCGCCCGGCGCAAGACCGTGGAGGCGGCCTTCAACAAGAGCGGGGAGCACTACAAGACACGATTGGAGGAATCACTTGCCCTGCGAGAACATTTGCAGCATCTGACCCGCCGGATGCTGTCGGCGCAGGAGGCCAACCGGAAGAAGATCGCCCACGAGTTGCAGGATGAAATCGCCCAAACCCTGCTGGCAATCAACGTCCGATTGTTGACGTTGAAAAGGGAGGTCGCGTGCAGCGCCAAGGGCTTCAAGAAGGAGATTGCCAGCACGCAGCGGCTGGCGTACATGTCTGTTAAGACCATGGAACAGCTCGCCCGTGAATACACCAAACCCCATAAACCGCAGGTTGAGCGGGCTATCGCGACAATATCAGGCGGCGTTGCGAAGACGCCTTAAGCAAGGTTCCCGCGCGAGCTTGCAGCCGGCGCAGAGGCTGGGACGCCAGGCCATGGCCATTGGGCTGGAGACGCTGGACCTGGCCAGGATTCACGAGCAGGCCTTGATTACACTGGTTTTGCCTGGCTGCTCCCCTGGCGAGCGGGAGGTGATGGTGCGGAGGGCGGGAGCCTTTTTTGCCGAGGTCATCATCCCGATCGAGAAGACTCATCGCGCCGCGCAGCAGACCAACGTCCACCTGAGCCATCTTAACACCTCACTACGCCGGCGCAGCGTGGAACTGGCCGCCTCCAACCGGCAGTTGGAACAGGAAATCGCCCAGCGCAAGTCGGTGGAGGAATCCCTCAGGAAAAGTGAGCGGCACTATGGCCAGTTGTTGGATCAGTCGCGGCAGATGCAAGCGCGATTGCGGCTGCTCTCGCACCAGCTTCTGTTGGGCCAGGAGGACGAGCGCAAGAAGATCAGCCGCGAACTGCATGATGTCATCGCCCAGACTTTGACGGGCATCCATACGCGCCTGGCGGCCCTGAAGAAGGAGGCGGCACTCAACACCAAGGGCATCGAGGGAAACATCGCCCGCACGCAACGGTTGGTAGAGCGCTCGGTGAAGATCGTGCATCGGTTTGCCCGTGAATTGCGGCCGGCGGTGTTGGACGACCTTGGGCTGGTTCCCGCGCTCCGCGCATTTATGAAGAACTTCGGCGAGGAGACGGGGATCCGGGTCAGCTTGTCGGCCTTTGCCGCGGTTGAGAGAGTCAACGGTGACAAACGGACCGTGCTCTATCGCGTCGCCCAGGAATCGCTCACCAATGTCGCCCGCCATGCGCACGCCAGTCGGGTGGAAGTGGAGATTCAGAAAGTGGACGGCGCCGTTTGCATGACAATAAAGGACAACGGCAAAGGCTTTCACGAGGACCGCGTTCGGGATGCCGAAAAAGGCAAACGATTGGGACTGCTTGGCATGAGAGAACGATTGGAGATGTTCGGCGGCAATTTCACCGTCACCTCCGCGCCGGGCAAAGGCACCACTGTGCTCGCGCGAATCCCGGCTGGAGCCTAACTCTGATTAATATGGAACAAATTACAGTCCTGCTGGCGGAAGATCACCAGGTCGTCCGAGAGGGTTTTCGGTTCCTATTGGAACACGACCCCGACATCCAAGTGGTGGGCGAAGCGGCCACCGGCCGGCAAGCCGTGCAACTGACGCGGAAACTGCGTCCCGCCGTGGTCGTGATGGACATCGCGATGCCGTTGCTCAACGGGTTGGAAGCCACCCGGCAAATTCGCAGGCATTGCCCCGACACGAAGGTTCTCATTCTCTCCGCGCACAGTGATGACGTTTACGTTGAGCAAGCGGCCGAACTGGGCGCATCGGGATTCTTGCTCAAACAAGCCTCTTCACACGATTTGGCCACGGCGATTCGCGAAGTCCAAAAGGGAGACACCTTTTTCTGCCCTGCCCGTTCCAGGCGCCTCAGCGGCCGCGATGGAAAGCCGCTCGGTCGAGCGAGACAAACCAGGAAGAAAAAGAACCGCCTCAGTCCGCGCGAGGCGGAGGTGCTTCAACTGATCGCCGAAGGAAAGCCCAACAAAGAAATCGCCCTGGAACTCGGCGTGAGCTTCAAAACGGCGGACAAACATCGGCAGCATCTCATGGCGAAGCTGAACATTCATGACATCGCGGGCCTCACCCGCTACGCCATCAGCGCCGGAATCATCGAGAGCAGTGTCCAGGTAACCATCGTTTAACGAGGCGGGGCCTCAAAACGGCAAGGCGCCTATTCTTCAAGAGGGGGGGACATTCCCCACGGTCAACCCCCCAATTGCAACCCCAGGACGTTCCGGCGTACGTTGGTGCCATGTGACCAATGAAAGTGAGGTTCTCCCAACAATCGGAGACGAGGTGCCGATAATGACACATCTCACTTGTCCGAAGCGAACCGCGCCGACAAGGGTGCGATTCGGCTACAGTCAACCTCGGTAAGCGGAAAGGAAAAGCAAATATGAATGCCAACACACCAACAAACTCCCAACCACATGCGCGGCGCTCAAAATGGCGTGAGTCATGCGGGCGGCTGTTCTCCTCGTTCTCGCGGTCCTGGCTGATCCTCTTCGCCCTTGTGGCTTTGGGAACAACGGCACAGGCGGTGGACCCGCCGCAGCCATCAACCGCATCGGCGGCGGACCCGCCGCAGCCGTTATGCACATACACTATTGTCGGTATCACGGAATGCAGTTGCACCAGCCTGACTATTCAGTTGAACGGCTTTCCCCAATGTCCCCAAGGCTCCACCTTGTCGGCTCAGCTTGGGGGGTTCGACCTTACGGGCACCTATGATTATCCGAGTCAAACGCTCGTTGTGACTCGGCCGGCCAACTTATCCGCCGGCGGTTATACGCTGACAATTTGGTTGAACGCCAAGCAGATTGCCTCAGCGAACGTCACTGTTTGTGCCTGTTCCCCTTGTGACTGCCCCCCTGGGCCGCCGGGACCCGCGGGCCCGACAGGGGCAACGGGACCAGCCGGACCGAAAGGCGCCACGGGTGCAGCGGGACCGGCGGGAGCAATAGGACCAGCCGGACCAGCGGGGCAGAAAGGCGCCACAGGCGCAACGGGACCGGCGGGACCCACTGGACCAGCAGGTGCGACGGGGCCGGCGGGAGCAACAGGACCCATTGGGCCGGCGGGGGCAACGGGACCCATCGGGCCGGCGGGGGCAACGGGACCCATCGGGCCGGCGGGAGCAACGGGACCCATCGGGCCGGCGGGAGCAACGGGAGCCACTGGACCAGCGGGACCGACCGGGCCCACGGGCGCAACCGGATCGGCGGGAGGCTTATCGCAATACGGGTACATTTACAACATAAGCGCTCAAGTCGTACCGCTGGAGACTGACGTCACGTTTGACAGCAACGGTGTTCTCACCGCAGGGATCACACACGGCACTGGAAACGCTGCCATAATCGTTGTGAATCAAGGCGATTACAAGATTACCTTTTCCGCGTCCGGAACCGAACCCAACCAATTCGGCCTGTTTGTAAATGGCGTGTATAGCACGGGAACCGTTTATGGTTCAGGCGCCGGCACTCAGCAAAACACGGGCCAAGCCATACTGACTATGAACGCCGGCGATACTCTGACACTTCGAAATCATACGTCCGCTTCGGCGGTTACCCTTGCGGCATCTCCTCCAATCGGAGGCACAGTGGCGGCCGTAAACTCTTCCATCGTCATTGAAAAACTCCATTAGTTTCGAGTGCGTGAAAACATCCAGGAAGAGAACCGCAACGAAGGGCGCCAGGGTCGCACAGTCGACGCCGCGTGCCTTCGAGTCCTGGTACGCTGGAGACTGAATCGTCCTGAATGTCGGAAGCCACAGGGGATCTCGCAAGAGATCCCCTCTCGATTGGATGGGGCGCGAGCTTCGTGACTTCGCCCGTCGGGCTGAAACCATCGCAGCGTGGACCTGGCTGGGTGCCGCGTTGCCGGTTGGCCGGCCGGGCGGCACCCACCTGCCATCATGTTCGCCTCACGCGATCCTGAAATAGTTTACGAGGCAGCAATGCAGCGGCCTTACGAAATGCGATGGCTTGGTGATGCCGTCTCCAGTCGGGGTGCCGATGGACATGGATGCATAGCCCTCGCCTAAACCCAGGCCGTAGAGGGTCGGAGCGTTCTTGACGTAGATGGAGCACTGCATGCGCCGGCCCATGCGGGTCAGGTTCCCGATGTTGGTCGAGTACATGGCGGCGGAATGGTGGTTTTGCGCCTCCGCGCGATGGGCCAACTCGATGGCAGAATCCACATCCCTCGCAGACGTGACGGGCAGGACCGGCATGAGTTGTTCGGTCCAAACGAAAGGGTGGTCGTTAGGCACCTCGCCCCACAACAGACGCGTGGCGGGAGGCACAGCCAGGCCGATGCCCTTGGCAATGACCGCCGCGTTGCGACCCACGTAGTCGCGGTTCATGACCGGGTCTTTGCCGCCCTGGCCTCCGTCCTTGATGACGAGTTTGGCCAGGGCATCCATCTGTGAGACTGAAAGCTCGAAGGCCCGCGGATCCTGGCGCATGCCCTCCAGGAACCGGACCATGGCCGCCTCGACCACGATGACTTCTTTTTCCGAGATACACAACACGTTGTTGTCGAAGCTTGCGCCGAATATGATGTCCTCGGCGCACTTGGGGAAGATGGCCGTCTCATCCACAACCACCGGCGGGTTGCCCGGCCCGGCCGCGATGGTCTTGC
>CAZZFF010000174.1:8926-10784 GCA_964653485.1 uncultured Verrucomicrobiota bacterium | reverse complement strand
AGGTTCCGAGCAACACCCCCAGCGAGACATTGGTCAGGCCGATGACCAGTTGGAGCAGTTGGAACCAGACGATTTCGTAGATCAACGCGGCGCATCCGCTGCCGACAAACAGCAACAACAACACAGGCAGGAACCGACGAGAGCCGGGAACGACCTTTGACTGGTTCATGAACCAACTCATTGGGCGCAGGCTACACGACCCGCCCGGCAAGGACAAGCGGCCTTACATTCCCATGATTTGGTAGCCGCAATCCACGTAGATGACCTGGCCGGTGATTGCGGCGGCCCCGTCGCCGGCTAGGAAGAGGCCGGTGGCGCCAAGTTCCTCGGGCAGGACGTTGCGCTTGAGCGGGGCGCGGGCCTCGTATTGCTTGAACATCTCGGAGAACCCCGAGATGCCGCGGGCTGCGAGGGTATTGACCGGGCCGGCGCTGATGCAATTGACGCGGATTTTCCTGGGGCCAAGGTCGTAAGCCAGGTAACGCGTGCTCGCTTCGAGGGCGGCCTTGGCAACCCCCATCACGTTGTAGTGCGGCACCACCTTCTCGGCCCCGTAATAGCTCATGGCCAGGATGCTCCCTCCCCCGGTCATGAGCGGCGCGGCGGCGCGGGCCAGGGCCACGAGCGAGTAGGCGCTGACGTCGTGCGCAATGCGGAATGCCTCCCGGCTCGTGTTCAGGAACTCGCCTTCCAGGGCCTCCTTGGGCGCGAACGCCACGGAATGGAGCAGCAGGTCCACCCGGCCGAGCTTCTCGCCAAACACATTGAAGGCGGCGGCGATCTCGTCATCCTTGGTCACATCGCACGGCAGGATGAGGGTGTCTTCCCCGAAGGCCCCGGCGAGTTCCTCGACGTTTTCCTTGAGCCGTTGCCCCTGGTAAGTGAACGCGAGCCGCGCCCCCGCCTGCTGCCAGGCCCGGGCGATGGCCCAGGCTATTGACCGCTTGTTGGCGACGCCAAAGACGATTCCTTGTTTGCCTGCTAACGATGACATGCGTTCTTAAGAAGTTAGGCCTCCAACCTATTTCGCATCGGAATGCGGCTCAAGCTGGAATTTGAATACGAATGCATGGCGGCAGGGCGGGGTTCTTTGAGCCGGGAGCGGGACATCGATGGTGGTTTGTCCGGCGTCCGTCCGCCAGGGGAGCGATTGTCTCAGGCCCAGCAGGCGGACCTGCGAGCCGGCGGCAGGCTTCAACGAGGCGAAGCGTATCCGCGGCGGCGGGCCGTCGTTTTCCTCTTTGGCCAGGCAGATGGCATACGCCGTCTTGCCTCTCCGCGTGAAGACGATGTCGGCTTCCTTGAAAGGCTCGATCGGACGCGTCCCGTAGATGGCCTCGCCGTTGACTTTCATCCAGGCCCCGATCTCCTTCATCCGGACCACAGCCTCGGCGGGGAGTTGCCCATCCGGCTGGGGACCGACATTGAGCAGCAGATTGCCGCCCTTGCCGACGATGTCCACCAGCAGATGGATAAGCCGCTGGGTGGATTTGTATTGATCGTTCGGCCTGAACGACCAGGAGTTGCCCATCGTCAGGCAGCTTTCCCAGACGTAGGGCAGCGGTTTTTCGGGCACTTCTTGTTCCGGCGTCCGGTAGTTCTCATACCGGCCGCCCACGGTGCGGTCCACGATGATCAGCCGTGGCTGATGCCGCCGGGCCATTGCGGCCAGCTCGTCCATCCGGATGTCCTGCTCGGGCGGGCGGACCTGGCCGGCGTCGAGCCATAGAATATCGATCGGCCCGTAGCCGGTCATTAGCTCCTCGATTTGGCCATGGGTGAAGCGGACGAAACGGTCCCATTTTTCGGGCTGGGCGCGGGTGTCATAGTTCGGGTTGCGCGTGTGGGCCGGGAAGGC
>CAZZFF010000174.1:0-8916 GCA_964653485.1 uncultured Verrucomicrobiota bacterium | reverse complement strand
CAGTAATCCGGGCAATGCCAGTCGGCCTTCGAGAAATAAGCGCCGATGAGGAAGTGCTCCCGGCGGAACGCGTTGAAGACCTCGAACACGACATTCGAGCGGGCGTTGGTGTGAAAAGGCACGTCCGGGGCGGTGATACGGTAATCGCTGAGGTGTGTGTCGAACATGCAGAACCCGTCGTGGTGCTTGGTGGTGAAGACGACGTATTTCATGCCGGCGGTGCGGGCGAGCTTAGCCCATGGCCGGGGGTCGAAATGGACGGGATTGAAGGTCTTGGGCAGAGCGCGGTAATCCGCCTGGAAGCGAGCAAGGTCTTTGCCGCGCTGGGTCCAGGGAGGCAAGTCGTCGGGGCGCGCCCATTTGTCTTCTTCCACCAGGGGCCAGGACTCGATGCAGCCCCACTGGCTGTAAGCGCCCCAGTGCATCATGAACCCGAACTTGAGGTCCTGGAATTGTTCGAGCCTGTCCTTGAGCCACGGCTCTTCGGGCGCGGTTGGGGATTCGGCGGCCCCGGAGGAGCACAGGGCCGCGCAGAGGATGCTGGCAAGCAAAGAAGCTCTTATCATAAGGACATCTCGATGCAACGATGCGATCTTTCCAACGGGGCGGCAAAGTAGCGCGCCGGGCGCGGGATGGCGACACATTTCCGGCGCCAGGATTAGAGGCCGGTCTCGTGCATGATCCTCTGGAAGGCCTCCGCGGTCTTGCGCCACGTCCGCTCAGCGAGGTCCTTGGCCGCTTGCTGGCCAAGAGCCCGCATTTTGTCCCTGTTCTGGTAAGCCCATTCGAGTTTATCGATGGCGTCGTCCAAGTCCGGCTCCGGCCAGCGGGCGACTGGAACGTCGTGTTCATCAGTGACCGTGGTTTCGCCTCTTGTGCCGATGATCAGCGCATTGGCAGCATTGACGATGTCGGCATGGCCGGCCGTGTTGACGGCCACAACCGGCTTGCCGCAAGCCATGTATTCCATCAGCACGAGGTTTGTGCCCCCTTCGCAACGGTTCGGGAATATGCCCACGTCCGTGTTGCGATAGATTCGCGCCATCGCAAGGTTGAGTTGCTGCCCGCAGGTGATGACCCGCCTGATGTCAAGGCCATTGTCCGCCAAAATCCGCCCAACCACCTGTTCGTAGGTTCCTCCGCGCGGGGCGAAACGAATCAAGGGCGAGGCGCGCATGGTTTGGAAGACGGCAGGCCATGCGTTGTACCAGGCATCGACGAGCGTCACATCCGAATGCCGATCCTGCAGGACTTTATAGGCGCGAATGACCACGTCCTGCGCCTTTCGGAACTCGAATTTCCCCCCCGAGAAGACGACGAACCTGTCTTCGAGAAAGTCTCTTCGCTGCTCTTCCGCAGAGGGGTGAAAGACCGCGGGATCGACCCCCTGAACCACAGTGGCGACGCCCCTGATGCCTGCGTCTGCAAGGAGGCGCGTACACCAGCTCGACCCGGTAGCAATGCGATCATAGAAACGGCGGCCATTCTCGATCCACTCCGGCTTCAGGATGTTGCGCTCGAAGAAGGTGTAGCCAATGTTCCTGGTGCCGCGGATGTTCGCGCGTCTGGGGAGGAGCCTCTCATCCCCGATGCCCTGGAGGAGCGGGCCGTCCGCCGCGAGTGACCCATCCGCCTTGGCGAATTGCGTTTCCTCATCTCCGTCGAGCAGCAATCGCTGCAGGGAGTGAAACTCGAGTGCGTTGCCGATGCTGCTAATGTGGACTGGCTCACTGATGACCCGCACAGGGCCAAGCCTCGAAAGCTCCAGAGCGATGTGCTTACCGCAGACGCCCCAGCCGTAGCCGGAGCCGAGAGCCATGTTCACATAGATCATGATCGGGCGTCCTTAACCGCGCGCGGGTTGCGGCCCGGCGAGGAGACGCCGCTTCCCGCGCCCTCCGCGGCCAGCCAACCCGCATCAGATGGGGGTTCGGAACCCATCGCGGTCCTGAGCAGGCACCTCGGGCACAGGTTCTCGGGCGCGTCAGGCTGGATCGGGGCGCCGCAGTTGGGGCAAGTTGCTCGTTTCTCGTTCATGATGGGGTTTTGGGGCGCGCGGGCGCTTGCGCCGCCCTCGATTTGGAAGGACGCAAGCACCACTGGCTCGGCTGTGGCGGCGGGGTGGCCCGATATCGGCGGCGCCCTTCCGAGACGCCTCTACGTTCCGTGGCAGTCTCTTGCCCGCCGCAGGCTTGGCGACAGCCGCACGGCGGGGCCGTCCGCGCCGGAGCACTTTCAAGGCTTCATCGAGGACCGGGTCACTATAGGGTGAAAACCGCGATCCTGGCCCCACCTCGATCTGGGGGAACACTCCGCGCCCTTCGAGGCGAGTGCCGTCCAGGTCCATGTCCTGCCAGCTTGGGACGAAGACAACGACACCGTTGCCGAGATCGATGGGCTTCGGATTCCCGGATGCACCGGCGGTCCTTTGGCCAATGGTCGTGCAGTTGGGGACTTGCTTCATCATCAGCACGAAGGACTCGCAACTGCTCACCGTGCCGGGTCCTGTTAGCACGGCCACCCGGCCCGCGTAAAACGGGCCGGAACGGGCCGGCCTGAGCCACCGCTCGCATGGACCCTTGAAGCGCCCCCTGGCACGGGTCAAGTGCTTGGCGTAGCAGACCGGCCGCCTGATGAAGCATCCCGCGAAACGGCCCGCCAGCGGTTCGGCCCCGCCGCAGTTGGCGCGGACATCGATGATGAGGGAATCGCCGGCAACCGCCGCCTGGCGGAGAACGCGCAACGCCGGTCGCAGAAGCCCTGGGTTGCCGCCCGGCCAGGCCCGGAGCGAGAGGTACTGAGCACCCTCGGGGAACCGCCCGGATGCAACAACGGGGTTGTGTTGCGTCCACCCGGGGACCAAACCGGGCAACCACTGAAGCGCCACGTTGGGGCGGACCCCTCTCCTGAAGGTCGCTATTGTCAGGCCGTTGACCTTGAGCCACAGGTGAAGGTCGCGCGCTACGCCAAGGAGCATGGCAGCCCTTTGGGCGAATTCCGCCGACGTGCGACTTGCGCGCAACCTCGGCCCGAATTTAGAGAATCGCCACCGCCAATCCACGCCGCGAAGGTCCCGGTAGGAGTAATCTTCCAGGATCGCCTGTTTGAGGCGCAAGACTGCCTCCCTTTGGCGTTGCGGGTCCATGCTAAGGGACCGCAACAACCGGCGCGGGCGTGGGTGGCACCCCAAGGACGGAGGCCAGCTTGGCTGCGGCATGTTTCCAGGTCCATTGCTCGCGCGCCACCTTGGCGGCCAATGCTCCGAGCGCTCTCGCCTCTTCGCGGTGCTCATAGACGAAGCGCATCAGGTGGACGAGGTGCTCCAAATCCGGTTCCACATGGTGCCGCAACAGGGTTCCGTCCCTTGTCCTCTCGGCGATCAACCCCGAGTGGCGCAAGGTGTAGGCGTAACGGGGGGACAGGAAGTCAGCCGGACCGCTCCAAGGTGTGGCGATGACCGGAAGCCCGCAGGCCATGGCTTCGAGGATCGTCATTCCGAACCCCTCCGCCCGCAACGGGAAGACGTAGCAATCCGCCCCGGTGTAGATGCCTCCCCGCCGATTCAGTTCCACGTCCTGCTCCAGCAGGACGACCTCGGGAGCGCCAGGCCTGGCTGTTTCCCGCTTAACCAACGCTTGAAGCCTGCCGAAAGTTTGGTTGCGTTCCTCCGGGTCGCGAATCCGCGGGGTCCTGAGGATGAGCGCCGCGTCATCCCGGGCGGTGAATGCCCGGCAAAAGGCCTGAACGCTCAGATCAAAACCCTTTTCATTAACCCAGGGGAAACTCGTCTGGAGAAACTTAAAGGTCTTTTCCGTTGGGTACGCCATCGGCGCCGCCTCCGGCGCGAACACAGCCGGGTCGATGCCGTGTGGAATAACCGCGCCGCGGGCCGGGGTCAAGCCCGCCTCCAGGTAGGGCTGAAGGACGTGTTCCGAGGGCGCGAGAATCTTCTCGAAGGCGTCCGTTATCTGGCGCAGTCCGTCGCGCCTAACGGTGTGGTTTCCGGTGGTGTACAACACCTCCCGCGGGGCGAGGCTGTGAAAGGTCCCGAAGCGCGAAAAACTCGCACCCGTCTTGAACATGCAGAAATGCACCGTGATCGCGGTTTCCGGGTCGTAATCGCGGTCGACGCAGGCGGCAATCCTCGCGTACTTCTCAGGCGCGCCGAGCCGGAAGAGGGCGTCTTCGCGGTGAATGTAGCCTCGCGAGAGTATCGCGTGCTCCTCCTGCGGCACGGTCGGAACGCGGAGTTCGATCAGGGCGTTGGTGAGTTCAAACATCACGTGGGCCAGGCTGGAGTTGCAAAACAACTGTTGGCGCATCACGACGTGAGGAGCGTTCGCCGCGATGGATGCCAGGTTTTCGTGCGCCGGCGGGGCCTTCGAGGCGACGGCGCCCGCAATGATCTGTCGCAGGCGCTCCAGAACGGCGCCAGGCTCGTCGCCGTCGCGGACCGCGGGGTCGAGGCCGCGCAAGTAGGGCATGGCGAACGTACGGCTGGGGTTAAGTTCGACGGGACGCGCGCCGTGCAAGACCACCGACGCCACGGAAGGGCCGGACGCCGGGGCATCGCCCGGGCTGGTGCGCTCGATCCAGGGCACGCCGTTCCCGGCCAAGTGCGCAAAACCGGCCGCGAAGGCCGAGCGAGACACATTCGATAAGATGAGGTCCGGGCGCTGCTGACGCATGAGGGTCTGAAGGAAATCGGGGGACCCCAGGGTTTCGGCCGGGACGGGAAACACCCTGATGCCATCCCAAACATGAGGGGGTTCGGCGGAGCCGATGGCGAACCAGAGCGGCACAACCTCACCGGACCGGGCCAAGGCCCTGAGCAGGACCCGCGCCTCGCGGGCGGAATAAGAGTCCGCGTATTCGGAGTCCGCCAGCCAGGCTAATCGTGGGTTCATCGGGGGGGTGAGTTGCGGCCGCCGGCCGGGCAATCGCATGAGCGGTTCAACCGGCCGCCTTGAGGATGCGGCCCAGGACGTCGGGGTGATGGGACCTGAGGAAGTCATGGACGCGGAGCACCTCCGCGTAGAGGGTTTTTATTGCCTGGCAGTACTCTCTGCCGGGGTCATAGAATGTGCGTGTGGAATCAACGCACTCGGCATAACACCAACTCCTGCAGGCGAGCACGGCGGGACAATGGCGGCAGTCGGTAACAGCGTCTTCCAGGACGTTATAGCGGAGGAAGACGGCGCGCAGGCGGTCATTGAACGGCTCGCCCAGCTTGCCGAAGCGGAACTGGCCGCCGCATTGGTGGGGACCGAACCGATGGCAGGGCCAGAGGTCGCCGCGGGGGTCGACCAACGCCACGCCGCGCCCGGCGCCGCAAGGAAACCGCGAAGCGGCCTCGACCGAGTGGATGGCGCGAATCCCTTTGCGGAAGTCGTCGATGTCAAGCGGTTTCCCGGAGAGCTGGGATTTAATGTAATACTCGCCCAACTTCTCGTACTGGCACCGCAAGGCGTCGAAGTCCTCCGGGCGCCAGTTGCAATTGACCGCGGCCTTGAAGGTCATCGATGTGAAGCCAAGCCCCGCGATGTACCTGGCGCTCTCGAACAGGGACCGCACGGACTGGGGCGAAATGGTCGCCCGGGCCGTGACCCTGGGGCGGTAGGAGAGAATCTTCGGGACGTTCCTTTCGACCGCGGCCGAACTGGGGCCGCCGCCCAGAAATGGGCGGTTGACATTCTGGACTTCGGGAATGCCGTCAACGGAGCAGTGGAACCCCATGCCGAACCGCCGCCAGAAGTCCATCATTTCGTCGGTCAGGTGCGTGCAGTTGGTGGTGCAGCCAAAGTGAAGGCTCTTGCCCCGCTGCCGCGCCCGCATTTTCCCATAAGGAACGATCTTACGGATGAGGTCGAAGCGGAGCAGGGGTTCGCCGCCCATGAGATTCACCTTAAGCTCGCCCCTGAAGCTGCCGCTGGCCTCCAGGAGCCAGTCGATGGCGTTCTTGGCCGTGGCCTCGTCCATGTGGACCGGCTTCTTTTGCCATTTGAAGCAATAAATGCAGGCCAAATTGCAGGCCTCGGTTACGTCGAGGTCGATGCTGTGGACGTTCCGCACGGAAGGCAAGCTGTCCGAAATCCGGGACCAGGCCAGCTTGGAGCAACCCGCGCAAGGCGCACCCGGGCCTGGCCCCTGCTGGACCGCCTCGCCCGGACCGGCGGCGGACGCGACGCCCGGCACCGGGGGATTGTGCTCACTGGTCGACTCTTCGCGGCTCGGCACGACAGGGTTACAGTTCATAAGTCAATCCGGGTTTTGCGGCCCTACACTCTCGAAGTCTATGCCGTCCTGGCGGAGCTTGATCCGCTCCCTTGGGCCTTGGTCCCGCGCCTTCGCCGAGGCCTCGACCGAACCCCAGAGCATCTCCTCGAAGAGCCTCCTTCGCGGAGCGCAATAGAGCTCGAATAGGGAAGAGCCAGCCGCTCCGGCCACTCCGGCCGCTTGGGTACTTTCGCCCAAGCCGCCCGAGTGGCGCGGGCATCCTGCCTGCGATCCTCCAGGCGCGCCGTCCCCTTGGCCACTGATGCCCAAATCCTCCTTGCTTGCCCGCTCCCCGGCGAGCGAGACCGAGGCGTCAACCCCGCCGCACCGATGCCGCCAGTCGCAACTAGCGCACGGCTCCGGCTTGTTCGCTTTCGAGGAAAGCTCGGCCATTGCGTCGAGAAGCTCCCACCGGATGCCGGCCCGGCCCTGCAGAACGTTGCCCAGCTTCCATCGTTCAAGGCCGGCCGCCCATTCGCCGGCGTAGGCGTCACCATTGGGAAGCACCGTCCACTCAGCCCCCACGGCCGCCGGCGAACTGACAAGAGGGGCCTCGGAGTTCACCCTGGCGGCGACCCAGGAGAGAGGCGAGATTAATTCGAGCGGCACTCGCGGGTTCCGGTAAATCGCCAGGAGCGCCTCGACGTAATCATTGACATCCGGCGATTGCCGGTCCGGCGAGAGCCCGCGGCCAGGGCCGGTCTCGAGGCGGGCTGCTCCGTCCTCGGTATGCCCGGCGGCGGGTTGGATGCCGGCCGGTGCATCCGGGTTAGCCCAGGGAAGCAGGGGAACGGGCACAAGTTCGAGGCTGCAGCCGCGTGTCGCATCGAGCAGTGCCGGCGCCATCTCGGGCAGTATCGCCGCGTTGGCGGCTGAGACAGGCAAGACAACATGCAGCCAGAAGCCCAGCGCGCTCAATTCCTTGAGGTTTTTGAACGCGACGCTTCCCCGGCAGTAGTCATCATACTCATCGAGGCTCCGGAGGCCGCCGAGGTCCGCCGCCCGCCAGGCGATGCGCGTGCGGGGCCTGTCGTAAACGAAGGTCCACAAGTCCGGCTCGAAGCTCGCGAGCGTCGAGAACAATGTGACATTTCCGGCGCGTTGGCGGGAATGATGGAGGTAGCCGCAGATATCGTTGACCATTTCGCGCCCCCTTCCCCAGTCGGCGATGCTGTCCCAACCACTCAGGCTCACGTCAACGGCTCCGCCGCGACGGACTCCGCCGGTAACGGCCTCCAACGCGCCCATGACCACGCCACGCGAGCAAGGGCCCGCAAAAGCCACCGCCTGGTATTGCCGCCTGAAAAGCTCGCGCCGTCGAATCTCGTCGGGGGACGATCGGAACCCGACGCGGGCGGGCCGGAAGGCCGAGCCCAGTCGCTCGGCCAAATGCGTCAGGAACATCTCGCGGGACTCCCAGGACTCCAGCGACCCTGGGGTCAGTTTGGCAAACCCGAGATCGGCCGCCGCGGCGCGCAAATCCGGCCAATACACCGCGCGAAATGGCGGACAGGCCGTGGACACGACGCAGCGATTCTCCCGCGTGCGAATCGCAACGTTGTCAAAACGGCCCCGACTGGAGATTTCGTTGTTCATCGGATGAGCCACGCTGCTCCTCGTTCTCGCTCACGCCCCCTTATCTTGGTTCTGGCATGAATCAACGCCTGTGTTGCAACGATCAGTTCCAACGCAGTAATCGTAATCGCACCAGTTGCTTGCCGTGCATGCGTTACTGACCTGGCAAGTATTGTTCGTCAAGCACTGGTTCCATGCGCAGGTGTTGACAGCCGCACACGTATTACTCTGTGAACAGGCGTCCGTGTTGCAGGAATCTTGAGCACACTGATTGCCCGTCGGCTCGCAGGAGTCGTTCAATGAGCAGGTGTCATTCTCGCAGTTGTTCCCGATTGCGCCGAGCAGGTGGTTGCACGTGTCGCCCATGTCGCACATGTTAACCGACTGGCAATAGTTGCTGTGCTGACAGGTCTGCCCGCCGGCGCAGTGGTCGCTCTGGGCGCATGTGTCGGTGTAGCACACGTCCTTCGCGTCGCACTCGTTCTGGACTGAGCATGTGTGCATGCCACTCGACGCGCCGCCGCAAGTGTCGGTCATCTCGCAGGTGTTGGTGTTGTGGCACATATCAGTGCCGCCGCAGTTGTCAGAGTAACACGTGTTTGAAATGCAGGAATTATAGAGGGCACAGCCGTTGTAATAAGAGCACCAGTCGGTTCCCGTGCATTGGTCGTTAGTAGCACAATAGTCCGAGCCGCACACATTCCATGCGCAGGTGTGGCTTCCCGAGCAGTTCTCGAAGGTATCGTACGTGGAGCAGGCATTGGTGGAGCAAGAGTTGGTGGCGCAGGTGTTGACGGTGGGGCACGAGTTGGCGGTAAAGCATGTATCGTTGGAGCCGCAGGAGTTGGAAGAACTGCAGGAATCAGTGTAGCACGAGTTGTTGGCGACACAATGATTCGATTGGCAGGAGTTGATCAGTTCGCATGCTTCGGTGCCGCTGCACGAGTCCACAGCGGTGCAACTGTTCGAGCCCGTGCATACATTCGAACTGGTGCAGGCATCCGACACTGCGGTGTTGCTTCGGCAAGAGTGCGTGATGGGAAGGCGGATGCGGGGTAGCGTTCA
>CAZZFF010000173.1:0-10820 GCA_964653485.1 uncultured Verrucomicrobiota bacterium | reverse complement strand
CCCAGCGCGGAGGTGTGGCGGCAGGTAAAGGCGTCGGCTGAGGGAGGGGCGATTGAGGTCGTGGTGGGCGCGTTTGATCCGGAGCGGCGCACTCTCGAGGCGCGAGGCTCGGTCCGGTTCACCCTGGCGCGGGAGACCGTGGATTACCCGCTGTTTTACCGGGAGGTCAATTTGCCGTTTGTGGATGCGGTGAAGGACCCGTCGCGGATTCGGTGGCGGTTTGGGGCGATCGACCGGGAGGAGATGCCGCCCATCGTCCTTGAGAAGTTGCCGGTGTGCGGGAACTGCCATTCGTTCGACCGGAAGGGGGAGTTTCTGGCGATGGACGTGGATTACGCGAACAACAAGGCGTCTTATGTCATTACGCGGACCGGCCCGGAAATGCGGCTGACGACCAGCGACCTCATCACCTGGGACGATTACCGGCGCGAGGACGGCCAGGAGACGTTCGGTTTGCTGTCGCAAATCTCGCCTGACGGCCGTTACGTGCTCAGCACCGTCAAGGATCAGTCCGTTTTCGTTGCCAGGCCCGGACTGGCCTTTTCGCAACTCTTTTTCCCCATCAAAGGGATTCTCGCGGTTTATGACCGCCCGGCCAAACGTTTTTCGTCTCTGCCGGGGGCCGATGATCCGGCATTTGTGCAGAGCAACCCGGCGTGGAGCCCGGACGGCCAATGGGTCGTGTTCGCCCGGAACCGCGCCGCTCGATTGGAAAAGCGGCGCAACAAAGACACGGTTCTTCTGGCCCCCGAGGAGTGCTTGGAGTTCCTCGAAGGCGGCAAAGAGTTCAAATTCGACTTGTATCGGGTGGCTTTCAACGAGGGTAAAGGGGGCAAGGCCGAACCGGTGCGGGGGGCCTCGGCCAACGGGCGAAGCAATTTCTTCCCCAAGTTCTCGCCCGATGGCCGGTGGATTGTCTTTTGCCAGGCCTCCAATTACATGCTCTTGCAGCCGGACAGCCAGCTCTACATCATCCCGGCGGGTGGAGGGGAGGCCCGCCGATTAAGTTGCAACCTGGGGCGCATGAACTCGTGGCACACTTGGTCGCCCGATGGCCGCTGGCTGGTCTTCTCCTCGAAGGCCGACTCGGATTACACGCAGCTTTACATGGCGCGGATTGATGAGCGGGGCGAGGCGAGCCAACCCGTCTGGCTTCAACACATGGTCGGTTCGGAGCGGGCGGCCAACATCCCGGAATTTGTCGCCCTGGCCCCCAACGCCATCGGCAAGATACACGAGCAATTCCTCGACGATTATTCCTTTGTGCGCGCGGGCAACGACTTGTTCCAGGGCCGCCAGCCCGACCTGGCGATCGAGAGTTTCAAGCGCGCGTTGGCCCTGAATCCGAATAATGCCATGGCCCACCAGCGCCTCGGGTTCCTCCTCTACCATGTCAAACAACTGCCCCAGGAGGGACTCTCCCATACCCGGACCGCTCTGCGCCTCGATCCCCAAAATCCATTTGCCCAATTCGACCTCGGCTCGGCCCTTCTGGCCGGGGGAGATCCGACCAACGCGGTTGGTCATCTGGCCGAGGCCGTGCGTCTGCTGCCAAAAGGGGACGACCAGCTCTATAACGCGGCAGAGCTGCATTTCACGCTGGCGATGGCCCAATACCGGCTCGGCCTCTGGGAGCCATGCGCCGGCTCGCTCCGGGCGCTTTTGTGCCTGGCGCCCGATCACGCCCGGGCGAACTATTTCATGGCCCTGGCTCGCGCCCGCCTGGGCGAAACCCAAACCGCGGTGCCCTTCTTCGACAAGGCCAGCTACTTCGACGCGCGGTTGGGCCGGTCGCCCGACTTCTACGACGTGCTGAGCGCCAATTACATCCAGCAGGGCTCTTACGCCGAGGGCCTCAAAGCCGCCGAAAAGGGCCGCCGGTTGGCGGCCCGGGCCGGCCTGACCCAGAAGGCCGCCGAACTTGAGCAGCGCGTGGAACATTGCAAGGGCCTCCTCGCTCCGGGCAGCCGCCAGGACGGCGCCCGGCCCTGACCGGCACGCTCACTTGGCCAGCTCGACGCAACGGGTCTCGCGGATGACGATGATCTTGATCTGGCCCGGGTACTGCAATTCGTTTTCGATGGCTGAGGCAATCTTGCGCGCCAGCGCATAGGCGCCCGCATCGTCGACGCTTTCGGGCAGAACAAAGACACGCAACTCGCGCCCCGCCTGAACCGCGAAAGATTTCTCGACGCCGGGAAATGACGCGGCAATGCGCTCGAGGTCTTCGACCCGCTTGAGATAGGTGGTCATGTTCTCCGAACGAGCGCCCGGTCGGGAGGCGCTGATGGCGTCGGCGGCGCTGACCAGGATGCCCAGCGGGCCGACGGAGGGCACGTCGTTATGATGGGAGGCGACGGCGTTGACGACCGCCTCGGATTCGCCGCAACGTTTGAGCAGTTCAGCCCCCGTGAGCGCGTGGGGACCTTCCATCTCATGGTTGACCGCTTTGCCGATGTCGTGCAGCAGCCCGGCCCGTTTGGCGGTGGCGACGTCCAGGCCCAGTTCGGCGGCGATCAGCCCCACCAGATGGGCGACCTCGATCGAGTGGTCGAGAATGTTCTGGGAATAGCTATGGCGAAAATGCAGGCGTCCCAGCAGGTTGACGACCTCCGGGCACATCGGCGGCAGGCCGGCCTTGGTGACGGCCTCCTCGCCAAAGCACGTGATCGTCTCATCCATTTCCTGGCTCACCTTGGCGACTATCTCCTCGATGCGCGTCGGGTGAATCCGTCCGTCAGCAATGAGCCGCAGCATGGATTCCCGGGCAATCTCGCGGCGGACCGGGTCGAACCCGGACAGAAGCACCGCTCCCGGCGTGTCGTCGATGAGCACGGTGACGCCGGTTGCCGCCTCGAATGCGCGGATGTTGCGGCCTTCCCGTCCGATGATGCGCCCTTTGATCTCGTCGCCTTGAAGGGCGATGCTGGCGGTGGTGTTCTCGAAGGTGTGCTCGGCGGCGTACCGCTGGATGGCGATGCCGATGATGCGCCGGGCCTTCTCTTCCGCCTTGGTTTTGGCCTCCTCCAGGATATGGTGGGCCAGGTTGCTGGCGTCCCGCATGGCCTCCTGCTCGGCCTTCTTGAGAAAGGCATCGCGAGCCTCGGCCTCGCTCAAGCCCGCCAGCTTCTGCAATTGCTCTCTGGCCTGGCGGGTCAACTCTTCCAGTTCACGCTGGCGTCCTTCCAGGGCCTCGGCTTGGCGGCGCAACGCGGTTCTCTGCTCGTTGACCCTGTTTTCCGCTTCTGCCGCGCGTTCGAGCTGGCGATTGATCAGCCCCTCGCGCTCCCCCAGCCTGCGCTCCAACTCGGCGCGCTCCGCGCGGCGGGCGCTGAAAGAGGCATCGATTTCCTGGCGCATCTTCAGGGCTTCCTGGTTGGCGCTCACCCGGGCGCTGCCCAGCAGGGCCTCGGCTTCACTCCGAGCCTTGGCCAGCAGCGCCTCCGCCTCCAGCTCCTTGGCTTCCCTAAGGTTGCGGTCTTTCCACCAGAGCAGCAGGTAGCAAAGCGCACCCCCAGCGGTCGCCAGGGCGCCGTCCTGCACAATGTTGACCAATGAAGTCATTCCAAACCGCGCGCGCTCACAGGTCAACCCAACGCGTCGGTGTCAAGATGCGGTTCATGCGAATGTCTCGAGGAGTGACGGGGACTTCGCGCGCGATTTGTTGGTCGAACGCCACGCCGCACATCACTCCGCGCAAGCCCGCCAGCAATTGGTCATAAAACCCTTTGCCCCGGCCAAGGCGGCGGCCATGCAGATCGAATGCTACCCCAGGAACCAGGATTAAGTCCAGCTTTAATGAAATGGAGGCGCAATGGCTGGCCGGCTCACGGATGCCGAAGTGTCCCGTCTTGAGGTCCGTCTCCAGGTCCCGCACCTCGCAGGCCGTGTAGGTTCCGCTCTCGGCAGCATAGCGCGGCAAGCCGACTTTCTTGCCGCCTGCCAGCGCGTCCTCCAGCAGAGGCCACACATCCAATTCCCCCGTCATCGGGGCATAGAACAGGACGGAGCGCGCCGCCTTCCACTCGGGCCGCGAGGCCAGCAACCGGCGCGCCTGTCCTGAGGCTGCCTCTCGTTCCGCTGGGACCATCGTTTGCAACGCCGCCGCCATTTCCCGCCGGAGCGCTTGCTTGGATGCCTTGTTTTCAGGGCTCATTCGGAGGGGCCGCGGAAGAGTTTCTCGCCCGGGCCAATTGTGCCCGCCATTTCTCGACGCGTTCCTTGATCTTCTTCTCAACGCCTTCCTCGCCAGGCTCGTAGTAGCGCCTCTGGGCGCCGAGGTAGTCCTGGGCGACGAAATGGCCGGGGTGATCGTGGGCGTATTGGTAGCCTTGGCCATGGCCGAGGCGCTCGGCCCCTTTGTAGCTCGAGTCGCGCAGATGCTCCGGCACGGGCAGTGTGCGCCCCGACTGCACGTCCTTGAGCGCCGCATCTATGGCCGTCACGGTGCTGTTGCTTTTGGGGGCGGTGGCAATGTAAATGGCCGCCTCGGCCAGGGGAATGCGCGCCTCCGGCCAGCCGACGAATTCAGCCGCCTGAAAGGCCGCGCTGGCCAGCACCAGGGCCATTGGGTCGGCCAAGCCGACGTCTTCGGCGGCATGAATGAGGATGCGCCGGGCGATAAAACGCGGGTCTTCTCCAGCGTGAATCATCTTGGCCAGCCAATACAGGGCAGCATCCGCGTCGCTCCCGCGCATCGATTTGATAAACGCCGAGATGGTGTCGTAGTGGGCGTCCTCATCGTCGTACACCACCGCCTTTTTCTGGATGCTCTGCTCGGCAGCGGCCAGGTCAATGTGGATGACCCCGTCGGGGCCGGGCGACGTGGTGAGGGCGGCTATCTCCAGCGCATTCAGGGCCTTGCGGGCGTCCCCGTCGGACAACCTGGCCAAGTGGCCCAGGGCCGTTTCGTCCGCCTGTATCCTCAACTCGCCCAGTCCTCGCTCCCGGTCAGCCAGCGCCCGCCGGAGCACCAGGCAAATATCCTCTTCCGACAACGGCCGCAACTCGAAAATCTGTGAGCGGGACACCAGCGGAGAGTTGACGAAAAAGAACGGATTGTGCGTGGTGGCGCCGATGAGCCGCACGATCCCGCCCTCCACGTCCGGCAAGAGCACGTCCTGCTGCGCCTTATTGAACCGATGTATCTCGTCGATGAACAGGATCGTCGGCAGCCCCGTGTTCTCCAGCCGATTGCCGGCCAGCGCGAGCACCCGCCGCATGTCCGCCACATTGGATTCCACCCCGCTGAGCCGCTCGAACTTGCTCCGCGTCTTGCGCGCGATAATCTGAGCCAGTGAAGTCTTCCCCGTTCCCGGCGGCCCGTAGAGGATTAGCGACTGCATCCGGTCGGCCTCAATGGCGCGGCGCAGGAGTTGGCCGGGGCCCAAGATGTGCCCCTGACCGACGAATTCTGGCAGGTCGCGCGGGCGCATCCGCGCGGCCAGAGGCGGATGACGCTGCTCTTCGGGGGCCGGCGGCGCGGCCGCCGGCGCGGGAGCGGCTTCGGAAAACAGGTCATCTGGCGCCATGCCCCAACATAACAGGCTCCGGCGACAGCGCCCAGGGAAAAGAGGGATAAAAAAAACCCCGCCCTTGCCGTGTGTAACAGTTCCTTTGAACTTATTAGAAACAGGTGGGAACCCGCCGAGTTGCTTACGACTTCCAGTGAAGGCCTGTCGGCCACAACCACAGCTAAAGCTCCTCGAATTATTTAACTACGGTTCAAGGACATAGTTTCTAATCACGAGCATAGGCAGGGTAAATTCAAAATCCCTGCGATTCGTCTTTTCCAAAGAACTGGCGACCGGGAGTATCTGACTCTCCCAACCGCTTGCTGTGTGGGATTATCGGCTGCCAGTGGACATTTCTCAAGCAAAAATATTTTCGCCAGAGGTGATTTTTGTCTTGCCTTTCGCTCCGGCCCGCGCGGAGGTTGCAAGACCCCTTCATCCCGGCCAAATCCCGAGGGTGCTTCCCGGCAAGTCCCCTGGGTCGGGTTGAGCTAAACCCCGATTGTGGCAGCGCCCCGCCGCATGGCAGAATGGAGGCGAACATTTAACCAGGGCGTTGTTTTATGAGCGAGCAGGGCAGGACCGTTGGGAAGCGCATCCTTGTCGCCGATGACCAGCAAGAGGTGCGGGATACGATCAAGTTGCTGCTTCGGCTGGATGACCATACGGTCGCCGAGGCCGCAAACGGGCGGGAGGCCCTCGAGATGTTCGAGCAGGGCCGCTTCGACCTGGTGATTACGGATTATGCCATGCCGGAAATGCGGGGCGACGAACTGGCGGCCAACGTCAAGAACCTGGCCCCGTCCCAGCCGATCCTGATGCTGACCGGTTCCGTCGAATTGCTGGACGGCTTCGCGACCCGCGTGGACGCGCTCCTCAGGAAGCCTTTCTCCCTGATGGACTTGCGGCAGGCAATCGCCCGGCTTTGCTGAGCGGATCGACTATCCAACTCCTTCTCAGGAAAAGAATGGTGCGCGCTGCAGGACTTGAACCTGCGACCCCTTCCGTGTGGAGGAAGTGCTCTACCACTGAGCTAAGCGCGCCAACCGGTTGAAGAATCTACGGATTTCCCGGAAGCTCGCAAGGACAAACCAGCGAAGAGCCGACGGAGGATTTTGTTCACTGTTTCCTGGCGGTGATCACGCTGCGGTCGGCGACCGTTGGGCAATGCTCCACATTTGAGAAACCCGCGGCGATCAGGAAATCGGCCATCTCCTTTTCGGAATAACACTTGCCTTCGCTGATGGTCATCAAGAGGGCCGAATAGGCGGCGACCGGGAGCGGGCCGGTCTTGGCGGCGTTGATGTGCGCGTCATGGACCACGATCATGCCTCCGGGCACGAGCGCGGCGTGAGACTTGGCGAGGAGTTGTTCGACCTGGGGGCCGTCCCAGTCGTGCAGGACATTCGAGAACAGATGGACGTCGCAGCCTCCGGGGAACGGGTCGTGGAACATGTCACCGGTGGCGACGCTCACGCGCTCCGCAAAGCCGCGCTCGGCCAGCAGTTGCCCCGCCAGGCGGTCGACCGGAGCCTTCTCCAGGATGGTAGCGCGCAGGTGCGGGTGCTGGGCGACGATGGCGCACGCATAAATGCCCGAGCCTCCGGCCACGTCCAGCAAATGGCGATAAGGAGCGCAATCGAGCGTCTTTGCCATCGCGGGTGCGAGATAAACTCCTCGACAATCCATGGCCGCGGTAAACTGGCTGGCAAAAGCCGCGCCTTCCATTGCCTTTGTCCACTCCCGCTCGCTATGGAGGCTGGCCCAGCGGGCGGGCTTTCCCGTGCGCAGGACCTCCACCATGTCCAGGCAGACGGGGCGCTCCTTAACGGAACCGAAATACGGGGCGATGCACCAGGGAGAGGACGGGGACAAATGCTCCCGGGCCAGGTCGGTCAGGACGACGGCTTCACCGTCTCGCCGCAGCAGGCCCATGGCGGTGAAGAGGGTGAGCATTACGTCGAGGGGACGCTCTTTCAGACCCAAGGACCGGCATATCGTTTTCGGGTCGGCGGGGTGACTGCTCAACCAACTGAAGAAGTCCAGATGGCACATCGCCGCCGTCAACAAGTCCGCCGCGTAAAGGCCGTCCCGATAGCGGTAGATCAGGGTGGGATCGGTCGACGGGCGCCGCAGTAAGTCATCAGCCGTAATCACGCCGGCAGTCTATATGGCACATCCGGTCATTGTCAAAGGATGGCAGCCGTGTCCGTGCGTCCTCCTTGCTGCCGATGACCCGTCACACTGCCATTGTTCAGCTCGACGGGTGCGCGCGGGCAGGGTTTGCTCGCGACCACGGGCGGGAATGTGCATGAGGTTTGTCGAGATGTGGTATATTGAGGGGTTGGATGCGGGGGGAAAACATATGCAGACGACGTTCGACATCTGCCCGATGGTGCGAAAATACAGCGCGATCCCCTGTGAGCAACTTCAAGTAATCCGGGACATCGCGGCTTTCCAGCTCTCGAAGATCGCCCGGGGCATTGTGTTGATCTTCGCGGCCTGGAGCGGGCACTCAGTGATCGCGCTTCAGAGGCTCACGGAATCACTTTCCAGGCGCGATCTGGACTTCCTGGAGATCAAGGTCATCGACATCGAGAGCATGACGAGCCAGGACATGAACCGGGTGTTCGGACGTGTCTTCCACGGCTACGGTGAGACGCTCTGGATTCGGGAAGGCAAGGTCGTCGCACAAATTGAGGCTTTCGAGCCGGAGTCCGAGCCGTTGATTCTGGCCCATACGCGGGAGTTGCTCGCTGAGCACCCGGTTTAGCCCGGATTGCCAGTTGTTCGTCATTTGAACAGCTCGGCCCGAACATCAGCGCCCGGATTTTCAGCGCGAGTCGTGGTTAAACTTGAACGGGGAGTGGCGGTTCGAGGTGGATTCCAAGGCGGAGGGGGAGCAACAGGGCTGGAGTTCGGGCCGTGAGTTGGCGCGGCGGATCGTTGTGCCCTTCTGCCCGGAGAGCAAACTCTCGGGCCTTGGTCTGGCGACCAATTATCTGCCGCACGTCTGGTACCCGCGTCATTTCCAGGTCCCCCCCGGGATGCGCGGCAGGCGCCTCCTGCTGCATTTCGGCGCGGCGGATTACAACGCCCGCGTCTGGTTGAATGGCCGATTCCTGGGTGAGCATGGCGGCGGCTACACTCCCTTCGCGTTTGAAGTCACGGAGGGCGCGGGCGACGGCGATAATGAACTCGTGGTCCGCGTCGTTGATGAGCTTCGCTCCAGCCTGCAACCGGGTGGCAAGCAAAGCTACGGCAAAAGCGAGGGCTGCGTTTATACGCGGACCACGGGCATCTGGCAGACCGTGTGGCTCGAAGCGGTGGGAGAGACGCATCTGTCGGAGCTGACGCTCACGCCCGACCTCGATGGCGGGCGCATTATCGTGCAAGGTTCACTGAACGGGCCGACCAAGGGAGTGACGCTGCGCGTTCGAGCTTTCGCTGGCGGCGGGGTTCAACGGAGCGCGGCTTCACCAGAAGGTCTTCGACCCGCGGACCCTTTGCTGGGCCGACAGGCTGGGTTACCTGGTGTGGGGCGAGTTTCCGAGTTGGGGGGTCAATATCGAGAATGAAGAAGCCGTGCTCCGTTTTGTGGACGAATGGCGCCAGGTGTGACCGGGTATTTCACAGCAATGTCCGACGCGCTGGCCAAGGCCATGGTCGCGGGCAACAACTTGCTGGCCATCCACTGTCGCAACACGGTCGGCGGACAGTTCGTGGACGCAGGCATCGAGGTGGGAACCGAACTCAAGAAGCCGTAGAGACAACGGGGGGCACAAGGCAACCGCTTCGCCTTGGTCGAGCGCTGCCGCAGGCCTGCGATCTCCTGCTCGCGCGTTCCAGGGCTAAAACGTGTACCGGCCGCGACTCTATGGCGTGACGAGCAGCGTCCAGTCGTGCGCGTCATCCGCGGGGGGCGCGACCACGGCTTTGCCTTGCGCGTCCGCGGTCAACTGGAAAGCAGGCCGGCGGACTCCGTCCACGGGGTTAAACCACTGGAAGCTGTACCGCATCCCCGGTTTGAGAGCGATGATCCGGACTGCGCGCGGTTCGAGCAAATAGGCCAGGCGGAGTTCATCCGCAGCGGCGGCGCAGAGCGGTGGTTCGAGCTGGGTTTGGGCGGTTATGAGGCCCCACGGCGCGCAACCATAAGCGCCCAGCAATTTCGCCGCGGCCCAATCGCGCGCATCGAAATCGCCGTGTTGCCAACCGGCGGCTGGCGTCTTTGCCGCCCGGCACGCATCATCGCTGTCCAGATGCATCGTGGTGTCGTCGGTGAAACGCACCTCGAGCCGGAATAGCAGGCCCGCGGGGTTCTTCGCCACGGGCGCGGGGAGGTTCTCCGCCTCGACAGCGAGGGTGTTTTGTCCGGCGTGCAGTTTTCTCTCGACCCCGGCGAATTCGCGTCCAGTGTGCCAGTCGGCCTGTTCGCCGAGGGCTTCCCCGTTGACCCAGACGGCGCAGCGGTCATCGCAGCTCACGCGGAGGCGCGCGGAAGCGATGCGCTTGTCGGCGGACAATTCAAACTCCCGGCGGAAGAAGCGTTTGGCGACCGGCGCGTCCGCGCGGGGATCTCCTTCGGGGAACCAAATCCACTGCGCGCCGGCGAAACTGAGCGGCGTGTCGATCGGCGTCGCCCACTCGATCCATTCAGGATGCGGCTCAAGCTTGTACCAAGGGAGCGATTCGAGCAGGCGTTTGGCGGCGGCGAGTTGCGAGGAGCCGGGCAGCCGCATCGCCTCGTCCCAAGGTATCGTCCCCCAGTTGTTGCCGCCGGGCGAGGGGCCGTAGGGCTGGTCGCGACGGTTGACCTGCCAGATGCCGTTCGCGCCGTAGGTGTGGCCCGCGCAACCGCCATTAATGAGGTGCGCCCAAAAGGCCTGGCGGGAATCGGCGGCGTCGAGTTTGCGGCCCAGATCGAGCGCCTCGTAGCGCGCTTCGCCGCTGATGACAGGCATGATCGGTTCGCTGCGATAGGCGCCGAGAGCGAGGGCGGCGTGGCGAAAGGCCGGGGCGCCATGGCCGCTCTGGTGCATGTCGAAGTCCAGGACGCGGGGGTCCGTGACCGTGTCGCGCGCGCGGCTCGGCGGGTGAATCGTCACGAGGCGATGAAACGGGTCGGTAGCGTGGATTGACCGGATGACTTCCGTCCACTCCCGCTTCTGCATTGCGCTCTCGGCGGCGGGATTTGCCACGCAGGTGCCGGTTCGCTCCTGTGCGCTGGTGTTCTTTCACCAGGGCAGCGCAGCCGGGCCGCGCTTTCGCCTGCAGAAGAATGAGCGCGAAGGCGCGGGGGACTGG
>CAZZFF010000172.1:0-10845 GCA_964653485.1 uncultured Verrucomicrobiota bacterium | reverse complement strand
GCTCATCCGCACCAGCGGCGAGATGCGCGTCAGCAATTTCCTGCTCTGGCAAATCTCCTACACAGAGTTCCTCGTCACCCAAACCCTGTGGCCGGACTTCCGCAAGCCCCAACTCTACGCCGCCCTGGAAGAATACAACCGGCGCCACCGCAGGTTCGGCGGGCTGTGAACGAGGGATGAAAATGACTCGACACGCGGAGGCCGGCCCTTAACCTCTGGATGAAATGTCCGACGCAATCAGGCCGGCGCCAGCCCCAGGCCCGGCGCCTTCAAAGCTGAAAGTCTTTTTCCGCCGCCTGCTCAGTTCATTGGTGCTGTGGACGATAGTTCTGACGGCGCTCTTCTCGAGCAATCGGCTGATCTCGGACTACGTCTTCCTGGTCATCATGGTCTTCCTGGCCGTCAGCGGCCTGGCGGAGTTTTACGGGCTGGCCGCCAAGCGGGGCTTGGTCTGCTTCGAACGCTGGGGCATTCTCGGCGGCGCGCTCCTCATGATCGGCACCTTCCTCAACCTGACGGGCGTCCTGGGGACCAGCGGCTCTCCCGCGCGGGTCAATGACTTCGAGACCACCTTCCTAATCCTTTTTGTCCTCGGTTTATGCGCCCGCCAGTTCGCTTCCCGGTTAAACACCTCCCCGCTCCTGGCTATCGGCACCACGTTGTTCGGCCTGATGTACGTGCCGTGGCTGCTGAATTTCATCCAGAAAATCAACTTCTTCCCGGGCGTCGAGGGCCATTACTACCTCCTGTATTTCCTGGTCCTCACCAAGTCGAGCGACACCGGCGCCTACGCTGTAGGCTCCTTGTTTGGCCGGCACAAGATGATTCCCCGCATCAGTCCGGGGAAGACCTGGGAGGGCTTTGCCGGGGCCATCGGTGCGACAATCCTCGCCAGCCTGCTCATGGCGCATTTTCTCGGGCACAGAATGGCCGGCATGAACTCCCTCCATGCCATCGTGCTCGGCCTCTTTTTGGGCCTGGCGGCCGTCCTGGGGGACCTGATCGAGTCTCTTTTCAAACGCGAGGCCGCAGTGAAGGACTCGGGGCACTTCTTTCCGGGCATCGGCGGCATACTCGACTTGCTGGACAGTTTGTTGTTTAATGCCCCCATTATGTATTTGTATCTGCGTCACGTGTTGACGGCACCATGAAAAACGTCGTTTTACTCGGCAGCACCGGTTCGATCGGCACGAGCACCATCAAGGTGGCCGAGGACCTGCCGGACCAGGTCCGGCTGGTCGGGCTGGCCGCCGGCCGCAACGCCGAACTGCTGCTCCGCCAGACTCGCAAGCATCGGCCCAGCGCCATCTCGATCACCGACCCGGCCAAGGCGAGCGAGCTGCGCAACGCCCTGGGTTCAGCCACCGAGGTCTTCTGCGGCCCTGACGGGTTGATCAAGCTGGCCACGCTGCCCGAGGCGGACATTGTGCTGGTCGCCATCGTCGGCACCGCCGGGCTGGCCCCGGCCCTGGCCGCCATCCGCGCCGGCAAAGACCTTGCCGTGGCCTCCAAGGAAGTCCTTGTCATGGCGGGGGAGATCGTCATGAGCGAGGCGCGTAAGCACGGCGTACGCATCCTGGCCGTGGACAGCGAACATTCGGCCATCTTCCAATGTCTGGACGGCAAACCGGCCAGTTCAATCCGCCGGCTCTGGTTGACCGCCTCCGGCGGCCCCTTCCGCACCACGCCGGCAGAGGAGTTTCCCCACATCACGGTCGAGCGCGCCTTGAAGCATCCATCCTGGGTGATGGGCCGGAAGATCACGATCGATTCAGCCACCCTCTTCAACAAGGGCCTCGAGATGATTGAGGCCCGCTGGCTCTTCGACATCGAGATGGCCCGCGTTTCGGTCATCGTCCATCCTCAAAGCGTTGTCCATTCGCTCGTCGAGTTCGTGGACGGCTCGATGCTGGCCCAGCTTTCCAGCCCGGACATGTGCCTGCCCATTCAATACGCCTTGACCTATCCCGACCGCGCCCCGAGCAACCGCGTCCAGACCAGCCTCGCCAAGGTCGGCACCCTGGCCTTCGCTGAACCGGACCCCGTTCGTTTCCCGGCGCTCACCCTCGCGCGCCGGGCCGGCGAAATCGGGGGCACCCTGCCCGCCGTCCTCAACGCCGCAAACGAAGTGGCCGTCGAGGCCTTCGTGAACCGGCGCATCAATTTCCCCCAGATTTCCGCCATCGTTCGCCGCGCCATGGAACGGCATGAGCCCATCCCCCATCCCACGCTGGACCAGATTCTCCAAGCGGATGCCTGGGCGAGAAAAGAGGCGGCCGTGTGACAGCTATCTTTCTTTTCGGAAGGCTCTCAAGGCCCTGTAGCCGACCAGGCTGCGGCGCTGCTCGTCCCAGAGGCGGAGGGTGAAGGACCTGAAGCTGGAGAACAGGGTAACCGGTTTGACGGTTTGGAAGAGAGGCTCGGCCCGGTGGCACTTCTCGAGGTTATAGTTGGGGATGCGCGGGCTGAGGTGGTGGATGTGATGGAACCCAATGTTGCCGGAGAACCATTGGAGGACCCTGGGCAGCTTGTAGAACGAGCTTCCTTCCAACGCGGCAGTGCTGTAGTCCCACTTGGCGTTCCGTTCCCAATAGACACCCTCGAACTGGTGCTGGACGTAGAACAACCATATCCCCGCCGAGCCGGCGACCATCAGGACCACCAATTGGAGCAGCAAATAAGCCCCAAGCCCGAAAACCCAACACATTGCGCCCGCCAGGAGGCCGACGGCCAGGTTGGTCCAGAAGACCGAGTTCTGCTCCCGCCTGGGGGCCTTGCCGACGGCAAATCGCTGTTTAATGAGGAACACGTAGAGGGGCGCCAGACCGAAAAGAACGAAGGGATTTCGCGCGAGCCGGTAGGCAAATCGCTTCCAACAGGATGCCTCGAGGTACTCCCGCACCGTGAGCGTCCACACGTCTCCCATGCCGCGCCGGTCCAGGTCGCCTGATGTGGCATGGTGAGCGGCGTGCTCCCAGCGCCAATGATAATAGGGCGTAAAGGTGAGGACGCCGGTGATAAACCCCAGAATGTCGTTGGCCCTGGCTGATGGGAAGAACGAGCCGTGCCCGCAGTCATGAAAGATGATGAACACCCTGACCAGGAACCCGCCTGCCAGCACGGCCAGCGGCACGGCTAGCCACCATGAAATCGCCAGGCCCAGATACATCAGGCACCACAACGCCGCGTACGGAACCAGCGTGTTGGCCACCTGCCAAAGGCTCGGCCACATTGCGGCCTTCTGATACTTGGCCACAGCCTCTCTCCATGCCGGGCGACACGGTCTTTGTCCCGGCTCAGACCGGGTCGAATCAACTCTCATGCGAAATACTTTCAGCAGTGGAATATCGCACGGAATTGGCGGATAGCAACAGAATAAGTGACTTTAAAGATTAGCGTGAATTCTCAAGACAGCTTCTTTAGAAGCCAGAGGAGGCCCTGGCGGACGGGGCGCCGGTGGGGAGAGCCGGTTTTTGGGGCGGTGAGGTGGCCGCGGTTGGCCAGGAACCAGTCGTAGCTTTGGCGGAACATTTGGTCGTTGGAGAAGCGGGGTTTCCAGCCCATCGCCAGGAGCTTGGAGACGTCGAAGTAGAAGGGTTTGTGGTAAGTCAGGTAATGCCACGGGGCCAATGGGCTGAGGCCCAGAAGGTCCAGGGCCTGGAGGGAACGCATGGTGAGGGCGGTTGGGAGGGATTTCACCTTCGAGGAAGAGCCGGCATAAGAGATGAGGTTCTGCAGGGCCTGGCGCAGGGAACCGAACTCCGGGGCGCCGACGTTGTAAGCGCCGGGTTGGCCATGGTCCAGGGCGAGAAGGTAGGCATCCATCAAGTCAAGCGCGTGAACGAACTGGAAGAGGCCGTCGCCAGGGCCGATGACATAGACATTGCGACCTTCGCTAATCCAGTCGAAAAGGATTTGGAAGATGCCCAGACGGCCCTCGCCGAGGATGGTCCTGGGCCGGATGACAATGAGGGGCAGGCCGGCTTGGTCGCAGACCTGGCGGACGGCCATCTCGCCGGCGAGCTTTGCGCGGCCATAGACCTCCGCCGGACGCAAGGGCGTGGCCTCGGTGATGGGACATTGGGCGGGCGCGCCGTAGATGGCGGAGGAACTCATGTGAACAAAAGCGCGGACGCCGGCGCGGACGGCGGCCTCGGCGGCGACGCGGCTACCTTCCACGTTGACCTCCTGGAATTTGTGTCCGGACTTGGTCAGCGGCACCAAGGCGGCGTTGTGGTGGACGATTTCCACGCCGCGCATGGCCTGGAACACCCCTTCCCGGTCGCGAACGTCACAGCGGATGAACTCGATGTCGCGCGGCCGGGTCGGGTCTTCCCAGATGTCCAGGACCTTGACCCGCTCGCCGCGTTCGAGCAGACGGCGGGCGATCAGGTTCCCCAGGAAACCCGAACCGCCGGTGACGAGATGAGAATGATGAGCGCCTGCCATGGACTGCATGGATAGGTCTATAGTCGAACTGAAGCCCCAAGGCAAAAGAAGAACGAGCCAGATTGCGCAGGTTATGGGGTCAGAGCAGTTCGACGAGTTGCTCGACAGAGATTCCGAGATCTCTAACGAGACCGTGCAGGGTGCCTGGCTTCAAATCCCGGTTGTGCATCGGAATAACTACCCTCCGGCCGTCGGTGCTGCGCAAGTAAACTGCGTGACTGCCTTTCTGGCGGTCGAATGCAAAGCCCAGCATTTGAGCAACGCGCGCCAATTCTCTTGGCGTGAGCGAGGGCAGCTCGCTCATACGGCCACTGGGATGGAGCGAACAACGATATCTTCCTCAGGGATGGGTTCATTGTGAGCACGGAGGCTGTCAAGATAAACCTCGATCGCTTCCTGAATGCCTTGTAGCGCCTCGGCCTCCGTTTCACCCTCGCTGTGGCACCCTTTCAGGGCCGGACAGAAGGCATGGTAGCCGCCGACAGTTTGCTTCTCGAGGATCACGGTATAGCTCACGCATGCACATTAGTGAATGCAGCTTGGTCCGTCAAATCTCCATTCCCTGGCCGATGCACCAAGCCAGGGATCGCCGCATGCCTTCTTCCAGATCGATAGCGGGACGGTAGCCCAAATCTTTCTCGGCTTTGGCGATGGAGCAGGCGATGGTCTTGTTCATCTCGGAGAGGACGTGGAGCTTCTGATGGTAAAGGCCAAGCCCCTGGAGCGTGGCGTCGAGGGCGAAGGCGATGGAGGCGGCAAGGCCGGGCAGGCGGAGGCGTTTGTGGGCGCAGGGCCGGCCAAACTCGGTTTCGAGCAGCCGTTCGACGGTGTCGATGATCTCGTTCATCGAGTAGGGCCGGCGGTCCGCGAGCCAATAGGTCTGGCCGTTAGCGCCGGGGGTCATCGCGGCCAGGAGCAGGCCCTGGCAGAGGTTGTCGAGGTAACACATCGAGCGCAGGTTGCGGCCGGAGCCTACGATGGGGGCCTTGCCGGCGCGGATCATTCGGAAGAAGAGGGTCTGGCGAGGGGGTTGGTTGGGGCCGTAGAACCAGGGGGGCCGGACCAGGACGGTTTCGAGCCGGCCTCGCTGTTGGCGGTCCTTGACGGCGAGTTCCATCCGCATCTTCGAGCGGCCATAGTTCAGGAAGGGGTGATAGGGGGACAACTCGTCGAAGAGGTGGTCGGGGTGGGGATTGCAGCCACAGGGGGAGTTGGAAGAGACCACGACGGCCCGCCTGACGCCCGCCTGGACTGCCGCATCCAGGAGTTGGCAGGCGCCCCGGACATTCACGCTGTAAAGCTGGGCGATTCGGCGCGGGTGGATGAGACCGGCGGTGTGGAAAAGGGTGGCGCCGCTCGCGCCCTGGCAAAGGCGGGCGCAATCGGCCGGGTCCAGGAGGTCGCCGGTGACGATCTCGATGCGGTCCGAGAGACGGCGGAGCGCGGAGGCGTCCTGGCCGGGCAGGACGAGGCAGCGGATGCGCAGATCGCGGCGGGGTTCTTTGAGGGCCTCGCAATCCGGCAACCCGCCCAACAACGCTTCAACGAGGCGCGACCCCAGCCAGCCCAGGGCGCCCGTGACGAGGATTTGATTGGGGTGTGGCACGAGAGACACCGACCGAGTGCCGAGGGGCCTGGGGTGGCGCCCGGTTCCCTCGACGCCCGGCACTCGACCCTCGGCCCGTGCGTTCGGGCACCTTTGAACTGAGGACTAAATTGCCTTCTCGCCGCGTTCGTCGGTTCGGATGCGGACGGCGTCTTCGACCGGGTACACGAAGACCTTGCCATCGCCGATTTTGCCGGTGCGGGCGGCTTTGACGATGGCCTCGGTAGCGGCAGGGACCACGGCATCGGGGACAATCATCTCGACTTTGACCTTGGGGAGGAAGTCGACAGTGTACTCGCTGCCGCGGTAGATTTCCGTGTGGCCTTTCTGGCGGCCGAACCCTTTGACCTCGGTGACCGTCATGCCCTGGAGGCCGACTTCGTGGAGGGCGTCTTTGACGTCGTTGAGTTTGAACGGCTTGATGATCGCTTCAATTTTTTTCATGCGGCACTCAATCGTTATAGGCGCTCTCGCCGTGTTGGGACAAGTCAATCCCGATAGTCTCCTGCTCTTCGGTGAGGCGGAGTCGGGTGACGGAGTTCACCGCCTTCAAGATAACAAAGGTCGCGGCCCCCGCAAAGGCCATTGTGAAAACCACCCCTTTGAGCTGGTTCAAGAGTTGGGCGATGCCCCCGGCCAGGGGAACGACCTGGCCGTCTATCTTGCAAGTGCTGGCGATGGCATCGTTTATCTGGCCGCTGGCCAGCAAGCCGACCATTAACATGCCCAGGGTGCTGCCCAGGCCATGCACGCCAAAGACATCGAGCGAATCATCGTAGCCGAACCGCGACTTGAGCTTCGTTACGGCGGTGTAGCACACGGCCCCGGCGGCCAAACCGATGAGCAGGGCCGAGGGGATCGAAACAAACCCGGAGGCGGGCGTGATGGTAGCCAGGCCGGCGACCATGCCGGAAGCGGCGCCCAGCACGCTCGGTTTGCCCTTCTGCATCCACTCGCAAAGTGCCCAACTCAGGGCGGCCGCCGACGCGGAAAAGTGGGTGGCAGCGAAGGCGCTCGTCGCCAGTCCGCCGGCGTTGAGGGCGCTGCCCGCGTTGAAGCCGAACCAACCGACCCACAGCAAACCGACTCCGGTGATGCTGAGAACGACGTTGTGGGGCGGCATCGGCTCGCGCGGGTAACCCAGGCGCTTGCCCATCACCAGGGCGCAGACCAGCGCCGATACGCCGGAACTGATATGCACGACCGTACCGCCGGCAAAATCAAGGACGGGAACCCGGCAGCCGGACGAGGCCCAGTTGAAGACCCCCCCTTTGCCCCAGACCATGTGAGCCAGCGGGAAATAGACCAGCGTCACCCACAATGTCATGAAGAGCAGGTAGGCGCTGAATTTCATCCGCTCCGCAACCGCCCCGCTGATCAGGGCCGGGGTAATGATCGCGAACATTAACTGGAAGAGCATGAAGGTCTGCTCGGGCACCGTCGGGGCATAATCGGCATTGGGCGCCATGCCGACGCCGCGCAACAGGAAATGGGTGAACGGGTTGCCGCAAAAGGCGTTTCCCTCCCCGAAGGCCATGCTGTATCCAAACAGGACCCAGAGCACCGATACGAGGCCCATCAGGACCAGGCTGTGCATCATTGTGCCGAGGACGTTCTTTCGCCGCACCAGGCCGCCGTAGAACAGGATAAGGCCGGGCGCCGTCATCATCAGCACCAGGGCGGCGCTGGCGAGGAGCCAGGCGTTATCGCCCGAGTTGATGCCCGGGGGCGCGGCCGCTTTGGCTTCGAGTTGGGCCAACCGCGCCTCGACGGTGGGCGAGGCGCCCTCGGCTGCCCGCAATACCGCCCCCATACAAAGCAGCAAGAGCAATGGGAGCAAAACACCGATAAAAGTCCGGTTGCGCACGACAGATCTCATAGCGCAATTCCAGCGGAACGGGGCCGCATCGTCAAGCCAGGACCCCAAAAAACTTGAATTGACATTTCCTGGGCAACGTCTGGAATATATTGCTTATGAACGAATCGTCCAAATCCCTCATCTCACGTCGAGAATTCATCAACACGACCACGCGAGTGGCTGCGGTCTCGGCCTTGGCCGGGGTGGCCATTCCCCGCGTCCACGCCGCTGGAAGCGACCTGGTCCAGATAGCCCTCATCGGGTGCGGAGGCCGGGGTTCCGGCGCCGCCAGCGATGCTTTGTCCAGCAAAGGCGGCCCAACCAAACTCGTCGCCATGGCCGATGTTTTCGAGAACAAGCTATCGGACAGCTACAACGGCATCAAACGCGCTCACGGAGACCAGGTGGATGTGCCGGCAGACCGCAAGTTCATCGGCTTTGATGGCTATAAGAAGGCCATGGACTGTCTCAAACCCGGCGACGTGGCCATCTGCACCACGCCGCTGGCATTCCGGTGGGTCAATTTTGCCTATGCCATCGAGAAGAACCTGAACGTTTTCATGGAGAAGCCGCTAACGGCAGACGGGGCGGCCTCGCGACGGATGCTCAAGCTGGCCGAGCAGGCGAGTGCGAAGAACCTCAAGGTCGGGGTGGGCCTGATGTCCCGCCACAGCCGGGCCTTGCAGGAACTCTCGAAGCGCATCCAGGACGGCGAGATTGGGGACATTATCCTCATGCGCGGCTACCGGATGCACGGTCCGGCCGGGTCCGCCTACGTCACCAAGTGGCCGGGCCAGCCCAGTGAATTGCTCTGGCAGATTCGCAACTTCCACAGTTTCCTGTGGGCCAGCGGCGGCTGCTTCAACGACTTCTACATCCACATCATCGATCACCTTTGCTGGATGAAGAACGCCTGGCCCGTCAAGGCCCAGGCCTTGGGCGGCAAGCATTACCGGACGGACCCGGAGGGCAGACTTTACGTGGACCAGAATTTCGATGTCTATTCGGTGGAATACACCTTCGCCGACGGCGCAAAGATGTTGATGGACGGACGCTGCATGAACGGCTGCAACGACACATACGCCAGCTACGTGCATGGCAGCAAGGGCTTGGCCGTCGCCTCCAACAGCGGGGATTGCGGACTCCCCTCCCGGACGTTCAAGGGTCAGAACATGGAAAGCTCAAACACCCTCTGGACCTCGCGCGTGCCCGGGGAGGAAAGGAATCCCTACACGAACGAGTGGAACGACCTGATGGATGCCATCCGCAACGACAGGCCGTACAACGAAGCCAAACGCGGCGTCGAGGCCAGCCTCGTCTCGAGCATGGGCCGCATGGCGGCCCACACCGGCCAGGAGATCACCTTCGAGGAGATGCTCAACTCCGAGCACGAGTTCGCGCCCGGCGTGGATCAGTTCACCATGGCTTCCCCTGCCCCGGTGCAGGCGGATAAAGAAGGCAGATACCCGGCGCCCAACCCCGGCATCACACGGAAACGGGAGTACTAATTGCCCCTGGCAAACCGCCGCCGAGCAGGCAAAGGTAACGGCCCTGGGAATCTTCTCCCAGGGCCCGATGCCGAATCGACATACCACGCTCTTCCGGGCTGCTGCCGGCGGCGCAACCGGCCTGATGCGGAGACGGCCGGAGTTCGCCTCAGCGGTTGCTGAGTCTCTGGAGGGTTTCCTTGATTTTGCCGAAATTGGGCAAATCCTTCGGCGTGGGGGTCTGCTCGCTGTATTGCACCACACCCTTTTTATCGATGACAAAAGCGGCCCGCGCCGCGGTGTCTCCAGCCCCGGCCAGCATAGGGAAGACCACATCGTACTTCTGGATGGTTTCCTTGTTCAGGTCGCTGGCGAGGGTGAGATTGATCTTCTCTTGTTTGGCCCAGGCCTCCTGAGCGAATGGCGTATCCACACTGATGCCGATAACATCCGCATCGAGGCCGGCATAAGCCTTGAGGCCGTTGCTGACGTCGCACATTTCCTGCGTGCAGACGCTGGTGAAGGCCGCCGGAAAGAAGAGCAGCACCACATTCTTCTTGCCAAAGCTGTTGCCGAGCGTGACGTCGACCAGGCCGGCGGGTTGCTTGGATTTCAGTGTGAATTCAGGCGCTTTGGCGCCCACAGGGATAGCCATATCTATGATTCCTTTTGTTTCCGGATGTTCTTGAGGCGCGGTCAAACAACCACGCAGGATCAATCTTGTCCAGATGTTGGGGCCTGTCAACTGGATCACTGCCTGGGCGCCGGGGAACTGGCCGGGTGCGCGCTCAATTGACGGATGCCGTCCCAGACGTAGAGGAGGCCGGAGATGCCTGTGCAGAGCGCCGCCCCGAGGCACAGGTAGAGAAGCCACCTGCCCTCCCACTTGAGCAGGCCCCAGAGCACGACGGTCATTTGCAGCACGGTGGCGATCTTGCCGAGGATGCGCGGGCGCACCTTCACCTTGCCGACCATCATCTGGATGACCACCAAACCGACGAGCAAAAGCATGTCCCGGCTGATGATCGTCCCGGTCAGCCAAAGGGGAATGGGTCGCAGATAGGGGTCGGTTTGCATGCTGAGCACGACGATTCCGGAGACGAGCAGAATCTTGTCGGCGAGCGGGTCCAGGATGGCGCCCAACTCACTGCGCTGGTTGAAGCGGCGCGCAACGTACCCGTCGACCCCGTCGCAGCTCGCCGCCACGGCGAACGTGGCAATGGCCAGCCACCGGTGGGTCTCGTTGCCCGTTCGGGCGTAGTAAAGCACCTCGACCACGAAAAAGGGCACCAGCAGAATGCGCAGGATCGTAATGATGTTGGCAGTCGTCATCGTTGAATCGGACTGAATCTTGCCCGTTCCTCTGGGTGCGCGTCAATCCCGGAGGAGTCCCCCAAATCCTCGCCTTAGCGAATAGCGACAAAAAGAATGCGAGGTGCTGCGCC
>CAZZFF010000171.1:0-10997 GCA_964653485.1 uncultured Verrucomicrobiota bacterium | reverse complement strand
CTGCGCCACCTCGCCCGCATCGAAGTCGAACCCTCTGAGATTCGCAAGTTTATCGAGGACGGCACCCTTGCCAAGGTAGCCAGCGCCCTCCGGCAGATTGGCTACGCCCATGTGACGCTCGACCTCCAGGGTTACCGCCGCGGCAGCGCCAACGAGACCCTGATCTGACCAGCCCTTTTTTTGTTGCGGCCAACCCCTGGTTCTTCCACAATGCCCCCCCGTAAGGAAGTGCCCGGCGAATAAAACCGGCACTCAAACGTCAAACCTTTGCGTATACTTATTTATGCCGGCTTTCAATCGGGCGGCAGTGACTGAATGCGCCGGAGAAGCCTGCGCGGGCAGGCTGAGCGCGCGCCCCTTTGCGTGTCTGGCGAAAAGCCGGTGCTGAGCGCCGGCAACTAACATCGATCGATTCACTTATGGACTTCCCACACTATCGCCTTCCATTGACTGCACTCGCCGTAGCGGGACTTATCTCGGGCTGCGCCTCGGGGGTGAAGAACCCATCAGGCGTCCCCGTAACCGAAATGAGGGCCGACGAACGCGGGTTCGTCGCCGGCACAGGCATCGAATCCCAGGACCTCGTCATGGTTACCGACAAGATGGCCCGGAGCATCCTGGCGATCCCTCAAATCGCCGGTGCCCAGGGCGTCCCCCATATCGTGCTCGACCCCGTCGTCAACGAGAGCCGGTTCCCGATTAACAAGGAGATTTTCCTCACCCGCATCGAGGGTCAGTTGTCCACCAAGGCTATGGGCAAAGTCGTGTTTCTGGCCCGCGACCGCATGGCCGCCCTCGAAAGGGAACGCGAACTCAAACGCTCCGGCCAGGTCACCGCCAGCGCCGACCCCGCCCCCGTCGAGTTCAAAGGCGCCGACTTCTTCCTCACGGGCAAGCTTCAGAGCATGACCACCCGCACAGGGGCGGGCATTAGCGATTATGTCCTCTACTCCTTCGAGTTGATTGACGCCCGCACCAGCGAAAAAGTCTGGATGGACCAGGCGGAAATCAAGAAGCAAGGGCTGGAAGATGCCGCGTATCGCTAATTCCGGCGAGCGTTCAAGACGGCCCGTTGGCGCCATCCTGAAGGCGAATGGGAATAAGCCCGATGACTCGGAACCGTTCAAAGGGTAAATGAAACAGTGTTTCTGGTTATCCCTGGCCGCCGCCGGCCTCATGCTCGCGGGCTGCGCCTCCGAACCTGCCCGCAAAGTCGTCCTTACCGGCAACGTCATGGTCGATGGCCCGGAGGCGATTGCCTACGGCCCTCCTCGCGACAAAGTCCTCTGGCAGTACCGCACCGCCGCCGCCGCCATGCGTCAGGCCAAGTTCGACCTCGCCAAACAGTACCTCGACGACGCCCTGGCCCGCATCGAGGGCATTTTCGGACCGGACGCCAATGCCCGCAAGTCTCGAGGCTACTTCCATGCCGAAGCCAAAAAGACCTTCATCGGTGAACCCTACGAGCGGTCCATGGCTTACATCTATCGCGGAATGCTCTACTGGATGGACGGCGAACCCGACAACGCCCGCGCCTGCTTCCGCAGCGCCGAGGTTGAGGACAGCGACACCGAGAACCACGAATATGCCGGCGACTGGGTGCTGCCGGATTACCTGGACGGCCTGGCCACCGTAAAGCTCGGCGGCGACGGCTCGGACGCCTTCAAGCGGGCTCAAACCAATGCCAAGGGCGTCAGCCTGCCCGCATACAATCCCAAGGCCAACGTCCTGTTTTTCATTGAGTTCGGCCCCGGCCCCACGAAATTCGCCGCCGGCGAATACCAGGAGAAGCTCTGTTTCTACTCCTCGCCATCCCCCGTCAAATCGGCCGAGCTCATCATCGAGGCCCTCCAAATCCCCGTCCCCCCGACCGATGACGTTGGGTTCCAAGCCACCACACGCGGCGGGCGAGTCATGGACCACATCCTGGGCAACAAGGCCGTGTTCAAAACCTCGACCGACGTGGCCGGAGATGTCGCCATCATCGGCGGCGCCAGCACCCTCCTGGCCGGGGGAGGCCGCAACGCCACCATGAACGAAGTCGGCGGGGGCCTGATCGCCGCGGGCGTCATCAGCAAGATCATCTCCTCCGCCACCATCCCCGCCGCGGACATCCGCGCCTGGGACAACCTGCCCCATTACCTCAGTTTCGCCTCCTTGGCTCTGGCCCCGGGACCCCATTCGGCCACCCTCGAATTCCTCGACCCCGCCGGCCGTCTTATGCCCCAGCTTACCAAGACCGTCAGCTTCGAGGTGCCCCCCGCGGGCAAAGACAAAGTCATTTTTGTTAGCGATCAATCCTCAACACCTCAAACATTATGAAAACCAATCTCCTGGCCCTCGCCCTTTTGGCTCCCGCGCTGGCCCTCTTTACCGGGTGCGCCAGCGACCACGGCGCCTACACGCCGCAAAACACAGTCGTCAACAACCTCGAAGACGCTTCCAGTTTCGTCTTGTTCGACAAAGGCGCTCAGAAGTCCGTCACCTGTGACGGCCTCGAACCCCAGCGCCTGCCCGACGGCCGCCTGCAAGTCGCCGCCAACCTTCGCAACCGCGAAAACCGCCGCATCCAGGTCCAGCTTAACTGCGAATTCAAAGACGCCCAGGGCTTTGTCCTGGACAGCACCCCGTTCCAAAACTTCTTCCTGGACGAAAATGCTCAGCAAGGCGTGACCTTCATCTCGATGAACGACAAGGCCATGCGCTATACCATTCGCGTCCGCGAGGCGCGCTAACTCTCGACGTTTATGCGCCCGCTGCTCCTCTGGAATGCGGTGGCAAGTTGAGCGTGACCCGCATCCACGTCTGGCTCGCCTTGACGCTCCGGTCCCTCCCGGCGCTGTTGCTCAGTCTCGCGTTGACCGCCGCCGCCGAGGATCGGCCCAAGCCCAATATCCTCCTCATCGTCGTTGACGACTTGGGCTTTTCGGACCTGGGCTGCTATGGGAGCGAGATCCGGACTCCCAACCTCGACCGCCTCGCCGGCAACGGCCTTCGATTCACGCAGTTCTATAATACCGCCCGCTGCTGGCCCTCCCGGGCCAGCATTCTTACCGGCTACTACGCGCAGCAAGTCCGTCGTGATGCGCTCCCGGGCCTGGACGGCGGCGCCACCGGCAAACGGCCCCCCTGGGCGCGGCTCCTGCCCGAATACCTGAAGCCCCTCGGCTACCGCTCCTATCTTTCGGGCAAGTGGCACGTGGACGGCAACCCACTCGAAAATGGCTTCGATCGCGCTTTCGATTACAGCGACACCGATCATCATTTCCTTCCCACAAATGCGCTGGTTGCGGCCGGCCCTCCACTCCAGCCCTCCCGCTCCGCGGAGGGGTATTACGCCAGCACAGCCATTGCCGACAACGCCATTCGCCAGCTCAAGGAGCACGCGGAAAACCACGCGGACCTTCCGTTCTTTGAGTACCTGGCCTTCACCGAACCCCACTTCCCGTTGCAGGCGCCCGCCGAGGACATCGACCTCTACCGGGATCGTTACCTCGACGGCTGGGACGCCCTGCGCCAACAGCGCTGGACGCGGATGACCCGGATGGGGATCGTTAATTGTCCCCTCTCCAGACTCGATCCGGGCGTCTGGCCAAGCTGGAACCTGGCCGCCGAAGAGCTCCGCGAGCGAATCGGGCCGGGCGAGTCGGCCCGTGCCGTGCCCTGGAGCATTCTGACGCCGGAACAGAAGCGATTCCAGCCCTTGAAAATGACCCTCCACGCGGCGATGATCCATCGCGTGGACATTGAGATAGGGCGTGTTCTCGATCAAATCAAGGCCATGGGCGCGTTCGATAACGCCCTCATCCTCTTTCTCTCGGACAACGGCGCCAGCGCCGAACAGATTGTCCGCGGCGACGGACACGACCGTTCCGCGCCGCCCGGCTCCTCCAGGACGTTCCTTTCCCTCGGTCCGGGCTGGTCCAGTGCCGCCAATACCCCCTTCCGTCTCCACAAGTCCTGGGTCCATGAAGGCGGCATCACCACTCCCCTCATCGTCCATTGGCCCCGCGGCGTCCCTGTCCGGGGTGAACTGCGCCACAATCCCGGTCACCTGATCGACCTGGCCCCGACCATCCTCGAACTCGCGGGAGGCAAATGGCCCGAGACCTTCGCCGGCAAGCCCGTGCCACCCCCGCCCGGCAAGAGCCTCGCCCCGGTGTTCGCAAAGGATGGCGCCGTAACGCATGACTATTTCTGGTGGTACCACGACGGCAACCGGGCCATCCGCGTCGGCGACTGGAAGCTCGTGGCCGACCACGATTCCGGCTGGGAGCTGTACGATATGCGCCGCGACCGCGCCGAATCCATCAACCTCGCCGCGGACCACCCGGACAAGGTCAAACAGCTCGACCAGGAGTGGACCCGGCACGCGGAAGAGTTCCGCTCTCTGAACGCCCGGCCATAAGGGCGCGCCTTCCAGACAAGCCTATGTCCACGTTGACCCAACTTAAACAAAGCGCGATCATCAATTCGTTGCGAAGCTGCCAGCTCTTCGACGGCCTGCCGCTCCCGGACTTGGAAAAGATCGCGGAAGTCACGGTCATCAAGACGCTGGAAAAGGGCGACTACCTTTTTCACGAAGGCGATCCGGCCGGCGGGTTTTACGTCGTCCAACGCGGCGCGGTCAACGTCCATCGCGTCAACGCCTCCGGAAAGGAACAGATCATCCATGTCTTTCGCACGTCCGAATCGTTCGCCGAGGTAGCCCTCGCCACGATGACCGGCTATCCCGCCGACGCGCGGGCGCTGGAGCCGACTCAACTTCTGCTCGTGCAAAAAGACGGAATCCTCGCGCTGCTCAAACGCCAGCCGGAACTCGCCCTCCGGATGCTTGGCTCCATGAGCAGCCATCTGCGGGTGCTGGTCGGCCAACTCGAAGACCTCGCGTTGAAGGATGTCGAAACCCGGCTGGCAAACTGGCTCGTCAAGCGGTGTCCTGACCCGCAGGGCCGGACGCCGGTGACGATCGAGTTGACGATGACCAAGCGTGTCCTCGCGGCGGAACTCGGGACCGTCGGTGAGACCTTCTCCCGCACGCTCGCCAAGTTCCGCCGGCAGAAGCTTATCTCCGTCAAAGGCAAGGCGCTTACGGTGGTGTCGCCATGCCAACTCAACGCGCTGTTGCGCCGCAATTTGGGGGAATGACCCGCAGGCCTCCGCTCCTCACCGGGCCGGAGACGGCCGGCCAGCCTCCACATCCCCGATTTCCACCTGTTTGCCCGCCAGCGACCAGCCGGTCTTGAGTCCCAGGACGAACCAGCCGAGGCTGAGGGCCCCGACCGCGAAAATCGAGTCGCCAATGACCCGCAGCCAGCGCAAGCGGTCCATCACCCCCGTCTGCAGGAATTCCGCCGAGCGGGCGTACCACATGCCGTGTTCCACGCTGGCCCAGGTCTGAAGCAGCCCGACCGGCAGCAGGCTCAGCAGGACCATGAGCGCCAATCCGACGTTCATAAACCAGAAGCTGGCCCACAACGCCGGTGACCTCCAGGCCTCCTGCCGCGTCAGCCCCCGCAAGCAGAAGAGCATCAACCCGATGCCGAGCATCCCGTACACCCCGAACAGCGCGGTGTGCGCATGCACCGGCGTCGTGTTCAATCCTTGCATGTAATAGAGGCCGATGGGCGGGTTGATGAGGAAACCGAACAGGCCCGCCCCAACCAGGTTCCAAAACGCAACCGCGACGAAGAAGTAGATCGGCCATTTGTACGCCGACACCCAGGGACGCGCCCGGCTCAAGGTCAGGTTTTCATAGCCTTCAAATCCGATCAACACCAGCGGCACAATCTCCAGTGCGCTGAAGGTCGCCCCCAGGGCCAGCACCCCCGTCGGGGTCCCCGTGAAATAGAGATGGTGGAATGTCCCGAGAATCCCGCCGGACAGAAAAACAACCGTGGAGAAGATCACCGCCGGGGTCGCGGTGGCGATGCGCAGCAGGCCCATCCTGGTGAACAAAAAGGCGATGACCACCGTGGCAAACACCTCGAAGAAACCTTCGACCCACAGATGCACCACCCACCAGCGCCAGTATTCCGCCACAGCCAGGTTGGTCTGCCGGTGCCACATTAGCCCCGCCCCATAGAACAGGGCGATCGCCGCCGAAGCGATGAGGAACAAGGCCAGCAGGTGCCGATTGGGTCCGGGGTTTCTCAGCGCGGGCCACAGCGCGCGCCCCATAAGAAACAGCCACAGGAAGAGGCCGATCAGCAGGAAGATTTGCCAGAACCGGCCCAGGTCCACGTACTCGTAACCTTGTTCTCCGAACCAGAAATTCGCGCTCAGCCCAAGCCGTTGCATTTCGCCCATCCATTCGCCCGCCAGCGATCCCACCACGATGATCAGCAGGCAGGTGAAAAGAAAATTGACGCCCAACCGTTGCCCTCGCGGCTCGTAGCCGGAGACCGCTGGCGCGACAAACAGACCGGTGGCCAGCCACGCCGTCGCTATCCAGAAAATGCCCAGTTGCGTGTGCCATGTCCGCGCCACCGAATACGGCAGCCACTTGCTCAATGGAATCCCGTAAAAGCCGTCGCCCTCGACGCCGTAATGCGCGGCGACGGCGCCCAAGCCGACCTGGACCACGATAAGCGCCGCCACGACCCAGAAATACTTCAACACCGCTCGCATGGACGGCGTTGCCTTGAGCGCCAGGAGCGGATCGCTCGCGGGGGCTGACGCCGTCTCTTCACCGTTGCCATGCCGTTGTGCGGCAAAGTACCAGACCATCGCACCCACTCCCGCGAGCAGCACCACAAAACTGATCACCGACCAGACAACGACCGAGCCGGTGGGCCGATTGTCGATCAGCGATTCGGGCGGCCAGTTCTGCGTGTACGTGATCCGGCTGCCCGGACGCTCCGTCCCGCACGCCCACGCCGCCCAGAAGAAAAACGCGTTGATCAGCCGCCGGCGCTCCGGCGTCTTGATCGAGTCTCTTGGAATCGCGTAGGCCTTGCGCAGCTTTTGCAGCGCCGGCTCGTCCCCAAACAGCGCCATGTAATGCGCGCCCACCGCGCGGATCGCCTCGGCGCGCGTGGGAGAAACCACCAACTCGCCCGTGGCCGCGTTGTAAGTGTTGGAACGGATTTCTGTTTTCAACCGCTCGCGCAACCCCGCCTGCGATTCCGCGTCGAGTTGCTCGTAGGTCTTGCCGCCGGATTGTCCCGCCCAGTGGTTCAGCAGCCAGACGCATTCCCGATGCAGCCAGTCCGCCGTCCAGTCCGGCGCCACATAAGCGCCGTGCCCCCAGACCGTGCCCACTTCCTGCCCGCCCATGGATTGCCAGACGTTCTGCCCATCCTTGATCTCCTGCTCGGTGAAAAGCACGGCGCCGTCGGTCGTCACCACCCGCGAGGGCAGCGGCGGCGCCAAACGATAGATTTCGCGGCCGTAATAGCCCAAAACCAGGAACGATAAGGTGATGACCGTGGCCAAACTCAGCCACAGCTTGCGATAGGAGCGCGGTGTCGCTGTCATAACGTTGTTTTCTCTGCCATCTGTTTCAGATTTTCAGGATCGGCCATCGCCCATCGGCTATTGGCTATTGGCCATCGGCTATTGGCCATCGGCCATCGGCCATTGGCTATCGGCCATCGGCCATTGGCTATTGGCCATCGGCTATTCTCATTCTAGTCGCAGGCGGCCGGGCCGCGTTTGACTTGCATCAATGATTTTTGGGTTTCCCAAATAGGATTCGAGGCTCGCTCGCGCCAGGCGCCGCCGCAATCACCGACGCCTATGGAAAGAAATGCCTCGAGAACGGCTCCTTCAAATCCGGCTTTCGATATTGGCATTTGCCCCAGGGCGAACGCTGGTTTAGGCTCTGGCCGTGCAAGAGCAGTTCAGTCATCTCGAAGAGCAGATTGACCGCCAGGTGGGCAGGCGAACGCGCCGGCCTGATGGGCTGGAGACCGGCATGGCCCTGCAGACGTTGGGGGCGGAACTGCACAAGAGCTTCAAACACCACTGGTGTCCCAAGGGAGTTTACCGTTTTAAGAGCCACGAAGAGGCGGACGCATGGACAATGAAAATGCTGGCGCGCAGCGGGATGTGAGCAACCAAGAGTGCCGCCCGCCAAAACAGGAAGATGTGGTGGCGCTGTGCCGGGAACTGAACCGGCTCGGCGGGAAATACGTGGTGGTGGGCGGTTTTGCTATCATCGCCTCGGGGTTTCCGCGCCTGACCACCGACCTGGATTTGATGGTGGCATCCGACGCGGAGAACGAGGCGAAGGTGTTCGCGGCGCTCGCCACGCTTCCGGACAACGCGGTGCGCGAACTCCAACCGGGGGAATTGCGGCTCTACAATGTCATCCGCGTGGCGGACGAAATCCTCGTGGACCTGATGCGCTCGGCGGGCGGCATCGAGTACGAGGAGGCGGCCAAAGACGTGGTGGTCCGGGAGGTGGCCGGCGTGCCCATCCCGTTTGCCTCGCCGCGGCTGCTGTGGCGGATGAAGGCCTCCACCCACCGGGAAAAGGACGCGCTGGACCTGCTGTTTCTGCGTCAGTGGTTTGCAGAGCGGGGGGAGGAGCCGCCTTCAGCAGGAGCTCCGCCGCGCGAGATTTAGAGTTGGCCTCCGCCGTTTTCGAGCCTTCATCAGAGGGCGGTTGCATTTCCCGCCTCGAAGAGTTGCCGGGGGTTCTTTCCGAAGGTGAAACCTTAGAGGGAGCCAAGGTGAACCTGCTGGCCGCTCTCTCAATCTACATGCGGCCACAGTTCAGGATGAGGTTGGTCATCGTAATTCCAGCGAGCTGCCGTCCGAGTTGAATACAAGAGGGACGGGGCTACTGCTTCGACGTGACCATCACAACAAAGAACGTTGTACTTCCGACCGTGCCGGGGTGGATAGGGGTCGAAGGTCGCGGAGGGACCCAAGGCCATGCCATCAAATCCCGGCCAAGGCGGGGTCGGGGTCAGCCAACTGCTGAGGCGTGAGTCGGCGATGGCGAACATATCCGAAGAACTCTTGATTTCCGACGCGCGTGTCGCTGAGAGAGCGCCCGACGGCGGCTCAGAATACCTTGCCCCTAATCCAAGCATCGCGACGTCACTGGCCCCATTGCCATTATACGCGTAGCTCCCGACGAAATTGTTCGTATACCCCTGGAACGATTTGGAAATCGGTCCCTTGTAGGCGGGACAGTGGTAAGCAACGTTCGTCCATGAAAGGGGATAGTAGGGCTCGAGAGCGGTCTCCCAGGGCGCCAGTGCCGGGGGGGTAAAGAAGATTGGGTAGCAATCCCGGTTATCGTTGAGATAGAGTTGGCTCGCCAAACCCACCTGCTTCAAATGGTTCCTGCAGGCGGCTGAATTGGCCTGTGCCCTAGCCCGCGACAATGCCGGTAGCGGTAGCGCGGCAAGAATGGCGATGATCGCCACAACAACCAGCAGTTCGATGAGGGTGAATGCCGAATCGCCAACGCACCTCCTCCCAAGTCCAGAATCGTCAACCGGACCCAGTTCTCGGCGAAGCCCTTTCATAAAACCCTGAAATCCTGTGTGTGTTAAATCAAGAGCCCCTCGATCCACGAAGTCAAGAACAATCCGGCGCGGCATGTGGCGACGGGCGCAGGACGGAATTCTTCGCTGCCGCCTGAAGGCGGCGTTCCGTACCCCGCCGGAGCGCCGCCTTCAGGCGGCAGGTGGGCGACCGAAGAAATCGGTCGTGCGCCCCAACGCGGAATCGCCCGCTGTGGAAGGCCCGTCGCGCGGTACTTACAGTCGGTCTTCGCCGAAGGAGAGCGCCCAAACCCAAGCCTGCTTTCGCGAGCCGCCCAGTGCTTAACGGACTGCTCCCTTGAGGCGATAAAAGGAGCATGAACCGCGGGTTGATTCGGCGGCGGTTGATTGGGCAAGGCCCGCAAAGCCGCCGCATAACGTGCCATCTCGGTAATCCGGACACCACATTTCCGGGTGGGGTTGGTGGTCGTTGTTCCACATCGGAGCGGTGTTGGTCGGATTGAACAGCACCCAGGGATTCATCGCCGACACGTGGCCGTCGCAGATTCCTGGTTGTAATTCCGGCTGTGGCGCGCGGCGTAAGCGGGCGCGCCGCGGTGGAAAACCACTTCCACCCCGGAGCGGCGGCGGAGACCCCGGACCCCTGCTCAGGCCGCGGCTTGCCAGCCGCCAAAATCCCGGCGTCGTCTTGCACAGTTTATTTTGGAACGGCCCCTACCAATACTGCCCGCGGTAAAATCGGCGTGAGTATTTCGGGGCGTCGGGATCGATGAATTGGAGCAGGGTACTGGTGCTCCAGAGGTTTGTGAGCGGCGTCCAGCCTAACAGATCCGCGGACACGTCGATCTCCCAATTGCGCCCTGCCGGGCCGCTCGCCGTGAGACCGAATCCCGCCGGGCCAGGTGGCGGGAGGGGCGCCAACTCCAAGGGCCAGGATGGGACGCTCGCGGATCGCATTATGGCGCCGCCATTCCCCACCGCCACAAACCTGCCGTTGCCGAAGGCCAAGTCATTGAAGAATGGGGCGTAGCCGCTGCTGTGGAAGGTCCAGTCAGTGAGGTTCGTCGAGGTGAACATGTTCCCGTTGTAGCACAGAACCGCATAGGTTCCGTGGGCATATACGGCGCGGACGCATCTGCCCCAGGGAAACGGGCCGGAGCGGGGAGCCGACCAGTGCGTCCCATCGCTCGAGGTGAGGAGCGTCTGCGAACTCAAGACCAGCGCGTTTCCCGGACCCGAACCGAGGCCCCAAATCCAATTGGCCGCGCCGCAGTCCTGGACCCCCCAATCAATGCCGTTGCTCGACACGAGAATTGAGCCGTAGGAGCTGCGCGGCAGGACAACAAACACGCCCCCGCCATAAACAACCTGAAGGAACTCCACGTTGGTCCCGGGATCGCGGAGAACCCAGTCCGCGCCGTTGGTCGACGTGAGAATGGAGCCCGTGTTGACTCCAACATCGGACGTCCCCCCAACGGCCGTGTTGCTTCGGCAAGCGTGCGGAGGCTCGAAAAATCCGCTTGGCGCCACGGT
>CAZZFF010000170.1:0-11445 GCA_964653485.1 uncultured Verrucomicrobiota bacterium | reverse complement strand
TATGGCCCTACGCCGGCGCGGAATCCGGAAAACCCCACTTTGGGGACAGGCTCTACCTCATCGTTGACGCTGGCTGGAAAGCCAGAGAGCGTGATTCGGCCAACCGGTTAGCCGCGGACCCGGACAAGTTCCCCTCGGGCATGAAAGCACTGGCCGATTATGTGCATAGCAAGGGGCTCAAGTTCGGGGTCTACACGGACGCCGGGGCCAGAGATTGTGTGGCGGGCACACCCGGCAGCAAAGGATCCGAGGTCCTCGATGCCGCCACGTTCGCGGAGTGGGGCGTGGATTATCTGAAGGAGGACTGGTGCAACACCGGGGGGATGAACGCGAAAGAGGCCTATACGCGGATGCACGACGCGCTGGTCGCCGGCAGCCGCCCGATGGTGTTCAGCGTTTGCGAATGGGGCGATAATCAGCCCTGGCTGTGGGCAGGCGCCATCGCCCACCTGTGGCGAACGACTGGCGACATCAAAGATTGCTGGGATTGCGGGCAGGAGACGATGCACAAGCCTGGAGGGTATCCACGGGGTTGGACCCTGATCCTCGACGCTCAACCGCCCTTGCAGGCCTACGCGGGGCCTGGCCACTGGAATGATCCGGACATGCTGGTGGTGGGACTGCCCGGGCTGACCACGGAGGAGGCGCGCGCGCATTTCAGCTTGTGGTGCATTCTAGCGGCCCCGCTCATTTGCGGGTGCGACGTCACAAGCATGTCCCATGAGATTTGCGATATTCTCCTCAACCCGGAGGCCATTGCCGTGGACCAGGATCCACTCGGAATCCAGGGCAGCCGTGTCTGGAAGCAGGAAGACGCGGAAGTCTGGACGAAGCCATTGAAGGACGGAAGCCTGGCCGCGGTCCTGTTCAATCGAGGCCAGAAAGAGGCGAGGATCACGGCACCGTTCGAGGAATTGCGCCTCGCCCAAGAAAGCGTCGTTGCGGTTCGAGACCTGTGGAAAAGAAAAGACCTCGGGCAATTCACCCGGTCATTGAGCGCTACCTTGCCCGCCCGCGCTGTCGTGATGGTCAAGCTCACGCCAGTGGATCGACCAAAGTAATCCCTATGCCAAACTGCATGCCCCATTCCACATTTCAAACAATCCTGGCGGCGCGCCACTCAGTGGTTGAACGCCGAGCGCCAGCAACTGCCCTTGCAATGTCTCTTCCTCTCCTGATGGCGTTGCTCGGCCTGCTCGCCTCGACTGCCGCATCTCCTGGGGCCGGCCTCGATTATACTGTCTCGTGAGTGGGCAATTCCTTCTCGGGCGCCAGCAACAAGTGGGTCCAGGGTTTCTTTGTCCACATGAACACCGCCCCGGATGGTTCCTGCCATACCTGGAGCCACTGGGACGAAGGCGGCAAGAAATTCGGCGTGTACAAGGACGGTGATGTCGTTGGAAATACCAACGCGCATCCGAACAGTCTGGAAGTCAAAGATAAGGCCGGCCGGCTTTGGAAACTCGAAGCGGAATACGTCGATCGGAAAAACAACGAGTACGACTTTGTGCCCAAAGCCATCACCTGTGATGGCAAGGAAGTGAAGTTCCCTGACCTGTTTCAGCCCACCGCGCTGGCCCTCGCGGGGAACCGGGAGCCGATCCGCTTCGTTCCTGGCGCCGGCAGAGAGGCGGGATGTGTCACTGCGGCGGGTGATTACGTATTGACCGGCGGGTGGAAAGAACGCGGGCGGATTTGGGTGAAACGGATGAGCGATGGGGCGAAACCGGGGGTGTTCGAGCCTGGACCAATCGTGGGCGGCGTGGAAAACACCGGTTGGATTGACATCCTTACCGGCATTACCGCCTTCGAGCGCAGCAACGGCGAATACCTGGTCTTTATCGAGGAGGATTACAAAGCCAAGTCCATACTCTACCGATGGAAGCCTTGGAGTTTCATTTTCATTTCTGGAATGTGAAATTGCAGTTGCGCTGACAATATAATCCTGCTTAGATATCGCTGACTAAGCGCTCACATTGTCCATACCGGCACGTGCAAATATGAAAAAAGTGGCCCTCTCGACATCGGTTCTCCGAAAGGCTGCGGACCCGCCTGGGGGTGGCGGGGACAAGCGCGCGGATACGGTTGCTGTCTCAGAGCAAGTTTGGAGGACTGCCGAATTGGTGTGGGCCGCGGAAGCTACCGCCGTCCAGGAACTTCAGCGGACAGTTGATTCAAGGGCGTTTTATCAATGCGTAACCGCCATCGCTCAATGCGAGGGGCGAGTGCTTACGACCGGATGCGGCACATCGGCCGCCGCGGCGCGGAAGATTGCTCACTCGCTGTGCTGCATCGAGCGGCCGGCGGTCTTTTTAGCGCCGGGAGACGCTTTGCATGGCGGGTTAGGGCTGGCGCAGCCGTCGGACCTGGCCGTTTTGATTTCCAAAGGCGGCAACACCCGGGAAATTGTGAGCCTGCTCGGCCCGCTCCAGGCCAAGCGGGTGCCGATCATTGGCGTCACGGAAAACCCGGATTCGGCGGTGGGGCGCGCAGCGAATGTCCTGCTGTGCGTCAAGGTGGATCGCGAACCCGACGAGTTCAACATGCTGGCCACGGCCAGCACCATGGCAGTCGTAGCCGTGTTCGATGCCATCTGCATCGCTCTGATGAAGGTCACCGGCTACACCCGGGACCGATTTGCCGTGATTCACCCCGGTGGAGCGGTTGGCGAACGGCTGTTGGCGGGTGAACCGCCGCAGCAGTCGAAACTGCCCGCAGATCTGAAATAAAATGAAAACCGCCTGTCTTACCGCCGCCAAGACGATAGAACTGCGCGAGGTGTCTCGGCCGCAAGCGCCAGCGGATGGCCTCGTTATGAAGATGGAGGCCTGCGGAATCTGCGGCTCGGACCTGCGTCGATGGCAGGAAGGTCCTCCCGCCGGCGCGCCCTATATCATTCAGGGCCACGAGTTGGCTGGAACCGTCGTCGAGACGAAATCCGGGGTGACAGGGTTCAAGACCGGGGACCGCATTGCGGTGGCCCCCGACATCCATTGTGGCCGGTGCTGGTACTGCCGCAGGGGACTTTTCAATCTCTGCCCCGACCTGCGTCTGCTGGGCATCACCCCTGGATACGATGGCGGATTCGCCGAATACGTCCATTTGAGCGATGAGGTTCTAACCAACGGGATTGTGCACCCGATGCCGGACGGGCTGTCCTTCCCGGAAGGCGCCCTGGCGGAGACGCTCTCCTCGGTGTTGGCGGCCCAGGACCATTGCAGGCTGACTTTGGGAGAAACGCTCGTGGTTCTGGGTGCCGGTCCCATTGGCTGCCTGCACACCGTGGTGGGACAGGTGCGGGGAGCGCGAGTGATCGTGGCTGAGCTCAGCCCCGTGCGCCGCCGAATCGTCGAGCAGTTTCAGCCGGACGCAGTCATTGACGTGACGGCCCGGGACGTTGTCTCCGAGGTTAAGCGGATCACTGGCGGCCTGGGTGCAGACGTGGTCATCTGCGCCAATCCGGTCGCCTCGACCCAGACCCAAGCCGTGGAAATGAGCCGGCGCGGCGGCCGGATTGTGCTCTTTGGCGGGTTGCCCAAAGCCAACCCCATGGTCAGCCTCAATTCCAACCTGATTCACTATGGTGAGAAGGTGGTCATGGGCGCCTTTTCGTATCATCCGAGCTATCACGAGGAAGCCTTGCAATCGCTTGTTCGCAAGGTGGTCCCGGCGGAGAAACTCATCACCCATATTCGCCCGTTGTCGCGGATCGGTGAGGCTTTTCAAATTGCCTCATCCGGAGAGGCGCTCAAAGTGATGGTGGTGCCGGACCTTCCGAGTGAAGAGTGAAGAATGCAGAATGCAGTATGAGAAATGAACGCAATTAATGAACGGCTTCGTGAGTTGGAGACCAAAAGCACCCCGGTCACTATTGGTCTAATCGGGGTGGGGCAGATGGGCCAGGAAATCCTATCCCAAGTTCAGCTCATGAAAGGAGTCCGCATTCCCGTCGTGGTGGATGTCAGCTTCGAGCGGGCTGAACTGGCATGCCAAATGGCGAACATACCGGCGGAGCGCTTGGCACGGGTCAAATCTCCGGAAGCAGCGCAGGCGGCGATTGAGTCGGGGCGCATCGCTCTAGCCACGGATTGGCAACTGGTGCCGCACCTAACCGGCGTGCAGACGGTCGTAGATGCCACCGGCTCCCCGGAGTTGGGTGTTTCCATCGCCCTCGAATGTATCCGCGCCAGGAAACATATCGTGATGATGAACGTCGAGTGCGATGTCACGGTGGGTTCGATGTTGAACCGGATGGCGCGGGAGGCGGGGGTGATTTATACGCTGGCGGCAGGCGATGAACCGGCGGCCATCCTGGAACTGTATCGCTTCGCCACGGCTTTGGGATTCCAGGTCGTCGCCGCCGGGAAAGGGAAGAACAACCCGCTGGATATCACGGCGACGCCGGAGGCTCTGGCCGAGCGGGCCAGGGTTCGCGATATGAGCCCGCGGATGCTTTGCGAATTCGTGGACGGCTCGAAGACGGCCGTCGAGATGTGCAGTGTGGCCAACGCCACCGGGCTAGTCCCGGACGTGCGTGGGATGCATGGCGCCAAAGCCACGCGGGACACCTTGCACCAGGTGTTCTGCCCGAAGGCACAGGGAGGTGTTCTCAATCGGCCAGGCGTGGTGGATTTTGCGATTGGCGTCCATCCCGGCGTATTCCTCGTCTTCACCACGGACCAACCCCGCCTCAAGCAGGGTCTCATCCAGCGCGACATGGGCGATGGCCCAAACTACTTGCTCTTCCGGCCGTACCATCTCTGCAGCATCGAAGTGCCGCTGACCGCGGCGCAGACGGTTATTTACGGTGAATCGAGCGGGCATCCCCTCCCGCGTCCAGTGGCGGAATGCATCGCCATTGCCAAGCGTTCGCTCAAGGCCGGGCAGAGGTTGGATGCCATTGGGGAGCATTGCTACCGCGGATCCATCGATGCCGTTGAAACCGCCCGCCGCGAGAACCTTCTGCCTCTTGGGTTGGCCAAGGGATGCGTCCTGGCGCGCGATGTGGGCTGCGGCGAGCCGATCCGCTACTCGGACATTGAAGGGCTGCCGGATACACCGTTGGCGCAAACGCGGCGGCAGCAGGACCTTGCATGCAACGCCCCCACTTGACTTCTCCATGAACCCGCGACTCGAACTTCGCCCTTAGGATTTACCATCGCTTATGAAACTCGTCGGACTGGATGTGGGCACCACTGGTTGCAAGGCGATTGTCTTTGACGCCGAAGGCGGCATCCTGGGACAGGGTTTTCGCGAATATGGCGTCATTTGTGACGCGCCCGCAAAGGCGGAGCAGGACGCGGAACAGGTTTGGTGCCTGACCAAGGAAGCATTGCGTGAGGCGGTGGCCAAAGCGGGCACCAAGGACATGGTGGCCCTGGGCCTTTCAGTGCAAGGCGACGCCATCATTCCGGTGGACGCCGATTTCCGCGCGTTGCATCCCGCGATTCTGGGGATGGACTACCGCTCCGGTCCGCAGGCCGAAAAGTGCGCCAACACCCTCGGGGCTTTTGCCCTCTTCGAGCAAACCGGGATGAGGCCGCACCCGATGAACTCCCTCACCAAGGTGTTGCTGCTGCGGGAGTTAGTCCCGGCGGTTTTCGACCAAGCCACCCGTATCGTGACCTACGCCGATTTCATCCTTGGGAAACTGGGCGGTGGGGCGGTGATCGACTACACCATGGCCTCGCGAACGATGGCCTTCGAGTTGGGCGATCTCAGGTGGAGCGAGAGGATCCACAAGACCCTGGGGCTGGACACCGCCATCTGGTCCAAACCGGCGCCTTCGGGAACCGTCATTGGCACGATACGCCGCACCCTGGCTGAGGAATTGGGATTGCCGTCGAATTTGGCGCTCGTCACCGGCGGCCACGATCAAACCTGTGCCGCCTTGGGTGCCGGGGCGATTCGTCCGGGCTTGGGAGTCGTTTCCACCGGCACGGCCGAGGTCCTCTCCACAGCGCTGGCCGGACCATTACTCTCAAAGGAAATGTTCGAGAGCTTCTATCCGTGCTACCTCCATGCGGCGCCTGAAATGTTCTTCACCTTCTCCCTGAACCACGTCGGCGGCATCTTGTTGAGATGGTGGCGTGACAATCTCGCCGGCCAGGAAGCCGCTGAAGCCGCCCGAAGGGGAATTGATGCTTACCAGTTAATTGATGAACGCATGCCCAAAGGCCTATCCCCGGTGTTAGTTCTTCCCCATTTTAACGGCGGCGGCACTCCCACCTGTGATTTGCAGTCCAAGGGTGCGGTGATTGGATTGACGCTGGCCACGACCCGGCATGACATCGCCAAGGCGATTTTGGAGGGATTGACCTTCGAATTGAATCTCAACCTCGAGACAATGCTCTCCTGCGGCGGAGCCATCGAGGAACTCGTGGCCGTTGGCGGCGGCGCAAAATCAGCGCTATGGCTCCAGTTGAAGGCCGATATCCTCAATCGGCCTTTGCGGACCCTGCGCTGCCGTGAGGCGGCCTGTCTCGGGGCCGCGCTGCTGGCGGGAACTGCCGTCGGTGTATACAAAGATCTCGAAGAGGCCGTAACCCAGACCGTGCGTTACGAGCGAGAGTTTGTCCCTTCGGCAACGTTGGCCCCTGCCTACGCTGAACGCTACGCCCTTTACAAGCTTCTCCACCCGTCCCTGCGGGTAGTGCATTCCAAGGTATGAACATCGAAAACGCCCCCAGCACCGCCGTTGAACACCCCGAACGAGTTCCCCATCGCTGTCTGATTCGAATTCGCGGCATTTATCACTCGCTCAAGACCGCGGAACGAAAGGCGGCCGATTTCATTTTGTCATCGCCGGACGCCATTCATGACGCCGGAGTAGTCGAGTTCTCGGCCAAAGCCGGGTGCAGCCAGGCCACAGTCGTGCGTCTGGCGCAACGATTAGGCTACGAGGGCTACCCGGAGCTGCGGCACGATTTTGCTTCACCGGAGACAGAGGTCCCCTATCGCGACATTGCCCCGACAGACGAGCCTGATGCGGTCCTGCGCAAAGTCTTCGAGAATTCCGTCCAAGCCTTACAGGACACCCTGGCGGCGGTCGATCCGGCCCAATACAAACAGGCGGTCGAGGCGCTGGTCGCCGCCAAGGGTTTGGCCTTTTTCGGCCTGGGCAACGCCGCGGTGGTGGCGCGCGAGGCGTATCACAAGTTCCTGCGCATTGGAGTCCCCTGCCACACGGCGGAAGACCCGGACCTGCAACTCATCATTCTGCGCAATCACCTGACTCGTGGAGATGTCATGGTAGCCATCTCCTACTCTGGCGAGAGCAAACCTATCCTGGCGGCGGTGCGCGCAGCCCAGGCCAGAGGCATTCGCGTCCTGGCCATCACCAATTTCCCACGCTCCTCGATCGCGAAGTCGACGGACGTGGTGCTGCTAACCGCCGTCTTCCAGGAACACGTGAACGGGGAGATCGGCTCCCAACGCCTGGCTCAGCTTGCCGTGCTGGAGAGCCTCTACGTCAATTACCTGTTGCGCAGCGGGCCCGGCGTTCGTAAAGCCTTGGCCGCGGCGAACGAGGCCGTCGGCGCCAATAAGAACCGTCAGTTTGATCCCCTGGCCCCTTAAACGCATATGAAACCTGGGAACCGTCATCGGACCAATTACCGTCGTCTCGGGTGCGCCTTTATGGCTGCCTTGGCCGCCTGGCTTTCGGCAGCGTCGCTTTCCCATTCCGCAGAATCGCTGCCAAGGCTCAAAGTCAGTGAAAACCACCACTTTCTCGTCACAGACTCGGGCCAACCGTTTTTTTGGCTGGGAGATACTGCGTGGGAACTGTTTCATCGTTTGGACCGGGAGAATGCGGAGCGATACCTCGATAACCGCGCTCGGAAGGGCTATACCGTAATCCAGGCGGTGGTGCTGGCCGAGTTGGGCGGATTGGTCGAAAAGAATCCTTACGGCCAAGTGCCATTGTTCGATAACGATCCCACCAGGCCTAACGAGGAGTACTTCAAACACGTGGATTGGATTGTCGCCCGCGCCAACGGCTTGGGTCTTTATATCGGCATGCTTCCCACCTGGGGTGATAAGTGGAACAAGGCCTGGGGAGCAGGGCCGGAGATTTTCACGCCCGAGAATGCCGCGGCCTATGGAGAGTGGCTTGGCCGACGCTATCGGCAATCGGGCCTGGTGTGGATTCTGGGTGGTGACCGAGCTGTAGAAAATGAGCGGCACAAGGAAGTCCTGCGTGCGATGGCCGGCGGCTTGCGGAAAGGCGATGGTGGAGCGCACCTGATTACCTTCCATCCGACGGGCGGCTCCGGTTCGGCTCAATGGTTTCACAATGAGGCTTGGTTGGACCTCAACCTGCGCCAGAACGGCCACCAGGCTGAATTCACCGGGCGCTACGACCGGACTCGCGAGGACTACGACCGCTCGCCACCCAAGCCGGTGATCGATGGTGAACCCATTTACGAAGACCATCCGATAAGTTTCGATGCCAAACGGTTTGGACACTCAACCGCCGCTGACGTTCGTCGGCCCTTGTATTGGGATTTGTTTAGCGGCGCTTGTGGTCACACCTATGGCCACCACTCGGTCTGGCAGATGTGGACGACTAATCGCGCGCCTATCAATAACCCGCTGATGCCGTGGAATGAGGCCATAGACCAACCGGGCGCCACCCAGATGCAATACGCCAAGAACCTGCTGCTCTCGAGGCCGTTCCTAACCCGTATTCCCGATGACGCCGTGATTGTGACGGATCGCGTGACGACCAGCGTGCCGGGAGCCGGGCGATACAGGTTTGTCGCCACGCGTGATAGCAATGGCGCCTGCGCGATGGTTTACGCGCCGCTGGGCCGGCGGTTTGAAGTCCGCATGGAGGTTATCCACGGCAACCCGGTTAGGGCCTGGTGGTTCGATCCCCGCACCGGTGAGGCGACCGGAGCCGGCGAATTTGCCAATACCGGTACCCGCGAGTTCAATCCGCCGGCTCCCGGAGAAAGCCTTGATTGGGTACTGGTGCTCGACGAGGCGTCGAAAGGCTTCGCAAAACCCGGAGTTCCAAGGGCAACCAAATGAGACAATTCCTCAAGTTCGCAATGGCTGCCGGGCAGTCGTTCATTCTCTGCGGCGCCTTGAATGCCCAGGCCCAAAGCGCTGACTGGCAAACCGTTGTTTGGCGGGAGCCACAGGTGCGTTACTTGTTGGCCGATATGACGATGGGCGGCAATGTGGCGATGTATCGTGTTTACGCCAAAGAGGACCCGGATTCCCGTGAGGCAATGCGCCTATGGGATTCCGGAGTGCGAGTTGTAAACACAAATGAGGTCGAGCGCCGTTGGGTCACCAATCGGTTCGCCAAAGAAGGCCGCGTCGTGCGCATCGTCCAGCGTGGGTCCAATCGCGCGATCAGCGGCAACGACTTGGTGCTATCGAATGATGGAAGCTTTGCCCAGGCGACGATGCGGTTGGTGCTGCTGGATTTGACGCTGGGTTGCCCAGTCAACACGTATGAGAAACAGGCCAAGTCCGATCCGCCGGTAACGGAGGCGCTACGACGATGGAGTGAGGGCTGCCGCGCCGTGAATGGCGGCTGGTTCGCTGCCTCCGGCAAGCCGGGAAAACACCGGCTGTTCTTCAAGGCAACAGGTTTGCCCGCCGACGGTTCACGGGTCATGCTGAATTCTGACTTCCCGTTTCCGGAGGTGAACGCGCGGTATTTTCTGGCCGACATCTACCTTGGTGGCTCACGCGATTTTTACCAGGGAGCAGCGGAAAGCGCGCACGAAATGGGCTGCCAGGAAGCGGTTGTCCGCTATGACGCCGGCGTCAAAATCACGAACCTGGATGAGTTTGAGCGCAAGAAAGTCGATGGTGCCACCCTGATTACCCGCAAAGGCGGCACCCGAAGAATCAGCGGGTCGGAAGTAAAACTCAGCACCGATTAAACCCACACCTCCGCCTATGAAAAAAACTATCCTGCTGTGCCTGCTTGCCGTGCTGGATATCTGCCTGCGCGCTCCGGCCCAAACCCCGCCTGCGGAGGCGGCCTCCTCGACTAATGTACCGGGCACGTTCGTTATCTCGGACTTCGGCGCCATTGGCGATGGTCAGGCGGATTGCACTGCGGCGATCCAGAAGGCCATCGATATCGCGAGCCGGAAAGGCGGCGTGGTTATCGTCCCGGTCGGTCGCTGGCTCTGCAAGGGACATCTCGAGCTCAAGATGGGCGTCCATTTGGCAGGGCTCAACCAGGCTCCCCAATCCTGGAAACCAGCCACCGGCTCGATCCTCCTGCCCACAGAGGGGAAAGATCAGGAATCAGCTGCGGCCTTCATTGAAATGCGCAGCTCCACTTCCATAAAGGGGGTCACGATTTATTATCCCGAGCAAAAGGCAGAGGACATCCGGCCCTATCCCTGGACCATCCACATCCGGGCCAATCCCGCCAACACGAACGAGGTCAGCTTCGACAGCACGGTTGAGAACGTCACGCTCATCAACAGTTATAACGGCATACGGACCGGCCCGACGGAGAACGGCCGGCATCGGCTCTTTCAGATCAACGCTTGCGTGCTGCGGCGCGGCATTCTCGTCGAGGGGACCGGGGACATCGGGCGAATCGAAAACGTGCAGGTCCATTCGCACTTCTGGGCGCACCCCGCCTTTGCCGGGAACTGGAGCAAGGTCTTCGCCTATATGCAGCAGAATCTGGAGGCGTTCATTTTCGGACGCACGGATTGGGAATATGTCAACAACACCTTTGTGTTCCCGGCCAAAGTCGGCTATCGCTTCATCGAAAGCAACGGCGGGGATTGGGGCGGCGCCTGCAATGGACAGTTCTCGGGAATCGGAGCCGACGCCTGCGATACTTGCGTGCTAGTGGAATCCATCCAGCCCCAGGGCCTGCTGATCAGCAACGGCGAGTTCAACGCCCACCGGGTCGGAAGGAAGACGCAGGTCGCGGTCGAACCCAGCTGCTCCGGCAGCATCCGTTTTGTCAACTGCGGCTTTTGGGGACCGGTGGCGCACAACGCGGTCCTGCGCGGAAGCGCCTACGTCTCCTTCTCCGATTGTTATTTCTCCAACGACAACCAGCAGGACCCTGGCTATTCCATCGAAGCCGAGAATGGCAAGCTCCAGGTCCAGCACTGCACCTTCGACGCCCGGTCGCGCCATCGGCAACCCGGCAATGCTTGGACGGAGAACGATGTCCGGAAACAGCCTGGGAGCATTCGTCTCAAGGCGGGCCTCAGGTCGGCCATTCTCGAGGGCAACAACGGCTACTACGGCGTGAATATCCAAAACGACATCGGCGAGCGGGCCATCCTGCGCGACAATGAACCGTTCCGCCCTGAGCAAGACATCAAGCAATGAAGATCCTTATCATCGGCGGCACCGGAAACATCAGCACCCCCATCACTAAAGCGCTGGTGGGGCAAGGGCACGACCTTACCCTGTTCAATTATGACGCCCAACCGCCGGAAT
>CAZZFF010000169.1:11396-11789 GCA_964653485.1 uncultured Verrucomicrobiota bacterium | reverse complement strand
GATTTCGGATTTCGGATTTCCTTCGGATTTCGGATTTCGGATTTCGGATTTCAGGTTTCGGCCTTCGGATTTCGGATGTCGGTTCATTGGCACAAAACACAAGGAAGGGCCTGCCCTGCCGGTGTGGGGGCCTAGAGGCTCAGGTACGTGTAGTCCTTCAAGCCCCGTTCATAGTCGTCCAGCAGGCGCATGGCTTCCGAGGGTTTCATCCGGTCGGACTTGATGGCTTCGTCCACCTGGGCCTTCATCTGGCGCTTAAGTTCCTTTTCGTCGTATTGGACGGAATCCAACGCTTGAACGATGGTCGTGCCTTCGATGATTTCCTCGATGTAGTAGCCGGCGGGTTCGTCCGGGTCGAGAAAGACATGCACTTCGTTCACGCGCCCGAAGAGG
>CAZZFF010000169.1:0-11386 GCA_964653485.1 uncultured Verrucomicrobiota bacterium | reverse complement strand
GTTGTGGAGGTCGCCCATGATGTCCTGGTAAGCGCCCATCAGGAAGATGCCCAGGTAGTAGGGTTCGAGTTGGCCGTTGCCGTTGGTGCGCAGGGTGTGGAGGGGAAGGGTGTCCCGCACGTCGTGGAGGTCGACGAACTTGTTGACCTGGCCGTCGGAATCGCAGGTGATGTCCACCAGGGTCGCCTCGCGGGTGGGCCGCTCGTTGAGGCGGCTCACGGGCATGATCGGGAAAAGCTGTCCCAGAGCCCAGTGATCCAGGAGAGATTGGAAGACTGAGAAGTTGCAGAGATACTGGTCGCCGAGGCTGTCGTCGAGCAGGCGAATCTCTTCGGGCACGTAGCTTTGGCCCTTGAAACTGTCCACCGCGGCGCGGCTGATTTCCCAGTAGAGACTTTCGATTTTTGCCTTTTCGGGCAGGTCCATCATTCCGAGGGTGAACATGTGATTGGCGTCCTCTTTGCGTTCGAGGGCGTCGTGGTAGGCCTCCAGCTTGTTGAGGTGCGGAAGGTTTTTCTGGATGTCGAGCAACTCCTTGACCAAGGGATGCTCGTTATCGCCGTACTGGAGGCCCTGGCCCGGGCGAATTTTCTCGATGGCGCCGAAAACCTCGACAATCAACACGCTATGGTAGGCCACTACGGCCCGGCCGCTCTCGCTGATGATCTCCGGGTGGGGGACCTTCTCGGTGTTGCAGACATCGGCGATGTAATAGACGATGTCGTTGGCGTATTCCTGGAGGGTATAATTGGTCGAACTGTCGAACGCGGAGCGGCTGCCGTCGTAATCCACGCCCAGGCCACCGCCCACATCCAGGCTCTCGATGTTGAAGCCGGCCTTGCAAAGCTTGGCGTAAAACCGCGCCGCCTCCTGCACCGCCCGTTTCACGATCAGGATGTCCGGCACCTGCGAGCCGATGTGGAAATGCAGCAGCTTGAAACAATGGGCCAGGTTCTCGGCCCGAAGCATTTCGGTGGCGGTCAGCAATTCGGCGGTGCTCAGCCCGAACTTGGCGTTCTCGCCGGCGCTGTCGGCCCACTTGCCCGCGCCCTTGCTCAGAAGCCGAATCCGGATGCCAATGATTGGTTCGACCCCCAATTGCTTCGAAATCGTGATGATGTGGCGGAGTTCCTCGAGTTTCTCGACCACCAGGATGACCTTCTTGCCGAGCTTGGTGCCCAGCAGGGCAACACGGATGAAACTGGCGTCCTTGTAACCGTTGCACACGATCAGGTTCCCGACCTGGCTCTGCATGGCCAGCCCCGCAAAAAGCTCCGGCTTGCTCCCAACCTCCAGCCCGAAATTGTAGGGCCGGCCGGCATCCAGTATCTCCTCGACCACCTCGCGGAGCTGGTTGACTTTAATGGGGAAGACTCCGCGAAAGTTGGCCTGGTAATTGAACTCGGTTATGGCGCTCCGGAAGGCCAGGTTCACCAACTCGACCCGGTGCCGGAGGATGTCCTGAAAACGAATGAGGACCGGAAACTTCAGGCCCCGCGCCTTGGCCTCCTCGATGACGTCCGTCAGGTCCACCGACGCGCCCATGTCCTGCAGTGGTTTGGCAATTGCCCGCCCCGACTCGCTAATGTCAAAGTACTCAGCGCCCCAACGATGAACGTTGTACAGATTCCGGGCGTCCTGGATGTTCCAAGTATCGCTGCCGTCGGTCGAGTTGCTCATTTCACACGCTTCAGATCGACGCGCACTATAGAATGCTGGCGATGGAATTCAATACGCGGTTTGAAAAATCTTTGGCCGGATGGCCTTGGGCTTGCCGGTCTTGGGGATCGAGAGGTTTTGCGGGGTGATGCCCGCCAGCGCGGCGAGAAAGCAAATTCCAATCAGCGTCAGCTCATCTCCTCAGGCTGGCCGCCAGTTCTTCGGGCGCGACGGTGGCGGTGCCGAGTTTGCCGACGACGATGCCGGCCGCGTGATTGGAGAGAAGGGCCGCATCGAGCGGGGAAGCCCCCGCCGCGATGGCCAGCGTGAAGATGGCGATGACGGTATCCCCGGCCCCGGAGACATCGAACACCTCCTGCGAAACCGTCGGGATATGATAGGGCTTCCGGCCGCGCTGGCAGAGGAGCATGCCGAGGTCGCCCAGGGTTATCAGGAGCAAGGCGGGCCGCAGGTCATTGAGCAAACGATCGGCCGCCGCCATGAGGTTGGGGTCGGCCAGGGGGTTCGCGTTGCGGGTCTCATCGGGGATTTTGGCCAGCTCGAAGGTCTCTTTCCGGTTGGGCGTGATGAGAGAGAGACCGGTCAGGTCCAGGGAATGGACCGGCTTGGGGTCCAGGCTCAGCCAGACGCCGTAGCGGCGGCACAGCCGCTTGATTTCGTCCAGCAGCGGCTGCGTGATCATTCCCTTGCCGTAATCTCCGATGATGACGGCGGCGGCGGCGGCGATCCTGCGGCGCAGCAGGGCAGCCAGGCGCAAGGTCAGCCGGCGGTTCAGCCCTTCCCGCGTTTCGCGATCCAGCCGCACGACTTGCTGCTTGTGGGCCACAATGCGGGTCTTGACGCTCGTGGTGCGCCCTTCCTGGGCCAAAACCCCGGTGCAGTCAATGTGGTGCTCCTTGAGCAACTCCTTGAGATGCCGGCCCGCCGGGTCGCGCCCAACGACCCCGCAGAGTTCCGTCGGCGCCTCCATCGAGGTCAGATTCCGCGCCACGTTGGCCGCGCCGCCGGGCATGAAGCTCTCCCGCTCCAGTTCCACCACGGGGACCGGGGCTTCGGGCGAAATGCGCGCCACGGTGCCCCAGACAAAATGATCCAGCATCACATCGCCCACCACAATGATGCGCGTGCGCCTGACGCCCGCGAGGATGCGCTCGACGGGTCCGGCCGAAAGTCGGGTTTGGCTCATTCCACGAAAGCGGTTAGCGGGCTGGTGGCGCTGGCGGTCTCCCGGCCGGCCGGCAGACCGGACTCGTAGGCGGCGCGCCCGGCCTCGACCGCCATCTTGAAGGCGACCGCCATTCGGCAGGGGTCGCCGCAGACCGCGATCGCCGTGTTGACCAGGACGGCGTCGGCTCCCAACTCCATCGCCTCGGCGGCGTGGCTCGGCGCACCCAGGCCGGCATCCACCACCACCGGGACGGTGGCCTGCTCGATAATGATCCGGAGTTGGTCGCGGGTCTGGAGGCCCCGATTGGACCCGATGGGCGAGCCTAGCGGCATCACGGTGGCCGTCCCGGCATCCTGCAACCGCTTCGCCAGGACAGGGTCGGCGTTGATATAAGGCAGCACAGTAAAGCCCTCTCCGACGAGAATCTCGGCCGCTTTGAGTGTCTCCACCGGGTCGGGCAGGAGGTAACGCGGGTCCGGATGAATCTCCAGCTTCACCCATTTGGGCAGACCCGCCGCGACGGCCAAACGGGCCAACCGCACGGCCTCCTGGGCGTTCATGGCCCCGCTCGTGTTGGGGACCAGGAGAAAACGCCCGGCATCGATGAATTCGAGGATGTTCGCAAAGGGGTCTTTCTTGCCGCTCAGGTCGGCCCGGCGCAACGCCACCGTCACCAACTCGGCCCCGCTGGCCGCCAGGGCGTCCCGCATGGTCTCCGGGGAGGAGAACTTCCCGGTGCCAAGCACGAGGCGCGAGCGGAAAACCCGCCCGCCAATTGCAAGGGACTTGTGTTGCACGAGCATCGCCGCCAATGTAGCCGCACCCGCGAGGATTTGTCGAGTGGAGAAGGACAATCGCCCGGGAGCGCGTCGGGAGGCAGCATCAAGATGCGCCCTGGCATAAGAAAGGCCGGTTAATAGTCTTGACCGGGGCGCATTGTTCTTCATAACCTTGGGCCTTGTTAGGCAACGATTCATGTTTGCACAACTTAAGAGCCTGTTTTCCAATGACATTGGAATAGACCTGGGGACGGCGAACTCCCTCGTGTACGTACGTGATCGGGGGATTGTTTTGCGGGAGCCGTCGGTGGTCGCCATCCAGGCGGGAACGACGAACGTCCTGGCCGTAGGCGAAGAAGCCAAACGCATGCTGGGGCGGACGCCTGGGAACATAGTTGCTATCCGGCCCATGAAGGACGGGGTGATCGCGGATTTCGAGATCACCGAAGCAATGCTGCGCCACTTCATCCAAAAGGTCCATCACCGCAAGCTCATTGCGCCAAGGGTCGTCGTGGCCGTTCCATCGGGCATAACCGAGGTGGAAAAACGGGCCGTGAAAGACTCGGCGACACACGCCGGCGCACGCGAGGTTTACCTCATCGAACAGCCCATGGCCTCGGCCATCGGCGTCGGGTTGCCCGTGCATGAGCCGGCAGGCAATATGATCGTGGATATCGGCGGTGGGACTTGCGAAATCGCGATTATCTCCCTGGCCGGAATTGTCTTCAGCCGGAGCCTGCGGGTAGGCGGAGACGAATTTGACGAAACGGTCGTTGCGCACATGAAACGGGCCTACAACCTGATGATAGGCGAACGCACAGCGGAAGAGATCAAGATACGAATCGGCTCTGCCTTTCCGCTGGAGCAAGAACTCACAATGGAAGTCAAGGGACGCGATCTGAGCGCCGGGTTGCCGAAAACGCTGACCATTCGCTCGGAAGAAGTTCGCGAGGCCCTGCAAGAGCCGCTGTCCAGCATTTTGGAGTCCGTCCGCATCACCCTGGAACGTTGCCCCCCGGAACTGTCCGCCGACCTGGTGGACCGTGGAATAGTCATGGCCGGGGGCGGCGCGCTGCTGCGGGGCATCGATCGGCTTGTGGCTGAAGAGACCGGGTTGCCGGTCCATATCGCCGACGATCCCCTCAGCGCCGTGGCCGAAGGCACCGGCCGGGTCTTGCAGGAACTCCAATTTCTCAAGCGGGTCTCTTCCAATTCCAAGTAAGCTCCCTCCTCTCATCATGCCCAAGTGGTCCTTCCCGCCCGGCGGGACGGACCTCGGGGGTTGCGGCGGGCTTGGTCGCTCGCTGCCCTCCTCCGAGCCGGGCGGCTGGTTTTGTCAAATTCAGCCCCCGGAATGAAATAGATTAAATGTTGCAACGTCGGTCCTATATTGTTTGAAACGTCCGTCGTATATTGTTGTCTGTCTGATCGTGGTGCTCACGCTGATTGTCCTGAACCTGCCCAGCCACACCAAGGCGCGCCTGAAGCTGGGTATCGGCAGTTTGTTTCTTCCCCTGCTCGGCCTGGCCGGCTCCTCCCAGCAGTTGGCCGGCGCCGCCCTCGACCGCGTGGTGCCGCGGCGCGAGCTGTTGCGCCAGAACGAGGCCCTGCGCCAGGAGAACCAGGGCCTTCGCTTCAAAGTGATGGAGGCGGGCGCCATGGAGCGTGAAAATGCCCGCCTCCGCCAGTTGCTCGGCTGGCAGGCCCAACAACCGCGCAAAATCAAACTCGCCAGCGTCGTTCTGCGCGACCCCTCGAATTGGTGGCGCACCATCCAAATTGACCTCGGCAGCCGGGACGGCATGCGCATCAACCTCCCCGTCCTCAGCCCCGAAGGCGCCCTGGTCGGCCGCATCTCCGCCGTCAGCCTTACCCGCTCCCAGGTCGTCCTCCTGGGCGACCCCAATTGCCACGTCGCGGCTGTGGTCGAAAATGAGAGCCGCGACAACGGCGTGGTCGGCGCCTCCGGCCCGTTGGACAGCGGGTTCGTCGAACTGGGTTACCTCTCCACCAACGCGAGGTTGAAGCCGGGGCAACTCGTCAAAACCAGCGGCTTAGGCGGCATCTTCCCCAAGGACATCCTCATCGGCCAGGTTGTTGACACCCAGCCCATCGAGTACGGCTTCGGCACCGTCGCCCGCGTCAAATTGGCCGCCAATCTCAACGCCCTCGAAGAAGTCTGGGTCATCCTCGAGCCGTGAACTTCGTTGACACACTTCTCATCCTGGGCGCGGCCTTCCTGGCGGTGTTCTGGGAAGCCGCCTTCAGCGGCCTGCGCGTCGCCTTGGGAGCGCAAGTGGACCTTCTGCCCTCGCTCATGGTCTATGCCGGCCTGCGCGCGGAACTGCCCGCCGTTGCCCTGCTCGCCGCTTGGGGCGGGTTCTGCCTGGATTCGCTCTCAGCCACGCCCCTTGGGATTAGCATCCTGCCGCTGTTCATCGCCGGCCTGGCGGTTTATTCGAGCCGCGAACTGGTCTTGCGCGACCAAACCTATGCGCAATTCCTCCTGGGCCTGGCCGCCGCCGCGGGAGTCCCATTGATGACCTTGCTGCTCCTGCTGACCACCGGCCACAAACCGCTCCTGGGCTGGGGCACGCTCTGGCAACTGGCCGTTGTCACCGTCGGCGGCGCCCTCTTTACGCCCCCTTGTTTTATCCTGTTTGACTGGCTGCACCGCTCGCTGGCCCACGGAGCGGCCACCGAATCCAGCTTCCGGCCCGACCGCGAAATCCGCCGAGGACGGGGCTAGGGCCGAGAACAGCGCGATGCAATAACCGATGCTCATCTTCGACCAAATAAGAAAAGACGACCCCCAACTGCGGGCGGTGGCGCTCGTAGTCTTGGGCGGCCTGGGGCTGTTGTTGGGGGGGCTCTGGTGGGTGCAGGTCGTCTCCGCCCGAGATTATCAGGACTCCCTCGAGACCCAGTCCTACCGCACCGTGCGCATCCCCGCCGTCCGCGGAAAAATCCTCGACCGCAACGGCGTGGTGCTGGCCGAAAACCGGCCCTCCTACAACATCAGTCTCTACCTGGAGGAACTCAGCAAACCATTCCGCACCGCCTGCGACAAAGAACTCGCCCGCGCCAGGGCCCAGGTCAAGCGACGGATCGACCTGGAGCAGAAGGTCCTCAAGCGGAAACTCAAGAAGGAGGAGCGCAAGCGCCTGGCCCTCTCGAACGAGGCCAAGGAACTGCTCCGCGAGCAGGCCCGGTGGGTGGTCGCCAGCAACGTCGTGGCTCAAGTCAGCCGGAAGCTGGGCCAACCCCTTTCCCTGGACATCACCAACTTCGAGAGGCACTACAGAACGAGCCTGGCGCTGCCCTGCCCGGTCCTGTCCAGTCTGACCCCAACCCAAATCGCGCTCTTCGAGGAACAATGCAGGGGCATCCCCGGCGTCGACCTCGAAATGCAGTCCACCCGCGTCTATCCCTACCAAACGTCCGCCGGCCACGTCCTGGGCTATTTGCAGCGCGACGACAGCTCGGCCGTGGGGGATTTGGCCTTTTTCTCTTATCGGCTGCCCGACTATCGCGGGGTGCTGGGCATCGAGGGTGGCTACGATAAGGAGCTGCGGGGCTCGGCCGGGGCCAAATCCGTGCTGGTAAACAACTTCGGCTACCGCCAGACCGAGAACGTATGGAGCGTGGCTGAGCCGGGGCGCAACGTGGTCCTCACGCTGGACTCGCGCATCCAGCAAGCCGCCGAACGCGCCTTGTCCGCCGTGTTCGGCGCGGCCACGCGCGGCGCCGCCGTGGTCATGGACGTCAACACGGGCGATGTCATCGCCCTGGCATCCTCCCCCACCATCAACCCCAACTACGGCGTCCAGGGCTTTCCACCGGGCGAGTACCAGCGCTGGCAGGACCCTCTGTTGCGTCCCGTCATCAATCGCGCCACCTTCGAGAACTACCAGCCGGGCTCCATTTTCAAAACCGTCACCGCCATGGCTTGCCTGGAACACGGGCTGGACCCGAAGGCGACCATTTACAACCCCGGGTACATCTTCGTCGGGCGCAGGCGGATCAAAGACCTGGCTGCCCCGGGCACCTATGATTTCGAGCGGGCCTTCATGAAGTCGAGCAACACCTATTTCGTCACCAACGGCCTCCAGGCCGGAGTTGCCAACATCGTGCGCATTGGCCAACGGCTGCATCTGGGCGAGAAAATCGGCCTGCCCACCCGGCAGGAAACCCCAGGCACCTTCCCTACCTGGCAAAGAATCAGCGCCCACTGGTCCGATGGCGACACCGCCAACCTCTGCATTGGCCAGGGCGAGATCGACGTCACCCCCCTTCAAATGGCCGTGGTCACCTCCGCCATCGCCAACGACGGCAAGGTCTTGCTGCCCCGCCTGGTGGCCCGCATCGAGTCCCAAGACCCAACGTCGGGCGAACCCCCGACGCTCTTCCCGGACAGCCAGTTGCGGGACGAGCTGGGCGTCAGACCCACCACCCTCAACATCCTCCGCCAAGCCATGCTGGCCGATGTCGAGGATGCCGACGGCACCGGGCGCGCGGCGGCCGTGCCCGGTCTCCGCATCTGCGGCAAAACGGGGACGGCCCAGAAGAAGAACATGCAGGGCGCGACCGAAGAGGACTTCACCTGGTTCATTTCCTATGCTCCCTACGAGCACCCCCGCTACGCCGTGGTCGTCATGGTCGAAGTCGAGCACGGCGGCTCCGGCGGCCACACCTGCGCGCCGATCGCCCAGAAGATTTACCTCGCCCTCCAGCAATACGAGCAGGGACTTTCGCCCAAGCCGGCCGATATGAGCCAGAACCGGACAGCCACCGCTCAAGCCCCATGACGACCGACATTCTCAATGAACGTCCGGTCCGCTTTGACCGGCTGCAGTTGGTCGCGCTGGGGGGCTTGATGTTCCTGGGAACGGCCTTCATCTACAGCGCGCGGCTGGGGATCGAAGCGACCGCCACGGCACCCTGGTACAGCCAAAACTGGTTGCGCCAGGTCGTCTGGTATGTCGTGGGCGTGGGTGTGGGCGCCCTGTGCTGCGTGGCCGACTACCGCACCCTGGCCAGGTGGGCCATGGTCGTCTATTGGGTCTCCATTCTGCCCCTGGTGGCCGTCCTGGTGCCCGGCATCGGCAACACGCACGGCTGGGGCGCCATGCGCTGGATTGACCTCGCCTTCTTCCAATTCCAGCCCTCCGAATTCGCCAAGCTCAGCTTTATCCTCGCCCAGGCCCATTTCCTGAGTCGCCCCCCGGACGAACTTCGCCAGCCCTCCATCTTCCTCAAATCCCTGGGCCTGCTCTTGCTGCCCTTCGTGCTCATCATGAAAGAGCCGGACCTCGGCTCGGCCCTGGTCTTGTTGCCAACCGCCTTTCTGATGATGTACGTGGCGGGCATCCCAAGACTTTACCTGACCCGCTTGCTGGCGGGCATGGCAATCCTCGGGACCCTCTTCCTGGTGGATGTCCTATTTGCCCCGCCCAACTGGCAGATCAAGATGCAGGACTACCAGAGAAGACGGCTGATGGTCTATTTTGGCCGGGACTATCCGGCGCCTCCAGGCGCCTCGAAAGCTAAACGGGAGGAGCTGCGAAAGCTGCAGTTCGACGACTCCTTCAACGTGCGGCAGGCGCTGATCTCCGTCGGCTCGGGCGGCCTGACCGGCAAAGGCTGGCAGCGAGGCACCCAGAAGGCCCTGGGCTACCTCCCGCCCAGCGTCGCCCACAACGACTTCATTTTCTCGGTGCTTGCCGAGGAGGAAGGGTTCGCCGGCAGCGTGGCTGTGCTCACGCTCTACGGCATCATTCTCTTCACCGGCATCCGCATTGCCGGCCAGGCGCGCGACCGCCTGGGCAAGCTCCTGGCCGCTGGAGTGGTCGCCCTGCTCTTCAGCCACGTTTTCATCAACATCGGTATGAATATTCGGTTAATGCCCGTGACGGGCGTGCCACTGCCGCTGCTCAGTTACGGCGGATCCTCAGTGCTCGGCTCGCTCATTGCCATGGGCTGGTTGCAAAGTGTGTACATGTATCGAAAGGCTTATTAATTATGAGTGACAGGAATTTCTCCCGGCGGCGGCGCGGCATGCGTTTCCGCCCCAGCGGCGGCCTGGGCCATGCCCAGCCCCAGCGACCGGATCGCGACGCCCTCCAGGCCCGCGCCGACGCCACGACAGACGAACAGTCCATCGCGGACAGAGTTTACGAAAGCCGCCACACCCAGGAAATCGAGCGCGCCGAAAACCTCTCCGTCGGTCTGCCCCCCGAGGGCGCCGCGGAACCGGCCGCGGAGGCAGCCCCCGCCAAAGGCGACTTCCGCGAACCCAACCTCTCCACCCCGGCCCAGGTCCAGGAGGAAAAGCCCTTCGAGCCGGTCCCCGTTCCGGAGCCTCCCAAAGGCATCCTCGACAGCATCTGCAGCGCCGCCGCCACCCTCGTCAAGAAAGTCCAGCGGCTCATCAAGCCCGTCAAGCGCGCGCACAAGGAGGTCGTCATCAACGCCGAGACCCTTGAGACGCGCGTCGCCGTCCTCGAAGAGGGGCGCCTCGAAGAATTCAACATCGAACGCACCACCGAGGAACGCCTCGTCGGCAGCATTTACAAGGGCAAGGTCCGCAACCTCGAAGACGGCCTCAAAGCCGCCTTTGTCGACATCGGCTTCGAGAAGAACGCCTTCCTCCATTATTGGGACATAGTCCCCAGCAGCTTCGACAGCGGGGTCGAGATCGTCGAAAGGGAAGGCAAACGGCGCGAGAAACCCAAGATCACGCAGAAGGACATCCCCCGCGTCTATCCCCCGGGCAGCGAGATCATCGTCCAGGTCACCAAAGGCCCCATCGGCACCAAAGGCCCTCGAGTCACCACCAACCTTGTCCTGCCCGGCCGCTACCTTGTGCTGCTGCCCAACTCCGACCAGAGCGGCATCTCCCGCAAGATCGAGAACCAGCAGGAACGCCAGCGCCTCAAGAAAATCCTCCGCGACCTCTCCATCCCCGAAGGCATGGGCGTCATCATGCGGACGGTCGGCGAAGGCCAGCAAACCCGCTACTTTGTCCGCGACATGGCCCTCCTCCTCGAAGAATGGCGCCAGATTCAGGAACGCATCAAGACCCGTCCTCCCGCGAGCTGCGTGTTCGAAGAACCCGACCTCATCGAGCGCACCGTCCGGGACTTCCTCACCGAGGATGTCGAACGGATCGTCGTCGACAGCCCCAAGGCCTACGACCGGATGCGCGAGATGATTTCCAAAATCTCCACCCGCTCCGCCAACAAGGTCAAGCTCTATAGCGAGGCCCAGCCGGTATTCGACCGCTTCAACATCAGCCGGCAGTTGGAGAATGCCTTCTCGCGCCAGGTCCACCTCAAGAGCGGCGGCTATATCGTCGTGGACGAGACCGAGGCCCTGGTCGCCATTGACGTCAACACCGGCCGGCACAAGGGCGGCAAGGACCAGGAATCCTCCATCCTCAAGGTCAATGTCGAAGCCGCCGACGAAATCACCCGCCAGCTACGCCTGCGCAACATCGGCGGCCTCATCGTCCTGGACTTTATCGATATGAAATCCCGCCGCGACCAGCAGCAGGTCTATCATCGCATGAAGGAGGGCCTTCGCCGGGACAAGGCCAAAACCCACATCCTGCCCATCTCCCAGCTTGGCCTCATGGAGATGACCCGCCAGCGCCATAGCGAGAGCTTCAATGACGCCGTCTATGACGATTGCCCCTACTGCAAAGGCCGCGGCAAGGTCAAGAGCGCCCTCACCATGAGCGTCGAAATCCAGCGCAAAC
>CAZZFF010000168.1:0-11821 GCA_964653485.1 uncultured Verrucomicrobiota bacterium | reverse complement strand
GATGCTGCGCCCGAGGACGGGCGCACTCCGCCTCGTTAAGTTAGCGCCTATGGGGCGGGGGGCGGGGGGCGGAGGACGGAGGACGGGGGGCGATAGCCGATAGCCGATAGCCGAGGGCGGGGGACTTCGGGGAGCTTGACGGCGGGGGGTGGGCTTGCGATGTTCCGGGTGCTTGGCGCAGGGTTCAGAAATCATGGCGGCAAGCGAGTTATTCGCTCGGGTCTCGACGGCTCCCGCTGTGCAATCTCTGGCACGGCGTTTGGCGCATGGAGGTGTGTCGTCTCGCGGGGGCGTGGCCCCGGAGGCCCAACCGTTCCTCGCCGCTTTGCTGCATCGACTTTTCCCAGGCCGCCCCCTGGTGATCATCACGGCCAGCCTTAAGGCACAGGAGGCTTTTCAGCAGGACTTGACTACGTGGATGGGGTTTGAAGACGAATGCTTACAGTCCACAGCCCACAGTCCACAGCCCACGGGCCAGGGGGCACAGGGCGCGGGACTGGGGCCCTGTTCTGGCCTCGGCGCGGTGGAGGCTGGACCGCCTGCGATGGAGCCATTGTTTTACCCTGGATGGGAGGTGCTGCCGCACGAGGACAGGCTTCCGCACGCGGACGTGATTAGCGAGCGCCTGGAGACGTTGGTCGGGCTGCGGGGGCACGGGGCGGGCCGGGTCGCAGTGGTCGTGAGCAATGTCGTTGCGCTGCTTCAGCGCACTTTCGCGCCCGAAGCCCTGGCCGCAGGCACTCGAACGCTGGCGCGGGGCGACCGGTGCGACCCGCTCGACCTCGTGGAGTGGCTGGAAGAACGGGGCTACGAGCCGGAGGCGCAGGCAACCCAGAAAGGGGACCTCGCCCTGCGCGGGGGCATCCTCGATGTCTATCCGCTGACGAGTCCCTGGCCGGTGCGCCTGGAGTTTTTCGGCGACGAACTGGAATCGCTGCGCCATTTCGATCCGCTTACCCAGCTCTCCCGGGACGAGGTCGCCGGCGTCACGCTTCCCCCGGCCGGGGAGTTGGGCATCTTGAGGGGAATGCAGGGCGCGGAGGGAGGAGGGGGGTTGGGGACGTTGCTGGATTATCTGCCGGCAGAGACGATTTTGCTGCTTTGCGAGCCGGAGCAACTGGATGAGCAGGCCGAGGAATATGGCCGCCAGGTTCCTCAGGCGGACCCCTTCTCCGTCTCTTGGCAGGAGTTCCAGCGCCAGGCCGAGGGGAAGGGAATGACGATTCTGAAAGTGACGGAGGAGGAGGAAAGGGGGGAAATCCGAAATCCGAAATCCGAAATCCGAAGGGAAGGCGCGACAGGGCGGCCAGAATGTGAAATCCGAAAGGCGGAAGGCGAAGTTGGGGACCTTGTGGCTGAAGGAGGGGCGGAGGAAGCTGGGGATCAACTCGACGGTTTTGCGGCGGGCTCCGACGCCGGGCCGCGCTTTTCGGGGCTGGACGCGTATCGTCCGATGGTGGAGCGGGCGCCGGACCCCAGGGTGGCCGAGGAACAGCGCCGCGAGTTTTTTGCCCAGTTGCATCGGTGGCTGCGCCAGGGCTACAGCGTCCACGTCTTTTGCAACAACGACGGCGAACGGCAGCGATTTGCCGAGATTTGGAAGGAGTACGGACTGGAGAAGCCGAAATCCGAAATCCGACGGCCGGAGGCCGAAATCCGACGGCCGGAGGCCGAAATCCGAAATCCGAAATCCGAAATCCGAAGGATGGAGCTTACGGAGATGGATGCGCTGGCTGCGGAGGGGGTTGCCGGGCTGGGGGCGGGGGAGGGCGGGTTGCGGACCCGGGTGGGGGTTTTGTCCAGCGGGTTCCTCTACGACGAAGGCAGGCTGGTGGTGGTGACGGACGCGGAGGTTTTCGGGCGTTACAAGGTGCAGCGGCCGCGGCGGCTGAAGTCGCCCCATGCGCAGGGGACGCGTTCGGCGCTGGACATTAACTTTTCGGAATTGGAAGAGGGGGATTACGTGGTTCACTTGCAGCACGGCATCGGGCGGTACGTGGGCCTGCAGGTGCTGCCGCTGGGGGCGGGAGCGCGGCCGACGGAAGGGACCGCGGCGGCGGCCAACGCGGGGCAGGAGTGCCTGGTGCTGGAATACGCGTCCGGGGACCCGGCACAGCCGCCGCCCAAGCTCTACGTACCGGTGACGGAGGCGCACCTTGTCAGCAAGTATGTCGGCGCGGGCAAGGCGCGTCCGCAGCTCAACACGTTGGGGGGCACTCGGTGGCTCAAGACGCGGATGCAGGCCGAAAGCGCGGTGCGGGACGTTGCGAGCGAGTTGCTCTCGATCCAGGCCGCCCGCGATTCCCAGCCGGGGTACGCCTTTCTCGCGGACACCTCATGGCAGCGGGATTTCGAGAGCGCGTTTGTTTTTGAGGAGACCCCGGACCAGATGCGGGCCATTCTCGAGACCAAGGCCGACATGGAGCGTCCGAAACCGATGGACCGGCTTATTTGCGGGGACGTGGGTTTTGGCAAGACGGAGGTGGCCATTCGCGCGGCGTTCAAAGCGATTCTGGACGGCAAGCAGGTGGCGGTGCTGGTGCCGACAACCGTGCTGGCGCAGCAGCATTTCAACACGTTCCGCGAGCGGATGGCGGATTACCCGGTGCGTCTGGAGCTGCTCTCGCGCTTCCGGAGCCGACGCGCCCAGCAGGAGGTGGTGCGGGGGTTGGCCGCCGGGGCGGTGGACCTCGTGATCGGGACGCATCGGTTGCTGCAGGAGGACGTGGCGTTCAAGGACCTGGGGCTGGTGGTGATCGATGAGGAGCAGCGATTCGGCGTGATGCACAAGGAGAAATTCAAGATGCTCCGCAAGCTGGTGGACGTGCTCACGCTGAGCGCGACGCCGATTCCCCGCACGCTGTACCTGGCGCTGTCGGGCGCGCGGGACATGAGCACCATCCAAACCCCTCCGCATGACCGGCTGCCGGTCGAGACCGTCGTGATGCAATACGACGAGCGTGTGATTCGAGACGCCATCCAGCGGGAGCTGAACCGAGGGGGGCAGGTGTTCTTTCTGCACAACCGGGTGATGTCGATTCAGACGATGGCGCAGAGGCTCCAGGTGCTGCTGCCGCAGGCGCGCATCGTGGTGGGTCACGGCCAGATGGACAGCGACGAATTGGAGGAGGTGATGACGCGGTTCATCAACGGGGGGGCGGACGTGCTGCTTTCGACGACCATCATCGAGAGCGGGCTGGACATCCCCAACGCCAATACCATCATCATTGACCGCGCGGACCGGTTTGGGTTGAGCGACCTGTATCAACTGCGCGGCCGGGTGGGCCGTTACAAGCACCAGGCCTACGCTTACCTGCTGCTGCCGCGCCACGCGCGGCTGCTGACGGACGTGCGCAAGCGCATGAGCGCCCTCAAACAATACGCCACGCTGGGCAGCGGCTTCAAAATCGCCATGCGCGACCTGGAAATCCGCGGCGCCGGGAACCTGCTCGGCGCGGAGCAAAGCGGCCATATCACCGCCGTCGGCTTCGAGCTTTACTGCCAGCTCCTCAAGCAGAGCATCGCCAGCATCAAAGGCGAGAAGGTCAAGCCGCGCGTCGAGGTCCAGGTGCATCTGGATTTCCTGGCGATGACGGCCCCCGCCTCCAGCGCGTGCATCCCGTTGAGCTACATCTCGGACGCCCGGCAGCGGATCGAGATTTATCGCAAGCTGGCACAGGTGACCGAGCCCGGCGCCGCAACCGAGCTGGAAAAGGAGGTGCGCGACCGGTTCGGCCCGCCGCCGGCGGCGTTCGAGCGGTTGCTCCAGGTCGCGCAATTGAAGGTCCTGGCCGCCGAACGGGGCATCAGCATCATCGAGGTGAAGGAGGAAAAGCTCATGCTGACCCGGAACAATGATTACATCATGGTTGGCAGCAAGTTCCCCCGGCTGGCCAGGACCGGCGCCTCGGCCCGGCTCAAAGAGATCAAGAGATTCCTCCTGGCGCTGTGAGGGCGAGGCATTGCGGGCCGGTCTTGGGGAGTTGTTCCGGGCGGGACAGCTCTCGCTGGCGATTGGCCTCATAGAGGAAGACGGCCGCGGCGCTGCCGACGTTAAGCGAATCCACGGAGGGGGGCATGGGAATGGCCGCGGCCTCCTGGCAGGCAGCCAGCACGGCGGGGCGGAGGCCCTGGCCTTCGCTGCCGAAGACCAGGCAACAGTCGACTGAAAAGTCGGTTTGCGACAAGAGGCGATTTTGGGCGTGGGGATGGGCGGCGATGCTGCGCACGTCCCGGGCGCGGAGTTGTCCCAGGGTCGTGGCCAGGCTGGCGGTCTCCAGCACGGGCAGGTGGAAGATGGCGCCCATGGAACTGCGCACCGCCCTGCGGAGGAAGGGGCTGGCGGAGGTTTCGCCGACGAGGAGCGCCTGGACGCCAAACGCCGCGCAATTGCGGACCAGCGCCCCGATGTTCTCCGCGCTGGACAGCCCGTCCACGGCGGCGAGCAAGTGCGGGCGCGGGCCGCTTGCGAGGATGGTCTCGAGCGAAGGCGGCGGCGGCACCCGTCCGACCGCCAGCAAGCCCTGGTACATCGAAAAGCCGGTCAGCGTCTCCATGAGTTTCTTGGGCGCCACAAAGACGGCGACGTCCTCCGGCCGCGCCCGGAGCACCGGTTCGAGTTCCACCAGCCAGTTCTCCGGGAGGAGGACGGAGACGACCTCGAAGCGGCTGTCGAGGAGGCGCCGGACCACTTTTTCGCCCTCGGCGACCAGGAGGCCCTGCTCCCGTTGGTCGAACTGCCGGCGGAGGGTCCGATACGGCTGGAGGCCGGGCAGATCGAAGGTTGTGATGTGTTGGGCGTGAAACAAGGTGCCTTGAATGGGGTAGGCGGCCGGGTCAAATAGGAAATTGGCTTTGGACCGGAACCCCCGCGGGCGGCGCGGGCGGGCCGGGGGCCTCGGCGAGAACGCCGGCCGGGCGTTGTGGTTCCGTTTCCGGCCCGCTGAACGTCAACATAGGGCAAGGCTCGCGCTGGGAAGTCAGTTCGACGCGGACATGCGAGGCGCCGATTTTGAGGAGTCGTTCCTGGACCACCCTCAGGGCCAGGTCCGGACGATTGCATTCGCGGCTGAGGTGACCCAGGTAGAGGTGGCGCAAGTGGGCGGAGACGATCTGCTCAACGGCGTCGGCCGCGGCGTCGTTGGAAAGGTGGCCATGGCGGCCCAGGATTCGCTGCTTGAGGCTCCAGGGGCGAGTGGGGCAATCCTGGAGCATCTTGACATCGTGGTTGGATTCGATCACGAGGACGTTGGCGGGGCGCACGCGTTCGAGCACCAGCCGCGTCGCGTGGCCCAGGTCGGTCAGGAAACCCAGGTTTCCGGCGGGGGTGCGCAAGAGGTAGCCGACGGGGTCCTGGGCGTCATGCGGGATGCTGAACGTTTCGACCCGGATGTCGCCGACCTCGAATGTGGCGCCGGTGGCGAAGACGCGGCCATCGAGGCGCGTCTGGAGTTGGTACTCGATGGCTTCCAGGGTCGGCCGGTTGCAATAGACCGGGATGTGGAGTTTTTCGCCAAGGGCGCCCAGCCCATGGACATGGTCGGCGTGTTCGTGGGTGATCAGGATGCCGGTCAGGCTCTCCGGCTCTCGGCCAATCGTGGCCAGGCGCCGGCGAATCTGGCGCAGGCTGAATCCCGCATCGATGAGGATGCGGGCTTCATCCGTCTCCAAGTAAGCGCAGTTGCCGGAGGAACCGCTGCCGAGAATCGTCAGACAAAAAGACACCCTCCACCATAGTAGCCGGAGGGTGGCCGGGCAACGCTTTTTGTGCGCGCGGCGTGGGTTGCTTGACATTTTAAGCTTGCATCGGGGCGTGGAAGATTCACCCTATTGGCGGCGTTGCGGTCCGGGCGATGTCGCCGGCGCAAACAGAGCTGCTATGAAGAAGATATCGGTCTTGCTTGTGGACGATCACACCGTCGTGCGCCAGGGGTTGCGGGCGCTTATCGAGGCCGAAGGAGACCTGGAGGTGGTCGGCGAGGCTGAGAACGGGCGTCAGGCGGTGGTAATGGCGAAAGAAAGTCCGTCGGACGTGGTGATCATGGACGTGGCGATGCCGCTTTTGAACGGCCTGGAGGCGACGCGGCAAATCCACAAGAGCGTTCCCGCCACGAAGGTCCTGGTCTTGACATCGTATGGGGACGACGAATGCGTCGCGCAGTTAATGGAGGCGGGCGCGAGCGGATTCCTGATCAAACAAACCGCCGCCGGGGACCTTCTGAAGGCCATCCGCGAGGTCCACAGGGGCAACGCCTTCTTCAGTCCGACCATCGCCAAGCGGCTCCGCGAGCGGTCCCGGGAGGTTTTCGCGAACGGCCAGAGGCCAAAGAAGGCCGGGGAGCTGACGTCCCGCGAGACGGAGGTTCTTCAGCTCATCGCCGAGGGCTTTTCCAACAAGCAAATCGCCTCGGAACTGAGCATCAGCATCAAGACCGTGGAGAAGCATCGGCAGCAGGTCATGAACAAGCTCAACGTTCATGACGTGGCAGGGTTGACCCGCTACGCTATTTCCAAGGGCATGGTGGAACGTAGCACGCCGACGATCGCGGCTTAGTGGCCATGACCACTTAGGAGTAATTTTAATTGCCAGACGGTCTGGATTCAGTATAACGGTACGCGGAATCGAACAATATATGCGTTATCTCGTTGCTCTGTTACTGGCCGCGCTGCTTCCGCTCTCCAGCCTGGCCGAAGGAATTGATTTTGCGGTGCATCACGGCCCGGCTGCCAAGCATCTGACTTTGGCCAGCTCCAAGGCGAAGAAGGCGCACAAAGCCAAGAAGGCAAAAAAGGCGCCCAAGGCGAAGAAGGCAAAAAAGGCCAAGAAGGCCCGCTCTTTCTCCAAGTAGTGACCGATTCGGTCGCTCTCATCGACACCGCCAGTTCAGCATGGAGTGCCTAGGCAGCGAGGTGTCCCAATCGCGATAACGGTCGGGGGGCGGCCCCTCGATTTATTACTGCCGCCTAACTGTCTTTGTCCTGGGGTTCCTGTTTGGTTCCGAGGACGATTTGCTCGGCCTCGATGATGTTTTGGTGCATCGAGGCGGCATCGGTGGCGGCCCGCAGTTGGGCCAGGATATCGGTCTTCTGAGCCATGAGGCAAAGGCGGGCCAGGGTGTGGAGGTGAAGACGGTCGTCCGGGCATCCGAGGAGGAAGAAGAGGTCTGTGGGTCCCCCATCCGGAGCGCCGAAGGGGATTTGCTGGACCGTGCGGCCCAGGGCGATGAAAGGGGACTCGAACATGTAGGCGTCCGGGAAGCGGGAATGGAGGAGGGCCAGGCCGCCTGGGAGGCCGGTGGAGCAAAGCCCTTCGCGGGCCTCGATGCCCGAGAGCAAGCCTTGTGGGTCGCAGAGCCGGCCGGTTTTGTCCGCCAGGGCGATCATCTGGCGCAACACCGAGGCCTTGGTCTTGGCGGGAAGCGCGGGATCGATGAACGCGGGCGCTATCATCTCGGGCATCATCGCCTCGCGCGCCAGAAAGCGCCGCGCGTCCCTGGAGCTTCTCTGGTGATACTCGTCAAGGCGCTGGCCTTCCAGGCCGAGGATGCGCTGAGAGGCCCAGGCATCGATTTCCACCTTTCGGAACACGAGGCGGTCGCCGTGTTTTTCAACAGGGATGTCCTGGTTCTTGACCAGGCGCTCGATGTCCCCTCGCCCCTGGTGCAGATAGCGCGCCACTTCCTCGATGTCGAACGTTCGGTGCGGCATAGCCGTTACGAGCTATCGTGCGCCGGCCTCGGCCCAAAGTCAACGCGCATTGAAACTCTCTGCTTGATAATCAGCGGAATTGAACTAGAAAAGGAACTCGATGATGTCACAGAACCTCTGCCGGATTTCAGTTGCGCTCGGGCTTTTGGCGGCAACGGTTGCGGCGCCCTGCCGGGCGGATGAAGTGACCGAGAAAGGCCGCGAGATATTCAAGGCAAACCGGCAGGCGGTGGTCATTGTGGAACTGGCGCTCAAGAACAAGGTCTCCGTGGGCGGAAGGCCGGGACGTTCCGCCGAGGTCCGGCGGGATGCCGCCGGCACGGTCATCGACCCATCGGGTCTGACGGTCCTCTCTCTGTGCTCGACCGACCCGGCGGCCCTTCTGGATGCCATGATGTCGGGAAGGGAAGACCAGCCGGCGGTGAAGATGGAAAGCGAGCTCAGCGGTGTGAAGATAGTCCTGGATGACGGCACGGAGATGCCGGCAGAAGTAGTGTTGCGCGACAAGGACGCCGATTTGGCCTTTATACGGCCCAAGACCAAGCCGGCGGCCCCGATGGCGGCGCTCAATTTGGCCAATGCCGGCAAGGCCGATGTCCTGGACCAGGTCGTCACCCTGACTCGGCTGGGGAGCGCGGCCGGGCGCGCTGATTCGGCCTCGGTCGAGCGCATCTCGGCCGTTGTCACGAAGCCGCGTTTGTTCTATGTCCCCGAGACGAGCGCGACCACCACCACGCTGGGCGCGCCGGCCTTCACGCTGGAGGGCAAGCCGTTGGGCGTGTTTGTCCTGCGCTCCGTCAAAAGCAAGGAGAACTCGGGCATGTTGGGCGGCATGTTCGGCGGTCTCCAGGCCGAGAACGTGACCGGCATCATTCTGTCCGCCGAGGAGATTCTCAAGGCCGCCCAACGAGCGCCGGCGGGGGACGCGGCGGCGGGGAAAAAGGACCGATGACCTGCTCACTGCCGCTGCGGGTTGCCGCCCTGTTCGGGATGCTGGCAGTGGCGCTGGGCGCCTTCGGCGCCCACGGCCTCAAGGACCTGCTTGCCCGCAACCAAACGGCCGCTATTTGGGAAAAGGCCGTTTTCTACCACTTCATCCACGCTGTCATGCTGTTTGTGCTGGCCGGGCGGACGCCTTTTCGGACCGGCCCCTGGCTCTGTTTCCTGGCCGGCATCGTGGTCTTCTCCGGCTCGCTCTATCTTCTGGCGCTTACCAACGCGCGCTGGCTCGGCGCCGTTACCCCGATCGGGGGCATCAGCTTCATCGGCGGCTGGCTCTGGCTGGCGCTTGCCCCAACGGCATCGCGAACGACCCCATGAACCCGGCTCAGACTCCTTTCCAGCTTCGGGGTTTAGGGGCCGGGGCGCTGGCCTTGGCCCTGGCCCTTGGGGCTTTCGCCCAAGCCGCGTTTGCGGGGGACCAGCCGCAATGGGGCCAGGCGTGGTCTCGCAACATGGCTTCCGATGAACGCGGCCTGCCCTCTTCTTTCGACCCGAAAACCGGCGAGAACGTGAAGTGGTGCGCGCACCTGGGCACCGAGACGCACGCCACTCCCATCGTGGCCGGCGGGCGGGTCTATATCGGCACGAACAACGGAGAGCCGCGCGACCCAAAACACCAGGGGGACCGCGGCGTGCTGATGTGCTTCGAGGAAAAGACCGGTCTGCTTCTCTGGCAGTTGGTCGTGCCCAAACGTGTCGAGGACATCTACTTCGATTGGCCCCAGAGCGGGATATGCTCGCCGTCCACTGTCGAAGGCGACCGTGTCTATATCGTCAGCAACCGGGGCGAGGTGCTCTGCCTGGATGCCCTGGGCATGGCCAACGGCAACGACGGCCCGTTCCTCGACGAGGGGACGCACATGACCCCCGCGACGGAACCCCTCCTGACCCCCGGCCCGCTGGATGCCGACATCCTCTGGCTGTTCGACCTTCCAACCGGCGCGGGCATCTGGTCGCACGACGCCGCCCATAGCTCGATCCTCATTCGCGGCAACCTCCTCTATCTGAACAGCGGGACCGGCGTGGATAACACGCACAAGCGCATCCGGACCCCGGATGCGCCGAGCCTGGTGGTGCTGGACAAGCGGACGGGACGGCTTGTCGCGCGCGACAACGAGCGGATGGCGCCCAACGTCTTTCACAATACCTGGTCCGCCCCGTCGTCCGGGGAGGTCAACGGCCGTCCGCTCATTTTTTTCGCCGGCGGCAACGGCATTGTCTATGCCTTCGATCCGATTCCGGAGCCGGCTTCCCCGGATTCCGAGACCCCGGCACTCCAATTTCTGCGCAGGGTATGGCAATTCGACTTTGACCCCGGGGCGCCGAAGACCGACGTTCACAGGTACAACTCCAACCGGCACGAAAGCCCGAGCGACATTTATGGGATGCCGGTTTTCTACCGGAACCGCCTCTATGTCGCGGGGGGCGGAGACCTCTGGTGGGGCAAAAACGAGGCCTGGCTCAAGTGCATCGATGCCGCGCTCACCGGCGACATTACCACGAACGGGCTGATCTGGTCCTATCCGCTCCAAAAGCATGTGATGGCCACACCCGCGATTTGGGAGGGGCTGGTGTTCATCGCCGATTGCGGGCGCACGCTCCACTGCGTGGATGCGACGACCGGCCGGCCCTGCTGGACACACGAGCTCAAAGGCGACGCCTGGGCCTCGCCGCTCGCGGCCGACGGAAAGGTGTATCTGGGCACGCGCGACGGCTCGTTTTATGTCTTCGCCGCCCGGCGGGAGAAGCAACTCCTGAGCGCGATCGACCTCGGCTCACCCATTAGCTCGACAGCCACCGCCGCCAACGGCGTGCTTTACGTGGCGACCATGAAGCGCCTCTACGCCCTGGGGCGCAACTGATTTGAGCAGTTCTGTTTTTGCTAAAGTAGTATCAATCCCATCCGATTAGTCATATAACATTGGAATGAAACTGACGTCGCGCAGTGAATATGCCATGCTGGCCTTGGTTTACCTGGGGCGGCACAAGACCGACGGCTTCGTGTCGGTCGACACCATCGCGCGCGCGCAGCATATACCTCCCAAGTTTCTCGAACAAATCCTGCTCTCGCTGAAGCGGGCCAAATACTTGCGCAGCTCCAAGGGCCAGCGAGGCGGTTATGAACTGGCCAAGCCCGCGGATGGAATCACGTTGGCGGAGATTGTGCGGTTGTTTGACGGAGCGCTGGCGCCGACGGAATCGGTCAGCAAGCACTTTTACGGGTCCACGCCGATCGAGAGGGAGGACAAGCTTGTTCGGGTGTTCCGGTCCATTCGGGATTATGCGGCGCAAAAACTGGAAGGCACAACGGTTGGAGACATGTTGTGAGGCATTTTTTGCTTCAATTATGACTAGTAAGATGGGATAAGTAATATTATACGCATGATCGATACCATTACAATTCTCGGAGGGCGGGGCAAAACCGGCGCGAGGGAAGCGACAGAGCGCCTTGATTTGCGGATGGGGGACGTGGTGAGCATTGTCGGGCCCACCGGGTCCGGCAAGACGACGTTGATCAACGACATCGAGTTGTTTGCCGACGCCAATACGCCGACCGGCCGGCGGGTTCTCATCAATGGTGAGCGCCCGCCGGCGGAGTATCGGGATGACCCGTCGCGGAACCCCATCGCCCTGATTACGCAGCACACGACATTTCTTTCCGACCTGCCGGTGAGGGAGTTTCTGGAGACCCATGCCCGGATTCGGAGCGGAGCCGGGGCGTGCATTGACGGCATGTTGGAGCGCACGCTCGGTTTTGCGAATCAGTTGACCGGGGAGCCGATCCTGGTCGAGAGCCGGATGACGGAACTGTCCGGGGGCCAGACGCGGGCGTTGCTGATAGCGGACGCCACGATTATTTGCAACACGCCCATCGTGTTGCTGGACGAGGTGGAGAACGCGGGCATCCATCGCACGCGGGCGCTGGAGTTGCTGCGGGAGCACCGGAAGATATTCATTTTTGTGACGCACGACCCGCGCATCGCGCTGCTGTCCGATTACCGCATCGTGATGCACGGGGGAATCATCACCGGGGTGCTGCACACGAATGAAAGCGAGCGGCAGTTTGCGACCAAGGTAAGCAGGCTGGACGACGTGCTTTCAAAGCTGCGCG
>CAZZFF010000167.1:0-11897 GCA_964653485.1 uncultured Verrucomicrobiota bacterium | reverse complement strand
CCGCCGGGATCTGTGCGGGGGGCGCCGGGCAACCGGCGTCCCTACCGCGACAGAAGATCACCCGAAATATTATTGTCCACCTTTGCGGTCTGACTCGACTAAACAAGTAGCAATCAATGAACAGCAACCTTCATCAACTGGTCGAAGCTGCCCGCGGCGGGGACAAGACGGCCGCGGTTGGGCTGATCGAAGAATTCCATGCGCGGGTGTATGCCTTTCTGAGACGGTTGGCCGGCAACGAGGCGGATGCGGCGGATCTTACCCAGCGCACCTTCAGCCGCGTGTGGCAGGCGCTGGCCTCGTTCGAGGGGAGGTCTTCGCTCGCCTCCTGGATTCACGGCATCGCCTATCATGTGTATGTGGACTGGCGGCGGACGGACCACCGGACGGAGTCGCGCTCCGATGATTGGTGGGCGGCTCGCCCGGCTGGGGGAGCGCCGCCCGATGAGTTGGCCGCCCGTGCCGACTTGGCCGCAACGCTCTACCGGTTGGTTGACCGGCTCGAACCGGGCCTGCGCGAGGGGGTTCACCTTCACTATTACCAGGGCCTGACGCTGGAAGAAACGGCCGGGGCGATGGGCGTGGCCGTAAGCACCGTGAAATACCGGCTGCGCCTGGCCCTGGGTTATTTGCACAAGGAACTGGATGCCGCGGAAGCGAGTCACTAATTACCACACCGACACCTATGAATACTCCCGAACAGGAAATCGAAGATATGTTGCGCCTTGCTCCGGCGCCCACGCCCCCGGCCGGTCTCAGAGACCGGTTGGTGAGTCAGATCAAAGTCGTTTCAATCCTGCCGAAGGCAGAAGCTCCCGCGCGGGCGTTGCATTCCGGCTCCTGGCTGCGCCGCTGGTGGCCGGCATTGGGGCCGACTGCGGTTTCCCTGGCCTGCGCGATGGTGGTGATTGTTCAGCAGATGGAACTCCGCGACTTGAGACAGACGATTCAGAGTCTGTCGCAGGCCGCCGGCGGGGCGGCGCCATCGCCGGCGAGTGGAACGGCTCATTTGTCCGCCGCAGGCGGCCCTTCAGAGACCGAAGAGCAGGAGGTCGCCCGGCTCCAGGACCTCGCAAAACGAATGGCGGGCGAGGTTGGGCAGCTTGAGCGGGTTCGGGCGGAGAACGAGAAGCTCCGCGCCCAGATTGCCGCTGCCGCAACTTCCCGACTCACGCCGGACGAGGATGCGACCCTGGCCGAGGTCCGAGAGAAGGGCGCGTCGGTTCAGTGCCAGAACAATCTTAAACAGCTCTGCATGGCGGTGAAGGTGTGGGCACAGGATAATGACATGCGCCTGCCTCCCGATATTCAGTGCATGAGCAATGAGATCGGGAAGACGGTGGTCCTTATCTGCCCTTCGGATAAGGGCCGCCAAGCGGCGGCGAATTGGCCCGCATACTCCTCCGCCAATTGCTCCTACGAGTACCTGGGCGGCTCTGGCGGCCGAAGCGATGAGGAGGCGGATCGAGTGCTGTTTCGATGCCCCATTCACGGGAGCATTGGCATGGCTGACGCCAGCGTTCAGATGGGCGTCGCCAGGGCGCGTCCGGAATCCCTGGTGCAGAAGGACGGCAAGCTGTACTGGCGGCCGTCCACGGCGCAGTCCGAAGAACCAGCACCGCCCGCACCGAGCCAGGACTCCAATCCTAATCCAAACCAATGAACCGCGCTTTGCCGATCGGTCTTTCAGGGGCAGTTTGCCTGGCGGCACTCTGGGCGGCGATCCAGCAAGGCCGCCAGCTCTCGGAGTTGCGCGCGGAGCAGCGCCGGTGGGTGGCCGAGCTTGACCGTCCCCAGCCATCGGGCATGGCCGCCCCTCCTGAGGGCAGGGGGATTGGCGGTCCTCCGGCGGGGCCGGCCTCGCCTGAGTTGCTCCGCTTGCGCAGCGAGGTTACCCGGCTTGGGGCCTTGCAGCGCGAGTTGACGCCGGCGCGCGCCGAGAATGAACGGCTTCGAGTCCAGCTTGCCGCCGCGGGCACAAACAACGCGGGCCGGGCGCTGCCTCCCGGTTACGTGCGCCGGGCGGAGGCCGTGATGGCGGGATACAACAGGCCCGAGAACACGCTGCAGTCCCTCCTTTGGGCGGTACACCATAAAGACCGCGACCGCGTGCTCCAGGCATTCACGCCGGCGGCGGCCGAGCAGTTGCAGAAGGCGGGTGCGGAGGACCTCCTTCAGAGCGTGCAGGGCCTTATCGGGATGGGCGTCGTTGGCAAAGAGTTGCTGCCCGATGGGTCGGTTGAGGTCCGTGTGCTGGTCGCTCCCGATCTTCCCGCGCTTTCGTTGCGCCTGGAATCGATCGGCGGCCAGTGGAAAATCGCGTGGCCGCCACGATAGGCCTTAAGGCTGAGCAGGATTGAAAAAACGAAAGGGGCCGGTCTTCCGAGACCGGCCCGATTCGCAACCATGAGGATCAATAAACATCGAACCAGAAAACACTGCCAACCAGCACTGACACTAATTGGCAGCTTGAGAGCAGGGCCCATGCCAGACCCGGCTTGCTCTGAACCTGGATGATTCATACCCCGGCGAGACGCCTCGGTGTCCTGAAACACGGCAGCCCTTCAGCGCGGGGTGCCCGGTTATCGGACAGTGTGATAGGAGAGAATTCCCGTCTGTGCAACCCGCGGGGTTTGTGGCTTAATGTGCGGACATGTTGACTTTGTCAGGAATTCGCAAGGCGTACGGGGACCGGGTATTGTTCGCCGACGTCACGTTGCAGGTAAACCGTCAGGACCGGATCGGGTTGGTTGGGCCGAACGGCGCGGGCAAGACGACGCTCTTTTCGATCATCCTGGGGCGGGACTCGGCCGAGAGCGGCGAGGTCTCGTTCGAGCGCGGCGTTTCGGCCGGCTATCTGCCGCAGGAGAACATGCCTGTGGGCGACGAGACGGTCATCGAACTGGCCACGGGGATCAGCCCGGAGTACACCAAGCTGCGGCGCATCCTCAAGGCATGGGAGGCGGACCATCCGGTCGGGGCGTCGCATCCCGATGAGATTCACGACAACGTGCATGATCGGTTCAACGAGCTGGGGGGCTATCGTTTGGAGGCCAAAGCCAGGCAGATTCTCGCCGGGTTGAGCTTTCGGGAGGGAGATTGCGATCGTCCGGCGCGGGAGATGAGCGGGGGGTGGGTGATGCGCGCCCACCTGGCGCGGTTGCTGACGCAGGAACCGGACCTGCTGCTGCTGGACGAACCGACCAACCATCTGGACCTGGAGGCGCTGCTTTGGTTCCAGGCCTATTTACAGAGCTATCCCGGCGCGATCCTCGTCATCTCCCACGATCGGGAGTTCCTCAACCAGGTTGTGGGCAGCATCGTGGAAATCCGGCAGAGCAAGCTCATCCGGTATCGGGGCGGCTACGACGATTACCTGGACCAGCGCCAGGCGCACGAGCAACAACTCCAGGCGGCCTTCAAGCACCAGGAGCGCGAGATCGCCCGGCTCATGGAGTTCGTGAACCGGTTCCGGGCCAAGAACACCAAGGCTTCGCAGGCCCAAAGCAAGCTCAAGCAGATCGAGCGGATGGACAGGGTGGAGGCCCCGAGCGGGGAGGAGCGAAAGCTCGATTTCCAGTTTCCGCAGCCTCGGCGCAGCGGCCAGCGGGTGATCAAGCTGGAGAATGTCCACTATGCCTACGGCGAGAACGCGGTTTATCGAGGCATTGATTTTCAGGCGGAGCGGGGCCAGCGAATGGTGCTCGTCGGACCCAACGGCGCCGGCAAGTCAACCCTGCTCAAGCTGCTGGCAGGGGTGCTCACGCCCCAGGCCGGGGAGCGGACCCTGGGCCACAATGTCGACGCCGGATACTATTCGCAATACCGCGTGGACATGCTGCACCGCGACCAGACGGTGCTGGAGGAGGCGATGAACACCCCGCAACAGCCCGGCGAGCAATTCGTCCGCACGCTGCTCGGGTGCTTTCTGTTTCGCGGCGACGACGTGTTCAAGCGGGTGGACGTGCTGAGCGGGGGCGAGAAAAGCAGGCTGGCGCTGGTCAAGCTGCTGCTGGACCCGCCCAACTTGCTGCTCATGGACGAACCGACGACCCACCTCGATATGTCGAGCATCGATGCCCTGGCCTTTGCCCTGGACCAATTCGAGGGGACCCTCATCTTCATCAGCCACGACGTCTATTTCATCCGCGCCCTGGCCAGACATGTCGTTCACGTCAACGCCGGCCGCCTCACCCAGTATCCGGGAGGCTACCAGTATTATCTGGACAAGACCAAAGCCCAATCCGAGCGGGCCGGACTGACCGCGGGCGGCAACGGCCGGGGCGATCAACCGAAGGCCGTGGCGGAAAAGGCGGGGGACACCAGGAACGGCTCGGCTGTCCTCTCCAGGAAGGACCAAAAGCGCCTGGATGCGGAGCTGCGACAGGCCCGCTCGCAGCAGCGGCGGACCCAGGAGCGGATCGTCGGGCAACTCGAAAAGGAAATCCACCAGTTGGAAGCCCGCCAAAAAGAACTGGTTGCGGAGTTGGAGAAGCCGGAGACTTATCAACTGCCGGGCCGCGCCCTCGAAGTCAACCGGGAACTCATGGACGCCCAACAGCGGCTCCCCGTGCTCAATGCGCAATGGGAGAAGGAGGCCACGCGTCTGGCGGCCCTCGAAGGGTGAGGCTTGCTCCAACGCGGATGTCTCGGACCTGCGCGGCTCCGCAACTGACCTGCAGACGCGTGACGCGCGGCAATCGCTCCGCCGCCCTTCACCCGCCCAAGCCCATGGCGGCCCTGCGCCTCGCCTGGCGCTTGGGGATCGAGGGCCGGTCCGAAGGCGCGAGAGGCTGAGGCGGGCCAGGGGTGAGGTAGTCGGCGAGGAAGGAGGGCTTGTCGCGCCGTCCGCCCCGCTGGTAATCGCGCCATAACGACTGGGCGACCGTTTTCGGATCGAGCCTCAGTTCGCCGGCCAGGTAATCAAAGAGCAGATGCATCAGGCGGAGCAGGGCGATCCCGTCAGTGCGGCCCACGCGGGCGTGAAGCCATTGGGCCCACCGCATGAAACTGTGGAACGGAGACCGCCAGGCCGGGTCCGCGCCGCTCCAGACCAAGGGTGTGGTCTCCAGGAAATTGCCGCTATTGGACACGAGGTCCCAGTAGCGGGCGAATCGGCGCAGGCCCTGCATCGTGGGGAAATCGAGCAGATTGTTGCGCAAGAGTTCGTAAGGCGGCTGCGGATTATAGGTCATCTGCCACTCGGCGTCGTGGCGGATAATCGGCGTGCCGCGCAGCCGCTTGAGGATGCCCACCTGGATTTCCTGCGGTTCAAGGCCCACCAACCGGTCGAATCCCGCCGCGAAGCTCTCGAAGCTCTCCCCCGGCAGGCCGGCGATGAGGTCCGCGTGAACATGCGCCGCCGCGTGACGGCGCAAAAAGCGAAGATTCTCCTCCAGCCGTTCGTAATTCTGGCGGCGTCCAATCCGGGCGGCAACCTCCTCATTGAAGGTCTGGACGCCGGCTTCGATTTGAAGAGCGCCGGGCGGGAATTGAGCGATCAGCTCGCGCAAGCGTTGGGGCAGGCGGTCCGGGACCATCTCGAAATGGAAGAAGTGGCCCGGTTGGCAGCGGCGGAGCAGGAATTCCAAAATCTGCGCGCTCGTGGCCGTATCGAGGTTAAACGTGCGGTCAACGAACTTGAGATGCCGGACGCCCCGCTCCAGCAAGCGCGCCAGGTGCTCGAGCAGGACCGGCGCCGGGGCCCGCCGCACGGGGATGTCCAAAGAGGAGAGGCAGAACTCGCAGGTGAACGGGCATCCGCGCGAGGCCTCGACATAGATGACCCGGTGCGCCACATCCTGCGCGTCATAATCGTCGTAAGGCAAGGCGAGTTGCGAAAACTCCGGCGGGTCCGCCGCGATGACCTTGCCTCCGGGCCGTTCTCCCGCGAGCAGCCGCGCGCAGACCTCGGCGAACTTCAAGTCCGCTTCCCCCGTGATGACGTAGTCCGCCAAGCGCGCGATGGGCTGTTCTTCAACCTCGTAGGACACCTCCGGCCCGCCCAGAATCACCAGGATGTCCGGCCGCAGGCGCTTGAGAATGGCCACGACCTCGGCGGCAGGCGCGGCATTCCAGATGTAGATGCCCAGCCCGATGATGCGCGGACTTTGCGCCAGCAGTCGCTCCACAATGTCCACGGGACGTTGGTTGATGTCGAACTCCGCGATGACAGCCTGCGTCCGCAACGGCCCGAGGTTGGCCAGCAAGTAGCGCAGGCCGAACGCCGTGTGAATGTACTTCGCATTGAGCGTGCTCAGGACAATGTCAGCCATCGTAAGGGCAATCTACCAGTTCGCACCGCTCATTTTGCGGGCAGGACTTCCTGCTTCAGCAACTGGGCGGGAATGGCGGCGAAATGTGGGTCGCGATGGACAAATGGGTCATTGCCGTTCGTCGGTTTGGTCAAGTTGGCCGTCCTCTTCCCGTTCTCGGATCAGACCTCCGATAGGGTCCATCCCCGGTTTAAGCCAGCGCCTGCCCGCGCCCATGAGTTGGCGGGCCATTTCACCCCGGCTTGATAGCGGCTTGACGATGATCGCTCCCTCCAGGATCCTGGCCCACTCCAGCCGCGTGCCAGGGCGAATGTCAAATTCCCGAACGATTTCCGGCGGGGTACTCACCTGAATCCTCGGTTCATCCCCCGATTTTCCACTCCAGAATGCCTCCCGAGAAGTCAGGCTGGAGTTGGACTTCGAGGCGGAGGGCGGTGGTCCGGACGGGCTTGAAGTGGACGCGGTTGTAAGTGTCCGGCTTTACGGTGCATTCGGAGGCCTCTTCCACCGGTTTCCAGTTTTCGCCCTCTTTGTAAAGGACCTTCCACGAGGCCGGGACACGGCAGCTCCCGACGCCGGTGTCGTCGAACCAATAGACTTCGACGGAGGAGAGGTTGCGGGGCTTGCCAAAATCGTATTGGACCCATTCGGCGCTGCCGCGGTGGTCCCACCAGGTGAAGCGCGGGATGGAATGGTCGTTCGAGTTCTTCGGTTCGAGGCCATCGATCATCGCCTCCACGGTATCGCCATCGTTGCAGTGCGAGGCGGTGACGGGGGGCGCCTTGGGGACCGTCCATTCGTGGGCGCTTTCGCCTTCGCCGATGACCGGAAAGGCCGAGATGCGCAGCCTTGCGGCGCCCATGGGGATGAGGGTGACGGTCTCGATCGGTTCGACGGACTTAACCGGGCTGGGCTGGAGTTTGCCCACCAAACCGAGGCTATCCTGCTTCCAAGCGGGGACCTTCCTGGCACGGGCGCGGAGTTCGAGCGGGGCGCCTTCCGTGGTGAAGGGGTTTGGGGACAACGGGCCGGGCCTGGTCACAAGCTCGAAGGACTTCGCCGGGTCCCGGTCATCGAGGACCAAGCCGTAATTCCAGGGCGTTGTCGGGAAGACCTCGAGTTCGGGCCAGGCCGGCGTGCCGCCGTAACGGGAGTACCGCTCGCCGATCTTGAGCGAGAAGGTCAGCGGACCGTAGTCCACCGAAACGGAGTCCTTGTTCCGCTCCCATTTGCGGACGGAGACCTTCATGGGGAGGCGCAAGGTGACGCGGTCGCCGCTCTTCCAAGTGCGGTCGAGGACGGCGTAAGCCAGGGCCTTGGAGCTCAGGGCGGCGGGTTCGCCGTTGATGGCCACGGAGGCGGCGGCGCACCAGCGCGGGATGCGGAGGTAAAGGGGGAATCTGACGGGCTGGGCGGCGGCGAGCTTGAACTCGACGGTGTCGCTGAAAGGATAATCCGTCTCCTCGGAGATAGTGACGCCCGCGGCGTCGCCGACCTTGGCAGTGACTTCGCTGGCGGAATAGAGGGAAGCGCAGAGGCCGTGGTCGGGGGTGGCCAGCCAGAGTTCTTCGGCGTAATAGGGCCAGCCATGGGAGACGTTGTGCTGGCAGCAGCGATAGACCTCGTAGGGGCTGTAGGAGAACATCGTGCCGCCGTTCTGGATGCCCGGGGACTTGTTGTCTTTATCGAGCTGGACCTGGTTGGCGCAGGTCAGGTAGTGAAGGCCCTTGAGGTCGGGCGTCAGCGCCGCCGGCAGGGAGTTGAAAGCCAGTTCCTCGCAACGGTCGGCCCAGAGGGGGTTGCCGGAAATCTTGGCCAGCATCTCGAAGCTGTGCATGAACTCGACGATGCCGCAGGTCTCGAAACCCTGGTGCGGATCGATGTAACCGGGGCGGCAGTTTTCGTCGCCGGCGAAACCGCCGCCGGGGAACTGGCCGTACACGCCCATCACGGCCTGGTAATTGCGCTCGGCGGCGTCCAGGAATTTCTGGTCGAGCGCCTGCTCGTAATAAACGCCCGGCTCGCGGAATCCCTGGGAGAGATTCACGTTGTGCCAGTCGATGACGCCGGTGTCCCAGCGGGCCATATTGTCATGGATTTTCCTGCCCAGGTCCAGGAGCCAGGCCTCGCCGGTGCGGTTGTAAAGCCAGTGGGCGGATTCGAGGGTGTCGCCAAAACGGATTTTGGGCCAATAGCCGCGCCCGAAGGTCTCGGGCGGCTGGGCGTTAAGCCACTTGAGGTAGCGGGACATAAAGGGGATGACCCGCTCATCGCCGCCGAACTCGTAGAAGGACTGGAGCACATTGAGCATGACCATGTGGGGCCAAAGGTCGGGGTGTCCGTCCAGGCCGGTCTTATTGGCGCGCGGGCCGAAGTAGCCGTCCGCCTCCTGGCTGGAGAGCGTGGCATCGATCCATCTGCGCGCGCCCTGGATGATCCTGGGGTCCTTGAGCACGTAGCCGAGATCGCCGTATCCCTTGAGCCAATAGGGCAGCTCTTCCCAGCCGAACTTGCCCTGGCCGGAGGACGACGCCCAGGCGCTATCGTTGAACTTGCACCATTGGGAAATCTCCTCCAAGTGGCCGGTCATGCCATCGGCTTCGAGCTGGAGTTGCGCTCGGAGCCAGCCCTTTGGAGTGATGCTGCCGATGGGCAGCTTGATCAGCGGGCTGGGGGCCAGCGGCTGGCGGTTGGCTGGGTAGAGCGCTTCGCCCGGAGCAGCGGGCGGAACGGCAACCATCCTGGCGGTGACGTTCGCCTCGTCCATGGAAAAGACCTGGGATTGGAGACAGATCGCGGCGAGGAAAGCCGCGCTGCCGAGGAGACGGGGGCATGGGCAGCTCTTCATGAGGCGGGTAACTACGTTCGTATTCATTTGGTCATTGATCCGGCGGCTCGAGGCCAACCGCCGCCAATTAACAGGCATGATGGCCCGCAAGTCAAGTGAGTGCGGGGCGGCGGCGCGGCCAGACGGATGAACTGCCGCGGTTCACGCGGCGACGATTTCCACGCGGGGCGCGAAACCGAGTTCGCGGCTTACCTTGCACCGCCCACACAATATTTTTTGACGGCGGCGGCGGAAAGATTATTTTTACATCCGAATTTATGGACAATCTCGAAAACGAACTGAAGGACCTCAAGGGGTTTATCGCCGAACTCAAGGCAGATCGCGCCGCAACCAAGGAGAAAGAGAAACGCGAGTCCTGGATCAAGTACGTCTCGCTTACGGTGGTCGTCATCGCGGTGGTGGGGTCCATTGCCGCGGAGTGGGCGGGCGCTTATGGCAGCCGCGTCCAGCTCAGCCAGGCAAAGGCCTCCGATTCGTGGAATTTGTACCAAGCCCGGTCGGTCAAGGGGCACTTGCTGGAGGTCACGACCAACATGCTGGCCAAGACGGCCAACGCCGGCGAGCCCGCCATCCAAAAAATGCTCAAAGATTACGGCAAAGACGTGGCCAAGTATAACTCCGGCAAGGAGGAGAGCCAGAGAATAGCCAGGGCATACGAAGAGGATCGCGATGCCGCGGAGGCCCTGGGCAAAAAACTGGGGCCGTCCCTTCCGCTCTTTTCGGTCTCAATCGCCATGGCTTCGATGTGCCTGCTTACGAAGAAAAAACCGTTATGGCTGGTGGCCATGCTCCTGGCCGCCATCGCCACAGGGATGATGCTCTCGGCGCGCTTTTCCGAAGCCCCGCCCAAGGGTCCCCAGGCGGAGCAGGCATCCCTCACACAAAAAGCGCCCGCGCCCGTGGAAAAGCATGACGGGGCGAATTAAGCGCCACGCCCCTGAATCCTCCTTTTCGTAGAGGATAGCGATCAGCAGGAATTCCTCCGCGCCATATCGGCGGCGCTCTCCCGGGACGCCGCTGCGTTTCCCTCGTGCCGGCATGGCGTCCAAACTTTCCGGTTGCCCAACTTCGGAAGTTCGCGTATTACTTTGCTGTCTGAGCGTAGTACTGCGCGGCCGGCGGGGGGTGCTCCCGGGCGGGCCGCGGGGAACGAAACGCGGACACGACACAGATGCATTTGCCGGATGGATTTTTAGACGCGAAGACCGCGCTGCTCTCGACGGGGGCAGCGGGGGCCGGGGTGGCGCTGGCCCTGCGGCAGGTGCGCACGACGCTGGAGCCGCGCCAGATGCCGATGATGGGGTTGGCGGCGGCCTTTGTCTTTGCGGCGCAGATGCTCAATTTCCCGGTGGCGGGGGGCACGTCGGGTCACCTGCTTGGGGGGGTGTTGACGGCGATTCTCCTGGGGCCGGCCGCGGCGGTGCTGGTGATGACGTGCGTGCTGATGGTGCAATGCCTGGTGTTCAATGACGGGGGCCTGCTGGCGCTGGGCGCGAACGTGTTCAACATGGCCATCGTCAACACGTGCGGCGGCTATGTTGTTTTCAGGGTGCTCAAGCGGTTGGCGCGCATGGAGGACACCCGGGCGACAGTATTCGCGGCGGGATTCGCGGGCTGGTTCGGCACCGTGCTGGCCTCGATGACGTGCGCGGGACAACTGGCCCTTTCAGAACAATCTCCGTGGTCGGTCGCGTTCCCGGCGATGGCCCTCATCCACATGCTCATCGGGGTGGGTGAAGGGCTGGCGACCGCGCTGATCACAATGGCGGTGCTGCGCGCGCGTCCGCGGCTTGTCGCTGGGGCCGGTGCAGACCCCGGCGTCCACGGGCCGCGCCTTCTCGGCTATGGGCTGCTCATTTCACTGGGCTTGGCCGTGTTCGTGGCCCCGTTTGCGTGTCCGTGGCCCGATGGTCTGGAGGCGGTGGCAAAGCGGTTGGGTTTTGCGGGGCAGGCGGCGGCCCCGCTTATCAAGGGACCGATGAGCGACTATCGGCTGCCCTTCATCAACTCGCTGTCGGCCGCCACGGCGGTGGCGGGAGTTATCGGCGCCGTTCTCGCTTTTATCGGGGCTTATGGGCTGGCGCGGCTATTGGCGCCGGGGTTGGACGCGCGAAAAAAAGATGCGCCTTCCCCAAATTGAATCGGGCCCCCGCACGCTGCTTCACCGGGCGCCGCCCCGGATGAAGCTGGTTGCGGCGCTGGTGCTGGTGGCCGGGACGGCCCTGTTGCCCCGGAGGCTCGGGTCGCTTTACTTCGCGCCCACCGCGGCGGTGGGCGGTCTATGGCTGGCGAGCCGGATGCCCCTGCTGTATGCCCTGCGCCGCCTGCTTCTGGCCCAGACATTCATCCTCGGCATCGCCCTGCTTTCGCTGCTCTCCCCTTCGGCCAGACCGGGTTTTCCGGCGACCGTCTGCAAGAGCAACCTCTGCATCCTGGCCTTGCTGGTGCTCGGTTGGACGACGCCCTTCCCGGAGCTGCTGCAGGCCCTGCGCCGCTTGCGCCTGCCGTCGGTCATGCTGACCACCCTGGCTTTGATGTACCGCTACCTTCCAGTGCTGGCCGAGGAGACCCACCGCATGGAACGCGCCCGCGCCAGCCGCACCTTTTCCCGGAAACGCCGCATCGCATGGCAAAACCTGGGCGCCATTCTCGGGCGCCTTTTCGTCCGCACCACAGACCGGGCGGAGCGCATCTATTTGGCTATGTGCGCAAGGGGGTGGAAGTGAACGGAGGGCGGAGGGCGGAGGGCGGGGGACGGAGGACGGAGGACGGAG
>CAZZFF010000166.1:0-11922 GCA_964653485.1 uncultured Verrucomicrobiota bacterium | reverse complement strand
AAACGCCCCAGAGTTGGGTTCGGGAGTCAGGAGAATCTGAGGCACAATGAACTTTCAGATTTTTTTTAGGGTGGCGACTGCCAACAGGTTTTAGGTTGCCCAAGCCAGGGGCAGATCGGTCGTGAAGCCGCCGTGGCCATCAGTCCAGAAAGGCGATGTTGCCTGGCGACACGTCGAGCAAATAAACGCCGAATTCTTCAAATCCGTCCATCACCGAACGCACAGTAGGCCAGTGCTCCTCAAACCTCTCCCTTTTGTCCGCCTCCCAATCAGCCCATATCTCCTCTGGAAACTCGGGGCGCTTGTCGAGATGCGCGCCGGCGAAATCCAGAACGAATGGCCGTTCCACAATTGTCATTTCGAGGATACGCAGGCCGTCGTCGGACCCGGCCAACAGCGGCACGTTGAATCCCAGGACGGAGGATATACCCGCGTCTCGCAGCCGCTCATACACCTTCTTCTCCCGCTCGTAGGGTCCGGGCCAACGAAGCGTTTTTATCGCGACCTTCGCAGGTTGGGCTTTCCGTTTGGCGGCCAGTACGATACCGTCTTTTCCAGAGCCCAACAGCTCGCCAAGCTCGAGTTGATGGCGATGAGCATACAGGCCGGCGTTAGGCATCAGGATTTCGTTCATGATAACGGAACACAGTTACGGCGCACATTCCGCTCAGGTGAGGATGCGATTGATCGTCAATGGCGCATCTATTCGCATCACACACATGGGCTCCGATTTCCTCTTCGTCGAGTCGCCCACCGACCATCCGCCATGCGAAGGCTCCATCGTGCTCCGAATCGACGAAAGCGAGAGCCGGTGGAAAGTGAGGCTGCCGGAGGGGATTTCCAGAGAGTCGAGGCGCGTCGTCCTCGCGTTAAGCGAGTAGATGGGGGCACGCCGAGGGGCGAATCCCGTTCCGCCTTCGTGCTCCGTAACCGCGGCAGGCCAGGACCGGCCGAGTCCGGATGCGTTTGCGAACGTGATGCAAGCCCGCGTCTCAACCCCAACGGGGTTGTGTAGCAAAGCCCAGGGTTGGCGCCGCGCCAACCCTGGGTGATCGCGCGGTAAGGAGCCGTCAAGAAATAAAGGTGGCAAGATGCCGCCAGGGTTTTGTCGGCCAGCGAGGCGCATATCCGCTGATACGTAACGAGCGAGCAACGAGGCTGGACGGCAAGAGACCAAGGCAGCTTGCCACCTTTATTTCTTGACGGCTCCTAATGCCCATAAAACCCAACGGGTTGAGCCTCGGTGGCCGGAAAATCCGTCGCCCGCGTCCCCCTCCGTTCGCAGCCTCGTTGCGGTTGAGAACCCATCGGGCAGCCTCTGAAACCGCCCCATCCGATTTTGCAAGGCAAAATGGACTCCCCAATCCTCGCCTAGTGACCTTCGGATAGAAGACAGATTAGAAGAATCATAGCCCCTCAAATCTCATGCCAATCGAGAGAAGATAGAAAACCGCCGAATACGCAAAGCACGCGGAAAACCCCTTCTTTTTCGCGTATTCCGCTTATTCCGCGGTTCCTCAAGAACATCGTAGGCGAGGATTTGGGCCGCGGTTTCCGCCATGTGGCGGTGAGCCGGTGGTCCAAAGCGGCGGAATGCACCGCACTCCGGGCGCTTGGCGATTTCGAGAGCGGGCACGAACCTGGCGAAGCCCCTGGCTCGCGTCCCGACGCATCACGGACGGCTTGCTTCCGCCTTGGCCACGCTCATTGCAAAGGCGCCGGAGCATCGCTCGGAAATCCCGTGTCAGAAGTGCGAAAAATGCTCTTGCCAGGACTTGAAAAAAGGCGCATAAACGCCCCAGAGTTGGGTTCGGGAGTCAGGAGAATCTGAGGCACAATGAACTTTGCTGAATTCTTCGAAGCGGCCACTGACCGCGAACCTTACCCTTACCAGTGCCGCTTGGCGTGCGGCGAGCGGAAGGATAAGGAACCTCAACCAGACTGGCTAAGCCACGGCGGCCTTTGTGATTCCCGCCTGATCAACATCCCCACCGGCCTGGGCAAAACCGCCGCTGTCGTTCTGGCGTGGCTGTGGAATCGTGCAGCCATGCCGTCCCTCAACTCTCAACGCTCAACCTCCAGCCCCCCCTGGCCTCGCCGCCTCGTCTATTGCCTACCAATGCGGACCTTGGTCGAACAGACCCAGCGCGAAATCCGTAAGTGGCTGCTGCGTTTAGCGCGCCAGCACACCAAGCCCCGCGATGGATCCGACCTCCGTTGGCTTGCGCTTCACTCCCCAGTCATCCTCATGGGTGGGGAGGAGGTGGATCGCCAATGGGACATCTATCCTGAGAAACCCGCCGTCCTCGTGGGCACTCAAGACATGCTCCTCTCCCGCGCTCTCAACCGCGGCTATGGCATGAGCCGTTACCGCTGGCCGATGCACTTCGCTTTGCTTAATAACGACTGCCTGTGGGTGATGGATGAAACACAGCTCATGGGCGTAGGTGTGGAAACCAGTGCGCAACTTAATGGTTTCCGACACCACCAAAAGACGCCGATGCAGACCTTCGGCGTTTGTCCGACGTGGTGGATGAGCGCAACTCTCGAAGAAACCCGCCTCGCGACCGTGGATAATCCCAAACCCGTCGCAGATTGGCCTGTGGAAAAACTGAGCGATGGGGAACAAACCAATGGCAGGCCGCACGAACTTATCACTGCGGCAAAAAGACTCTCCCCTGCGTCGCTCACTCTTAGTGCCACATCCAAGAGCGGCTATGCGGAGCAACTTGCCGAGCTTATTGCCGAGCGCCATCGAGCGCTTCTCGAAAAACCGCACCCACCTGGCACGCTCACGCTCGTTGTCGTTAATCGTGTATCGCGGGCACGGGAAATTTATCAGGCCCTAACCGCTGGAAAGAACCCACTTTACGAACCCGCCAAAGTCGCGCTCATCCATTCGCGTTTTCGGCCAATAGATCGCAAACAGCATACGGAACTGCTTTTTCGCGCAGGCGACCGCATCGTCATCGCCACGCAGGCGGTCGAGGCGGGAGTCGATGTTTCTGCGCGATTGCTTATCACCGAACTCGCACCGTGGTCATCGCTCGTTCAGCGCATGGGCCGTTGCAATCGCCGCGCGGAAATTCCCGACGCGGAAGTGTTGTGGATCAACATCGAACCTGATGCGAAAGGCGAATTGCTGTTGCCCTATTCGGAAAATGAACTCGCCAAAGCCCGGGATGCACTCTTGACGATCAGCAACGGCGACAGGGATGTCAGTCCACACGCGCTCGCCATAATCAAGATTGATCCAGAACCAATCATTCGTCCCGTCATCCGCCGCCGTGACCTTGAGGATTTGTTCGACACCACACCTGACCTCTGCGGTCAAGACCTCGACATTTCCCGCTACATTCGCGACGGTGACGACAACGACGTGCAGTTTTTCTGGCGCGACATCAAGGGCAACACGCCGGGCAAAAATGAACCCCCACCACTGCGCAACGAGCTATGCCGTGTCTCCATCGGCGACGCCGGGAAGTTCCTCGGCAAAAAACCCCGTGCCTGGCGGTGGAACCCGCTCCAAGAGCAATGGAAGGCCGAGACGCGCGCTCGCCCCGGTGGCGTCTATCTTGTGGATGTCCAAGAGGGCGGCTACGACGACGCACTCGGCTGGACTGGCGATCCAAAGGACAAACTCACACTGCATCCGCTGAAGGACGGTTTGTCGGAAACTTACGCGGGCAACCGGCTGTCATTCCTCCGCATGTGGCAGACCATCACCGAGCACACAGTGCTTGTCGTTAAGGAGGCGGATATCCTCGCCGCGCTGTTGGCGAAGGATTTTGAACCCACTCTCCACGTTGCCGCGCTCTGGCACGATGTCGGCAAGGCGCACGAAGATTTTCAGACGATGCTCCGCAACGGCGACGCCACACGCGAAGGCACGCTTTGGGCAAAGTCAGCAAACAAAGACGGGAAATGTAGTCGGCATGGATTCCGTCACGAACTCGCCTCCGCCCTCGCTTGGCTGCTCGTCGGCCCGCAGGATGCTACGGAACGCGACCTCGCCGCCTACCTCATTGCCGCCCATCATGGGAGAGTCCGCCTTTCGATCCGCTCGCTGCCCGCTGAGGAGGGCGACCCGCAGAACGCAGACGGTCTTTTCGCGCGTGGCATCTGGGATGGCGACCGACTCCGACGCGTCCCGCTTGGCGAAACTGCCGCGCCCGCTGTCAACCTTGATCTCAGCTTCATGCGAATGGGTGAAGGCCCGCATGGCCCCTCTTGGCTCGCGCGCACGATCGCTCTGCGTGACCGGCTCGGCCCCTTCCGCCTCGCCTATCTGGAAACCCTGCTGCGCGCCGCCGATGCGAGGGCCTCAAGGGAGCGCCCGACAAGTTCCTATTCTCCCTCATTTTGCGCCCCAGGCCAGACGCGGCCTCCCAATCCTGCCTCCCACCACGGGACTGGGGACACGCTCGCTTCCGCAAAGAAGACTGCGAACCCTAGCGATGGCGGCTGAGGACCCGTTCGTATTCAGCATGAGGACCAATCCATATCCAGTAGGCTGTGTCTCCGACGACGTGAGCAAGCGCGCGATAGTTCTCGTCAACTCGCGCGCTCCAAACCTTGCCGACCTTCTTCCAACGCAGAGACGGGTGGGCTGGATTATCGCGCCAAAGGTGGTATGCCCTGCGAGCGTGGGCCTGCACATCCTCAGGGAGCTCCGCCAAGGCCTTTCGAAATCGAGGGTTTGTCGCAGAGTTCATCCGTGGGGCGCGTCCGGCCTCTTGCTATGTCTTCCTCCACTTCCCGGAGCAAGAAGTCCAAGGCCCCGGATTCTGAATCGGCTTCGATCTGTTGATCCCACTTGCGATTGCGCTCCTCGTCGAACCAACGTTCCAGTTCCACGAAAGCCCCCCGTGACAGTTTGGAGATGGCGTGTTCGATTTCGGCGACAGAACTCATGTCTCCTACTTAACCCACCCTGCGCGCGGTCTGCAAGCGGTTTTAAAGGGGCCGCGCCCGCTTTTCGGGCGCGGAAGGCATACCATTCCACCACTGGACTGGGTACAGCAACCGATCGTACTTCAACGGGGCCTCGCAGTTCGGCCAACTTCGAGCATCTGGTAGTTGCCATTAACGATAGGTTGATGTACCTTCGACGCTAATGCAAGAGAAATCTTCCAGATCAGAGATTAAGATTGTCAAGCTGCACGGGTGCCGTCCTCTTCCCCTCGCTCACTATCTCAAGGCGCTCGGCATCCTCCGTATTCTAGGTGAACAAGCTGATGATACCGCTGCTGGACGCTGGGTTCATGACGAATTTGAGGTTGCCTCAGTATTCGATCAACAAGCGATGGTCGACTTCTTGCTGACTCGCTACAGCCCCACGCCCGTGCTCGCCCCGTGGAACGGGGGCAGCGGATTTTTCAGAAAGGACAACACCGAGGCGATAGAGGCCATTGCGCGAGGAAAAGCGAGCCGCTTAACGCCGTACCGCGAGGTTATCGTCTCGGCTCGCCGAGCAGTCCAGAAAGCCGGACTAAAGGAGAGACCGGCTGCCGAGAGCAAATTAAAGCTTCTGCTCGCCTGTCGGAACGAATCCCCCGACTCCACCCTGGACTGGCTGGATGCCGCCTTCGTCCTTTCCGCCGAGGGCGCGAAGTTCCCGCCCCTGCTCGGGACGGGCGGGAATGACGGACGGCTGGAGTTTACGAACAATTTCATGCAGCGCATCAACGACGTGATGGAACCGGCGACTGGCGAGCCGACGGTTCACTCAGCACACTGGTTGCAGGCGGCGCTCTTTGGGAGCGCCGCTCCTGGACTGGCGACCAGGGCACCGGTCGGCCAGTTCTTCCCAGGCGCGGCTGGCGGCGCGAACGCCACTTCGGGCTTCGATGCGCCATCGGCGGTGAACCCGTGGGATTTCGTCCTGATGATCGAGGGCGCACTCCTTTTCGCCGCCGCGTCGGTGAAACGCCTAGAGAGTCCAGACCGCGGCGCACTCGTGTACCCCTTCTGCGTGCGGCAAGCCGCTGTAGGCTACGCGAGCGCGGCGGGAGCGGATGAGGTTGAGGCTCGCTGCGAAATGTGGATGCCGCTGTGGAACGAGCCGACGACGCTCGCCGAACTGCGCGCGGTTTTCAGCGAAGGCCGCGCGCAGGTCCGGGGCCGTCCGGTGCGCACCGGCGTGGATTTCGCGCAAGCCGCCGTGACGCTCGGCGTGGACCGCGGCCTTGTGGCGTTTCAGCGATATGGTTTCCAGGTTCGCAACGGCCTCGCATATTTCGCCACACCGCTGGAGCGCATCATCGTCCGGCGCAGCGCCCGAGCAGACCTGCTGGCTGACATCGAGCCTTGGCATGACCACCTGCGACAAAGAGCGGGGCCGTGCGCCAACCCGGAGCCGCCTGCATCAGTGGCCCGCGCTCTGAACCAACTTGAGCGTCGCATTCTTGGGTTGTGCCGCGACGACTCATCTCGCTGCCTGCAATCGCTCATCGCCGCCCTCGGCACGGTGGAACGCGCTCTGGCTCGCAGCTTCAAGTGGACCACGGAAAACTACATTCGCCCGCTTCACGGCCTGCGCCCCGAATGGCTGGAGAAGGCCGATGACGGCTCGCCTGAGTTTCGCCTTGCGCGATCCGTCTCCGGAATGCGCGCGCGGCTTGGAAGCGAGACACTGTGGTTCAGACAGCACCTCGAACCGCTCGATATCGATTCCACCAAGGAACACTTATGGGTGAAATGGGCAGAGCAGCCCACCAACGACGTCACTTGGCACGACGGACACCTCACAGATGCGCTCAACGCCATCCTGACCCGCCGACTCGTGCGCGTGGAGCAATCTGGAGCAAATGGGTGGCCTGACTGGTCGCCACGCCCCGCTCCGCTTGATGACATCACCGCCTTTATCGAACGCCGCACCGACGACGCTCTCCTCACCGACCTCATCTGGGGACTATCGCTCCTGGATTGGGCGTCAATTCCTGAAGAACGGAACCTGGATGCCACGGACGAGGCCATTCCCTCTTCGTTTTACGCCTTGCTCCGCCTCTGCTTCCAGCGCTCAAACAAAGGCGAGACACTGGACCCAATCCCGCTCGTCCCCGCCATCCTAAATCGTGCCATCAAAGAACAAGGCACGGAGGCTTCCATGCTCGCTGCGCGCCGCCTGCGCGCCTCCGGTTACGCCCCGCTGGTGAATGAAATGCCCGTTGCAGGGGGCGTGGCCCAACGCACAGCAGCAGCGATGTTATTCCCGATCTCCGCGCGCGATTTCCGTCTGCTCGAACACATGATTCTCAAACAACCAACAACACAAGAGGCATGAACACCACCGCACTCAAAGATCATCCACGCCTGCTGCTCAAAGCGACCCTCCAACCGCTGCAAGGCACGCGCTTTCAACCCACCGGCTTCCCCGACCTCGGCGCGGCCACCTACGACGGCCCGGACGGGAAGAAGATGCTCCTCGTCGAATCCGCGCAGAGCATGGCCAATCGCCTCGAACTCGTCTGCTGGAATTCCGTGGCCAACGATTGGGTTGCGCCACTCAGAGGCTTACCCGTCGTGAAAGTGAAGGACAAGGCGGGACAGCCGCTCACCAATTCCGTGCTCGAGGCCCACCGGCTAAACAGCCCCTACATTACAAACGCGAGGGGATTTGATGTCATCAAGTCGGCCATCGCTTTCGACGATAAACGTGCCTTCAATCGTGAACCGCTGGTCAGAGCGCTGCTCAAATTTGACCCCAACTCGTTACTCCACGGAGTTTTTCTGGAAAAGATCGCGGGGGTTATTCGGTTGCCTCGTGCGCTCACCGGGTTCATAGAAGCCGAAGATATTGCGATTGCTGCGAGTGGCGGTGTGAAAAATGACCGCGTTCGTGCAGCCAAAGGTGATGAGGGCAAAACGGCGAAAGAAGGCTTCGGCAACGTTCCGTTTCACCGCGAGGAATTCACCGGAAAAATCACCGTGTTCTTCAACCTCGACATCGCGCTCATCCGCGGCTTCGGCCTCGGTGAAGCTGTGGAAAATCTGCTCATAGCGCTCGCGCTGTTCAAAATCCAGAAGTTCCTCCGCGATGGCCTGCGTTTGCGGACGGCGTGCGACTTGGAACTTTGCGGCAGCCTCCAAGTGCAGCGCCCGGCGGATTTCGCCATGCCCTCGCTCACCGAACTCGACAAGGAACTGCCCGCGCTTATCAAAGCAGCATCTAAAGACTTCAGCAATCCGCCCAGCACCGAGCTTACCTTCGAGGAGTAGGCCATGACCGTTCTCGAACTGAGCTTCCCCGCCGGTCGTTACCACGCGACGCCGTGGGGGCGGCATGTCAACGAAGGCACGGTTGAGTGGCCGCCCTCGCCTTGGCGCATTCTCCGCGCTCTGATCGCGACATGGTATTTGAAGGCGCAGGAAATCCCCGAACCGGTAGTGCGCTCGCTCGTCGAGAAACTGAGCGTGCCGCCGCGCTTTTGCCTGCCCCGTGCCAGCACCAGCCACACACGGCACTTCATGCCCGCGAAGGGCGGAGATAAAACCAAGGTCTTCGACACCTTCATCCAATTGGAAGAAGGCTCGGCCATTTTTGTGGCATGGGATGTGGACCCAACCGACGACGAACGCGCCACGCTGAAAACGCTCGCTGAACGGCTAGGCTACTTTGGACGTGCCGAAAGTCTCGTCGTGGCGCGCGTGTTGGAGAACATCCCAGCGAACGTCGGCGAGACGTATTCGATTTCAGCACCGTTGTCTGAATTTGAATCGCTGCCGGCAAAAACTGAACTCATCCGCTTGCTCGTGCCAACCTCTCCCGCAGCCTACGCTCTGTGGCGCGATGATTTCATGGCCAAGGCGCTTGCCGCTCTCGGTCTAAAGCCCACTGCCGCGCAGAAGAAAAAATTGCCCCAGTTGCCGGAGAACATTTTCTCCGCGCTTCACGCCGACACCGGCAAACTTCAATCCGCAGGCTGGAATCTTCCCCCAGGTGCTCTCTACGTAGATTATACCCGTACGGAGAGTGCCTTCGCGCCTGCCGCCAAGCCAAGTGTGCGATCGAGAGGGAAGAAACCAACCGTCGCGCGTTTCGCCCTCACGAGCGTCGTGCCCCCGAGCATTACCAGGGTGCTGGCTGTCGGGGAACAGATCCACACCGTTCTCTGCAAGGAATCCAAGGGCCATCCCATTTTCACTGGTGCCGGCTCCGAAGGCCATCAACACGCCCACATCTTTGCTGAATCCATCGACGACCTGAACGCACACATTACACACATCACCGTCTTTGCACCAGCTGGGTTTGACAACAGTGCTATTCGGGCGTTGCGAGGTATCCTTTGGACATGGGGCTTTAAGCGGCACGAACTGCGCCTCGTTCTCCACGCCATCGGTGAGCCTGCCGATTTCAAAGACTGCGCGCTCTTCGGCAAGGCGAGAGTATGGCGATCACTCACGCCCTTTGTCTCCACGCGCCACGCCAAAACCTTTCACGACGGTCGCCCGAAAATGGATGCCAGCGGCTGGCAAGTCGGCTCTGGCCCACACGACCTGCTCCGCCTTCTCGCGCTTCATCCGCAGGGCACTGCAGCCACGATCAAGCAACTCGACGAGCGAGATCGCCCGTTTCAATTTGGAAGCAGGCGCCTGCGCTCCTTGCAATTCCAAACCACACGTTACGACGGCGGCGGCAGTCACGGCAACAGTTCCGGCAATGCTTTCATCATCACATTCCCCGAGCCAGTCAGCGGCCCGCTTGCCCTAGGCTATGGCGCCCACTTCGGCCTCGGTCTGTTTGTGCCTGCGGGGTGATAGGGGAAATCGAGCCGTCTGCCGGGAATGTTTGATTGTGTCGCATCGAAAGCCGGTTTGAAGCCGCTCGCCAGCCAGACCGGCTGCGAACGGACGGGCACGAAGTGTGCCGGGTCACTGTGGAGTGCGGTGGCAAGCAAAGCGCGACACCGCTTTGGCTCCGGCAGCGTCTGGCGTGTTGGATGTCCCGCGCGGTCGAAATCCTGACTCGTCGGGGCGCTTTGCCCTGCCGGCGCATTTCAACCCCGGCTCGTCGGGATGTCCGCCGCCGTTGGCGCGGGGGCCGGAAAGGGGCTTGAGCCGTTACGCTGAAGGTATCATTTTATGGCCGATGAAGCTGAGACTGGACCTGCTGGAGCAACTGAGCGACCAGGACATCCTGGAGGAGGTCCTGGCGAACAATCACCGCTACAAGCCCGAGGCGAATTTCTCAAAAACCGGAGTTGGGAGCTTGTCGTCGGCCTCAATCGCGGAGCGTACGCAAGAGGAGGCGCGCAGCACGGCCAGAATTCAGAAAGCTATGCAACGCTTGAAGCGGAGTGGCGGCGGAGACAAACCGAAGTCTCTTCCCTCGACGAAACCATAGAGTTCCTCCGCTCTTGCCACCGGGTTCTGCCGCGTAAACGCGGCGCTCCTGTGCCCGGCGAAGCCATAGAATTCTCCCGCGCCCACTACCGGCGGGCGCTGTTTCTCTTCTTCAGCGGCAAGACGTTCGGCGTCTCGGCAGCGCCGCTGATGCGCCTTCGTCCCCGTCGCCGGCCCTGCCCGCCCCGCGCCCGGACGATGGAGACCGCGGTGCATCCCCGGAACTTCTCCTGTCAGCGGCGCTCTACCGAGATGCCGCTACTCCACCCCAAACCGAACATCAAAGACCGGCGAGTGGTGGCCGCTTACCGCCGCCACTACGCACTCGTCAAAGAGACCATAGCCAAGCCATGAACCCCGAATCAGATGCGCCCGCAATCTCGTCGGCGCCAACCCTCGTAGCGGCGTCTCGTGAGAACGCCGCTGATCCGTCTCCGCCCCCGTCTCCGCCCCCGTCTCCGCCCCCGTCTCCGCCCCCGTCTCCACCCCCTGCCCCTCCAGCCCCGGAGGAGCGAAGCCGCGGCGCGTCTCCGGGAGCCTTCGTCTTGACGCGGGGCGACAGCCAGAGGACGGCGCCAGGAATGACGCGCGTTGGCCGGGAGCCTCCTGCCGGCGAGAGCGATGCGGCGCCACCGCCGCCGCACCCGGTTTTCCAGCGGGCCCTCGAAATCTTGCGTCGGGAAGTCGCGCGGCAAACGCAGCCTGCTACCGGAGCGCCGCCTTCAGGCGGCAGCCCCGAAATCCTGCGCGGCAAGGAAGCGCGCGCGGAGAGCATCCCGGCGCGCATGTTGAACGAATTCGTTTATTGTCAGCGACTGTTCTATTACGAATTCGTGGAGGGTGTTTTCGTCGAGAGCGCGGACACATTGCGCGGCGACGCCATCCATCAACGGGTTGATTCAGGCAACGGCGCTTTGCTGAAGGCCAGGGGAAAGGCGGAGGCCCAAAGGCCGAAGGGAGAGGACAAAGCGGCGGCGGTGGAATCCGCGGGCAAAGCGCCAGCGGCGCAGGCGGCCGAGCCTGAAATCATTCACTCGCGGTCCGTGCAGATGGGTTCGGAGCGGTTGGGGGTCGTCGCAAAGATGGACCTGGTCGAGGTGCGAGCCGCACCGGTCATCGGGGCCGCATCGGCCGAGCCCGGGGCCGCGGGGAATGGGATGACGGCGCTTTCCCGAGACGCCGCTACGCGGGCGGCCGCGCCGGCCAATGCGGCGGGCGATGGCACCGGAGACTTGTTCGCGGCGCTGGAGGTCTGCCCGGTGGACTACAAGGCGGGCGCGCCCAAGGAGGGAGAAGAGGCCAACGAGTTGTGGGACACGGACAAGATGCAGCTCGGGTTGCAGGCCCTGATCCTGCGCGACAACGGCTACGCCTGCAGCGAAGGCGTGATCTACTATCGCGCCACAAAGCAGCGCGTTCGCCTGCCGGTCACTCCCGAACTGGAAGAGTGGATTCTGCGAAACGTTGCGGAGGCCAGGCGGGCCATCACCGGGCCGATTCCCGCGCCGCTGGTTCATTCGCCGAAGTGTGCGCGCTGCTCCCTGGCGCCGGTCTGCCTGCCGGATGAGACGCGGATGC
>CAZZFF010000165.1:0-11990 GCA_964653485.1 uncultured Verrucomicrobiota bacterium | reverse complement strand
GGAAGAGGACCAGGGGTTTCTCTATGTCAGCGTTCAACTCCCCTTCGCCGCTTCGGAGGAGCGCACAGTGGCTGTTTGTAAACAGGTGGAAGACCTGATTCTGGCCACGCCGGGAGTTGAGAGTTGCACCACGGTCGCCGGCTTCAGTCTGTTGAGCTTTACCCGCAATACCTACAACGCGACCCTTTGGGTGAGCCTGAAGGACTGGGACAAGCGCACCAAGCCGGAGGAGAGTTACCCGGCCATCAAGGCGAACCTGGCCAGGAAGCTCTCGCGGGTGCCCGCCGCGATTGCCTTCGCCTTCCCACCGCCCGCCATCGCCGGGGTCGGGACGGCTGGCGGGTTCACCATGGTTCTCGAAGACCGATCCGGGAAGGACGTTCCCTTTCTCGCGGCCAACGTCGCCAAGTACATGGAGGCGGTGCGCAAGCGTCCTGAGATTGCCAGCATCAACACCACGTTCCTGCCCAATGTGCCGCAACTTTATGTGGATGTGGATCGCGATCGCGTCCTTAAACAGGGAGTGGACCCCGCGGAGGTTTACAAAACCCTGCAAACCTTCATGGGCGGTTATTTCGTCAATTATTTCAATCGGTTTGGGCGGCAGTGGCAGGTCTATGTCGAAGCCGAAGGCGAATACCGGACTCGCGCCGAAAACCTGGGCCTGTTTTACGTGCGCAACCGTAATGGCGAATCCATTCCCATGTCAGCCCTGACTTCCACTAAGTCCATTTCCGGACCGGAATTCACGATGCGCTACAATCTCTATCGCTCGGCGCAACTCAACGGCTCGGCGGCCCCCGGGTACAGTTCCAACCAGGCCACGAAAGCCCTCGAAGAAGTGTTTTCCCAGACCATGCCTTCGGAAATGGGTTACGACTACATCGGCATGTCGTTTCAGGAGCAGAAGGCAGCCCAGGGCGTTTCCCCGGCGGCGATATTTGCTCTCTCCTTCCTGTTCGTCTTTTTGATCCTGGCCGCCCTGTACGAAAGTTGGTCGCTGCCGTTCAGCGTTCTCCTGGGAACTCCCATCGCCGTCTTCGGCGCGTTTGCCGCCTTGATGTGCCGCCAGATGGTGAACAACGTCTATGCCCAAATCGGCTTGGTCATGCTCATCGGGCTGGCGGCCAAAAACGCCATTCTGATCGTTGAGTTCGCCCGGTTGGAACAGGCGAAAGGCAAGCCGCTCATCGAGGCCGCCTTGACGGGTGCCCGCCTTCGCCTGCGGCCAATTCTGATGACTTCCTTGGCCTTCATTTTCGGCTCGCTGCCCTTGTGGTTTGCCACGGGGGCGGGGGCTGTTTCGCGGCGCGTCCTTGGCACCGTGGTCATTGGCGGCATGCTGGCTGCGTCCTGCGTAGCCGTCTGCCTCATTCCGGTCACCTTCTACGCGGTGGAGAAGCTCGCGCGCCCTCGATCTAAGTTGGAGCCGCAAGCCCCTGTTACTGCCGACGGCCAGACGCCCGCGCAAAGCACGGCATGAGGAACCAGTCGCAAAACCATTCTTTTCTCACAGGCTCCATTCTGCCAGCGTTCTGTTGGGTTGGCTTTCTCATGGGCTGCGCTGTCGGCCCGGATTACAAACCTCCGGTCATCGACTCGCCCTCCACATTTCGTGGTGACGCCACAGCTACCAACGGCCCATCCGCGGAGTTGGCCTGGTGGCGGGTCTATCGGGATGCCACCCTGCAGGCATTGATTCGCGAGGCCTTCACGAACAATTATGACCTCCGCATCGCCGTAGCTCGAGTCCAACAGGCCCGCGCGCTCGCCATGCAAGCCCGCTCACAATTCGTTCCAAGCGTGGATTACAACGGCTCTGTAAGCCGCGGACGCAACGATCTGTTCGGTTCGCCGTACCCGAACGATGCCGCCACCCTCTCCACGCCGGTGGCCACGCTCAATGCGTTCTGGGAAGTGGACCTCTGGGGTCGCGTCCGCCGGCTCAACGAATCCGCGCGCGCCCGGTTTCTGGCCTCGGAGGAGGCTCGTCGCGGCGTCCGTCTGAGCCTGTTGAGCGACGTGGCGACGGCTTATTTCCAATTGCTGGAGTTGGATCAGGAACTCGAAATCGCAAGCCGAACGACCAACTCCTTCGCGGAGAGCCTGAGGATCTTCAGCCAGCGTGTCGAGGGCGGCACGGCATCGGGGTTGGAATCAGCTCGAGCCGAGGCTGCCCTCGACGATGCCGCGGCCGCGCTTCCGTCAATCCGCGAGCAAATCTCCGCCACCGAAAACCAACTGCGCGTGTTGCTGGGCCGGAACCCCGGGCCTATCGAACGGCCGGTTTCGCTGCTGGCACAAAGCATGCCCGATATTCCGGCCGGGCTGCCCTCCGCGCTCTTGCAGCGCCGGCCCGACGTGCGACAGGCGGAGCAACTCCTGCGCGCTGCCAACGCCCAGGTTGGCGAGTCCGTCGCCGAGTTCTTTCCCAAGATCGGGCTGACCGCGTTCCTGGGGAAGATCAGCCCGGAATTGTCCGCCTTTACGCTCGGCGGCGCCAACGCCTGGGGCATCGCCGCCGAAGGCACCGGCCCGATCTTTGAGGGAGGCCGCTTGGTGGGACAGTACCGCCAGACCAAGGCCGCGCGGAACCAAGCGGAACTGCAATACCGCCAATCGGTCCTCAACGCCTTTCGAGAAGTCTCAGACGCGCTGGTTTCGCGCGTGCAGCTCGCTGAGATCCGCGAGCATGAAGCGCGCGAAGTGACCGCCCTGGGAACGGCGGTGAAGCTCTCCTCAGAGCGGTACGTGGCCGGCAAGTCAAGTTATTACGAGGTTCTTGAAGCACAGCAACAGCTCTTCCCGTCCGAACTCAACCTCGCGCGCACCCGGCGCGATCAGCTACTCGCAGTGGTCTCCCTTTACAAGGCCCTCGGCGGAGGTTGGCAAGACGAGGCCGCCTCAGATTTGGCGTCGCCTGAGCGTCATCATGGATTATGAGAACACCTGGCCAACTCGCGCAGGAGATAGTCCGGCCCATGCCAATGACTGTGAGGCCAGTCGGCAATATCCACGATGCCCTTGTCGCGCGGCCAGGCATCGCGCGGCAAGACGAGGCAGGAGCCCTCTTGCTGGCCTTGCCCGCGGGAAGTCTTTTCATTACGCGAGCCACCGGCACTGGGAGCAGTTCCACCTCCCGACACCGGTGGCCGGCCTTCACCTGCAACTGCAATGTTAGAGCACGTGTCCGGCTCTACCGCCCCTTCTTTTCTTCTTTCCGTTGCTGTTGCTTCTCATCCTTGCGCAACTCCGCCTGCCGGGCACGCTCGTCGCGGCGGATTTCCTGGTGGACTCGCCCAAGCTCGGCGAAGTTGTGCATCTCCCGGACGTGGTATCCCGCCGACGGGCGCCAGCCGGCCGGGCGATAGAACCAGCGACCCATCCCCGGGTGCCAGTAGGCGTAGCGCCCGCCGATGAGGATGTACTCCTCCGGCGCCGCAAGGGCAACGAAGGCCGCACCGCCCACGGCCACGCCCACGGCGGGTTCTTCCACCACCACCGGTGCGGAAACGGTTACGGACGGGGCGGCGATGGTAACCGCTGGCGCAGCGACGGTAACCGCCGGCGGTGCGACGACGACGGCCGGTGCTCCGACCGTGACCTGGTGGATTCTCCCAAGCTCGGCGAAGGTGTGCATCTCCCGAACATGGTGTCTCGCCAGCGGGCGCCAGCCGGCCGGACGATAGAACCAGCGACCCATCCCCGGGTGCCAGTAGGCGTAGCGCCCGCCGATGAGGATGTACTCCTCCGGCGCCGCAACGGGAACGAAGGCCGCGCCGCCCACGGCCACGCCCACGGCGGGCTCTTCCACCACCACCGGTGCGGAAACGGTTACGGACGGGGCGGCGACGGTTACCGCTGGCGGGGTCACGACTACGGCCGGCGCTCCGACTGTGATGGTAGCACCGCTTCCGGTCAAGCATGCCACGGGGCCAAGCCCCAAAGCGACCAGGACCGAGAAAGCGAGCCTTCTCTTGGTCGACGCTCTTTCGGGGACGGCAACTGTTTGGTTATTCCTATGCATTTTGTTCATTGTGAGTTTCTTGTTTGGAAAGGACGCGGTACCGCCCGTCGGCTCCGGAAAAGGAGTGGGCAGAATCGGCTACCAATCAGGGGATCGCTCTCAACCGCATCGTGGCTATTATGTTGCGGGACCGGAGACTGTCAATACGGAAAAGGCACCGCTACCCTCGGCGCAGCGGAAAGAAGTACAAAAAACGCTGTGGCGGGTGAACCGGGCACGATAGGTTCACCGACTATCGCTTTACCCGTGAATGGCGGGCGCGCAAACGCCGGCGACTCGGCCGTTGCCCGATTGGCATTGCGGAGGAAGCGCGAGATCGCGGCTATAGAGCAATCCTCGCCGCTTCCGGCAACTGGAATTTACGACCGGCAACGTATTCCCTGAGCAGGTTCTCAATCCATTTTTTCTGGTTGAGGAACGCCTTTACACACGCCTCGATCGCCCTGTCCTTCACGGTCCCCAAGGCACCGGCGACTGAATACGACTGCATCAAGGCCTTCTCCGAAACCGATTTCACAGAGGACCTGAAGCGGTTCGATGTGCCAACGCTCATCCTCCACGGCGACGACGACCAGATCGTGCCGATTGGAGCTTCGGCGCTGATGTCCGCCAAGCTCGTAAACAATGCCGTGCTAAAGGTGTATCCGGGTTTCCCGCACGGCATGTGTACAACAAACGCGGACCAGATCAACAAAGACCTCCCGGCTTTCATCCAAAGCTGACGCCCAAGAAATGTGTAAGACACCCCACTACCCGTTCCCCCGGAGCGCGTATTGAAACACGAGTGCCGCGCCGTCGCGCGGAATCGTGACCGGCAGACCCTCCGACATCAATAGGCCGCCTGTAAACGACCTGCCTTCCGCCGGGCTGTCCCAGCTCGTGACCACATAGCGCGCGGCGGGTTCCAGGCCGCGGAGCTTGAGCCGGGCAACCTCGTCCGACGCCCCCGATCCGCGGAATACCTGCACGACCCCGCCGCCGGATGCTGGGTCGTGGAACTGAAACGCCAGCAATCGCGCCGGGTCCAGGCTCCAGGGTGTCAGCGGGTAATAGTCCTTCATGAACAGACTGCGCACCTTGATGTAACGAAGGAGATGTTGCCGGAGCGCCGCTACCGCCGTTGGGTCTCGGAAGTTGAGGGCGAAGCTTGCGCAGCCTCCCATGCCGCTGCGCAGTGCGAGGTCATCCACCGCCGCCGCTCCCAATCCGTGCAGCGGCAGCCAGAGGGAAAGCCCGTACGTCATCGCCTGCGCGCTGCGCGGAAAGGCAGGCCGTCCCCAACAATAGTCGCTGCGCCACAGCGCCACGCAGCGCCGCATCATCTCGAAGTCGAGCCGCCGCCCGCCGCTCGCGCAGTTGTCGAGGATGAGTCCGGGATGCCGGCGCGCCAAGTCGTCAAGATAGTCATAGAGGCCGGCAATGTGCCGCATCTCGCGCAAGCCCGCCCGGTTGGTCTCCTCGGCCGTCCGCCAGAAGAAGGCGGGATACAAGTTGCAGTCCTGGCGGTAGATGCCGATGCCCGCTTCGCGGATTTGCCGTGAGACTCTTTCCACGACCCAGCGGCGCGCCTCGGGGTTCCCAAGGTCCAGCAGACGAAAGCCGTCCTTCTCCTGGTACCGAAGCTCGGGCGGCGTGTCCGTGGGTTGGAGCAGCCACGCGCGATGCTCGCGGTCCAACGAGGTCCCGGGCATGGCGCGCTCCGGCTCGAACCAGGCCAGAAAGCGCATCCCGGCACTCCGCGCCGCCTCTCCCACCGTCGCGAGGCCGCGTGGGAAGCGCCTGGAATCCGCCTCGGGGTTGCCCTGCCCGCGCGGGAAACCTTGCGTGTTCCAGCCCGCATCGAGCCAGAACGTATCGAGCGGCAGCCCGGTCGCCACGAGGTCGGCGGCAAAAGACGTGAGCTTCTCTTCCGTGGTGTCGTTGAACCCGATGACCCCGTGAACACTCGCCGCCACGGGCATAAGTTCCATGGCTGGGTGGTTTGTCGGGGTGAAATGCTCGAGCATCAGCCGGCGAAATTGGTTCTGGCCGTCCAACCAGTCTCCGCGGTAGCTCATCACCAGCACAGATGGCAGGCGCACCTCCTCGCCGGCGCGCAACCGGAACCGCGCCCGCTGCAGCCCTGCCCTCACCCGCACCCGGCCCGAGCCCAGCGCCTCGAAAGACGCCCTCCAATCCCCCGTCCACCCGACCCCCAGGATCAGTCCTCCACCCTGGGAAGAAAGGTCGAAGTACGGAAGCGTGCCGTCGGAAGAGCGCCCGCCATAGGACTCCAGTGTGAGGGGCTTGCCCTTGCCCAGCATGTCTTCGCAGGGCTGAAAATCCGAAGGCGAATCGTGGCTGCCTTTGCTCCAATGCAGAGACACTGCCGCCTCGGAGGGAAAGGTCAGGACGAAATCCGCGGAGCACGGGTTCTCCCACAGAGGCGGCTCTTCGCGCTCCGGGGCCGCCAAACGCACCTGCCATTCCACGGCGTTCGCAGCCGAGTAATCCCGCCTCGCGAAGCGCCATTGACTGGACGCGGAGCGGGGCATGGCCCGCAGCTCACCCAGCCTGAAGTCTCCCGTCAACTGGACGGCTGAGCCGTGAGCAGCGTCGAAAGTCGGCGGCACGGTGTCCTCTTTGGCCAAAAGCCGCGGCTCCAGTTCCGCCCCCAGACCCGCCAAATGCGCCAAGATGAAAGCCAGCAACCCAACGACGAAGCAGGGCAGCGCGTTGGTGGATGGTGCCCCGCGCATGCTTCCTTCCAATCGCCTCGTCAGCACATCATGGTCCTTCCGTTTCAAGCGTTGCCAAAGAGACCGCCATGGGCGATGCTCGTTCAAGAATGCACGCCATCATAGCCGCTCCGCGCGCCTTGTCCATTCCGGGGATAAGTGCCGAGCCAAAGCGATGATCAATGAATCACTCCGCCACTTTTTCCGGCAAGAAACTTGTGGAGCAGGCGGTCCGGTTCGGTTCGCCGGAGCGGGTGCCGATTGTCTTCTGGAACCGTGACCAGGACCAGGGGGACATTCTCCTCTACCATCTGGCGCTGGGGGCGACGGGCGACGGCACGCCCAACGCCTGGAACTGGACCCGGAACGAATGGGGCTATCGGCTCGAATCCCTCGGCGATGGCACGATGGGGCACCCCGTAGCGCCGTTCTATCCGGAGCTGCCGGCCCCCGAGGAAATTCGGGTGCCGCCCTTGCGTGAGGCCGAGCGCATGTCCGCCACGCCGGCGTTTGTCCGGGCCTGCGGCGACCGCTACCGCCTGGCCAGCCTCGATTTGAGCGGCTTCACCGTCTATACGCTGCTGCGGGGCTTTGAAAACGCCATGCAGGATTTTCTCCTCGAACCGGAGCGATTTGCCGCGCTCATGGACCGGATCGTCGCCTTCGAATGCGATTTGATGCGCATGGCCGCGCGCCACGGGTTTCACGGCATCCACTTTGCCGATGATTGGGGCACCCAAACCGGCCTGATGATCTCGCCGGACCTCTGGAGGCGCCTGTTCAAGCCCCGGTATGCCCGCCAATTTGCGCTTGCCCGCCAAATGGGCTTGCACACCTGGTTTCATTGCTGCGGCAAGTTCGACTCGATCATGGAGGATTTCCACGAAATCGGCGCCGACGTGATTAACATCTCGCAGCCCAACGTCGTGGATGTGGCCGCAGTGGGCCGCCGGTTGCGCGGGCGGCAGTGCTTCATGGTGCCCATCAGTTACCAAACCGTCTCCATCGGCGGCACGCCGGCGGAGATTCTGGCCGAGGCCCGGAGGCTTTACGAACTCTTGGGGACTCCCTCGGGCGGTTTTGTGGGCTATGTCGAGGAGTACAGCGTGATGGGCATGTCCGGAGAGAATTATCGCGCCTGCGCCCAGGCATTTCGCCAACTCGGTTGCCCCGGACCAGCATGAACCCGACCTTGCTCTTCTGCTTCCTGCTTCCTTGCATCGGCTTGAGCGCGCCCGCGCAGGAGGCCCCTCCACCCGCCTTGCCGCACGCGGCATTCCCGCTGCGGGTGAGCGGGAACGGCCGTCATCTCGTGGACGCCGACGGCAGACCGTTTCTGGTCGTCGGCGACGCCGCGTGGTCGCTCGTCGCGCAATTGAATGAGGGGAACATCGCCCGCTATCTGGATGATCGCCAAGCGCGCGGGTTCAACTCCATCATCGTCAACCTCCTCGAGCACAAGTTCGCCTCGAAAGCCCCGGCGAACATCGCCGGCGTCGCACCGTTCCTCAAGCCGGGCGATTTCATGCAGCCTAACCCGGCCTACTTTGAATACGCGCATCGGGCCGTTGTGGCGGCGAAGCAGCGAGGCATTGCCGTCTGGCTCTGCCCCGCCTATCTCGGCTGGGGCGGCGGCGACGAGGGGTTTTTCGGCGAGATCAAGGCGGCGGGACCGGCGGCCTTGCGAAGCTACGGGCGCTTCGTGGGACAGCGATTCGGGGACCTGGCGAACATCGTCTGGATCATCGGCGGCGACTACGCGCTGCCGGAAACCGAGCGTTGGGCGGGGAACGAACTGGCCCTGGGCCTGCGCGAGAGCGGCGCAAACCAACTCATGACCGCCCATGGCGGCCAGACCTCGGCGCTGGAGACCTTCGGAGACCAGCCCTGGCTGGCGGTGGACTCGGCTTACCGTTACCAGCCCGACCTCTGGCGGCCGCTCCTGGCCGTTTATGGCCGGAAACCGGCCCGCCCTTTCGTGCTCATCGAGACCGTTTATGAAGGCGAACATGACTCGACCCCGGAGCAAATCCGGCGGCAGGCCTGGTGGGCGATGCTCTGCGGGGCATGCGGCCAGTTCTTCGGAAATAATCCGATGTGGCACTTCGACGGGCCGACCCTCTTCCCGCACACCAACACCTGGGAGCAGGCGCTCGCCGGCACGGGCAGCCGCGACGTCGCCCGGCTCGGGAGGCTCCTCGCCACGCTCCCGTGGCACCAACTCGTCCCCGACACCGAAGCCAAACTCGTCGCATCGGGCGCGGGGGACGGCCCCGCCCGCATCACCGCCGCCCGCACCTTGGATGGCAGCCTCGCAGCGCTCTACATCCCCGCGGACGGGACGACGGGACCGCGCGAATTCAAGCTCGACCTCTCGAGCTTTCCCGGCCCGGTGACAGCCCGGTGGGTCAATCCCGCCAAGGATACCCCGCTCCTCCCGTCCGGGGCGGCGCTTCCCGTTCCCGGGCAACGAACCCTCCAGACCCCGGGCGATAACGGCGCCGGCGCGAATGACTGGCTGCTCGTCCTGGAGTCTCCCCGAACCACGGCGGATATTTCGCCAATGCAGCCCGCGGCCCCGGCCAAACCGCTTTTTGACAAGAACAGCCCCTACTACTTTGACGGCGCCATCTCCCGCCAGACGCTCGAGAACTACCTGGATCGGTCCGTAACCATGGGGTACTTCCTGGTGCCGGGCAAACCCGAAGGCTATGAGTTGCCTTATCGAGACGATGATGTCCGGCTCATCCGAAACATCGGAGCCAAGTTCATTGGCCGTGCCCTATACCGGTGGGGAGAAGAGAGCCGCTTGAACGATCCCGCCTTCCTCGCTTATGCCAAAGAGAGGGTGGATGCGGTCCATGCCTCTGATCCGGAGGTGATCTTCCAAGGATGCCTCTTCGAGCACGTCGGCGCTGACGTCAATAACTTGAAGATTCCCGCCTGGGTATTCACTGATTTTGGGCTCCCGGTCGAGGACCGACCGTTCTCCTGCGATGCCATCATCAAAAGGGAGGAGGGACCCTCCAATCGTCCCGGAAGACGGGGCGGCGTTCCGATGATCAACAACCTCGAAACACAGCTCTGGTTCTATTATCTGGCCGTCTCCTACATCAACGCCGGCTGTGAAGCCCTCCACCTGGGGCAGGTCGGACTCATCGGCGCCCAGGACCGGGATTTGAAGGCATACTCGGAGTTCCTGGCCAAAGTGCGGGCTTATGCAAAAACACACGCCCGCCGCCACCTGGTCCTGATGGATGGACACGTCCCTTCCGGGGGCATGGTCAAGGACGGCGTCAGTCTCCTGGATTTCAACTCGTTCCCTTTGCGCATCAAGGCGGTCCCGGAAAAACCTTACGAGGCCGTTCTGGAGGTGAACCACCTCGACGCTCTGTTCAAGAGGAGCAAGGGGTGTACCTCCCCCAGCGGCTGGCGTTGTGACAGCTTGCCGTATCTGGTCGAGTTCGACAATTATGGCCGGGCCAGAACCCCCAATGTCGCCGACAATAGCACCATCTTTGTTTGGGGTTGGGACGAAATCTCGTGGTTTGCCCTCCAGCCGGAAGACTACAGGAACAATTGGCTCCGGTATGCTTACAACTGGATCAGGCAAACCGACCCGAACGGCCACCTCCAAATGCCCGTGACCCGGATGATCTCGTGTCCCAACCAAACGCTGCGCACCTATTTTGCCAACACTAAAAGCCCGGCCTGCCCGGTCGGTTACTCCCAGGAAGAGACTATAAAGAGCCTCTGGCAATTTCTTCGCCCCTCACGGGATATGCGTTGACAAAGACGGGGCGATTTACGTGGCCGAGGTGGTCTGGCCCGCCAAAGAAAGCCCGCCGCCCAAAGACCGGCATCCCGCCCTCCAGAGATTCAAGCTCGCGGACTGATTGGCGCTATCGCGCGCCCTCCCGACCGTGTCCAGGCGGATTTGAGTATCCCTTTCCCGGCGGTTTCGCTACGGTGCTGCTTTCAAGACAGATCATCGTTTGAGAATATGAAACTGGAACATAAAGTTGTTTTGGTCACGGGCGGCACTAAAGGCATCGGAGGCGCGACGGCGATAGCACTGGCGGAACAGGGAGCGGACATCGCCATCGTGGGACGGCACCGGGACGCCGAGGCCCAGGAGACCCTCCGCCGCATCAAGGCGCTGGGCCGCGGATGCCTCCTGATCCTCGCCGACGTCGCCGTCGCCAGCGAGGCCGCGCGGTGCGTGGAAGAAACGGCCAGGGAGCTCGGTCCGGTCGATGTCCTGGTCCACTCGGCGGGCGGGCCGGTCAACGGCGGCTTGTTCGAGTTGACTCCCGAAGCCTGGCAGTCCGCCTTCGACTTGCATGTTCATGCCGTTTTCCATCTCTGCCGAGCAGCCATTCCGGCCATGAGAAAACGAAAGGAAGGCGCGATCATCCTGATTTCCTCCGCGGCCGGCGTTCGCGGCATCAAGACCAATGTGGCCTACCAGGCCGTCAAGGGCGCGTTGCCGCAACTGGCCCGGGCCTTGGCTTACGAGTTCGCCGACGACAACATCCGCGTGAACTGCGTCGCCCCTGGAGTCATTCGCACCGCGTTTCACGCCCCAATGACCGAGCAGGTAAAGCAGAACAACATCCAGCATCGAATCCCCCTCCATCGCGAGGGCACGCCTGAGCAAGTCGCCAGCCTCATCCGCGAATTGGTGACCAACGATTACGTCACCGGCGAAACGGTCTCCGTGGACGGAGGATTGACGATGCGTATTTGCTAGTCCGCGATACCGCGGCTCGCGAACCTGCGCCGCCTGGCTACCGACTGGGCTATGACTGGACCGCAACCCGCCTCCGAGTCGCAGCCCTCTCGGCTGCGATGGGGCATGGTCGGCCTGGCCTTCCTCGCCACGGTCATCAACTACCTTTGCCGCCAGGCCTATTCCGTCTCGGCCACGACCTTGCAGCGGGTCTTTTCCCTTTCCAACGAAGACTACGGCCTGCTCACCTCCGGCTTCTTCCTGGCATACGCCGTCAGCAACGGCGTGTCGGGGCCGCTCATTGATCGGCTCGGCACCAAGCGCGGCTATCTCCTGTGCATGTTCGTGTGGAGTTCCGCGGTCGCGTTGATTGGCGCCGCCCAGAATGTTTGGATGCTCGCCGCCTTCCTGATGATGCTCGGCCTGGGCGAGGCGGGAAACTGGCCCGCGGCGGTGAAAGTCATTGGCGAATGGTTCCCGCCGCGCGAGCGGGCGCTCGCCTCCGGCATTTTCA
>CAZZFF010000164.1:0-12018 GCA_964653485.1 uncultured Verrucomicrobiota bacterium | reverse complement strand
AAGGAGACCGGCAGACAAAGGGGGCCGCCCCCTTGCTAAACCCAAACAATTCCAGTTAGTTTTGAAGCAGAACTGATGCGACATGCGTTGGCTGTACAACATCCTGTTTCTGCTCTTTTTCCTCTTTGCGTCGCCCTATTACTTCTTCCGGTTGTGCCGCCGGGGCTGCTGGCGCAAGGGCTTCCGGCAGCGATTGGGCGATTTTGACAAGGATGTTCAACAATCGCTCACCAACCGGCATGTGGTGTGGGTGCATGCCGCCAGGGTTGGGCAGACGAACGTGTGTGTCGCCCTGGTCAATGCCCTTCACGAACGGATGCCCAACGCGAAGATCCTGGTTTCAACGACCGCGGTTGCCGCGATGGCCCAACTCCGGGAACGGTTGCCGGCCCGAGTCGGAAAAATCTATTATCCTATTGACCTGGATAAGTACGTCTTCCTGGCCCTGCATGCCATCCACCCCAATGCGGTCATCCTCATTGAAAGCGGGATTTGGCCCAACTTCATTTGGCGGGCCAGGGCCTCACACATCCCATTGTTCCTGGTCGATGCCCGCCTCTCCAACCGTTCTTATCGCCGTTACAAACGATTCGGCTTTCTCTTCCGGGACCTGTTCGGGGCCTTCTGCGAGGTCGGCGCCCAGACTGAAACCTGTGCCGCCGCGCTGCGCCAGGTCGGTTGCCGGCCCGAAGCCGTCCATGTCCTTGGCGATCTGAGGTTCGACGCCGCCCAGGCAAATCCTGTTTCGGGGCCGGATGCTCGAGAGTTGCTCGCCCGGCTCGGGGCGGGGGATGATGCCCTGGTTTGGGTGGCCGGAGGGACGCATCCCGGTGAGGAGAGAATCCTGGCCGCGCAATTCCTCCGCTTGCGCCGGCGGTTCCCCAACCTGCTGTTAGTCCTGGTCCCGCGGCATGTCGAACGCGCTCGGGCGATCGGACGCGATCTGGGCAACCGTGGGCTCAAGCTCGTTTTCAGGACCGAGATCGCCTCGGCCACAGCCCTGCCCCCAGGCTCGCCGGAGTGTCTGCTGGTCGATGCCCCGGGCGAGTTCATGAGCTTTTGCTCTTGCGCCGCCGTTGTTTTTCTGGGCAAGAGCCTCGCCGCCCATGGCGGCCAGAACCCAATTGAGCCTGCGGCGCTGGGCAAGGCCATCGTCTTCGGGCCAAATATGGAGGACTTTTCCGATGCTGGCCGTCTGCTCGTCGGCGGAGGGGGCGCAACCCAGGTCCGAGACGCGGCGGAACTGGAGCGGGCGATGGAGGCACTGTTGGCCGACGCGGGGCGTCGCGTGCAACTGGGAGCGGCGGCCCGGAGGATTGTGAAGGAAAACCAGGGCGCCCTCGCGCGCACAGTCGAGATGATCGCCGCCAAGCTGGCCGAGAGGGGCGTCTATGTGGCCCCGCTGCCCGGCAATGCACAGGACTGAACGCCGTTGCGGGCACGTTTTTGCCGGAGCCGCAACCCACCAATTCATTTGACGCGCCTGCCCGGCGTGGCGAGAATCGGATCGTATGCAAGACGAACCTGTCAGCGCGAGGACTCGCGCCCTGGCGGAACGGAGCGCCCGTTGCCTGGTTTGTCAGCGCGCGCGGCGCAAGCAGGCCGGCTTGGCGTTCTGGCTGGTCAGAACGTTCGAGAAACTCTGCCCGTTTTGCCGGGCTTATGAAAAGGTCTTTGGCCGCAAGTCTCACGAGCCGGACCCCCGAACCCAAGGTCAAGGACCCCGCTCCGCTTTGCTGTTGGCGGTGGCACTCCTGCCATGGTTTGCCTGGGGTGCGCAGCCGCCTGCCAGTTCACCCGATGCCCCGAGGCTGAGCGCCCGCACTTGGAACTCCGGCTTCCCGCAAGCCCACGACACTTACAACGCGATGGGCGCGGCCAGCGACGGCAAGATCTATTACGTGCTCAGTTCCGAATCGACGGAGATTGGGGCGCAGATGTTCAGCTTCGATCCCGTCGCGCGGAGGGTCTGTCACCTGGCCGATCTGACCGAGGTTTGCGGTGAGAAATCCCCAAAGGCCATCCCTCAAGGCAAGAGCCATGTCAATTTCATCGAGGCGAACGGCAAACTCTACTTTGCCACCCACGTCGGCGTCTATACCATCATCGATGGCATGGAGAAAATGGGCGTCCCGCCTTCCGGCTGCAAGCCGTACCCCGGCGGACACCTGCTGGCGTACGACCTTAAGGGAGGTTCGTTCGACGACTTCGGCATCGTCCCCGGGGGCGAGGGCGTGCTGGCCCTGAACATGGACGCCCGTCACGGCCGGATGTTCGGATTGACCTGGCCTTCAGGCTCTTTCTTCCGCTACGACCTGGCAAAGCGGCAACTCAAAAACCTGGGCAAAACGTGCGCCGAGGGAGAAAATGGCAAGGGCCCCGCCTACCGCACCATCTGCCGCTCAATTTGCGTTGACCCGGAAAGCGGCCGCGCCTGGCTCACCACGTCCGAGGGCGCCATCCTGGTCTATGAGCCTTCCAGCGATGCCGTCCGCCCGGTGCCCGGCGAAGACATGAAGAAAGACTACTTCGGTCTTTACGACCCAGCCTCCCCGGGCCACATGGGCTACAACTGGCGGCAAACCGTCTGGGAGCCTCGGGAAAAAGTCATTTACGGTGTGCATGGCAACTCCGGCTATCTGTTCCGGTTCGATCCGGACCTTCCGCGTCTGGAGGTGCTTGAGCGAATCACTTCGGAACCCTCAAAACGCTCCGGCATGTTCGACCAGTTCAGCTACGGCTATCTCGGTTTCACCCTCGGGCCGGACGGACGCACCCTCCATTACCTGACCGGCGCGCCCATTTACATGGACGGCAAGCGCCTGGCCGGCAAGAGCACCACCGCCATGGGCGAGGCCAAGGGATTGGAAGACCTGCACCTGGTCACGTACGACATTCCGAGCCGCAAATATGCCGACCGCGGCGCCATCTTTTACGAAGACGGCCAGCGCCCGCTCTACGTCAATTCCATCGCTGTGGGCAAAAACGGAGCGGTCTATTTCCTGGCCCGCATCACTGAGAACGGCCATACCCGATGCGATTTGGTCGAGGTGCAGAAGACCTGGGAGTAGGAGTGATCAGGACCTGATCCTTACCGTGATTCGGTTTCGCCCGCCGCACCGCTGGTAATCCAGACGTTCGGCCAATTTGCGGACCAGATGGATTCCCAGGCCGCCGGGAACACGCTGCTCGGCCGGCAAGTCGACCTCGGGCTCCGGCGCCGCGAGGGGGTTGAATTCCCGTCCATCGTCTTCGAGAACCAGCAAAAGCCCCCCTGGATGGACCTCCAACCGCAAGAGGATCTCGTGGATGGCTGCGTCGTCGTAAGCGTATTTGAGGATGTTGGTGCCCAATTCTTCGATCGCCAGGTTGGCAAGATAAACTCCGCCGCTATCCACGCCGCGCTCCTCCAGGAACCGCACGGCCTCTTCCGTTGCGCGGCTGAGAGGGTCGAGTTGATTGGGGAACCGTCTCTCAAAAGTGTTGGCTGGCTCGGCGTTCATCAGAACAAGAGATTTTTCCGTCTCTGATTCAGGTGTCGAGCTTGAATGCGGCTGGACGAAATGAGCGGATCCAGCTTGAAGCCTGCCGGCTCGCCATGCACTATCACCCAAATCGACGTGGTAACTTTATGTGCCTGACGACGAATCGACAACCAAAAAGAGCGCGTTTCGTCGTCGCCGCGCTGACGGCGCTGCTGCCGTGGTGCGCCCTCGCGGCGGAGGCAATCCAGTCTCAACCCAAGGTCGTCTTCCTGCCGCACTGGATTCCCCAAGCTCAATTTGCGGGTTACTACCTGGCCCTGGAGCGCGGGTTCTATCGGGAGCACGGCCTGAGCGTGGTACTCCTGGACGGCGGCCCGCGCAAGCCTGTTGGCAAGCTGCTGACCTCCGGAGAGGCGACCTTCGCCAGCCACTTCCTCTCTGCGGCGCTGGAACTCCGCGACCAGGGCCTCCCGCTGGTTCATCTGGCGCAAATCACCCAGCGTTCCGCCTTGATGCTCGTCGCCACCAAATCGCACGGCATCCAATCGGTGAAAGACCTCGACGGCAAGAAGGTCAGTGTTTGGACCGACTTTGCGGCCCAGCCAAACGCCTTGTTTCGCAAATACAACCTGCGCGTCACCACCGTCACGCAAGGCCCCACAATCAATCTCTTCATGCGCGGCGGCGTCGATGCGGCCTCAGCCATGTGGTATAACGAATACCACCTCTTCATCAACTCGGGCCTCAACGAGGACGAGATGACGCTCTTTTTCTACGACCAGCACGACCTGAACTTCCCCGAAGACTGCATCGTCTGCCTGGCCGAAACCTGGCGGACCCGGCCCGACGTTTGCCGCCAGTTCGTCCAAGCGACCCTCGAGGGCTGGCAATACGTTCTGAGCCATCGCGAAGAAGCACTGCGGGTCGTGATGAACCGGACGGAACAGGCCCGCACGGGCAGCAACCTCTCGCACCAACGTTGGATGCTGGACCGCATGTGCGAGTTGATCCAGCCCGTCAAGCCCGGTGTCACATTGGGGGAACTGTCCCGCGAGGCATACGAGCGCGTGGTTCGAGAGATGAAAACCGGCGGCCAGCTCCGGGCGGCGCCCACGTTCGAGGAATTCCATGTCCACCTCCAGCCATAGCCGCTTCCGCCTCACGCTAGCGTTCAAGCTCGGCCTGCTGGTGCTGGCCAGCACCGGGTTGATCTTTGCTCTCGCCTTCGGCTACAGCAACCACATCGCGCGCGCGCTGGTGCTCAAGGGGGTGGAAGCGAACACCCGAAACCTGGCCCACGGCACCGCGAACAGGATCGAGGCTGTGCTGCACGCGGTGGAACCTCTGCCGCAATGGCTGGCGCGCCAGGTCGCCGCCGAGCGCCCGAACGAGCAGGAAATCGTCAGGCTGCTCGACAACGAGTTGCTCGCCAGCCCGCACCTCTACGGCGGCGGAGTCGTCTTCGCGCCCGGCGAACCGGCCTCCAAAAGCAAACCTGCCGCCCCCTACGTTTACCGCAAGGAAGGCCGGTTGCAGTTCGTGAACCTCGCGGACGCCAGCTACGATTATGGGTCGCACGATTGGTATCTGCTCCCGCGCGAGTTGGGCAAGGCGGTTTGGACGGACCCCTACTTCGACGAGGGCGGCGGCGAAACCATGATGTGTACCTATTGCGTGCCGTTCTACAGCCACGCCGGCGGTCAAGACGTCTTCGCCGGCGTGGTCGGCGCCGACCTCGAACTGCAGCACCTGGTCGAAATCGTCTCCTCGATCAAGCTCTATCAGCGGGGCTACGCCTTTCTGCTCTCCCAAAACGGCCAGTTCGTCTCCCATCCCAACAAGGACTACGTCTTCAAGGAGAGCATCTTCAGCCTCGCGGACGAGACGGGAGACAAACAATGGCGGGAAATCGGCCGGAAAATGGTCCAGGGCGGCGAGGGCTTCGTGCGCGTCCGCTCGCCGAACACCCGGTTCGCCTCGTGGCTTTACTACGTGCCCATATCCAGCGGGTGGTCCGTGGGGATTCTGTTTCCCGAAGCCGACATCCTCGCCGACCTGCGCGCGATGAATCGAGTGGTCTTCTGGATCGGGTTCATCGGCTTTGGTTTGTTGCTGGCGGTGATCACCCTGCTTTCGACCGGCGTCACGCGGCCCATACGCACCTTGGCGCAGCAGACCCACGAGATTGCGCGCGGCAATCTCGACCTGGCGGTGCCACCGGTCACCTCGCGCGACGAAGTGGGCGATCTCTCCCAATCGTTCGAGAACATGCGCCTGGCGCTCAAGGAATATGTCGCCAACCTCGCCGTCACGACCGCCGCCAAAGAGCGCATCGAGAGCGAACTCAAGATCGCCCAGACCATCCAACGCAGTTTTCTGCCCAAACGGTTCCCCCCGTTCCCCGACCGCACGGACTTTGAAATTTTCGCGGAGCTGCAGCCGGCCAAGGAAGTGGGCGGCGATCTTTATGACTTTTTCCTGCTCGACGAGCATCGCCTGTTTTTTCTTGTTGGCGACGTCTCCGGCAAAGGGGTGCCCGCGGCACTGTTCATGGCGGTCACCAAGACGCTTATGAAAGGCGTCGCCGAGCAGCATCTCTCACCGTCGCAGGTCCTGATGAAAGTCAACCACGAGCTGTACGTGGACAACGACCAAATGATGTTCGTCACGCTGTTTTGCGGCGCCCTCGATTTGCGGACTGGCGAGCTTCAATACACCAACGCCGGCCACCTGCCGCCGTTGCGCTTGGGCGCCCCCGGCCAGGCCGCGTGGATCGACCTCCCCAAAGGCACCGTGCTCGGCATTTCCGATGCGCCGGCCTACACCACCCTCACCCTTCGGCTCCAGCCGATGGATACGCTGCTGCTCTATACCGACGGCGTGAACGAGGCGATGAACCCCGACAAGCAACTTTTCGGGGACGACCGCCTTCTGGCCTTTGCCCGGACGCAGGCTGGCACGGCGCCCAAGGAACTGGTCGAAGGCCTGTTCGCCTCCGTCCGCGGCTTTGCCGCCGGCGAAGAGCAATCCGACGACATCACCGTGCTCGCGCTGCGATACCGTGGAACAAGTTGACGCGGCGGCTCAAGACCCATGTAATCCCGTCGAACCCAAACCCATCATGATGCCGATTCTCAAGCGCGTCTTGCTCTCCTTGGTGTTGCTCAGCGCAGGGGCGTCGATTTTGCTGCTGTCCGACCTTCACTCGCGGGAAGGGGCGCGCAACCATCAAGGTGAGAATACCTCGGGCATTCGCGTAGCCCTGCTCAAACACTCCTCCAACTCGTTGCTGGACGAGGTGGAGCGGGGCGTGGTGGAGCAACTGGCGGCCGCGGGCTACCGCGATCACGAGCGGCTGGCCCTCCAGCGATTCTGTGCCGAGGGGGACCTGCCCACCGCCAACGCCATCGCCCAGCGCATGACCGACGGCAGCTTCAAGATGGCCATCAGCATCAGCACGCTCTCGCTGCAATGCGTGGCCAACGCCAACAAGAACGGCCGCGCCATTCATGTCTTCGGCGGGGTGACCGATCCCGCCGGCGCGGGCGTCGGCATCCGCCAAATGGGCTCCACCAACAAACCCCCGTGGATCGCCGGCATCGGGACGTTCCAGCCGGTCGAGCAGATTCTGCGCGAAGCCAAACGGCTCTGGCCCGGCCTCAAAGTCGTCGGCGTGATTTGGAACCCCACCGAGCGCAACTCCGAAACCTGCACGCTCAAGGCCCGGGAGGCCTGCCACGACCTTGGCCTTCAGCTTCTCGAGGCCAACGTCGACCAGAGCAAAGACGTGCGCGAAGCCGCTGACTCGCTCATCGCGCGCGGCGTTGAGGCCTTCTGGACCGGGGCGGATGTCACGGTGAACAGCGCCGCGGCGAGCCTGTGCGAGGCCGCCCTCAAGGCCCGCATCCCCGTCTTCTCCAACACCAGCGGCCAGGTCCGCGAGGGCACCCTCTTCGATCTGGGCGCCAATTATGAGGAGGTGGGCCGCTGCGTCGGCGCCATTGCCGCCGCCATCCTCGACGGAGCCGATCCGGCCTCGTTTGTCGTCACCAACTTCATGCCCCAGCGCATCATGCTCAACAAACAGGTCCTCAAAAAAATGCGCGACCCCTGGCGGTTCACTGACGACATCACCGCGCGCGCCGACTCGATCATCGGTGAGGATGGCCGCGTGGAAAAGGAAGCCGGCCAGTCCAACTCCTCGGCGGCGCCCGCAATGCGCGTCACCCAAACCCAGCCAACCCCCGCGCCCCGGCATCCGTTGGCCAAGCACTGGCAGATCCAGGAAACCTCCTACCTCGAATCGGTCATGGTCGAAGACGCCATGCGCGGGTTCCGCGACGGCTTGAAAGAGGAGGGCCTGAACGAAGCCGCCGATTTTACGCTACGGACCCTCAGCGCCCAGGGCGACATGGCCGCCTTGGGGACACTTTTCGATTCCGCCAAGACCGCCGGCGCCGATCTTTACCTCGTCTATGGCACTCCGACTCTCCAGGCCGCCATCCGGCAAGTCCGCAACGCCCCGGTTCTCTTTACCGTGGTCGCCGATCCCTTTGTGGCCGGCGCGGGCAAATCCGACGAGGACCACTTGCCGAACTTCACCGGCGTTTACACCCAAGGCCCTTACCGGCAGATGGCCGAATTGCTGCGGACGCATTTCCCGGAAATCAGACGGGTGGGCACACTGTTCTGTCCCGCCGAAGTCAACTCGGTCGCCAACAAGAACCTGTTTGTCCGCGAAGCCACCCGTTGCGGCCTGACGGTGGAAACCGTTCCGGCCAACAGCGCAAGCGAGCTGGCGGACGCCGCACTGGCGCTGTGCGGACGCCGCCTCGACGCCGTGGTGCAGGTGATCGACAACCTCTCGGCGGCGGGCTTTCCCGCCATCGCCCGCGCGGCGGCGCAGGCCCGTCTGCCCGTCTTTTCCTGCCAAAGCGCCTCCGCCAAACAAGGGGCCGCCGTCGTCCTGGCGCGCGACTATTACGACGCCGGACGCCAGACGGCCGCGCTGGCGGCCAGGGTCATGCGCGGTGAAAGCCCCGCCCACATCCCCTTCTCGCCACCCGCGCGGATGCAGAAACTCGTCAACCTCAAGAAAGCCCAGGACAGCCGCCTGGCCATTCCCGCGGCGCTCTTGCGCGAGTCCAGGCAGGTGACCGACCCCTCCCCACGCTGACCCAGCTCCCGCTTATGGAAATCACCCGCACGGCTCGAGCCGAACACTTCGAGATCAAACTCAAGGGCCGCATGGACGCCACCTGGAGCGACCACGTGGCCCGGGCGCTGGCGGAGTCCGTTCAGTCCGGCCAACACGCCATCGCGGTGGACATGGCGGAAGTGGACTACATCAGCTCCGCCGGCATCCGCATCCTCGTGCTCTACGCCCGCCAACTCAAGAACATCCAGGGACGGCTGGGGGTGATCAACGCCTCCGGCATCGTTCGGAAGGTCCTGGAACTCGCCGGACTAGAGGCGCTCCTGTTCGTCCAAACCGGCCCCACGGCCCCGACGGCCCGCGCCGCCGAAAGCTCCGCCGGCCAAGTGGCGCTCCCGGAGCAGGGCGCCACGGCGGAGGTGTTCGAGTTGGACCCCGAGGCGGTGCTTCGCGTGCATTGGCCCGGCAACTCCGCCGCGTGGTTCGCCGGCCAGGGCCAACCCGATAGCTGCCCCTCGGTCGAGTTCCCCGCCAACGCCATCGGCATCGGCCTGGGCGCCCTCGGCTCCGGCGGGGCCTCTCCCACCCAGCCCTTTGGGGAGTTCCTGGCGGCCGCCGGCGCGGCGGTCGCCCAACCGGCAGACCGCTCAAATAAGCCGGACTACATGGTTCTCCAAGGAGCGCTAATGCCTACGCTCAAGGTCGCCTACGGGATGTTGGGCCATGGCGGGTTCCGCCGCCTGCTCCGGTTCGACAAAGGCCCGGAACAGCCCAGTCTGCCCCTCAGCACGGTGGTGAAAGCCTGCCTCGACGCGGTCCGCTCCGATGCCGCCGGGCTGGTGATGCTGGCCGAGACAGCTTCCCTCATTGGCGCTTCCCTCCAGCAGAACCCGGCCCGCTCCTCGGAGGCCGGCAAGGCACAAGACATCTTTGCCTTTCCCGGAATTCGGGACTGGCTCAGCTTTACCGCCGAGGCGGCGTTCGCCAACTCCACCTGCCTCATTGTCGGCTTCGCGGCGGCCCAATCGCGCGGGGCCGGCCTCCGGCTGCTCAAGCCCCTGGTCCGGGCCGGCGGACTTTACGGCCATTTTCACGCCGCGGCCTTTCCTTATCGCCCGCTGCGCAAAGGCAAGGTCGGCCTTGCCGAAACCATCCTCCCATTGTTCGAGACCGAACAGATTCTCGGTCTGCTCCACCTGCTCAACGATTGGCGCGACCTAAGCGGGGCGGGCGAAAGCCGCTTCCTGCGCGGCGCCTGCTGGTGCGCGCCCTTGACTTTCTAAAACCTCCCCTCAACATGATGTTCCTGCCATGACTCTTTTGCTCGGCGCACTCACCATCGGGCTGATCCTGTCCCTCCTGGCGCTGGGGATCTACATCAGCTACCGCGTCTTCGATATCGCGGACATCACCGTTGACGGGTCCATCACCCTGGGCGCGTCGATCTGCGCGGTGCTGATCGTCAAAGGCGTCCATCCCTTGCTGGCGACGCTGGCGGGCTTCGCCGGCGGTCTGGCCGCGGGCACGGTGACCGGCATCTTGCAGGCCAGGTTCAAGATCAACCCCCTTCTGTCGGGGATACTCGTCATGACGGGCCTTTACTCGATAAACCTGCATGTGATGGGCAAAAGCAATGTGCCTTTGTCGTCCGGGGAGACTATCACCACCTGGGCCGAGCGGGCGGGTCAGGCCTGGTTCGGGAAAGCCGACGCCAACCTCCTGGGCTGGCTGGTCAGCGCGCGCGACCTGGTGACGCTCCTGGCGGCGATGGGCGTGATCCTGGTCGTCTGCCTGGCGCTCTATTGGTTCTTGCGGACGGAACTGGGCACGGCGATGCGCGCCTCGGGCGACAATCCCCAGATGATCCGCGCCCTGGGCGTCAGCGTCGAAAACTATCGCATCATGGGGCTGGCCCTGGCCAACGGCCTGGTCGCCCTGTCGGGGGCCTTGCTGGCCCAATACCAGGGGTTCGCCGATGCCCAGATGGGCATCGGCATGGTGGTTTGGGGACTGGCCAGCGTCATCATCGGCGAGTCCCTCATCGGCTCGCGGAGCCTGGGTCTGGCCATTTACGGGACCGTGGCCGGTTCCGTGATCTTCCGTCTCCTCGTCGCCATCGCCCTGCGTTGGGGACTCAACCCCAACGACCTCAAGCTGGTGACCGCCCTGTTCGTGTTCGCAGCCCTCGTGCTGCCCGGTTGGCTCCAACGACTAAAGAAGCCGGCCACGCCTGCCGCACTCCCAGGTTAGCCGAAAAGAAACCCCATGCTCACCGTCAGCAATCTGCGCAAGACCTTTAACCCCGGGACCGTCAACGAAGTCCGCGCCCTCCGCGGCGTCAACCTCGACCTTCCCGAAGGGGCGTTTCTCGTCATTCTTGGGGGCAACGGCTCGGGCAAATCGACGCTGCTCAACGCGGTTGCCGGCACCTTCAGGTTGGACGAGGGCGAGATTCACCTCGCCGGAAAGAACGTCACGCGCTGGCAGGAGCACAAGCGCGCGCGGCTCATCGGCCGCGTGTTTCAGAACCCTTTTTCGGGCACCGCCCCCGCCATGTCTATCGCCGAGAACCTCGCCCTCGCGGCGCGGCGCGGCCAGAGCCGGCGCCTCGGCTGGGCGCTCCCAAGGAGTCTCAGGAACGAACTGCGCGACCGCGTCAGCCATCTCAAATTGGGCTTGGAAGACCGGCTTGGCAACAGCATCGGCTCGCTCTCCGGCGGACAGCGCCAAGCCCTCACCCTCTTGATGGCCACCTGGCTCAAGCCGGCCCTGTTGCTCCTGGATGAACACACTGCCGCCCTCGACCCCAAGAGCGCCGACCAGGTCATCCGCGTCACCGAAGAAGTCGTCACCCGCCACCACTTGACCACGCTGATGGTCACGCATTCGATGCAGCAGGCGGTCCATCTCGGCGACCGCATTGTCATCATGCACAAAGGCGCGGTCGCCCACCACTTCGAGGGCGCCAACAAACAGCGGCTCGGCGTGGACGATTTGCTGGCCCGGTTCGAGGACCTGCGACGGCGGGAATTGCTTGACGAACCCGCCGCAGCCTTGCTAAAGGAAACCTACATTTGACACTCAGCCCACCAACGAAAGGAAATCGCATGCTGGAAATCACAGTTCAGAATCTTTCCGACGGACGGATTCGAGTTTCGCTAAAAGGGCGGTTGGACACCCAGACCTACGCCCAATGCGAGGAGCGTCTTCAACCCCTGCTGGCGGCCGCTACGCGGGTGCTTCTCCTTGACCTGGCCCAACTCGATTATTTGAGCAGCATGGGCCTGCGCGTGCTCATGAAAACCAGCAAGACCCTCGCCGCCCACGGCGGCAAATGCCTCCTCACCCGGCTTCAGCCGCCCATCCGCACTGTCATCG
>CAZZFF010000163.1:0-12215 GCA_964653485.1 uncultured Verrucomicrobiota bacterium | reverse complement strand
GATTATGAGTTCGACCGCGGGCACGGCCTGGGCTCTTTGGTCGTGGCATGGGGGCCGAAAAACGCCCTCCAGGCTGCCTTCATCGCTCACCTCCTCATGTGCGGCCTGCTCTTCGCCTTTGGTTTCCTCTGCCGCTTCCGCCTTGCCTACCTCGTCGGCCTGTTCATCATCGTCGTCTGCCTGCTCCTCGAACACTGGATCGCCCGCCGCCGAAGCCTCAATTGGATTCAACTCGCCTTCTTCCGGCTCAATGCCCTCATCAGCGCCGTCTTCCTTATCGTTACCCTCGCCGAAGTCGTCTTCCGGGGCGGCTTCAGGCTCCGTTGACTCTTTTTCGGACACGTTTTGCTCGCCCAAACGCAGCCAACGGGTTATCGTCCCGCCGCAACTGACCTAAGGTGAATTATGGATGAACTGCTAAAGATTTTGCAGGCCAACGCCCTGGAGCCGCGCGAGAATATCGCCCGGATGCTCGAGTTGTCCCTCGACGAGGTGAACCAGCGCATCGCAGATTACGAAAAGCGCGGGGTCATTCGCGGCTACCAGGCCGTCCTGAACGAAGATGAACTCGACCTGGACACGGTCACCGCCGTCATCGAGGTGAAAGTCACCCCTCGGCGCGAGGGTGGGTTCGACACCATCGCCGAGCGCGTCGGCCGTTTCCCCGAGGTGCGCTCGGCGTACCTGATGAGCGGCCCGTACGACCTGCTCCTGTTCGTCGAGGGCAAGAACCTCAGGGAGGTCGCGGGCTTTGTGAGCGAACGGTTGGCGGCGCTGGAAGGAGTGCTCTCGACCTCGACCCATTTCATGCTCAAGACCTACAAACGGCTTGGCGTCCTGATGCACCAGGATCACTCCGATGAACGCCTCACCATCACTCCGTAACCGCCTCAATACCGCCGTCCGGGACATCCCGCGCTCAGGTATCCGTGACTTCTTCGACATCGTCACGACGATGAAGGGGGTCATCAGCCTCGGCATCGGCGAGCCGGATTTCGACACGCCCTGGCACGTGCGCGAATCAACCGTCTTCGCCCTCGAACGCGGCGCAACCCACTACACCAGCAATCTCGGCTACTTGGAATTGCGCCGCGCCCTCGCCGCTTACGTCCAAAGGACCTTTGGCGGCCAGTACGATCCTCAGACCGAGGTGTTGGTCACCGTCGGTGTCAGCGAGGCGCTGGACCTGGCCTTGCGCGCCCTGCTCAACCCCGGCGATGAGGTGCTCTACCACGAGCCTTGCTACGTCTCCTACCGGGCTACCATCCTCTTTGCCCACGGCGTCCCGGTCATCGTCGAGACCCGCCCCGAAAACGGCTTCCGCCTCACCCGCGAGATGCTCGAGGCCAAGCTCACCCCGCGCACCAAGGCCCTCATGCTCAATTTCCCCAACAACCCCACCGGCGCCGTTATGAGCCGCGCCGATCTCCTCGACGTCGCCGCCTTTGCCTCCGAGCACGACCTCATCGTCATTACCGACGAAATCTACGGCGAATTGACTTATGACGGCCCTCACACCAGCCTGGTGAGCTTGCCGGGCCTGCGCGAACGCACCATCTTCCTCCATGGCTTCTCGAAGGCCTGGGCCATGACGGGCTTTCGGCTCGGCTATGCCTGCGCCCCGCCCGAACTCATCGAGGCAATGATGAAAATCCACCAATATACCATGCTCTGCGCCTCTTCCTTGAGCCAGAAAGCAGCCATCGAGGCCCTCGCCCGCCCCGCCTCCGATATCGCCAACATGGTCCAGGAATATCGCCGGCGCCGCAATTTCATAGCCGCCGCCCTCACCGACATGGGCCTCGAATGCCACCGCCCCCTCGGCGCGTTCTATGCCTTCCCCAGCATCGCCCGTTCCGGCCTCTCCTCCAGGGATTTCGCCCTGCGCCTCCTCCAGGAAGAGAAAGTGGCCGTCGTCCCCGGCAGCGCCTTTGGCGCCTGCGGCGAAGGTTTCGTCCGCTGCGCTTATGCCACCAGCATGGACAACGTGACGGAGGCGATGGCCCGAATGAAACGGTTTATCTCCAGACACGCCCCGTAAGGGCTCTTCCAAGGACCAATACCGGAATGCCCGGGGTGGAGCGTGGCAAGCGTCGCGATGCTCTCACGCCCCCCCGCGCGAGCCTTAAGCTCCCTCCATCTCGCTCAACCGGGCCAGCACGCCCAGGTCCTCCAGCGTGGTGGTGTCCCCGTTGATCTCGACCCCCGCCGCTATCTGCTTGAGCAGCCGTCGCATGATCTTGCCCGAGCGCGTCTTGGGCAGGGCTTCCGCGAAACGAATGTCGTCCGGCTTTGCCACGGGGCCAATCTCGTGCGCCACGTGCTGGCGCAGTTCCTCGCGCAGCCCGGCATCCGGATGCGCGCTGCTCCTCAGAGTCACGAAGGCCACGAGCGCCTGCCCCTTGAGCGCGTCGGGCCGCCCCACCACTGCTGCCTCCGCCACGTTCGGATGGCTCACCAATGCGCTCTCCACTTCGGCTGTGCCAATGCGGTGGCCCGCGACGTTGAGCACGTCATCGATGCGGCCGACAATCCAGTAGTAACCGGAGTTGTCCCGGCGGCACCCGTCGCCGGTGAAGTACGCTCCCCGCACCTCGCCCCAATAGACGTCCTGGTATCGCCTCGGGTCCCCCCATAGACCGCGGAGCATGCCGGGCCAGGGCCGCCGGATGACCAGTTTGCCGCCGCTGTTGGGCGGGACCGGATTCCCGTTGTCATCCACCACCTCCGGCGTGATCCCGAAAAAGGGCAGCGTGGCCGAACCCGGCTTGGTGGGAGTGGCCCCCGGCAGCGGGCTAATCATGATTCCGCCCGTCTCTGTTTGCCACCAAGTGTCCACGATCGGACACCGCTTGCCCCCGATGACCTCGTAATACCATATCCAGGCCTCCGGGTTGATCGGTTCGCCCACCGTCCCCAGCAAGCGCAACGAACTCAAATCATGCTTCTTGGGCCATTGATCCCCCCACTTCATGAACGCCCGGATCGCTGTGGGCGCGGTGTAGAGTATGCTCACGCTGTACTCCTCTATGATCCGCCAAAAACGGTCCGGCTCCGGGAAATTCGGGGCTCCTTCATAAATAAGGCTCGTGGCCCCGTTGGCAAGCAAGCCGTAAACCACGTAGCTATGACCGGTGACCCAGCCAACGTCCGCGGTACACCAATAAACGTCCTCGTCGCGCAAATCAAAAATATACTTGGCCGTGACCTTCGCGTAGAGCAGGTAACCTCCTGTCGTATGGAGGACGCCCTTGGGTTTGCCAGTCGAGCCGCTGGTGTAGAGGATGAACAGGGGCGCTTCGCTGTCCATCTTCTCCGCGGGGCAATCGACCGAGGCGGATTCCATCTCCCGATGCCACCACAGGTCGCGGCCGTCGCGGAACTGGATGTCATTATGCGCTCGCCGCAAGACGATGACCTTCTCGATCGACTTGGCCAGAAGCTCCCCGTCCGGGCCCTTGAGCGTCAGCGCCTCATCCACATTCTGCTTGAGCGGCACCACCGCGCCCCGCCGAAAACCGCCGTCCGCCGTGATGACAAGCCTCGCCTGGGAATCGTGTATGCGGTCCGCGACCGACTGCGCGCTGAAGCCGCCGAACACGACCGAGTGGACGGCGCCGATGCGCGCGCACGCCAGCATCGCAATGGCAGCCTCCGGGACCATCGGCAGGTAGATCAGAACCCGGTCTCCGGGCGCCAGGCCCAACCGCTTGAGCACGTTCCCAAACCGGCATACCTCATGGTGCAGTTGCCGGTACGTTAGCGTCCGCTGTTCTCCGGGTTTCCCGGGTCCGGCCGACTCGCCTTCCCAGATTATGGCGGCTTTGTTCGCGGTGGCCGTCTTCAGATGCCGGTCAAGGCAATTCTCCGCCGCGTTGAGCTGCCCCCCCACAAACCACTTGGCGAACGGCTCCTGCCACTCCAGCACATGGGTCCAAGGCTTCATCCAGACCAGTTCATCCTTGGCTTGCTGGCCCCAGAACTTCTCGGGCGAGGCGATGGATTCTTCGTAAAGCCGGCGGTACTCGCCAAGCGATTTGATGCGGGCCTCTTTGGAGAAGCTCTTCGGAGGTGGAAAGAGCCGCTCTTCTTGCAAAACAGTTTCGATATTGTCGGGCATTGATGAAAGTGCTGCCGATCCGCGGTAATCGCAAACAAAAAAAAGCCCATCTCTCGTCGAGATGGGCTGGCAAGCCAGGGAAGGTTGGCTTTGAAAATCTGCCCCGATTATGGGGAGGCGTAGTTGGCGCCCCCCGGCGGAACAGGGGTGCTGTTCCCGGGAGTTGTTCCATTGATGTCGCTAGGGGCGCCGTTCCCGCCACTGTAGGGCGCCCCGATGCTGGGACCTCTCACGCCCGTGGGGGCCGAGGCCACGGTCACAGCCTGATCCAGGATGGACCCGACGGGAGCGAATTCACTGCTGCTCTTGGCCAGAGCTTGGCTGATGCCGGCGGCCAACTCGGGGAACGCCGCCGCCATGGCGGTAAGGATGGCCTGATTGGACCCCGGCACCGCCTCGCAAACGGCCACAGCCACAGCCCGACGACTCTTCGGGGCCGCCCGGCAAACAGCAACGACGATCTTCGCGGCCTTGGACGGGGCGGCGTTGGCGGCCGCTTTGGCGATAGCCACCGCCTGGCTCGGCTGCACCTCAGCGGCTGTTCCGGCGGCAACCGGAGCCATCTCGGAAACAGCCTTCGAAATCGAACTGACAACGGCGCACGCGCTCGGCGCATTGGCCGCCAACGCGGCCTTGACAACATTAACGGTGCTCGTGCTCCGATCACGCGCCTTCTCTTTCTTGACCAGAGTGGCCGCTTTCGCGGGCATTTCCGCCGGAATCACCTGGCTGAAAACGGCACTGTACGGGTTAACATTTTGAATGTCACCGGCGACGCCACTGAGGGCGCCAAAACATGCAAAACCCAATAAAACTACCGCGATTCGTTTCATAGTGTTGCCCAATTACAACAACTCACCGACATTACTTTCCTTTACGTCTGCGCCTCACCGTCAAACTAACACGCTATTTCTAGCATCGCGCCTCGCCTGCGTCAACAACTAATTGCAAGTTTTTTTCACTCGTCTCATCCGTCGAGACCGGGGGGAAGCCACGGAAAGCGCCGCTCTGAATCTCGTTCTGATCAAGGGGCCGCGTAGCTGGCGCCACCCGGAGGAACAAGGGTGCTCGTGCCGGGACTCAGCCCATTGATGTCGGAGGGCGTGCCATTCCCCAAAGTGTAAGGGGAACCGATGCTGGGACCCCTGATCCCCGTGGGGAGCGAGGGCGCTGCCACAGCCTGATCCAGGACGGACCCGACGGACGAGACGTCGCCGGTGTATCCGGACAGTGCTTCGCTGATCCCCGGACTCGACTCCGGAAACGCTGCCGCCAGACCGGCCAGGATAGCCTGGTTGGACCCCGGAACGACCTCACCGACCGCGGCGGCCACGAGCCGCCAACGACTCGGAACGGCCCTGGAAACAGCCACAACTACCTTGGCGGCCTCCGACGGGGCGGCGCGGGCCGCCGCTTTGGCGATGGCGATCGCCTCCTTGGGCTGGAGTTGAGAGGCCGCCCCGGCCGCTGCCGGCGCCATGCTGGGAACGACTTTGGAAATGGAACTGACAACCGCGCACGCGCTGCCGGGATTTGCCTCCAAAGCAGCTTGGACAACATCAACCGTGGTTGCGCCCCGATCCCGCACCTTGGCTCTCTTGACCAACTCGGCCGCTTTGGCCGGCAATTCCGCCGGAGCCGCCTCGCTGAGCACGGCCCTGTAGCGATTGATCTTCTGAGCCTCACCGGCGACTCCGTTCAAGCCGCCGAGACAAACAAGAACTGACACAATTAAAGCGATTCGTTTCATAGCGTTGCGCAAGTCCGACACATTAAAAGACACCCTTGGCAGGTTGCGTTGCTCCCCTTTGGAATGATGATGCTTTTTATCACCCTGCCGCGGACGCGTCAACACCTAATTTTCGCGCGTCTCAATAAAGTGCGCTCCCTCAGTCTCCGACCGTCATCGTCCACATCCCTCGCGGCGCCAGCATGGACCCGGTGCCAACCGTATCGGTCTCCTTGAGCGCCTGCACGTGATTGTCATGGAACAGGTAGTTGAACCGCCGCGCGTGCAGGCCGTAGCTCACCGCGCCGTAGTTGTACTGGGACACGCCGATTTGGAAACAATCCGGCGTCACCCAGGGAAAGTTGGCGGTAGCCACGACCGGGCCGGCGCAAAACGAGGGCCAGTCATTCCCCGCCATGTTTCTGCCATTGGGCAATTCGGCGAGCAAGAGGGTCCCTGAGTTGTCCTGGACCACGCTGGTTTTGTACCCGGGCGGCTCCCAAGGCGGCATTGAACCATCGTTACGCGAGATGTAAAGGCCCACGCCAAACTTGGGGTCCGGCTTGGGCGTGTTGGCGAGGAGGTCCCAGTCGCCGGCAAGGTTCATGGAGTACGATCGCCGTCCGCCGTAAGTGCCCCACTCGATGGAGGCCTGAACCAGGTCGGCCGGACATTTCAACGTCCGCGGCACCGCGCTCGCATCCGTAATCCCCACCTCCAAGTCCGCGTCGCTATCCGTGCCGCCGATATACCGATGAATATAATCGTCCCACGTCAGTTGATACTGGTAATCCCCGGTGCGGTACGCCGCGGGGGGCAGGACCTCGGCGTGGTCCGACGCGAACAGGACAATCGCCATCCCCAACTGCCGCATTTGGGACGCGCACTGAATCCGTTGGGCCCTGGCCTTGGCCTTCGCGAGCGCGGGAAGCAACAGCGCCGCCAGGATCGCGATGATCGCGATCACCACCAGCAGCTCAATCAGCGTGAACCCTCCCCGCGCCCGGCCGCGCCCTGGCACACGCCGCCGCTCCGTAGGGTGAGGTATCTTCGCCCAACCCGGATACAGACTCGGCGCGGTCAATGCCAAACTCAGCTTCATCGGGTGACTTCTCAACCAGCCTACCGCGTTCCGCGGCGATCACAAGCCGCTAAATCCAGGACTGCGCCTATTCCCGGACCGGCGGGTGGCCGGATGGGTCCGGGCCGGGCTGCGGCCCCGGCGAGGAAGGCGCGGGGGGGCCTTGCGGGGTCAGGACTTTGCGCGGCTCGACAATCGCCCTCGCCAAGTCCCGCTCCTTGACGGTCACGGGTCCCCGCATCAGCTCGGGCACATTAAACGTGTCGAGGCAGAAGCCATAGAAAGACGGGTCTTCCTGAGGGAGAACAAAGGGCTTGTGAAACTCGCCCTGTTCGTCCACATAGCTGAAATAAGGCCGGGCCAGGAGGCCATCAATGCGCTTGCTGCTAAAGACCACCCATCGGCTGTTGCTGGACCAGGAATGCCACGTGTCCGCCTGGTCGCTGTTGATTTCGAGCCGGCGGAGTTTCCGTGTGGCGAGGTCCATCACATACAAGTCGCTGTTGGATTGGTAGATGGGGAAATTGCCGTTCTCGCACAGGGTAACGAGCAGGAAACGGCCGTCCGGGGAAATCTTCGGCTGGCAGGCGCTCAGCCCGGTTTCCGCGGCGGAGATCATCAGCTCAGGCCGCCCCCACTGGCCGGTCTCGATATCGAAACCGGCCCGCATCAGGTCGTAGCGGATGCGGCGGAATTCTTCGAGCGGCCGGGGGACGGCGCTGCTGAAATAGAGGTATCGTCCGTCGGGTGACCAGGCAGGCCAGGTCTCGTTCCGGTCGGGCGCGGCGATGGCGGGCGGAAAGACGACGGTGTTGGAATCGACGCGGTAAATGCCCAGGTCGGACCTGGCATCATAGAGATCGCGGGTCTCGCCGCGGGTATGAAGGAAGAGGGAGAGTTTGTTGGCCGAGAAGGCGAGCAGCCGGCCGCTCGGATGCCAGGCCAGGTAGCCCATTGTCTTGTCCACGCGGGCGACCTGGTTGGAGACGACCAACACCATCGGGCTCTTGCCGCTGTAGGCGCGGATGTTGAAGGCGAAGGTATCCGGGCGTTGGTTCAACGGAGTGTGGCAGTTGAGGCAAGCGTGCTCAAATTTGTCATTTTCGAGGATCAGCTTCTGGTCGAACGACTCCAGGTCCCGCTGATAGATGCCGAGATGCACATAGAAATTGAATATCGGCCTGAGCAGGCGGTAGGCCAGCCACGCGTCGATTTCCTCCCGCGCAATCTGGTTGGTCACCGTGGCGAACCGGGTCCAGCCGGACGTGGCCGCCCGCGCGGAGATGTCCCAGTAGAAAGGCTCGCCGCGGTTGGCTCGCAGGAGGCTTGCCCAAGCCTTGGGCGGAATCCGAATCGTGGGATTCGGGCTGGAGATGGCGATGGAGGGTCCTTTGGCGGAGCGCAGCTCGACCCGGTAGGAGGAGCCAGGTTCCTGGACCTTGAAGTTCAACGGCGCAATGTTGGGCGGAAGGGTGACGCCTACGTAGTCCGGGAAGAGACGCGGCGCTTCGGCGGCCCGCGGTTCGAGGACGCCGCCGGCCAGAAAGGCGGCGACCGGCAGCCAGCGAAAGAAGAGACGCGGTCGAAGTATCCGGATTCGGGTTGTCATGGCGCCGAGGCTTGGCCTCCGTCCGCTTGCTTGCGGCCCAAGGCCGCAAAATAATAATACCAATAGGTGTCGCCGAACCTGGCGGCCAAGGTCCCCTCAGCTTCGACTCCTTCCTTCAACTGCCTGGCTGCTTCTCTGAACTGGCGGAATCGCTCGGCGGTTTCAGGGCGGACGGCGCGCCCCTTCAATTTGACCTGAACCCCGGCGACTTGCTGATAGAGGACCAGGGCCTCTTCGTACGCCCGCGGGATGCCGGCGTAACTGAAGTTGTTGAGCAACCGGAGGCGCTCGACCGCCCTCTTCAAATCGAGGTCCATCAGGTAGTGGGCCATGACGTATTCGAAGGCCATTTGGTTCGTGGGATTCGACGCCAGCAGGACGTCGAGCAGAGGCCCCACCGGCAGCCCGTCGTGCGGCACCTCGTTGGTCAACGCCCCGGCGCGCACCCGGTCCAGGAGGGCGCCCTCGGCCGCGGGCATCCGCGGGTCTATCGTTGGCCAGGCAGCGTCGGCGCGCTCACCCTGGAAGGGGATCAGGCTCAGCACGTTCAGGAAGGCCTGCGCCGCCTCCGGCCGGCCTTTCAGCAGGTTGATGCGCGCCAACAGGCGCAACAGATCGGGACGGTCCCCCTCCATCTCGAGGGCCTCGAGCGCCATGTGCTCCGCGTCGTTGACCAAACCGAGTTCGAAGAGCGGCTGGCTTTGCGCCCGCCAGTCCTCGCCGACGCCCTCCAACGGCGGGTCGTCCATCATGTTGTGAAACGAAAACAGGTCCTCGGCCAGCCGCCCGGTGTGGTAGAGGGCCAGGTGCAGCCGCACCTTGGCGGGATGGCTCAGCGCTCTGACCTGTCTGGCCGCCGCGAGGACCGCTTCGTAATCCCCGCAACCGGTGTCGTAGTCGATCTCGGCCAGGAGCTTCTGGCGTCGGTCAAAGCTGAGCCATACGGCGGCCCATCCGACCAGGAACGCCAAGCCGACCATGGCCTGGCCGGCCCTCTTTGGCAAAACCGGCCGCGGGGCGGCGGGTCGAGTCGCGCCAGGCTCCGGGAGCAACGCCAGAACCGCTCCCGCGACGGGCACCGAGGCATAGAGCGCGGCCGCAAGGCCCCAACACACTCCTTCCGGCCAGGGATTGACCAGCCTCGCAATCCCGAGCTTTCCCGCTCCCAGAACCGCCGCTGGCGCCGCCAGCCCCAGAAAGAGGCAAACCAACCCCGCGGGCCAACTCCGCATCCGGATGGAGACAAACAAGCAGCACAATACCGCAAAGAGCGAGCCGGACCAAAGCCCGGCCACAAAGAAAAGGAGCGCGGAAACGACTCCGCCGGCAGCCGTCGCGCACCACGGGCGCCGCCAGGGCAACAAGGCGTATGCGGCGCAAGCGGCCAGCGCCAGGAGAAACCCCACGCTGATCGCCGCCACCGGGCATCCATAGCGGTTGCGCAGCAGCACCAGCACAAACAGCGGGACCAGGGCAATGAAGCCCGGCGCCCTGCCGCTGATGCGAGCCAACCAAACGAGGGCTGCGAGAACGACCCCGCACTCGAACAGGACGAACACCAGGGCGCCCAGCCAACTCAGGCAATTCAACTGCGCCAGGAACACCCCGGCATAACTGGCCAGACCTCCCGGCCGGCCAAGGAACCCGTCCATAAAAGCCCGCTGCCGGAAAAAGTACGGCCCGTAGCTGTGATACTCCAGGACAGGCTCCACCCGCAGCCAAACATAAAGAAAAGAACCAACCAGGAGAACACCAGCCCCAATCGGGAAGGCGGGCCGGGGCCAAAAGAACGTCTCCGCCCCGAATTTCCGGTTGACTGCCTGCTGCCGCATCTATCCCCAGTATAAACGAACCGAGCCCTCCGCTTGCAAGCCCCAATGCCGCGGCGAACGCCGTGAGGGATTTGGCGGCTCCCGGTCAAATCGGCATGCAAACAGCACGGACAACACGCGGCGGAACGGCGGCCGGCCGGCGCGCCGTGGCGGCAGTCAGTTTGATCGAGATGCTCTGTGTCATCACAATCATCTGTATCCTGGCCTCGCTACTGCTGCCGGCCCTTGCGCGCGCCTACAGCAAAGTCCGAGGCATGACCCAGGAATGGGAGGCGGGGGAGGTTCTCTCGTTGGTTACCGGCGAGACGCAGCGCTACTGCGCGGCCCATCCCCAGTACGGGTTCGCCTCCAAGTCCGACTTCGTCCAGAAGTGCCAGTTCGCGCCGAAGCCGAAGGACTGGGTCCAGGCCCCGGCCACGCAGTTTGTCCCCTTCGGCTTCCCGGACGACACCAACAAGGTCGTCCTCACGTTCCATATCGGGCGCAGAAACGCGACGGTCTATTCGTTCAATAAAGGAGAACTGACAATCACACCGCCAGGCCGGTGAACCGGTTCGCCGACAAGGGCGGGCGATGGCGATGGACGACCCCCGGCTTCGACGGTTGTCTCAGCGTAGCGGCAGGAAACGAACCTGTCCTTCCCACTCGTCCTCCAGGCTGCACTCGGCGATGAGCAACAGGTCCTCTATGGCCTCCCGTATCAGGAGATGCTCGCCAACCTCAAACACGCCGGGCATGCGTTGTCCTGCGCGCACTCGATCCTCCGCGAACTGCCGCAACGTCGTGGTGTCGTGTGTCAGAATCAGCCTCCGCTCATTCGCTGCCCAAGCCAGCAGGTCCGGATCGCCGATCCCCGATAAGCCGATGTCCTGGATGCGCACCACATCCAGCCCTGGTCGTCGGCGAAGGAGGCCGCGAGTAATAGCGCCGTTGAGATTCTCGTCTGCGACGAAGCGCAGCATCAGGCAGTCCGCCTCCGACGAGCGAGCAAACGCTCGCGAATGCCATTGGGGTTATGCCGTGACTCCACTTGTTCTTGAATAGCCCCTCGCCGAGCCTCGCGCCGCTCCAAATAGGTTCCTACTTCCGCCTGGTGCGTCAGATAATAACCAATGGCCTGGTAAACCTCGCCCAGCGACAACGCGTCGTAATTGCGCGCGATGCCTTCGGGCGTATCGCCGCGTTCAAACGCCGCCACCAATGTATCCAGGGTCACCCGAGTCCGGCCGACGCGAATGACTTCATGCTCGTCAAACCGCAAAGGCGGCGCTTCAGCCATGATAGCCGGCCCAGGCGAACTGGCATTAGGCTCGTTCATAAGGATACTCTGCGCCGAACCGGGCTGATTGACAAGCCTGCGCTTGGGCTTGGACATGGGCGCCAAACTCATCGATACCCCCCGAAATGAGCTGCGTTAAAAAAGCTGATTGCGCTGCGACCCGGACTGGCGCAAGACTCTGGCTTGAAGAAGATGAATGTTAGCGGATTGAGTGCGATTGAAATCTCGCGGCAGACCAAGCTGCTGCCGATCGAGGCTGTGGCCGCCAAACTCGGCATCCAGGAGGAAGAACTGGAGTTTTACGGCAAAACAAAGGCCAAGATTACCCTGGACGCGTATCGGCGGCTGGAGAGCGCTCCAACCGGCAAGCTGATCCTCGTCACCGCCATCAACCCGACCCCGGCCGGGGAGGGCAAGACAACCACCAGCATCGGCTTGACCGACGCCTTGTGCCGGCTCGGCCGGAGAGCCGTTGTGTGTCTCCGTGAACCCTCTGTGGGCCCGTGCTTCGGCGTCAAGGGCGGCGGCACCGGCGGCGGCTACGCCCAGGTCGCCCCGATGGAGG